>NSIL01000034.1 GCA_002737365.1 Acidobacterium sp. | reverse complement strand
CTGGTCGCGCCAGTAGGCCAGCAGGTCCTCAACCGTCCGCTCGAACGGGATCGTCGGGGTCCACCCCGTGTCAGCCGTGAGCCGGCTGTGATCGCCCTGAAGAAACGCCGTGTCGACCGGCCGGAACTTCGCGGGATCCTGCTCGACTCGGATCGGGACCTTCGCGTGGGCGATGAAGAGATCGACCAGGTCCTTGATGATCACCGACGTCCCGGACGACACGTTGTAGGGAATGCCCGGCGTTGCCGAGAGCATCATGGCGCGATACGCCTTGACGGTATCGCGCACATCCATCAGGTCGCGGCGCGACTCGAGATTGCCCATCCTGAGGACCGGCTCAGCCAGCCCGGCCTCGATCGTCGCGATCTGTTTCGCGATGCCTGGCGCCACAAATGACGGCGACTGGCGCGGACCGATGTGGTTGAACGCTCTCGCGACCAGTCCCGGGATCCGATCGTCTTCCCACGCACGCATGGCGATCATTTCCTGGGCCAGCTTGCTGGTGCCGTACGGGCTGTTCGGGCACACCGGGTCCGACTCGAGGAGCGCGCGCTCGACCGGTTGATAGACGAAGGCGGTGCTGGTGATGAGCACGCGCGGCTTCAGGCCCTCGCGCCGCAAGCCATCGAACAGGTAGTGGGAGGCGAGCACGTTGCCTTCGAACGTGTCACGGGTCTTGCCCCACGAATCGCCGACATGGGGCAGGCCGGCGAGGTGGTAGATCACCTCTGGCTGGATCGTCCGCAGCGCTGCCCTGACCGCCTCCCGGTCGAGCATCTCCACCGTGGCCCAGCGTACGCCGTCGCCGGCGACCAGGGGTTCAGTCCCGGGCTTCTGCCAGGCGACGATCTTCGTCGTGTCGCGGGTGAGCAGCTCCAGCAAGTGGCTGCCAACAAAGCCCGCCGCGCCCGTGACGAGGACGCACGACGCCATCAGCCCCGCTTGCCGTACTGCGCTTCGATGTACGCCTTGTAGGCCGGGTCGCGTTCCTTGATCGGCCGCCACCACCACTCGTTGGCCTGATACCACGCCACGGTCTCGCGGAGCCCCTGTTCAAACGGCACCTGCGGCTGCCAGCCCATGCCCTCGAGTTTCTTCGTGCCCAGGCTGTAACGGCGGTCGTGCCCCTTGCGATCGGCCACGGGCTTAATCAGATCGGTGCCCTTGCCCATCAGCTTGAGGACGCTGTGGGTCAAGTCGATGTTCTTCACTTCGTTACCGCCGCCGATGTTGTAGACCTCGCCGTTGGTGCCGGTGTGCAGCAGCAGGTCGAGCGCGCGGCAGTGATCGAGCACGTGCAGCCAGTCGCGGATGTTGCCGCCGTCACCGTAGAGCGGTACCTGGATGTTGTCGGTCAGGTTGGTCACGAACAGCGGCAGGATCTTTTCCGGAAACTGATAGGGCCCGTAGTTGTTCGACGCGCGCGTCACAATCACCGGCACATCGTGGGTCGCCCAGTAACTGTAGGCCAGGCGATCGGCGCCGGCCTTGCTGGCGGCGTACGGGTTGCGCGGCTTCAGCTCGTCGGTCTCGGTGCTCGAACCTTCCGGCACGCTGCCGTAAACCTCGTCGGTGGAGATCTGGATGAAGCGCTTCAGGCCGGGATTGCGGCGCGCGGCTTCGAGCAGCACGAACGAGCCTTCGACGTCGGTCTTGATGAAGTCGCCGGCCGCCATGATCGAGCGGTCAACGTGCGTCTCGGCCGCGAAGTGGACGACGTAGTCGGCGGCTTCGACCAGCGGTCCGGCCACCGCGGCATCGCAAATGTCGCCGTGCGCAAACGTGTGGCGCGGGTTGTCGATCACGTCGTGCAGATTTTCCATGCGGCCGGCATAGGTCAGTTTGTCGAGATTCGTGACCTGCCAGTCGGGATGCGTCTGCAACGCGTAGCGGACGAAGTTGCTGCCAATGAAGCCGGCGCCGCCGGTGACCAGGACTTTAACCATGACAGCCCAAGATTTTAATACGTTCCGCCGCCGAACGCCCCGAAGAAATTAGAGAACGACCCGACCCCGGCCAGGGTAAACGACATGTTGAACCGCCGGTTCTTGTTGATCGGCAGGTTCGTGGTCTGGGCGTAGTTATAGGCCATGTACTCGAACGAAATACCACAGCACTGGGCGTTGTAAAACGCGATGTAGCGGTGGTTGTTGAGGATCGATCGCGCGATGTCGTAGTTGAACGACACGGTGCCGCCGTACTTGCCGCCACCCAGGCGCAGCAGCGTGCTTTGCGACAGGTTGTTGTTCGACAGGCCGTTACGTGCCGTTCCGTAGTTCTGCTTGCTCCACCCGGCGGTGGTTTCCAGCAGGTTGTTGCGAAACACGCCGTTCAGGCCGTAGCCAATGACCCTGAACGCGGCGTCGGTGCGCGGGTCGTAGTCCAGGCGGAAATCGACCGACATCGGCTGTGTCGGCATGGCCTTCGCCGACAAGGTAATCGGTGAGTACGGACTTGGCGGCCGGCCCTGGTTGTTGCCATGAGCCGGATCGAACTGGCTGGCGGTCTCGTCGCTGTAATAGCTCTGGCGAATGGAGACGTTGAGCAGTTCCTGCGGCGACCCGGCCTGCGTGCCCTCGACCGCCCGCTTGCGCACCAGCAAGCGGTTGGCCAGGCCATACGTCAACTGGGTGGTGCCACCGATCACGGTGTCGTAGGCGCCGTTGACCCGAGGCACGCGCTCCTGGTCCGCGATCGTCGATCGCCGCTGAACCGAGAAGTTCGGCTCGATAATGTGCTTCATGCGCTCGGCGAAGGCGTTGTTCGGGTTGAACACTCGTGAGAACACCGGCCCGACGAGGTCGGCGCGCAAGTCGGCGTAGCGGCGGGTGACTGCTTCCTCAATCTGCGTTCGCCCGTCATCGGCGAGGCTTTCACTGAAATACGTGGCGCGGTACGCCGCGGTGGCGTTGACGGTCAGGTACGGCAGCTTGCTGAGCGGGGCCCGCAACGCCGGCACCAGGTCGACCTTGTTCAGGCTCTTGTCGAGCGTCAGGGTCTTGGCCTTGCTGATATACAGCTGGTGATAGGCGTCGGCGTTGATCGAAAAATAAGCTGGTAGCAACGGTAACTTGCGACCGCTGTAGGTGACTGACAGGCCCGGGGCCCGCCCGTCGGTCTGCGAATCGGTCGCGTTGTAGAAATACTCGTTCCGCTGGTAGACCGAGTTCAGGCTGAGCCCGCCCCAGGCCCCGGTCACGCCGCCGTTCAAGGTGCGGCGGCTGGTCGTCGCATCGTAAAAGTTGTTGCTGTACAGCTGCTGGGTGGTGACGTCGGTCGAGTAGTCGATGTTGGCGCGGGCCGACAGGCCGAGCGGCAGGCTCTGGGTCAGGTTGCCGTTGAACACCTGGCTCTTGCGGGCATTTCGGGTCACGCCATTGACCACTGTCTCCTTCTCGTCGAGCCAGTAGGCGCGGAAGTTGCCGAGCGCCGCCGGCCCCAGCAGGTAGCGGTATTCGGTGCCGACCCCGGTGCTGCCGGTGAAGAACCAGTCGTGAAACAGTGTGAGGTCCTGGCTGCGGTTGATCGCCCAGAAAAAAGCGTTGCTGATCGACGAACCGGTGTAGGTCGCCGAGCTGTACATCGGCAGCAGGAAGCCGGTCGCGCGGTCGTCCTCCTGAATCGGGTAATACATGATCGGCAGGTAGAACACCGGCACGTCCTTGACCCGGACCACGGCGTTCTTCATCATCACGTAGTCGTTCAGGTTGACCGTGGCGTTGCCGCTGACGATTTCCCACCGCGGCGTCGGCTGCACGCAGGTGGTAAAGCCACCCTTGGTGATCCGGTATTTGTCGGCCCCAATCTTCTCGATGACCACGCCGTGAAAGTAGACGTCGGGCTCGAGCGTGCCGAACATGCTCTGGTTCTGCCTGCCGCGTTCGCCCAGCTGCGCGATGCCGGAGGCCGTGGTAAACGTGCCGAGCTTGGTCTTGGTGTTGAACACCGCCGACTCGGCGGCGATTCGCGAAGTCGGTGTTTGCAGCACCACGTTCCCGCGCGCGGTCAGCTCGCCTGATTTGATGTTGATTTCGACCTGATCGGCAAAGAACTTCTGGCCCGCGTTGGGACTGCCGGCGTTGCCCTCGATCTCCACTTCACTGACCAAAACGACGCGATCGGCGTCAATGCGATCGAACGTGCCCTGCTTGGTGCTCCATCCGGGTACCACCTGCGCTGACGCCAAGCGGACAAAACCGCCCAGCAGGATGACGCACGTCAGGATGAGGTTAAGGCGGTGCCGCACGGATGAGGTCGAGAATATCAGAAGGGCGTGGCGCCCGTCGCCAGCAGCGCCGCTCGCAGCGGCCCGATCAGGTAAATCGATCCCGCAGCTACCGCGCGCTTCGCTCGTGATAGAGCGTATGACACGGCAACCATCGGATCGGGCCGGGCTTCGATCACGACGTTCGGCGCCAGCAGGCGCAGGGCCGTGGCCAGGTCTTCGGCGGTGCGGGACCGCGAGTGACGCACCGTAGTGGCCACGAAGGCCGATGCCATCGGCAGCAGCGGCTTCACCATGCCGGCCAGGTCCTTGTCCGCCATCAACGCCAGCACGATCGGCAGGGGCGTCGTGCCGGTGTCTTGCAGGTAGGCAGCCAGCGCCGTGGCCCCGGCCGGATTGTGGGCGGCGTCAATCAGCAGTTCAGTGCCGTCGGCCAGCCGCAGCCATTCGAGTCGCGCCGGCCAGTGGCAGTCGGTCAGGCCCGTGACAATCGCCTCGGTCGGCACAAACGACACCCGTGCCGACCACGTCTCGAGAATCGCCACCGCGACCGCGGCATTCTCGAGCTGATGCCGTCCCACCAGCGCCAGCTTGAGCGGGGGATAGATTCGGTCGGTGGTCGTGCCGTGGGCATCGATCAGCGGCGCGCTCGTGGCTGCCGCCACGGTCGCGATGCGTCGGGCCGCCTCACCGGGCAGCCGGCCGATCACCAGCGGCGTGTCGGGCTTCGCGATGCCCGCCTTCTCAAAGGCAATCTGCGACAGCGTGGTACCCAGGTGCCGCTCGTGGTCGAAGGCGATCGAGGTAATCGCCGTGACCTCGGGCTTGAGCACGTTGGTGGCGTCGAACCGGCCACCGAGCCCGACCTCGACCACGGCGACATCCACCATGGCCTGTCTGAAGATCTCGAAGGCCACTGCCGTGGAGACTTCAAAGAACGTCGGCACCACCGTCAGCGAACCGGTGCGGGTTGCCTCGTCCACCGCATCAAAGACGACCGCCGTCGCGGCGGCAAAGGTCTGGCGATCGACGGCCGTGCCGTTAATGGCGACGCGTTCCTCGATGACGTCGAGATGCGGGGAGGTGTAGCGGCCGGTCTTGAGCCCAGAGGCGCGCAGGCCGCGCTCGACCATGGCCACCACCGAACCCTTGCCGTTGGTACCGGCGACATGGACCGAGCGCCATGCCTGTTCCGGGTGGCCAAGCGCAGCCAGGATGGCCCGCATGTTGTCGAGGCCGAGCTTGATGCCGAACTGTTCGAGTGCGAACAGCCGTTCGAGGGAGGTCAATGTCCGGCTTGCGGCCCGGGGCTTGCGGCTTGGGACTTGCTCATGAACCGGATGGTCTTCTCCAGCGTCGCCTTCAGCTCGCGCCGATCGACGACCAGGTCGAGCATGCCGCGCTCGAGCAGGAACTCGCTGCGCTGGAAGCCATCGGGCAGTTTCTGCCGGATGGTCTGTTCAATCACGCGCGGGCCGGCGAAGCCAATCAGCGCCTTGGGCTCGGCGATGTTGAGGTCGCCCAGCATGGCAAAGCTCGCCGTCACGCCGCCGGTCGTGGGGTCGGTCAGTAACGAGATGTACGGCAGCTTCGCGCGATCGAGCCGTGCCAGTGCCGCTGAAATCTTGGCCATCTGCATCAGCGACAGCGCCCCTTCCATCATGCGCGCGCCGCCCGAGCACGAGACGATGATCACGGGTGCCTTGCGCTCGAGGGCCATCTCGATGCCGCGCACGATCTTCTCTCCCACGACCACCCCCATGGAGCCGCCAATGAAGCTGTATTCCATCGCGGCAACCACGGTTTCAATGCCGTTGATTCGGCCGACGCCGACAATCACCGCATCCTTCAGGCCGGTGGATTTCTGCGTGTTCGCCAGGCGCGATTTGTACGGCTTGGTGTCGGTGAACTTCAGCGGGTCGTTCGACGTCAGGTGCGGCGCCAGCTCTTCCCAGCGCTCGTCGTCAAACAGCGACTTGAGGCGCTCGGTGGCCGACCACCGGAAGTGGTGCGCGCACTTGCCGCAGACGTGCAGGTTCTTGATGAGATCCTTGGTGTAGATAATGGTGTCGCATTCCGGACACTTCACCCACAGTCCTTCGGGAACGCGGCTGGACTTCTCGGGCGTCGCAATGAGCTTGCGGGCCTTCTTGAACCAAGCCATATCCGCTCAGCTTAGCTCACTTCCGGGCGACGTAGTAGCGCGTCCCCTTGCCCATTCCCTTGATCTGCTTGACCAACTCGTCCAACGCCGCATCGTCTGATTCGGGGTCAAACTCCGAGGTCTCGACGACTAACAACGGGGTCGCCGAATAGTGGAAGAAGAAATGCTGGTAGGCCTCGTTCAGTTCGCGCAGGTAGTCCTCGTCCGGCGTCGGCAGTTCTTCGCGTTCGGGGTCGACCGGCTGGTCACGGAGCCGTTTCATCAACAGCTCGGTCGGCGCCTGCAGGTACACGACCAGGTCCGGCGGCGGGATGTCCTTCGCCAGCAGATCGAACAGCCGCTGGTAGATAAACAGCTCGTTATCGTCGAGGTTCAGGTACGCGAAGATCTTGTCCTTGTCGAAAACGTAGTCGCAGACGATGGTCTGCAGAAACAAGTCGGCCTGTCGCTTGCTGGTGAGCTGGCGATGCCGGTTGAGCAGGTAGAAGAGCTGGGCCTGCAGCGCGGCACCCGGCCGGTCGGCGTAGAAATTGGCCAGGAACGGGTTCTCGGTGTCTTCGAGAATCGTCGTCGCCTCAAGCCGGGCGGCCAGGCGTTCGGCCAGCCGCGTCTTGCCAACCCCGATTGGGCCTTCGATGGCGAGATAGTGAAAGGCCACTGCGCTGGCGAGTATAGTTTGTAGGCATGAAGATCGAAAAGATTGAGTTGTTCCTGTGCCGCCTGCCGCTGGTCCATTTCTTCGAGACGAGCTTCGGGCGCTCCTACGACCGCACGTTCGTGCTGGTCCGCGTTGAAGGTGATGGCCAAGAGGGCTGGGGCGAGTCGGTCGCCGAGGCCAATCCCTACTACAGCAGCGAGACCACCGAGACGGTGTGGCACATCATCGAGGGATTCATCGCGCCCCTGGTGCTGGGCCAGTCGTTCGAGCATCCCCGGGACGTGTTTCCCGCGTTGCACCGGATCCGCGGCCACAATATGGCCAAGGCCGGGGTCGAGATGGCGGCGTGGGATCTCTATGCGCGGCAGGTCGGGCAACCGCTCGCCAAGGTTCTGGGCGGCACCCGCGATCGCATCGCGTCGGGCGTATCGATTGGCATCCAGGACTCCTACGACCAGCTCCTCGAGAAGATCGAGAAGGAGCTGGCGGCCGGCTACCAGCGCATCAAGATCAAAATCAAGCCTGGTTGGGACATCGAAGCGGTCGAGCGCGTGCGCGCCCGCTTCGGCAACATCCCGCTGCAGGTCGACGCCAACGCCGCCTACTCGCTCGATGACACGGACCTGCTCGCCCGGCTGGATCCGTTCAACCTGTTGCTGGTCGAGCAGCCGCTCGATTATGACGATGTGATGGACCACGCGGTGTTGCAGCAGCGCCTCACGACGCCGGTGTGCCTGGACGAGTCGATTCACACCGTTCGGATTGCCCGCGACGCCATCGCCGCCAAGGCGTGCCAGATCATCAACATCAAGCCGGGCCGCGTCGGTGGCCACCGCGCGTCCATCGAGCTGCACGACTTGTGCGCCGCCCATGGCATTCCGGTCTGGCACGGGGGCATGCTGGAGAGCGGCATCGGCCGCGCTCACAACATTCACCTGGCGAGCCTGCCCAACTTCACGCTGCCGGGCGACATTGCCGCCAGCAAACGCTACTACCAGCCGGACCTGATCGAGCCGGCGATCGAGATTGGGGCGGATGGCACCATTCCGGTTCCGTCGGGCCCCGGCATCGGCGTGAACATTGTTCGCGACCGCATTGACCAGGCCACGTTGCGTCACCTGTCCATTCGGGCAACTCCGTGAAGCGGTTGCCGCCACCACCCATGAGCCGACTCAATTCGCCGCGCGCACTGGTTGCCCTTGTCGCGTTGGTCGTGGCCAGCGGGTGCGGGCCCGTGGTCGCGCCACAGCAGGTCACCGCGACGCCTCCCGTCACGGCCTACGACCAGAAGATGCGTTGGATCCTGCAACTCGAGGACGAACGGCAACTAAAGGGCGGTGGTGGCGACCTGCTGGAGCTGTTGCAGGATCCCGAGGCGCGCGTGCGACGGCGGGCGGCACTGGCGACCGGCCGCGTGCGGCTGCCGGCCGGCGTCGCCGGCCTGGTCGTGCAGCTCGAGCGTGACAAGGATCCCGAGGTGCGGCAGATGGCCGCCTTCGCGATGGGCCTGGTTGGCGATGAGGCGGCTGCGCCGGCCCTGACTGGCGCCCTGGCCGACACGGATCCCACCATCCAGGGCAGGGCCGCCGAGGCGCTCGGCCTGATCGGGCACCAGGCGGCGGCGCCGGCGATTGCCGGCATGGTGGCCGCGCACCTGTCGGCCGGTGTGCTGGCCGGTATCAATGCCGACGACATGGGCACGCCCAAGCCACCAGCCGTCGAGGCGGTGCGGCTCGGCGCGTATGCATTGGTGCGGCTTGGCTCGTACGAGGCGCTGTCTTCCGCCTTGATCGACGGCAGCGGGCTGGCCCGCAGCCGCTGGTGGCCGATCGCGTTCGCGTTGCAGCGCAGCAACGATGCGCGGGCGGTGCCGGCGCTACTGGCCCTGCTGACGGGCGAGGGGCAACTCACCCGCGCCTTTGCCGCCCGCGGCCTCGGGGTGTTGAAAGACCCGCGGGCCGCGGCGCCGTTGTTAGCCATCGCCAATAACGCCAGCGAGCCGCTGGCCGTGCGCATCCAAGCCGTGCGAGGCCTGGCGCTGCTCGGCGACGCTCGCGGCGGGCCGGTGCTGATGCGCCTCATCACCTCGCCACAGGTCAACCAGAACCTCCAGCTCGAGGCCATCGTCGCCCTCGGCCAGTTGCGCCATGCCGGCGCCGTGGAATTGCTGATCGACCTGGTGTCGGCATCGTGGCCGTCAGTCCGGTCGGCTGCACTGCGGGCACTCGCGCGCACCGATACCGAGACGTTCATCAGTGCGATCTCCGGGCTCGATCCCGACGCGCACTGGTCGGTCCGCGCCGCGCTGGCGTCGACCCTCGGTGATTTGGGCAAGCAACGCGCCGAGGCACCGCTGACCGGCCTGCTGCGCGATGCTGATCAGCGGGTAATCCCATCGGTGCTCGACGCATTGGCCAAGGTCGCCGCCACGAGCGCGATTCCGGAGATGCTGACGCGGCTCAAGGCCGACGACCAGGTGGTGCGGGCTGCGGCCGCGCGCGGGTTGGCCACGCTGAAGGCGCCGACGGCAGTACCGGCCCTCATCGAGGCGCTCGCCCTGTCGCAGCGTGACGGCCTGTATGTGGCCCGTGCCGCGACGCTGGACGCGCTGACGGCCATCGACCCGGCGGCCGCGCGTCCCCTGCTGGTGGCGGCGCTGACCGACAAGGACTGGGCCGTGCGGTTGCGGGCGGCGGAGCACTTGCGGAAGCTCGACCCCGCCGTCGATGTCTCGGCGATGCGGCCGGCGCCGCCGCCGATGGTGCCCGAGCTGGCGGCGGTCGACACCTTCGTCTCGCCGCAGTATTCGCCGTCGGCCTACATTGACACCAGCCGCGGCACCATCCAGTTCGAGCTGGCCGTGCTCGACGCCCCGCGGACCGTGGCCAACTTCATTGCCCTGGCGCGCAAGAACTACTTCCGGGGGGTGCAACTGCATCGGGTCGTGCCCGACTTCGTCGTCCAGGACGGCGACCCGCGCGGCGACGGCGAAGGCGGGCCGGGCCACACCATCCGCGACGAGATCAACCAGCGGCCGTACCTGCGCGGCACGGTCGGCATGGCGCTCGATTGGGCCGACACCGGCGGCAGCCAGTTCTTCATCACTCACTCGCCGCAGCCACACCTCGACGGCCGCTACACGGTGTTCGGGCAGGTGATTTCAGGAATGGACGTGGTCGATCGCCTGCAGCAGTGGGACACGATCGAGCGGATTCGGATTTGGGATGGGGTGACCTGGGTCGGGCAGTAGGTACGGAAAAAAGGGAGGCGACTGCGCCTCCCTCCGATCTTCTGGCTGACGAAGCGACTAGCGCTTCTTCGCCTTCTTCGCCGCCTTCTTCTTAGCTGCTTTCTTTGCCATGTGTAATCCCCCCCTTCAGGTTGGGTTATGCGTAAGAACCTAGCCGCTGCACGACTTGCCTCTGCCGCCTGGCACTCAGCTTGTCCATGCCGGCGTTCTTCGCTTCGTTACGCGACGTGAATTATTCACGCGCGCGGTCTTGGTGAAAAGGTGGGGCAGTTGGTGAGAACCGCCCCGGTCGCGGCCTAGCGCTTCTTGGCCTTCTTCGCCGCCTTCTTTGCCTTCTTCGCCATGGTTCTCTCCTGATGGGGGGTGACTCTTGCCTGGTGGCGACCGCTGATTGTTTTTACGTGTTCACAATCAGTGGCCTGAGCCTTACTCCCTCATACCAGATGTAGATTATGGATGAGAAGTTCACCTTGTCAAGCACAAAGCGTTTGTGATTGTCAAACCGCCGGCTTTTTGTGCCCACTCGATCACGGTTCCCAATCACGTGTCGGCTCCTCGCGATCAGATCTGTAGATGCGAGTCGAGGACACCGGCGTCTTCAGCTCGCGTCGCATGCGCTCTGCGCGGGTGAGTGCGCCGGCCGGTGCGGCGGGCCGCGCCGCGATGATCGCATCCAGCTGCGCGATGGCCGCCGTGGTTCGCGTGAGCGCGCGCAGCTGGCGGGCCATGTTGAGGCGCGCGACCGTCTCGGCGAGCGCCGTCCGGTTCACCGCGCCGCTCTGCGCCAGCGCCAGCAGCCGCTCCGAGGCGCGCAGACTGGCCGCCGGGTCGTGAAGGTAGCCATCGAGGATCTCTGCCTCGATTTGGTGGAACAGCGGATTGCGTGGATAGCGGACTTGTAGTGCGCGGACCAGCTCGAGGGCCTCGCGAAACTTGTTCTCATACCAGAGATACAGGACGTGGATTTGGAACTGGGCTTCACCGCCGACGAGCAGGCCTTTGGTGGCGGCGCGCTCGAGCTGCTGCAGGCCTTCCATCCTGTTCCCACCGGGCAGGAGCAGCAACCAGCGCAACCAGCGCAGGAAGACTGGGGCGACGTCGGCGTAGTAGCGGTACATGCCGACCCCGAACTCGGCGTCGTGCATGGCTGGGTCGAGCGCGAGGGCGCGCTCCAGTGATTCTTTGATCCGCTTCCCGTCTCGAGCGGCCGGCAGGCGCTCGAGGCGCAGCACCCGCCACTGCGCGCGCGCGCCGTAGGCGGCGCCAAGATAGCCCCAGGCACGCGACCCGCGGCGCGGGACTTGTCCGGTCGAAGCCGTGAGGCGAAGGCGGACCACACGTGGCCGGCAGGACCGCACGCAGTTGCTCGAAGTCGGCGTTGAGGATGAGGTCGTAGGCGCTCGCGACGATCGGCGCAGCGGTAATGCCGCGCTGCGGCGGTGTTGCGCCGAGCACATGGTGCCCGGCACCGACCCCCAGGCACCATAGGCAGACCAGGCACCCGAGGCACCTTAGCTTCATAACGCGCTCGTCTTGAGCCTCTGCTTTTCGGCGTGACGCGCCAGCGCAAACTGGATCAGACGATCGACCAGCGTCGGGTAGTCCACGCCGCTCGCCTCCCACATCTTCGAATACATGCTGATGTTGGTGAAGCCGGGCATGGTGTTGATCTCGTTGACGTAGATCGCGCCGGTGTCGCGCGACAGCAGAAAGTCGACCCGTGCCAGGCCGGCAGCGTCAATGGCACGAAATGCTGCCACCGTCAGCCGCTGGACCTCGGCCACCGTGGCGGCCGGCAGGTCGGCCGGGACCAGGCTCTTCGAGCCCTCATCGAGGTATTTGGCTTCGTAGTCGTAGAACTCGCGCGCCGGGACGATCTCGCCGGGCACCGAGGTTTCCGGCTCGTCGTTGCCAAGGACCGCGCACTCAATTTCGCGCGCGTTGACGACGCCGGCTTCGACAATGACCTTGCGGTCGAACTCGAGCGCCGACTCGATGGCCGGGACGAGCTCGGCTTCGGTCTTGACCTTGGAGATGCCAACGCTCGAGCCGAGGTTAGCGGGCTTGACAAACAGCGGCAAGCCGAGCGTCGCGATGCCCGCCAGCACGCCGGCGCGATGGCGCGTCCACTCGGCGCGCACGAACGAGCGCGAAGCCACGATTGGCAGGCCCGCCGCGCCGAACAGCACCTTCATTACCACCTTGTCCATCCCCGCCGCCGAGGCGAGCACACCCGGACCGACGTAGGGCACGTTGGCGAGCTCGAGCAGTCCCTGCACCGTGCCGTCTTCGCCGTACGGGCCATGCAGCACCGGGAACACCACGTCGAGGCCCAGGCCGGTCACCACGGCGCGCTCCACGTCGGCCGGCGCGCTGCCGTCTGACGAGCTGCGGCGCTCGACCGTGATCAACGTGTCGCTCGACGGGTACGGGGCAAACAACGAGTCGCGGCCGGCTCGCACCGGCCGGGTCTGCGCCACGCGGGCCTGCTGGATGACCTCGGCGGCCGACAACGCCGTGGGCGGCCGGTCCGCCAGGGTCCAGCGGCCGTCCTTCTCAATGCGAATCGGCACCGGCTCGTAGCGGGTCCGATCGATCGACTTAAAGATCGAGGCAGCCGAGGTGACCGACACCTCATGTTCGCCAGACCGCCCGCCGTAGATGACACCCACGCGCAACTTCTTCATTACTGGAATAATAGCGGGTCGGGCATGTTTACCCTTACTCACACGGACGGTTCAGCGCGCCGCGGTCACCTTACGACCGCGCACGGCGTGATCCAGACCCCGGCGTTCATGCCCGTCGGCACCCAGGGGGCCGTCAAGGCACTGACGGCCCAACACCTGGAAGACGTGGGGGCCGAGATCATTCTCGGCAATACCTACCACCTCTATCTCCGGCCCGGCGATGAATTGATCGCGAGGCGCGGTGGTCTCCACAAGTTCATCGGCTGGTCACGCCCCATGCTGACCGACAGCGGCGGCTACCAGGTGTTCAGCCTGTCAGATCGCCGAAAGGTGGAGGAACAGGGGGTCCACTTCCGCTCACACCACGACGGCAGCGCACACCTGCTCACACCGGAGAAGGCGGTCGAGATTCAGGCCAACCTGGGATCGGACATTGCCATGGTTCTCGACGAGTGCCCGGCGCTGCCCTCGACCGAGGCGATTATCGACACCTCCCTGGAATTGACGGCCCGCTGGGCCCGGCGCTGCCGGAACCGCTTTCTCGAGCTGAAGGGTGAAGGAAAGGGACACGCGCAGTTCGGGATTGTTCAGGGCGGGACGTTCCAGGAACTGAGGCAAAAGAGCGCGCAACTAACTGTATCTATTGGGTTTGATGGCTACGCAATTGGAGGTCTGAGCGTCGGCGAGCCCAACGAGACCATGTATCAGGTGGTGGAGCAGACGGTCCCCTTTCTGCCGTCTGGCCAAGCTCGCTATTTAATGGGGGTTGGTACGCCAATCGACCTCTTGGAGGCGGTGGCGCGGGGCATCGACATGTTCGACTGCGTCATGCCGACCCGCAACGCCAGAAACGGACAGCTCTTCACCAGCGAAGGCCCGCTAAACATCAAGAACGCCCGGTTTGCCGAGGATGACGGGCCGGTGGATCCGGCCTGCGGTTGCTACACGTGCCGGCGTTTTTCGAGAGCCTATTTACGGCATCTCTTCATGGCGGGCGAGATGACCGGAGGCACCCTTAACACGTTGCATAACCTGAGCTTTTACCTTGACACCATGCGGCGGATTAGAGAGGCTATAGCGTTCGGCAGGTTCGAAGATTTAAGGCAAGGTTTCCATCGGACTTTTACCCGCCGCGCGTTAATTTCATGACCACGACGGATCCCCTTTTCGGCACGCTATTCGCGCTGTCGTCATCGCCTGGCCAACAGGTCAGTCCGCTGATCCAGCTCATTCCCTTCGCGCTTGTACTGGCGATTTTTTACTTTGTGATCCTGCTTCCGATGCAAAAGAAGCAGAAGAAAGTCCAGGCGTTCCTCGACGGCCTGAAGGTGGGCGACAAGGTCGTGACGACCGGCGGGCTGTTCGGCTCCATTGCCAGGATCAGCGACCAGATCGTCCAGCTTCAGGTCGCGCCAAACGTCCGCGTTGACATCTCCAAAGCCGCCATCGTCGGCTACCAGGGTCAGGCCCCTGTCGTCGAAGCACCGAATACATAAGCCATGTCGAAGAACCTTCGTTGGAAAGTCCTTGCTATTCTCGGCGTCACCGCGCTGTCGATCTTCTCGTTCTATCCGCCTGACCAGAAGGTCCGGCTCGGACTGGACCTGAAGGGTGGCGTTCACCTCGTCATGCGCGTCCAGACCGACGATGCGCTGCGGGTCGAGACGCAGACCACCGCCGATCGCCTGTCCGAGCAGCTGAAGACCGCGAACATTCCGATCGGCGGGATGGCGGTCGCGGGTCCGACCGCGTTCAGTGTCGCCGGCGTGCCGGTCGAGCAGGACGCGGCGTTCCGGGCGGCGCTGACGGAAGTCGAGGTCAACTACGATCGCGCGTCCGGCGCCGGCGGCTACACCTTCACGCTCAAGCCGAACATCGTCGTCCAGTTGCGCGAAGACACCGTGAATCAGGCGCTGCAGACCATCGAGCGGCGCGTCAACGAGCTGGGCGTGGCCGAGCCGATCATCGCCCGCCACAGCGCGGCCGACCAGATCCTGGTGCAGTTGCCCGGTGTGACTGACGTCAACCGCGCGAAAGAAATCATTCGCTCGACGGCTCTGCTGGAATTGAAGCAGGTCGACCAGGGGCCGTTCCCGGATGACGCCGCGGCGCGGCAGGCGTATGCCGGCAATCTGCCACCCGACCTCCAGATTTTGCCCGGCACCATCGAGGGGGCGCCTGGCCAGGCGGCGAGCACCGGTTACTACGCCGTCCGCCGCGTCGCCGCCGTCACCGGCCGCGACCTGCGCACCGCGCGGCCGACACTCGACGAGAATAACCGTCCCGCCGTCAGCTTCTCGCTGAACAACGAGGGCGCGCGCAAGTTCGGAATGTTCACCCAGGCCAACATCGGTAAGCAGCTGGCCATCGTGATGGACAGCCGCGTCGTCTCGGCGCCGCAGATTCAGTCACGCATCGACGACGAAGGCCGCATTACCGGCACCTTTACCAACCAGGAGGCGCAGGACCTGTCGCTGGTGCTGCGGTCGGGCGCGCTGCCGGCGTCGCTCACCTACCTGGAAGAGCGCACCGTCGGTCCGTCGCTTGGCGCCGACTCGGTCCGCGCCGGTGTCACCGCCGCGGTCGGCGGCCTGCTGATGGTCACGCTGTTCATGCTGTTCTATTACAAGCTGGCGGGCTTCAACGCGCTCATTTCGATCACCATCAATCTGGTCATGCTGCTCGGCCTGATGGCCTATGTCGGCGCCACCGTGACGCTGCCCGGCATTGCCGGCTTCATTCTCACCATCGGCATGGGCGTGGACTCGAACGTGCTGATCTTCGAGCGCATCAAGGAGGAACTGGCCTCGGCGAAGGGCGTGAAGCAAGCCGTGGCGGCCGGCTTCGACCGCGTGCTGCTGACGATCCTCGACACGCACGTGGCGTCGTTGATTTCGGCGGCCTTCCTGTTCCAGTTCGGTACCGGTCCTATCCGCGGGTTTGCGATGACGCTGACCATCGGCCTCCTGTCCAACGTGTTCACGGCATACTTCGTTTCGCGCACCTTGTTCGAGCTGACGCTGTCACGCCACTCGAAGGTCGCGAAGCTTTCGATTTAGTCATATGGCCATCTTCGATAACGCAAACTACGACTTTATTAAGTGGCGCTGGCATGCGATCGCGCTGTCGACGCTGATCGTGCTCGCCGGCGTCGGCTATACGGCCACCAGCGGTATTCCGCTCGGCATCGACTTCTCGGGCGGCACCATCGTGGTGGTGAAGTTCGAGCAAGCCACCAGCGTGGACCAGGTGCGGGCCGCGCTCGCCGCCGGCATGCCTGGTGAGAACGTCATCCAGAGCTATGGCGACGAGGCCAACCACGAAATTCTGATTCGGGTGTCGCAGGTGACGGTCGAAGAGGGCGCGGCGCTCGAGCAGAACGCGCGCGCCATTGTCGACTCGATCACCAAGGCCAGCCTCGGCAAGTTCGAGGTGCGGAGCCAGGAAATCGTCGGTCCCGTGATCGGCGCCGACCTGCAGCGCAAGGGGATTTACGCGACGCTGGCGTCGATCTTCGGCATCACCATCTACATCGGCCTGCGCTTCCGTTTCGCCTTCGCGCTGGGCGCGATTGCGGCGACGCTGCACGACGTGCTGGTGACGCTGGCGTTCCTGTTCTTCTTCGGCTACGACCTGTCGCTGAACGTGGTCGCGGCGATCCTGGCGATCACCGGCTACTCGGTGAACGACACCATCGTGATCTTCGACCGCGTGCGCGAGAACCTGAAGACCAAGCGCCGCGACTCGCTCGATGCCGTCGTCAACGCGAGTGTCAACCAGACCCTCAGCCGCACGATTATCACGGCCGGCACCACCTTCCTGGCGGTGCTGTCGCTGTTTTTGTTCGGTGGCGAAGTACTCGAGGGGTTCGCGTTCACGATGCTCGTCGGCATCATCAGTGGCACTTACTCGACCATCTTCATCGCCGCGGCGATCGCGACCATCCTGGGTGGCAAGCAGGCGGCGGGCCGTCAGGGTTCGCGTAAGGCGTAGTCAGCCGCCGCGGAGCTTGGCTAAGGAAACTGGTGGATCTGTTTTCGGCCGCGGTGTTGGGCGTTGTCCAGGGACTCACGGAGTTCCTGCCGGTGTCCAGTTCGGGCCACCTGATTCTGGCGCGGGCGTTTTTCGGCTGGGATCCCGGCCGGTTTGGTATTCCGTTCGACGCGGCCTGTCATGTCGGCACACTCCTCGCGGTGCTGGCGTATTTTCGCGCCGACGTCGCGCGGCTGATCGCGGCCGCGCCGGGCGCGTTGTCCGGCCGCGATGGTGAGTGGGAACGGCTCGGCCGGCTGATCATCGTCGGCACCATCCCCGTCGTGATTGTCGGCGGATTGTTCGGCGATCAGATCGAGGCACGGATTCGCACGCCGCTGGTGGTGGCCAGTAACCTGGTCATTGGCGGCCTCGGGTTGATCTGGGTGGAGCGGATTGGGCGACCGACCCGCGACGCCAATTCGCTGGGCTATGGCGAGGCGCTGGTGATTGGCCTGGCGCAGGCCGCGGCGCTCGCGCCGGGCCTGTCGCGATCGGGATCGACGCTGATGGTGGCCATGTTTCAGGGCCTGCGGCGCGACACCGCGGCCCGGTTCGTGTTCCTGATGAGCCTGCCGGCGGTGTTCGCGGTGGCGGTCAAGGAAACCTACGAGCTGTCGAAGGTCGGCCTGGCCGGGGCGCCCGTGACGCTGATGGCGGTTGGCTTAATTGTCTCGGCGATCGTCGGCTACGTCACGGTGAAGTACTTTTTGCGGTATCTTGCGGGGCACTCGTTGGCAGGATTTGCGTATTATCGGTTTGCGCTGGCGGCCGTCACCTTTGGGTGGCTCCTGATGCGGCAGGGCTGAGCCATGATGCAGTGGCTGCGTCGTAGCTTCCTGGCCGGCCTCGTCGTGACGGTGCCGTTGTTTATCACGGTCGTCACGCTGGTCTGGTTGTTTCGTTTCATCGATGGGGTGGCGACGCCGCTATCGACGAACTTGTTCGGCCGGGAGGTCCCCGGGCTGGGCGTGTTGATGACGACCGCGGTGATTCTGCTGACCGGGGCGCTGGCGACCAACGTACTGGGGCGCCGGATTTTGCGCCAGGGGGAAGGGTGGCTGCTGAACGTGCCGCTGTTCAAGACCGTGTATGCGCCGGTCAAGCAATTGGTGGCGGCGTTCTCGCCCGACAGCGAGACGGGCTTCAAGAAAGTGGTGATCGTGGACGATTCGCGTCGCGGCCTGGTGCTGGGCTTCCTGACGCGCGAGTTCACGCTGGATCGGGGCAAGGGACCGGAAGCGCTGGTGGCGGTGTATGTGCCGACCAATCACATCTATCTCGGTGATGTGGTCGTCTACCCGCGCCACCAGGCCTCTTTTCCGGACTTGTCGGTTGAAGATGGCGTGCGGATTTTCTTAACGGGCGGCATGGCGCTGCCTCCGCAGATCAGTACGAGGACAGGACACGATGGTGATGAGACTTCTCGATAGGGTCGGCCGGCTGGTTGGTGCGGTGTCGTTGGTGGTGGGGATGGCGGTGCTGACGGCGCCGGTGTTACTGGCCGCGCAGCCCGAAACAGCAGCGGACGGCGCGCACCATCGCCCCGGCGGCGAGGTCAACATCCAGTTGCCGGACCTCAACCAGGGCGACTTCCTCGGCATGACCGGGCACCAGATCCTGCTGTCGGGCCTGGTGGTGTGCGTGCTGGGACTGCTGTTCGGTCTGTGGACCTACACGGCGGTGAAGAACCTGCCGGTCCATAAATCGATGGCCGACGTCTCGGCGCTGATTTATGAGACCTGCAAGGCCTACCTGATTCAGCAGGGCAAGTTCCTGTTAATTCTCGAGTTGTTTATTGGCGCCGTGATGGTGGCCTATTTCACGCTGACCGGGCTCGAGCCCGGCCGCATTGCCATCGTCATCATCTTCAGCCTGATTGGCATTGGCGGCAGCTACGGCGTGGCGTGGTACGGCATCCGCATCAACACGCTGGCCAACTCGCGCACCGCCTTCGCCAGCCTGCGGGGCAAGGCGTTCCCGGTCTGCGACATCCCGCTGCGCTCGGGCATGAGCGTCGGCATGATGCTGATTTCGGTCGAGCTGTTGTTCATGCTCGCCATCCTGTTGTTCATTCCCGGTGAGTACGCCGGCGTCTGCTTCCTCGGCTTCGCCATCGGCGAGTCGCTGGGCGCGGCGGCGCTGCGCATCGCCGGCGGCATCTTCACCAAGATCGCCGACATCGGCTCGGACCTGATGAAGGTGGTCTTCAAGATCAAGGAAGACGATGCGCGCAACCCGGGCGTGATTGCCGATTGCACGGGCGACAACGCCGGCGACTCGGTCGGTCCGACCGCCGACGGTTTCGAGACCTACGGCGTCACCGGGGTCGCGCTGATCTCGTTCATCATGCTCGCGGTCAAGGACCCGTCGATCCAGGTCCAACTGCTGGTGTGGATGTTCATGATGCGCGTGATGATGGTGCTGGCCTCGGCCGGCTCCTATCTCGTGAACAACGCGATCGCCAGCGCCAAGTACGCCAATGTCGAGAAGATGAACTTCGAGGCGCCGTTGACCTCACTGGTGTGGCTCACCTCGATCGTTTCGGTGGTGCTGACCTACGTGCTGTCGTACCTGCTGATTCCGAACCTCGGCGGCAACACCGACTTGTGGTGGCAGCTGTCGTCGGTGATCACCTGCGGCACGCTGGCCGGCGCGATCATCCCCGAGTTCGTCAAGGTCTTCACCTCGACGCACTCCAGCCACGTCAAGGAAGTAGTGACCTCGTCGCGTGAGGGCGGCGCGTCGCTCAACATCCTGTCGGGCCTGGTGGCCGGTAACTTCAGCGCCTACTGGCTGGGCCTGACGATCATGGGCCTGATGACGGTGGCCTACTTGGTCTCGAACTGGGGCCTGGGCGGCATCATGGTCGCACCCGCCATCTTCGCGTTCGGCCTGGTCGCCTTCGGCTTCCTCGGCATGGGTCCCGTGACCATCGCCGTCGATTCCTACGGACCGGTCACTGACAACGCGCAGTCAGTCTATGAACTCTCGCAGATCGAAGAGATCCCCGGCATCGAGCAGGAGCTCCAGAAGCAGTACGGCTTCAAGGTCGACTTCAAGGTGGCCAAGGAACTGCTTGAGGAGAACGACGGCGCCGGCAATACCTTCAAAGCGACCGCCAAGCCGGTGCTGATCGGCACCGCGGTGGTCGGCGCCACGACGATGATCTTCGCGATCATCATGACGCTGACGCAGGGCCTCGAAAATCAGGAAGCGATCAAGATGCTCTCGATCCTGCACCCGCCCTTCCTGCTCGGCCTGATCACCGGCGGCGCGGTGATCTACTGGTTTACCGGCGCCTCGATGCAGGCCGTCACCACCGGCGCCTACCGCGCGGTGGAGTTCATCAAGGCCAACATCAAACTCGACGGCGCAACCAAGGCCTCGGTCGAAGACAGCAAGAAGGTGGTGGAGATCTGCACCCTCTACGCGCAGAAGGGGATGTTCAATATCTTCCTTGGCGTGTTCTTCTCGACGCTGGCATTTGCCTTTGTCGAACCGTTCTTCTTCATCGGCTACTTGATCTCGATCGCGCTGTTCGGCCTCTACCAGGCCATCTTCATGGCCAACGCCGGCGGCGCGTGGGACAACGCGAAGAAGATTGTCGAGACCGAGCTGAAGATGAAGGGCACGCCGCTGCACGATGCCTCGATCGTTGGTGATACGGTCGGCGACCCGTTCAAGGACACCTCATCGGTGGCCATGAACCCGGTGATCAAGTTCACGACGCTGTTCGGCCTGCTGGCGGTCGAGTTGGGCGTCTACCTGGGCACGGGCGCCGCGCTCACGCTCGGCCTGTCGGCGGTGTTTTTCGTCGTCAGCATGTATTTTGTTCACCGCTCGTTCTACGGCATGCGCATCGAATCCAATTAAGCGCCGAGGCGCTGGAGCGGTTGCACACCGTCTTACTTGTAATAGTTGGTAATGATGCGGAATTTGCATGGTTTCCAGGCCATCAAGCTGTTGACGCGGGGATTCGAGCACGACTAGAATCGCCGGACATTACAAGGGGGGCAGACCCTACAGCGTCATCGCTACAGGGTCTGGCCCCTCCCTTGTTTTTAAGGGCGCCGGGCGTTTTTCAGGGCGCCGATTCCTGAAACTGGTGTCTAATTTAAGACACTGGCCGGTAGATTGGCTGGGATCCGGCGTTGACAACGGTTTTCGACGCAGGGATAATTGGCGCTCTTTTGGCGTCGCTTATTCGGCGTCATAGTTTTTAGACGAACGAGCCGTTCGGCTGGTTCGACGGGGAGCAGGAGGAACAGTGCCACGCGACATGTTTGGTGATGTCGTCGATCCGTCCATCAAGATGGGCAACAAGATGTGGTACACCGTGCCACTCACCATGTTGATCCAGGCGTCGGTCGTCGCTGCGTTGATCATCGTTCCGCTGATGGCGACGGGGGTCTTGCCGACCACGCCGTCGATGATGGCGTTTGTCGCTGCCCCGCCCCCGCCGCCGCCCCCGCCGCCGCCCCCGCCGCCACCCGAGGCGAAGGCGCCGCCTCCTCCGATGGATGTGAGTCCCGATGCGGCTCCCCTCGAAGCGCCCAAGGAAATCAAGGCTGAGACCGGTCTCGAAGCTGGCTTCGAGCGTTCATCTGGTGTCGAAGGCGGCATCATCGGCGGCATCGCCGGTGGCATCACCGGTGGCATTCCGGAACCGCCGCCCCCCCCGCCGCCGCCCGCCGCGCCCGTTCGCGTCGGTGGCAATATCAAGCCGCCGCAGAAGACCCGCGACGTGCGTCCGGTGTATCCGCCAATCGCGCAGTCGGCGCGCGTGCAGGGTATTGTGATCATCGAGGCCACGATCGGCCCCGACGGCGCGGTGAAGGATGCGAAGGTGCTGCGCTCGATTCCGCTGCTCGATGGCGCGGCGCTCGAGGCGGTCCGGCAGTGGGTGTTCACACCGACCTTGCTCAATGGCGTGCCCGTGCCCGTCATCATGACAGTGACGGTGCAGTTTACGTTGCAGTAGAGGCGGGTCTTCAGACCCGCGTGCTCAGGCAAAGCAGCGAAGGTCTTCACACGTAGTAAGCCGTTTTTTTCTGGAGGATAGCGATGGAAGGTCGGAAGAGTCAGTTTGGTCGTATCGCTGGTGCCGGTTTCGCCATGTTACTCATGAGCACGCCTGCGTTCGCGCAGGAAGGCGGCGGTATCGATCTCGTCGACATGTTCGAACAGATGGGTCCCGCGGCTTGGGCCGTGGCCGTCATCCTCTTCATCATGTCGTTCTGGTCGGTGGGCGTGTCCATCGAGCGCATCTACACGTTCAATCAGGCGACCAAGCAGTCGAAGATGTATGCCCCCCTCGTCGCCAAGCACCTCAAGGAAGGCCGGCTGAAGGAAGCCATCGCCCTGTCGTCGGCGAAGGAATACCGCTACAGCCACCTCGCCAAGGTCGTGCTTGCCGGCCTCCAGGAATACCAGTTCCAGCAGGAGAGCGGCAGCAGCCTGTCGCGTGAAGACCTGCTCGACACCGTCCGCCGCTCGATTCAGCGCGCCACCGCGTTGACCTCGAACGACCTCAAGAAGGGCGTCTCCGGCCTGGCCACCATCGGCGCGACCGCGCCGTTCGTCGGTTTGCTCGGCACGGTCATCGGCGTGATCAACGCCTTCGTCGGCATCGCCTCGTCGGGCTCGGGCGGCATCGGCGCCGTCTCGGCCGGTATCGCGGAAGCGCTCGTCGAAACCGCACTCGGCCTGTTCGTGGCCATCCCGGCCGTGTGGTTCTATAACTTCCTGTCGGGCAAGCTCGAGTTCTTCAACGTCGAGATGGATAACTCGTCGTCGGAGATGGTCGACTACTTCATCAAGAAGACGGCGTAATTGCCAGGAGGGCGGGACTTCAGTCCCGCCCGTCCCGGCGGCGCTCAAGCGCCGCCCTCCCGGTAACACGGCAAGGAGAACTAGTTATGTCAATGGATGTCGGCGGTTCCAAAGGTGGAATCAAATCGGACATCAACGTCACGCCCCTCGTGGACGTCATGCTGGTGCTGCTCATCATCATGATGATCGTGGCGCCGCTGCTTCAGAAGGGCGCGGACGTGAAACTGCCGCTCGCCGCGAACACCGCGGACAAGCCCGAAACGCAGGACCAGACCGTTGTCGCCATCGACAAGCAGGACCGGTACTTCGTCAACGGCCTGCCGGTGCGCAAGGAAGAGTTGCGGCAGAAGGTTGAAGAGATCCTCGAGAACAAGCAGGAGCGCATCATTCTGATCAAGGCCGATGTCGACGCCCGCTATTCTGCGGTGATGGATCTGATGGACGATATGCGCGCGATGGGCATCGAAGACATGGGCCTGATTACCGACCCCAAGGCCCGCAGCCTGCTGCAAGGCGGAGGCAACTAACATGGCTGCACACCGGCACCTCGGCGCCGACCGCGTCATTACCGCCAAGAAGCTCGAAGTCAACGGCGACATGAACATCACGCCGATGATCGACGTGCTGCTCGTTCTCCTCGTGATCTTCATGGCCGCCCTGCCACTCTCGCAGAAGGGCCTCGACGTCAACCTGCCCGCCGAGACCAAGACCGCTGAGCAAACCCAGGTCGATGTCTCACAAGTTGTGATTGAGTACACCGCCGACAAGAAGATCTCCATCAACAAGTCGGACGTCTCAGTCGTCGACCTCGAAGAGCGCCTCCGCAAGATCTACGAGGAACGCAAGGACAAGACGCTGTTCATCGCCGGCGA
>NSIL01000033.1 GCA_002737365.1 Acidobacterium sp. | reverse complement strand
GGGGGCCCCTTCACCAACCTCGGGAACCCGTGGTGGCGAAAGAACCCCTGAACCTTATTTCTTCATCTCGATCTTGATCAGCTTCAGCACGTCGGCCTTGCCCTCGAGCTCGGTCGTACCCGCCGGATACTTGTTGAACTTCAGCGCGTAGGCGACGATGTCTGCCTTCTGCGCCGGGGTCACGCCCGCGGGTCCGGTCGGCGGCATCGAAATGCGGATGCGTTCGAACAAGTCGCCGACCGATAGTTCGTTCCAGTTGCCGGTGAATTCCGCGCCGGTCAGCGCCGGCGCGAAGCCGTCGCCCGAGAGGTCAGCGCCGTGACACTCAGAGCACGCTGATTGGTAAGTGGCGGCGCCACGCTCGGCCTGAGCCTCGGTATAGACACCATCCCACACCGTGCGCGCAGCGGGCGCGGCGGCGGCCTGCGCGGCGAGCGATGACTGCGTGACCGCCACGGTCCAAACGGCGGCGAGAACTAGGAATGCGATGCGAAGTTTCATGTCGACCATTTTACAGGAGATTAGAAGATCAAGAGATAAAGAACTCCTTAACTCCGTAGCTCCTGTTCCTCCCATAGCCAGGCCGCACCGCGCACGCCGCTGGCGTCACCATGCACGGCCCGGACCAGCCTGGTGCCAACACGATCGGAAAAGACAAACGGAGACCACAGTTGCGGGACGTTCTCATACAGCCGCTCGACGTTCGACAGTCCCCCGCCCAGCACAATCACGTCGGGATCGATCACGTTGATGATGGTGCCAAGCGCGCGGGCGAACCGTTGTTCGTAGCGCGCCAGCGCGGCCGCCGCTTGCGGCTCACCCGCGACGGCGCCCGCGGCAGCGGCCAGGGCGGGCCCGAGCACATCGACGCAGTCGGGGCAGAACTCGGTGGCCCGCCCCTGTTGAATCTACACCAGCCCCTAGTCGAGCGGCATGGCTGCTCAATACGGACGCGCGCTCATCAAGGCGTCGATGGCGAGTTCCTCGGAGGTCGGCACGCGACGCAACACGTTGAGGGTGTGCTCGGGATGGGTCTTGATGACAGCCTAGTCGGCCGGCGTGAGCCGCCCGGACGAGCATCTGCCGCCGCGGCGAGAGCCCGAGAACACGGCCGAAATGGAGAGCGTGGTGGGGGTTGCCGCCACCGGTTACGGCTGGCTCCTGTAGCCGGGGCCGCGAATCGGCTGGCCCGGGCGTTCGGCCGTGATTCTTCCGTTCGACACCACCGCCTTGCCATTGACCAACACGTGGGGGAAGCCGACCGAGTAGTGGGTTGGATCCACAAACGTCGACACGTCGCGGACGGTCGCGGGATCGAAAATGGTGATGTCGGCCTTCATCCCCGGCCGCAGCAGCCCGCGATCGGTGATGCCCACGCGCGCCGCGGGACGCGAGGTGAAGCGGCGCACCGCCTCCTCGAGCGTGACCAGCTTCTCGTCGCGCACGTACTTGCCGAGCACGCGGGCGAACGACCCCCACGCCCGCGGATGCGACTTCGATTCCGAGAACGGACCATCCTCGGCCCTCGCTCCTGAATCGGTGCCGATCGAAATCATTGGATTCGCCAGCGCCAACCGGACATCGTCTTCGCGCATGATCGAAATGATCACGGAGGTCTCGGCACGGTCGGCAATCACCAGGTCGATCGCCGCATCGCGGGGATCCTTGCCCATCGCCTTGCCGATTTCGACGAGGTGCTTGCCTTCCCACTGACGCAGCGTTGGATCAAGCACGGTCGAGACCATGACGCCGGCACCACCGCCGGAGCCGTACCACTGGTTCTCCCAATCCTTCGCCGCCGGGTCGGCCATGTCTTGCTTGATGCGATCGCGCAGCGACGGGTCTTTCAGGCGCGCCAGCATCTTGTCGAGACCACCCTCGCGCACCCATAGCGGCAGGCACGCGTCCAGGCCGTTTGAGGCGCGATCGTAGGGATACATGTTGGCGGTGACATCAAGGCCGCGCGCCCGTGCCGCCGCGAAGTGCCTCAGCACTTCCGGCATGCGGCCCCAGTTGGCCTTGTAGGCGGTCTTGAGATGCCACACCTCGGCCGGGATGTCGGCGCGCTCGGCAATCGCAAACACCTCGTCCAGCGACGCCATGATCTGCCCCGACTCGGACCGCTGGTGCGAAATATAGATGCCGCCGTGCTTGCGCGCGGCTTTGGCCAGTTCGACCAGCTCGTCGGTCGAGGCAAACCGGCCCGGCACGTACTGCAGCGAGGTGCTGACCCCGAGTGCGCCGTGCGTCATCGCCGTTTCGACGAGCTGTTGCATCTCGACGATCTCCGCCGCCGACGCGTCACGCTGGCTGTCGCCGACCACATAGGCGCGCAGGCTACCGGCGCCGACAAAGCTGCCGACGTTGATCGCCGGGCGGTGCTGCTCAAGGCGCGCAAAATACTGCTCGAGCGTCCGGAAGTCGAGCACCACCTTGAAGCGGTCGTACTGCGCCTTGACCGAGGCGGCCAGGCGATCGTTGATCGGCGCGATCGACGAGCCCTCGCCGGTGATTTCGGTCGTGACGCCCTGCGTGATCTTGCTGGCGGCGCGGTCGTCGACAAGGACGTTGAATTCCGACTGGCCCAGCATGTCGATGAAGCCGGGCGCCACCACGAGGTTGCGAGCATCGATGGTCGTCGTCGCCGCCCGCCCGGCCAACTGGCCGATCGCCGTGATGCGATCGCCCATGATGCCGAGATCGCCGAGATACCACGGCGCGCCGGTGCCGTCGACAATGCGGCCACCGGTGATGAGGACGTCGAAGGCGGCACTCGTCGCCGGGGCGGCCGCGGGGGCCGGCGGCGGTGTTGACTGACACGCCGAGAGCAGTGCGGCGACACACACCAGCGCGAGGGACCTTTTCATGGACGCGATCCTATGTAGAATCACTGACGGATGTCGAGCTTTGCGTTTCTCTGGCCCGCGATTGCCGGCGCGATCACGGGCGCCGCGCTCTACGTGACGCGCGGCGTGCTCGACCAGGCGGTCACGGCCAACGGCGTCGTCCGATTCGCGATGCTGCCGCCGTGGCAGGCCCTGATCGGTTTCATCTTTCTGGCCGGCCTGGTCCTCGTCGGCCTCGATCAGCTGGGTGCGCGGCGCGGCACAACGACGCGGAGACATCCGGGTCTGGGCGAGCTGGTGTTGCCCCTGGTGGCGCTGGCGGTCCTGGTCGTGCCGTTCCTGCCGGTGGTGCCGGATCGCTGGCCGCTGTTCCAGGCGCTGGCGGGCCCCCTGGGGGCCATCGTGTGGCTGGGCGTCGCCGGCCTGCAAGTGTGGACGCTGTGGCAGAACCGCCCGGCCCCGCCCTGGCTCGCACGCTGGAGTCTCGGCCAGGTCGGCTTCGCGATCTGGGTCGCGACGGCGGCGGTGGCCGGCCTCGCCGGCGCGCGCCTCACTGGCACACCGGTCTTTCCGTCGGGCGACGAGCCGCACTACCTGGTGCTGGCGCAGAGCCTGTGGCGCGATGGCGATCTCAAGATCGAGAACAACCACACGCGCGGCGACTATAAGGAATATTTCACCGGCGAACTCGAGCCGGACTACCTGACGCGCGGCACCGACCAGGAGATCTACTCGATTCATCCGCTGGGCCTGCCGATGTTGCTGACGCCGATTTACGCGGCCGGCGGCTATGCGGCGGTGATTATTGCACTCGTCCTGGTTGGCGCCACCGCGGCCGCCATCGCCTGGTGGTGGACCATGGCCACGGTCAACATGGCCGGTGCCGCCACGTTCGCATGGGCCGCCATCGTGGGGTCGGCGCCTTTTCTGTTCAACACGTTCACCGTCTATCCAGAGATCGTCGCGGCGCTGGCCGTGATGATCGCGCTCGTCACAACGGTCCGGACGCCGCCCTCTGGTCCGGGGCTGAGCCGATGGCTGGCCGTCGGCGTGGCATGTGGCTGCCTTCCGTGGCTGAGCACGAAGTACGCCCCGATGTCCGTCGCACTCCTGCTGGTGGCGCTGGCACGGCTGAAAAGTGAACCTGCTTCACTTTTACGAAATCCGAAAGCGTGGGCGGTGGTCGGACCATATGCGCTCTCGGGGTTCGCGTGGCTCGCCTTTTTCTACGCGTTCTGGGGCAGCCCCCTGCCGACCGCTCCGTACGGCTCGAACGTGCAGACGTCCCCGCTGAACTTGTTCTTCGGCGCGCCCGGACTGTTTTTCGATCAGGAGTACGGGCTACTCGCCACGGCGCCGGTGTATGTCCTGGCGGCGACGGGGTTCTACCAGATGTGGCGAGCCGGTGGCGAATCGAAGCGGCTGGCCATCGAGATCGCATTCGTGTTCGCCGCGTTGCTGGGCACCGTGGGCTCACACCGGCTCTGGTGGGGCGGCACGTCGGCGCCGGCGCGGCCACTGGCGTCGGGATTGTTGCTGCTCGCGGTGCCGATGGCGACGGCGTTTCGCTCGGCGCCGGCCGGCTCGGCCCGACGGGCCGGTCAGCATCTGCTGCTGTGGATCGGCGTTGGCATTGCCCTGACGCTGGCCATCGCGCAGGACGGCCTGCTGATCAACAACGCGCGCGATGGCACGTCGGCGCTCCTCGAGTACTGGTCGCCACGGTGGGAGTTGTGGACGCTGGCGCCCACCTTCATCTTGCACGCGACACCGATTGCGTGGGCGCACACGCTCTGGTGGCTGGCCATCGCCGGCGGCGCCGGCTGGTTCCTCTCGCGCCAGACGACCGCGAGTCCGGGCCGGGCCGCGCTGACGGCCATCGTGACGCTGGCCACCGCTTTGTTGATCGTCTCGGCGACGCTACCGTTCCTGCCGGCGGGCGAGCCGATGCCGCGCGTCGATCTCGGGGCGCGATCGCGCCTGGCCACGCTCGATTACTTCGACCAGCGGGTACGGCCCGCTGCCATCATCTACGATCCGCTGCGCCACGTGAACGCGGCAGCGCTCCTGGCTAACGTGAAACTCGGGGTGAAACCGCAGCAACGCAGCGACCAGCAGCCACTGCGCGTGATCCACAACGGCCGCTTTTCCCTGCCGGCCGGCACCTACGCCATCGACGTGACGTTTGGCGACCGCGTCCCCACCCGGCCGACAGTGTTTTCACTGCAGGTCGGACGAATCGGTCCGCCCCTGCAAACGTGGACGCTGCAGCCAACGGCCGGGGAGAAATGGCACACCACCCTGTGGCTGGCCCTCGATGCCGGCTTCGTCGCTTTTCGCGGACCCGTCGACATGGAGCGAGCCATTGCCGACATCACCATCACGCCGGTCGCGGTCACCGATGCCGGCGCGCGTCGACCTGCCGGCCCGGTGTTGTCGGCGGCGAACTACGCCGGTGTCATGTGCTACTTCCACGAGGAACAGATGTACCCTGAGCAGGGCGGATTCTGGACCGTCGGCCGCCAGGTGGCGGTGACGCTGGCGGTGCCCGCCGGACGAACGGCCCCGCTGGTGTTGCGCATTCATAGCGGCGGACAGGCCAACAACGCTACCATCAGCACCTTCGGTTGGCATCGCCAGTTTGCGCTGGTGCCTGGCCAGGCGGCGGAGGTAACGCTTCCGGTGGCCGCCGGCGGCGTGATTCCCTTGACGATTTCAACCGACAAGAACTTCTCGCCACAGGCCATCGACCCGGCGTCGGGCGATGCGCGGCTGCTCGGCATCTGGGTGGAGATCGTCGATCCGGTCACGCAGCCGTCGTGATCGCGCCGGCCACCCTGGTTTCCTAGGTAGAATCACAGACGTGTTGCGCTTCGCCAAGCTGTGGCCTGCGATCGCCTGCGCGATCACCGGCGCCGCCCTTTACGCCACGCGCGGAGTGCTCGACCAAATGGTCACGCCGCAGGGCTTGGTCCGTTACGCGATGCTGCCACCCTGGCTGGCGCTGCTCGGCTTTACCTGCCTTGCTGGTTTGCTCCTGCTCGGCCTCGATCACCTGAACGCGCCGCGCGGCACCTCGGCCAACAAGCGACCGCGGCTCGGCGAGTTGGTGTTGCCGACGTTGGCACTCGTCATCCTCATCGTGCCGTTCCTGCCGTTCCTGCCGGACTCGTGGCCGGTCGTCCAGGCGCTGGCCGGTCCACTGGCCGCCGTGGTGTGGCTCGGCGTGGCGGCCCTGCAATTGTGGACGCTGTGGCACAGCCACCTGATCACCGCGCGCTGGCTCGATCGCTGGTCGCTTCGGCGCATTATCGCGGTGATCTGGCTGGCGACGGCATGTCTGGCCGGGATCGCAGGGGCGCGTCTCGCCGGCACACCTCTCTTTCCGGGGGGCGACGAACCGCACTACCTCGTCATTGCGCAGAGCCTGTGGCGCGATGGCGACTTCAAGATCGAGAACAATCACATCCGCGGTGACTACCGGGAGTATTTCCCCGCCGACCTCGAGCCGCATTACCTGACGCGCGGCGTCGACCAGGAGATCTACTCGGTTCATCCCGTCGGCCTCCCCCTGCTGATCGCACCGATCTACGGCGCCGGCGGCTACCCCGTCGTGGTCTTCGTGTTGATCCTGATGGCCGCCACCGCGGCCGCCATCGCCTGGTGGTGGACCATGGCCACGGTCAACATGGCCGGTGCCGCCACCTTCGCCTGGGCCGCCATCGCGTGCTCGGCTCCGTTCCTGTTGAACACCTTCAGCGTGTATCCCGAAATCGCCGCCGCACTGGCCGTGATGATCGCGCTCGTCACGGCGACGAGGACGCCGCCGTCGGCTGCCGGCGTGGCGCGCTGGCTCGGCGTAGGCCTGGCCTGTGCGTGCCTGCCGTGGCTGAGCACCAAGTACGCCCCCATGTCGGCCGCGCTGGTCCTGGTGGCGCTGGCGCGCCTGAAAAGTCAGAAAAGTCAACCTGCTTCACTTTTACGGAATCCGAAAGTCTGGGCGGTGGCTGGACCTTACGCCCTCTCACTGGTGGGATGGCTCGCCTTCTTCCAGGCGTTTTGGGGCAGTCCCCTGCCGATGGCGCCGTACGGCGCGCTGGTCCAGACCTCGCCACTCAACCTGCTGTTCGGCGGGCCCGGCCTCTTCTTCGATCAGGAGTACGGCCTGCTGGCATTCGCGCCGGTCTACATCCTGGCCGCGACCGGCTCGTACCAGATGTGGCGAGCGGGCGGCGAGTCACGGCGGCAGGCGATTGAAATCGCCCTGGTCTTCAGCGCACTGGTGGTGACCGTCGGCGCGTTCCGCATTTGGTGGGGCGGCAACTCGGCGCCGGCACGACCCCTGGCCTCAGGACTGCTGTTGCTGGCGGTACCGATTGCCACGGCGTTTCGCGCCGCGCCGGCCGGCTCAGCCCGGCGTGCCGGTCAGCACCTGCTGCTCTGGATCGGCGTCGGCATCGCGGCTACGCTGGCGCTCTCTCAAGACGGGATGATCATCGCCAACGGCCGCGATGGCACCTCGGCGCTGCTGGAATACTGGTCGCCGCGCTGGGAATTGTGGACGCTGGCGCCCACGTTCATCATGCACGCCACACCCATCGCGCTGCTGCATACGGCGTGGTGGCTCGCGATCGCCGGCGGCGCCGGCTGGTTCCTGTCGCGGCAACGAACGACGACGCCCGGAGTCGCGGCGCTCACGGCCATGGTGACTCTCGTGGCGGCCCTGTTGATCATTGCAGCATCGTTCCCATTCCTGCCGGCGGGCGACGCCCTGCCCCGTGCCGACCTCGGCGCTCGCTCGCGCCTAGCGACCCTCGATGGGTTTGACGAACGCGTGCGTCCGGTCGGCGTCATCTACGATCCCATGCGCAGGGTGAACGCCGCGGCCGTGCTCTCGGAAGTCCGGCTCAGTGTGAAGCCCCAGCAGCGAACCGATTGGCAGCCGCTCCGCGTCATTCACAACGGCCGTTTCTCCCTGCCCGCTGGACGCTATCGCGTTGACGTCACGTTCGGCCACGAGGTGCCGTCGGCTCCGACCGAGTTCTCCCTGCAAGTTGGACGCATGGGGCCGCCCCTACAATCGTGGGCGCTGCAACCCGCCGCTGGTGACATCTGGCACACGACCTTCGCCCTGGATGTCGATGCCGGCTTCGTCGGCTTCGGTGGGCCGATCGAGATGGAACGCGCCATCACGGCCATCGCCATCACGCCCACCTCGGTAGTCGACGCGGGCGCGCGCCCACGCGTCGGCGAAGTGCTGTCGGTGGCGCGGTACGGCGACACGACCTTCTATTTTCACGATCAGGCCTACGCCGAGTCGAACGGCTTCTGGACCGCCGGCCAGCGGACGTCGGACGTCACCGTCGCGGTGCAGCCGGAGCGGACCACGCCCGTGGTACTGTTCCTTCATGGCGGCGGAGTCGCCAATCACGTGACCATCACAACACTCGGCTGGCGGCGCGAGTTTGATCTGGTGCCTGGGCAAGGCGCCGACGTTGAGCTTCCGGTCGCGGCTGGCGGCATCATGCCGTTGACCATCATCACCACTGCGGGATTCTCGCCATCGCAATTTGTCCCCGAGTCCAAGGACCACCGGTTCCTCGGTCTCTGGGTGGAAGTTCGGAACAGGGTCAAGCCGCCATCATGAGCACCATTGCCGACCTGAGACGTGAGTACGCCAGCCGCGCCCTGGGCGAGGACCAGGCCGCTGCCGATCCCATTCGCCAGTTCGCCGCGTGGTTCGAAGAGGCCGCCAACGCGCAGATCCTCGACGTCAACGCCATGACGCTGGCGACCACGACACCCGACGGCGATCCCGACGCCCGCATCGTCCTGCTGAAAGGCTTTGACGATGACGGCTTCGTGTTCTTCACCAATTACGACAGCGCCAAGGGCCGCGAGTTGGCGGTGCGGCCGCGGGCGTGCCTGCTGTTCTTCTGGGTGGCACTCGAACGCCAGGTGCGCATCTCGGGTTCGGTGACGAGGGTGTCAACGGCGGAGTCGGACGAGTACTTCCACTCCCGACCAGTCGAGAGCCAGATCGGCGCATGGGCATCGGCTCAGAGCACCACGGTGGCTAACCGTGGCGTGCTCGAAACCCGCTACGCCGAATTGACGGCGCAGTATGCCGGACAGACGGTTCCGCTCCCGGAATTCTGGGGTGGTTACCGGGTGGTGCCGGAGAAGGTCGAGTTCTGGCAGGGCCGGCCCAGCCGCCTGCACGATCGCCTGCTCTACACCCGCGCAGCCGGCGGCTGGACGCGCAGCCGTCTTTCGCCCTAGAGTTCGATCGTTCCTTCGCCGACGCGCACGGCTTGACCGCCGACCTGCACGCGCGTGACCACGCCGTTGGCATCTTCGGTGATGCGCATGTGAATGCGGCTCGGCCGCCCCATGGCCACTCCCTGCAGGCTCACCATGTCTTGCCGTTGCTCACGGGTCACGAGGCCGTGCTTCACGAGATACGCACCGAGCGGACCGCTGGCGCCACCGGTGGCGGGATCCTCAGGGAGGTCCGGCGAGGGCGCGAACATCCGGCTATAGACGGCTACCGCCGGATCTACCGGCTCGGTGCTGAACAGGAACACGCCGACCTGTCCGCCGGGAAATGCGCTGTTGAGGCGACGCAGGGCGGACAGGTTGGGTTCGGCGGCATCGACGGCCGCGCGAGTCTGGACCGGTACGAAGCTGAAGGCGGCACCGCACGAGATCTCTTCCACCGGTAGTCCCGTGGCGTCGACGGCAGCAGGATCGACGCCGGCAGCGCGAATGATCTCGGCCCGTGACGAGGCCGGCTCGCGATACTCGGGCGGACGCTGATCCATCCACGCAAACGACGGCACACCATCCGTCCACGTCAGTTCCACTAGCGTAGGCCCGACGCCCAGTCCAAACACCCACCGCTCTCGGCCGACGGCAATCACGCCCTCGTGCGCCAGCGCGAAGGTGGTGCCGATGGTCGGGTGGCCGGCCATGGGCAGTTCCGCGCCCGGCGTGAAGATGCGCATGCGAACGTCGGTGCCAGGCGTTTCGGCCGGCAGCAGGAACGTGCTCTCGGAGAAGTTTATCTCGCGCGCGATGGTCTGCATTTGGGCCTGGGTCAGCCCGCGGCCGTCAGGAAACACCGCCAGCTGGTTGCCTTCGAACTTGCGATTCGTGAACACGTCATAGTGCAAATAACGCATGACGTGATTCTACCCGTGACCTGTCCCCCCGAAGCGCAGCACGAAGGAGGATAGAATCGCCGCCATGCTCCTGCGCGGCACACTGGTGCTTGCCCTCATCGCCACCACGACGGCCTCCGCCAACGCGCAATTGATCATTACAGCACCGGCAGCCCCGGGCGGCGGCTGGGATCAAACGGCGCGCGTGCTGCAGCGCGTGCTGGCCGAGATCGAGCCGGCCACCAGCGTGCAGGTGGACAACATTCCCGGCGCGGCCGGCACCATCGGGCTCGCGCGGTTCGTGCAGTCTGAGCGCGGCAATCCCCACGCGTTGCTCGTGACCGGACTGGTCATGGTCAGCGGCGTCATCACCAACGCGTCGCCGGTCTCGCTCTCGGACGCCACCCCGATCGCGCGCCTCACCGGCGAAACGGAAGTGATTGTCGTGCCGTCGGCCAGCCCGCATCAGACGCTGACAGACTTGCTCGACGCCTTCAAGCGGGATCCTGGTGGCGTCTCGTGGGGTGGCGGCTCGGCCGGCGGTACGGACGACTTGCTCGTGCGCTTGCTCGCCGAACAGGTGGGCTTGCCGGCCTCGCGCGTCAACTACATCGCATTCTCGGGTGGGGGCGCGGCGCTGGCCGCGGTCCTCAGCGGACAGTTGACCGCCGCGGTCAGTGGCTATGGTGAGTTCGCCGGGCAGATTGCCGCCGGCCAGTTGCGGCCACTGGCCATCTCGGCGGCCGCGCGCGTCCCGGGTATCAACGCGCCGACACTACGAGAAGCCGGCGTCGCGCTCGACCTCGCCAACTGGCGCGCCATCGTGGCCCCGCCCGGCCTGTCCGATGCCGAACGCGACGCGCTGATTGCCCGCGTGACGCGCATGGCAGGAAGTACCGCATGGCAACAAGCGCTGACATTGAACGGCTGGGATGACCTCTTCCTCCCTGGTGCCGACTTCCGCCAATTCCTGCTGGCCGAGCAGGCGCGGGTCGAGGCGGTGCTGCGGCGCCTCGCCGCGGCCGACACCGCTCCTTCAGCCCGCTTCACCATGGCGGTAACGCCGACGACCATGCCGAATGCGACGGTCGCGGTCTTCGGACTGCTGGCGGCCGCGCTGGTCGTATCGCGACGGCGCAATCGCGCGCCCATCGCCGTCGCGGCATCGAACAGCAGAAGCGCCGCCATTCTCGGAGTGACGCTGCTCGTACAGCCACTCTTGATGCTGACGGCCGGCTTCATCATCGCGTCCACAATCACGTTCGTCGTCACCGCCAACACGTGGCGCGGCGTGCGGCCGGCACGGGCCATGGTCGCGCGCGACGCCGCCATCGGTGTCACGTTTGCCGCCATCATCTACCTCGTCTTCACCTCGGGTCTCGGTGTGGTGCTTCCCTGATGGGCGACCTCTGGACCGGCTTCGTCGTCGCGCTGCAACCCATCAACCTGCTGTGGGGATTGGCCGGCGTCACTCTCGGCACGGCGGTCGGCGTACTCCCGGGCATCGGGCCCGCGCTCACCGTCGCGCTGCTGCTCCCTGTCACCTACGGACTCGATCCCACCGCCGCGTTGATCATGTTTGCCGGCATCTACTACGGCGCGATGTACGGTGGCTCGACGACGTCGATTCTATTGAACACGCCTGGCGAGAGCGCGACCATCGTGACGGCGCTTGATGGCTATCAGATGGCGCGCAATGGACGCGCGGGCGCTGCGCTCGCGACGGCGGCCATCGGCTCGTTCGTGGCCGGCACCCTCGCCACGCTCGCTCTTAGTGTGACGGCGCCGCTGATGGTGCGTCTGGCGCTGGCGTTCGGCTCCGCCGAGTACTTCGCGCTGATGGTGCTGGCGTTTGTGACCGTCACGACCGTACTCGGCGGCAGTGGTGCCCGGCTCGCAGGATGGGTCAGCTTGATGCTGGGGCTTGTCCTCGGCAGTGTCGGCATCGACGGCTTGAGCGGGCAGGCGCGCTTTACGTTCGGCATTCCCTACTTACTGGATGGCATTGATCCCGTGATCGTCGCGATTGGCCTCTTCGCCGTCGGTGAAACCTTATGGGTAGTCAGCCGCGGTCCCGACTACGACCACGTGTTGCCGGTGCATGGCTCGCTGTGGATGACGCGCGAGGAATGGCGGCGGTCGTGGAGGCCATGGCTGCGCGGCACCGCCATCGGATTCCCGATCGGCGCGTTGCCGGCGGGCGGCGCCGAATTGCCGACGCTGATGTCATACGCGATCGAGAAGCGGTTGTCGTCGCGGCCGGAGGAATTTGGCCATGGCGCGATCGAGGCGGTGGCGGGTCCCGAGGCCGCGAACAACGCCTCCGCCGCGGGCACACTCGTGCCGCTGCTCACGCTAGGACTGCCGACCTCGGCCACGGCGGCGGTGCTGCTGGCCGCGTTTCAGCAGTTTGGTCTGCAGCCGGGACCGCTGCTGTTCGAGCATGAGCCGAAGCTGGTATGGGGCGTGATTGCCAGCCTGTATGTCGGCAACGCGATGCTGCTGGTGCTGAACCTGCCGCTGGTTGGGCTGTGGGTGAAGCTGCTGTCGATCCCGCGGCCGTGGCTGTATGGCGGCATCCTGGTGGTTGCGTCACTGGGCGCGTTCAGCGTGCATCGGTCGGCCGGGGATCTGTTGCTGGTCGCGGCGATTGGCGGCGTGGGCTTCATGCTCCGCCACATCAATGCACCAGTGGCACCGGTCATGATCGGGGTCATCCTTGGACCCGCCGCTGAGCAGCACCTGCGCCGCGCGCTCGCGATCAGCCAGGGTGACTGGTCGGTGTTCCTGGCCCACCCGCTGTCGGCGACGCTGCTCGCCGTGGCCGCCGTGATTGTCCTGGTCGGTTTGCGCCGACCGCGCGCGGTACAATCGAATCCATGAAACTCAGTGACTTGTTTGGCGGCGACTCTGGCATACCTGCGGACCAGTTTCCAGATCCCACCATTGATGCGCCTGCCGATCTCACCGGCGCACCGCAATCGGTAGTGCTTGGCGGCGGCTGCTTCTGGTGCACGGAAGCGGTGTTCGCCAAGCTCGACGGCGTGAACAGCGTCGTCTCCGGTTACGCCGGCGGGACGCCTGAGACTGCTGACTACCAGAGCGTTTGCAGTGGCATGACTGACCACGCCGAGGTGATCCGCGTGCGTTACGACTCGCGCCGCATCTCGCTGGGACAAATCCTCAAGGTCTTCTTCGCCGTCGCCCACGACCCGACGCAGCTCAATCGCCAGGGCAACGACATGGGCCGGCAGTACCGGTCGTCGATCTTCTACGCCAGTGTGAACCAGGAAGGCGTGGCCGCGGCCTACATCCAGCAACTGAACGATGCCAAGGTCCTCGACCAGCCCATCGTGACCACCCTCGAGCCACTGGAGCAGTTCTTTGAGGCCGAGGCGTACCACCAGGAGTTCGTGGCCCGCAATCCCAACCAGCCCTATGTGGCGGCCGTGGCCATGCCGAAGGTGAAGAAACTCGAGAAATCGTTCGCGGACAAACTCAAGAGGTCGTGAGACATAATAAGGGCTGCGTGCGCTCGTAGCTCAACTGGATAGAGCATCGGCCTTCGAAGCCGGGGGTCGCAGGTTCGAGTCCTGCCGAGCGCACCATCAGTCCCACAAAAGAGCCCCCATGCCCAACGCGGCGCCCCCCGACTGGCCGGATCTCCCCGACGAACAGCTGCTGAATCTGCGGCTGTCGGAGCTCCCCCTCCGGCTTGATGGCACGGTCGTCGAATCCCGTATCTCACAACTCAATGCGGAACTCGCGGCTCGTGGGCTCACCTTTCCGCTCCACTTCTACCTGTCGGATGAGTGGTTCACGCCCGACGGCCAGGCCTCGATGGCGGTGCCGTTCTACCTGGCACATCCGCGGCTCGAGCGCCTCGAGAAGACGCAGATGCTGGCGGTCGAGGGCGGCGAGCACGAGTGGTGCATGCGCATCCTGCGCCACGAGGCCGGCCACGTCATCGACAACGCCTACAAGCTGCGCCTGCGCCGCCAGCGGCGCGCGATCTTCGGCCGTTCCTCGGAGCCGTATCCCGAATTCTACGCGCCGCGGCCGTACAGCAAGAGTTTCGTGCTGCACCTCGACCCGTGGTATTCGCAGAGTCACCCTGACGAAGACTTCGCCGAGACCTTCGCGGTGTGGCTGACGCCTGAGGCGAACTGGAACACGCGCTACGCCGGCTGGCCCGCCCTCAAGAAGCTCGAGTACATGGACGAGCTGATGAAGTCGCTGGTCGGCAAGCAGCCGCTGCTCGAGCGGACTGATGAAGTGGATCCGCTGCGCAAGCTGAATCGCAGCCTTCGCTATCACTACCGCCGTAAGCGGCGGCACTACGGCGTCGATCATCCGACGTTTTACGATCGTGACCTGCGGCGCCTGTTCTCTGACGCACCCGAGCACGCGCACCATATCACCGCGGCGCAGTTCCTTAGCCGCATCCGGCAGCCGGTCCGCAAGATCGTCGCTGACTGGACCGGCATTTACCAATACACCATCGACAAGGTGCTCGAAGACATCATCGTCCGATGCCGCGAGCTCAAACTTCGCCTCGCCGTGCCCGAAGAACAGGCGCGGCAGGAATTCACGGTGCTGCTGACCGTTCAGGTGATGAACTACCTGCACAGCGGCCGGCATCGGGTGGCCCTTTGAAACCACAGCGCGTTCTGACTCTCGTCCACAAAGGCCTCGAACCACCCGATGAGGCCCCCGATCATGCCACCGCCTCGACCGCCTCCTGGCGCATGGAATACGACGTCGTCCGCACGCTGAAGGTGCTGGGCCACGAAGTGCGTGTGATTGGTGTTCACGACGACCTCACCCCCATTCGGGCGACGATGGACGACTTCAAGCCGACCATCACCTTCAACCTGATGGAGGCGTTCGACGATGTGGTGGTGTTCGACCAGAACGTAGTGAGCTATCTCGAGCTGCTGAAGGTGCCGTACACCGGCTGCAACCCGCGCGGGCTGACGCTGTCGCGCGACAAGGGCCTGGCCAAGAAGCTGATGGCCTATCACCGCATTCCCGTGCCCGACTTCCTGGTGGTGCCGCTCGGCAACAAGGTGAAGCTGCCAAAGCGGTTGCACTTCCCGTTGATCGTGAAGTCGCTGACCTACGAGTCGTCCACCGGTATTTCACAGGCTTCGGTGGTCGAGAATGACGAGCAGCTGAACAAGCGCGTCCAGTTCATCCACGACACCATCATGACCCCCGCGATCGTCGAGGAATTCATCGATGGCCGCGAGCTCTATGTCGGGGTGATGGGCAACGACCGTTTGCAGACATTTCCAGTGTGGGAGATGTCGTTTTCGAAGATGCCCGAGAACAACTGGAAGATCGCGACCGAGCGCGTGAAGTGGAGCGTCAAGTACCAGAAGAAGCACGGCATCGACACCGCCGTGGCGGCGTTGCCGGACGACCTGTCGGCCAAGGTGCAGCACCTGGCCAAGCGCGTCTACCGCGCGCTCGACCTGTCAGGCTACGCGCGCATCGACTTGCGGATGAAGGCCGATGGGGAACTGTCGGTGATCGAAGCCAACCCGAATCCGCAGTTGGCGCACGGCGAGGATTTCGCCGAATCCGCGCAACGCGCCGGCGTGACCTACGCCAAGCTCATTGAGCGGATCATCGGCCTCGGGCTGCAGTGGCAACCGTCGCGCATGGCCTAGGGCAAGACGAGCTTCTTGAACTCGGGGAGGCTGGCGAGCTTCGCAAATATCGGGTCCGCGACCGCCTGCGGCTTCCACTGTTTCGGCTGACGCCGAATGGCGTGACCCAATTGCTCTAACGCCTGCTTGGTATCGCCCGCCTGGGCATAGCGCTGGGCCAGGGCATACATCGCCTGCTCGTTGCGCGGGTTGATCTCAAGCGCTTTTTTCTGTTCGGCGATCGCCTCCGCGAACTTCCCTTCCTTCGCCAACTGCGCCGACCGTTCGGTCAACCGGTTCGGCACGCCGAGTGTCATGTTCAGCACGCGGCGCAGTTCCTTGAACGGCTCTTCGTGATCGTCCACGCGGATGTCGACGATGCGCTCGACCGTCGAGTCGGAGTTGGCGGGTAGCGGCTTCACCACCAGGATGCCGGCGGACTGCATGCCGCGCGTGTCGCCGCCCTTCGATTGCCCGGCGTCCAGCGCGTCCATCAACCGCTCCGCCATCGAGCCCTTGCCGGCTTGATACGCGGCGGCCATGGCCTTCACGACGTCCTCACTCGCCAAGGTGTTGCCCTGCGCCGAGAAGTTGGGTCCCGCGGCGAAACCGGCGAAGCCGCCGAGATGGACCAGGTCCTTCGGATCGTGGTTGCGATCGATCACCCGCTTGCCGGTGTAGACCGCAGAGCGACCCTTCGCGTCGATGACGGCCACCTGCCGCGTGTCGCGGCCGGGATCCTCGTCGGTGATGCGCTTGACGACTTCTGCCGGCGACAATCCCTGCTCGAGCAACGCAATCGCCTTGGGACCGTACTGGCGATTCGCCGATGCCTGCGTCGCCACAGCACCCACACCAGGCTTCGCATATGGCACGGCGGCACCAGCCCCAAACGCCCGCGATTGGACCCCGACGCCCAGTTCGTTGGTCGCGGGATCGAAGGCGATGATCGAGAAAGTACCGAACCATGGGTCAGGACCGTCCCCCGCCGTCGGCGCCTGGCGAGCATCTTGGGCCTGTACGGTAACCGACAGCAACAGCGCAGCGATGATGATTCGTGACATGGCGGCCATAGTTTACCTAACTACGGCTCGCGAGGCGGGCCCGATCCCGGCGGCGTGTCGGTCCCGCTGATCAACCGCTTCAGCTTGGCCACGTCGCCGACCAGCTCGATGACGCCACACGCGCGGCACATCATCGCCTTGGTCATGACGTCGCCGGTCTGGAGCGTGAAGAACTTCGAGTCCTCGGGTCGAATCGCCATGCGTCCCAGTCCCTAGACCGCTTCGCCGGCAACCAGTTCACCGCGGCAGTGAGGACAGTTGAGTGGCATGGGCCTATGGTGCACCGAGAGCCATGGTGTCGCTTCGAGTTACGCCATAATGTAAAGGCATGCCCACCATCGATGCTGGCGCTCGCCCCGCCGATCCTCAGTGCCCAAGCTGTCAGGGCACACTCACCTACGTCGACACCGAGGTGTCCTCGGGCGCGTTTCGTCCGCAGGCGGCGTCGATGCCGCAGATTCTGAAAAATTAACTGCAGCCGTGGCACAACTTCGCGTTGAAGGTGAAGTTGCCGCGCGCGCCAGCGGCTGACAGCGTACGGGGGGAGTTCGCCTCAACAAGCCGCTTGTCGCCGCTCACGGTGATCGTCGACGGCCGCTCGGTAGTGCCGTCGGGACCAATGGCGCGCCTCAGCGACCGCGGCCGCGTGACCGAGCGCGGGAGCGGACAAAGGACGCGAACGCGCATGATCATCCCCTGCAGTTGGCCGACGGGTTACCGGAACAAGTCGAACATATACGAGTACTTGACGATTAGCGACCGGTCGGTACGTTCAGGACGATCGAACAGGTCGTACAGGCCGCGGGTATCAGTATAAACAACGAACAAGCCGGTGTTCGCCGCCTGCAGCCAACCGAAACGGAAGTTCATCGACCACAGGTCGGCGCGGTCGTTGTACTGAATCAACGCCTGTGTAAAGACGCGTGACGAGAAGGAATACGAAACGCGGGTGCGGACCAGATTAGCCGTGAACTCACCGCCCGGTAGCCGGACGTCGTTGCGCTGATAGGACACCTCCGCGGTGAGCGCGTCCCCCGCCCGCATCTTGATCGTCGGGCTGAGCGAGACGCGGTCACCACCAAAAAAGCCACCGACGGTGACGCGAATCTGCGCGCTGAGTGGCGCGCCCTGGTTGCTCATGCCGACCAGCTGCATCTCGGCATGGTCGTAGGTGCCCGGCGGCACGATCACGCCCGGGTAGATCGCAAACGGCGTCCGGACGCCCTCCCGTGTGAGGTTCATGCCGGTGTAAACCTCGGTGCTGTCGCGGAACTGCCAATGGTTGTCGAGGTGTACGAAACCCGTCTCCTGGAACCCATCAAGCCCCCAGAAGCCCCGGAACATGGCGTGCGGTCGCAGTTCCTGGATGCCGATGAAGTCCTTGGGCCGAAAGCGTGTCATCAAGAAGGCGTCTGGCTTGCGATAGCCCTTGCGATTGAGAAAGCCGACCTCGGGATTGAAGCCGCTGCCGACCTCCTGGTAACCGAGGTTGAGGTCCCACTGCGGGCGGTTGGTCTGCGAGCGGATGTTGAACGCGTGCTCGCTCGCGGTCACGCCCTCGGTCTCGGTCTTCGCGAAGAAGCCGGTGAACATGCTGGTCGGGCCGACGCCCCACTTGCCGTCCACGCCGAAGGTGCGGCCGGCAGACGACTCGCGCGCCAGGTCGCCGACTTCGAGCCGATTGGTAAAGATGCCGCCAATCGATGATCGATTGGGCAGGTCGCGACTGACGCGCATCACCGTGAAGTTCATGCTCGGCACCCGATCTTCGAACTCGGCGGTCTGCATGTTCAGCAAGCCGAGGTTGAACTTCCCCGCCTTGCCAGACACGCGACCGCCGCCCATGATCGGAATGGCCTCGCCGGCATCGCTGATACCGATGCGGCGGCTGAAGAACAAGTCGACTTCACCCGGGTTGCCGACGCTGAAGAAACCGGCGTTCTCGAGGAAGAACGGGCGCTTCTCGGGGAAGAACAAGGTGAAGCGATCGAGGTTAACCTGCTGGTCGTCGACTTCCACCTGCGCGAAGTCGGTATTGATAGTGGCGTCGAGCGTCAGGCTCGGCGTGAGGCCGTACTTCAAGTCGCCGCCGAAGTCGTAGTCCATCTCGGTATCCACGGGCGCAACGCCGGACTTGAGCGCGTTGGCGAGGGCGAAGGGCGTGATGCGCAGGTTGCGCAGCGCCGGCGTCTGCACGCCCGTGAGCGACCCGGCCAGCGACAGACGGTACAGATTGAACTGCCGCGGAATTGGCGCCCAATAGGCGCGTTCGTTCTTCCGCCGGATGTTGCGCTGAAAATTGAGGCCCCAGGTCTGGTCGGTGGCTGACGGATAGCGCAGGGTGCGGAACGGGATCGCAAACTCGGTCGACCATCCCTGCTCGGTGAGCTTGCTCCGCACGGTCCACGCGCCGTCCCAGTTGATGTTGAACCCCGACCCCGAGCCGGCCGACTGCATCTGGCCAAAGCCAAGGCCACCACCGCCCTGCCCTTCATTGGTCACCTGGCCGTCGTACTCGACGCCGGCCGGGTTGGTGCCGAACACGAACCCATTCTGACGGTCGCGATAGGTGTCAAAGATGATCTGGAAGCTGTCGGTGTCGTCCATCGGCGCATCACGGCGCGCGTCGGAGACGATGATGCCGCTCGGGTCGGAGTCGTACAGCATGACGCCGACATAGAGCGTGTCGGCGGTGAAGATCACGCGGACTTCGGTCTTCTCGGACGCCGGCTGGCCCTCATCCGGCTGCTCCTGCATGAAGCCGGTAATCGGCGTTGCGGATTTCCACGCCGGGTCGCCCAGCACATCGCCATCGATGGTTGGCGCCTCGGTCGCTCGAACGGCGGTGGCCAAGTTGGCCGAACCCGGCTTGGTCTGGGCCGCCGAACGTGATGCGGTCAGGCAGAGCAGAAGGGCGACGGCAGAAACAATAGACAGTTGTCGGTTCATGCACATTCGGAGACACGCTGGAAGGATGAGTGGGAGCCAGCGTACTACAGGCCGCAGATGCCCAACCTACAGCCGCCGGCTGTGAAGAAGATTGAGAATTCTGAATCGGCGTCTAATCTGCGGCTGCTTAGTCTGCGACTCGGCTATACAGAATCCAGCCGGTCAAGTTCAAGCACGGTGCCGAGCAGGACGTTCGCGCCGCGCGCGCAGTCGTCCCACGTCGTCAGTTCCCGAGGCGAGTGGCTGACGCCGCCGACGCTGGGCACAAAGATCATCCCCATCGGGCACAGCCGCGCAATCTGCTGCGCATCGTGGCCGGCGCCGCTCGGCAGCCGGCGCGTCTGCAGGCTGAGCGCATCGGCGGCTGTGCCGATGGCCGCCTGAACGCCACTGGTGGCCGGCGCGCCGATGTTGACACTGGCGAGCGTAAACGTAATCGTCGTGTTGGTGTCCTTCGCAATCGCGGCGCCCCGCGTCTTGATCGCCTCGTCAAGCTCGCGCAGCACTTGCTCCGACAGGTCGCGGAATTCAACGCTCAAGGTCACTTTGCCAGGAATCACATTCGGAGAGTTCGGCTCGACTTCAATCCGGCCGACCGTGCCGACCTGTCGGCCCGGCCGCCGGGCGGCGATCTCGCGCACCGCGAGGGTCAACTGCGCCGCTGCCACCATGGCGTCGCGGCGCTCGCCCATCGGCGTCGTGCCGGCGTGGTTCGCAAAGCCCTCGATGACCACGTCGTAGCGGTGAATGCCGACGATGCCTTCGACGATGCCGATGGGAATCCTGGCCTGGTCGAGCGTGCCGCCCTGCTCGATGTGGAGCTCGACGTACGAATGCCACGCGCCTTTGCCGCGAATAGCCGTCTCAATCTGATCGGGAGTGCCGGCAATGCGTTTGATCGCGTCTGACCGCTTCATGCCGTTCCACGTCCGGTCCATGTCGCCGGCCTGCAAGTCGCCCGCGACGATGCGGCTGGCCGCGGTGCCGATGCCAAACGCGGTGCTCTCTTCGTGCGCCCACAGCACCATCTCGAGCGGATGCTTCGTCTGGATTTTCGCCGTCTGCACCGCCTGGATCACTTCGAGCGCCGAGAACGTGCCGAGGTCACCGTCGAAGTTGCCGCCGTTCGGCACCGAGTCGATGTGCGAGCCGAACAGGATCGCCGGCTGCTTGGTCTGCCCGCCGTAGCGCGCGAAGATGTTGCCGGCCGCGTCGATGCGCGGCACGATGTCGGCCGACTTGATCTCGTCGATCATGAACGCCCGCGCCGTCAGGTCGGCCACCGAATACGCAACGCGGGACACGCCGTCGGCGAACGTGCCACCGGCCGGACGGCCGTGCGTGCTCAGCCGCTCGAGGCGGTTGCGCAAGCGCGCGGCATTGATCGATGGCCGGGAGGACGACTGGCGGGACCAGCCTCTAACTGGCATGGCCAGCGCCGAGGCGCTGGCCATGGAGATGAACGCGCGACGTGAAAGCACAGCTACTTCTGTTGCGAGGTGGGGGCGGCGGCGCGTTCGACGACGGTGCCCCAGAAGCCGATCATCATCTCTTCAAAGGTCTGGTCGCCCCACGTGACGACCTTGGTGGGATCGGGATTGAACTTGTTGGACGGCGAGTTGTCGAAGTGCGCGACCACTTGAATCTCGGTGCCCTTCGGGAACAGCCGAGGCCTGGCCAGTTCGTAGGTGATCTGCCAGTTGAAGTCGTACTTCGGCACCGACAGCAGCAGTTCGGTGGTGCCATCCAGGAACTTCGCCGTATAGGTCATGTCCTTGCCGCGCATGTGCATGTGGGGCGTGAACGACGTGATCATGGTGTCGGTGGCGAGCACGCGCGAGCCGCTCACTTCGTGGGCCGGCGCGCCGGCGGGGATCGCGAACCGCGGTTGAATGACGCTGCCGCCGCGCTGCTGCAGCCTCGGCGGCTGCTTGGCATAGACGACGCCAATCTGCGTGCGGTCGGTGGTGGCCTCGCCGTTGGTGGTGTAGTGCATCTGCAGGATGATGTCGGAATTGGCGGCCAGCAGGCGGCCGACGCCGGGCTCGAACACCACACCCGGCTTGTTCGGCGTGACGCCGCCGATGTTGCCCGGGCCGAGGGCGCCGCCCGCGGTCATGGGCTGGCCGGCCGGCTGCGTGAAGGCGATCACGTGATGCACCTGCGCGCGGGCCTGCGGCTTGATCTCGATGGCCTGGATCCACTTGTCTTCGGTGAGGCCGGTCGGCATCCGCAGATACTGGTATTCGACCACGCCGGTGGCGGGAATCTGGAAGGCCTCTTCCATGGTGAACACGGCGTCTGGCTTGCCGATGCTCCAGCCGTCGGCGTACTTCGGGGCCACCGGCAGGTCGCGGTCGTTGCCCTTGGGCGCGCCGGCGTCGACCCACGCCAGGATGGTCTCGACTTGCTTGTCTGACAGCCGCGGGTCGTTCTTGAACATCCCGTGCGGGGTCTCGGCGCCCCACGGCGGCATGGTGCGGGCGGCCACCCGCTGGCGGATCGACCGGGCCCACGGCCGTGCCTCGTCGAAGGTGACAAGCGACATCGGCGCGAACATCGTCGGGCGATGACACTCGACGCACTTGGAATAGAAGATCGGCGCCACATCCTTGGCAAAGGTCGGGGCGGTTTGCGCCTGCGCCAGCGGAGCCCACGTCAAGACGGCTGCCACGACCACGCCGATTCGAGCGATTCTCATTGCCCCTCCCAAGGTTGTCGACGCCCGCAAGTATATAGTGATCCGTCATGCATCGAGCCATCCTGCTGGTCACCCTCGTGTTTGCCCTGCCCTCCTCGGCATTTGCCACCTGGTCGGTGATCGCCGTCGACCGGGCGTCGGGCCGGGTCGTAATTGCCTCGGCCACCTGCGTCGACCGCGACGACCAGTTCCTGATGGGGGTCCAGGCCGTGGTCGTGCCCGGCAAGGGCGTGGCGGCGTGCCAGGCCGGTGTCGATGGCACCCACAAGAACCAGATGCTGGTCTTCGAGGAGCTGCAGAAGGGCACCGATCCCAAGCGCATCATTGAGCTGCTCAGTGCCGACCCGGCCTATCAAAGCCGGCAGTTCGGCATCCTCGACCTGCAGGGCCGCAGTGCCGGTCACTCGGGCCTGACCAACGGCTACGTGTCGCAGGACATCCAGGGCCAGGTGCCGGGCACCGAGATTTTCTATTCGATCCAGGGCAACATCCTGCGCCCGGGCCAGGTCATGCCGAATGCGGTGCAGGCGTTTATCGTGACGGCCGGCTCGATCACGGACCGCGTAATGGCCGCCATGGACGCGGCCGATGGATCCGGGGGCGACAGCCGTTGCCTCTGCCCGCCGTGGCCGACGGACGGCAAGGCGCCGGCCATTCCCTGCGACGGCCGGACCTCGCACGTCGCCTACCTCCTGGCGTCGGACCCGAAGGACACCAACGGCGACTCGCACAACAACGGCAAGTACGCGTTGTACCTGACGGCCTCGCAGCCGGGCGCTGACAAGGGGCCGAACCAGATCAAAACCGGCGAGAACCTCAACCCGGTGAAGACACTGCGCCTGCGCTACGACGCGTGGAAGAAGACGCAGGGCCCTGGCGTAGCTGGACTCCCCAATCCCCTACCTGCCCCACCAGCCTCACCCGCCCAAGGTAGCGGCGGACAGAACCGGCGCGGGCCGATCCAGGTGATGTCGCTCACGTCGACGGCGTGGACTGATGGCGGTGCCATTCCCGCCAAGTACACGCAGGCCGGCGCGCAGGTGTCGCCGCCGCTCGCGTGGACGGCGCCGGATGACGCGGTCAGCTTCGTCGTGATTGCGCGCGATGCCGACACGGCGATCGGCAACGGCACCGACGACTTGCTGCACTGGATGCTGTGGAACATCCCGAAGGGGGTTCGTTCACTGCCTGAAGGTGTGCCGCAAGCGACCCAGTTGCCAGACGGCACGCGGCAGATTAGCGTGAGCGGTCCGTACTACCGCGGCCCCGGCGCGCCAGCGTCAGGTCCGGCGCATCACTACGTATTCGAGATCTACGCGCTCGAGGCCAACATCGACGTCGCCGCGGTCGGGCAGTCTCCCCCACTCACGCGCGCAGCGGTGATGGCGGCGATGGCGGGGAAGATTCGCGGCAAGGGGTCGTTGGTCGGCACGTTCAAGCGCTAGC
>NSIL01000032.1 GCA_002737365.1 Acidobacterium sp. | reverse complement strand
GGATCGCCGAGGTATCCTCCACGCCCGCATGACCCTCCCCGGTGATCTTGTGGTCGCGCAGATAGCTGGAAAACTCGTCACGGGATTTGAAGTACAGGTCGTCGCAGTAGAACACCCGGGCGCCTGCCGGTTTCAACCTGGCATCGAGCGTCGCAGCGGTTTGCTTCAGAACATCCTGCCCCCCGCCATGGTCCCCGATCAGGATGATGTCCCGGAAGCCGGCGGTCGCGGCGCCCAGGACAATATCGCGTGCCACCATGCCGTAGGTTTCATCGGTGAGGCTGCTGGAGCCCGGGAAGGCCATCTGGCCTTCTTTCTTCGACGGGTCGCCACTCGGCGAATAAGGCAGGACCGGGTAGATCAGCGCATTGCCCAGTTCCTTCGCAATGCGTTCCGCGACATAGCGCGCCACGGCGTTATGTTTGCCAAACGCCAGATGGGGGCCGTTCTGTTCGCCACCGCCGGTATAGAAAAGCGCGGTGGTTTTACCGGCCTTCAACGCCGCGGCCACTTCTTCCCAGGTCAGATCCTCGATAAAGAGCGAATTGGCTTGGGCGTGGAGTAATTGAGGGACAGCCAGGAGGACCATCAACGCAGCAATCGACACAGCATTCAGCATAGTGGGCGGCAGTATAGCAGCGGATCTTCGCGTCGTGCGCTTGAACCGAGTCCGTGGACACCTCCTGCCAGGTGTCACCGTTGCACATCTTGATCATCCCACCCAGAAATTGATCCGGTCTGGTGGACAGTTTCCGAAAAGCGGATACGATGTCCACGATGGCGGCGAATGGCAGCCGGCGAGTCCGGCGACAGTTCACTGAGGAGTTCCGTATCTAGGCGGTGCGATTGGTCCTCGACGAAGGCAGGACAGTGGGCGCGGTGGCCCGCGAGCTCGATCTCACGGCATCGGCGCTGCGGCAATGGGTCGAGCGCGCCCGCGCCGACCGCACCGGCGGCAAGACCGACCTGACGACCGCCGAGCGCGAGGAGCTGGCTCGGCTCCGGAAAGAGTTACGGATTGTCCAGGAAGAGCGTGACCTCCTAAAAAAAGCCACCACGGCCTTCTTCGCCAAGCAGAGCCGGTAAGGTTCCGCTTTATCGCAGTGGAGAGGGCCAGGCTTTTGGTCACGACGTTGTGCCGCGTGCTGCGCGTGACCCGCAGTGAATTTTACGCGTGGTGCGTGCGGCCGCCGTCATCGCATGCGCACACGGACACGCGCCTGCGTGCGCAAGTGCGGACCTACTTCGAGGCCAGTCGGCGCCGGTACGGCAGCCCCCGCATTCATCGCGATCTAGATGAGGCCGGCGAACGGGTCAGCCGCAAGCGCGTCGTCCGGTTGATGCAGGAGGAGGGCCTGGTGGCGCGAGCGCGGAAGCGTTTCACGCGGACGACGATGAGCGATCACGACCAGCCGGTTGCAGCCAATCTGCTGGACCGTCAGTTCGCGGCGGAGCGCCCGAATCAGCGGTGGGTCGACGATACGACGGAGTTCGTGATCGCGGTGATGGAAAGCTTCTTCGCCACCGTCAAGACTGAGGAGGCCGAGCACTTCGAGAGCTGCGGCGACGCGAAGATGGCCTTGTTTGACTTCATCGAGATGTTCTATAACCAGCAGCGGCGGCACTCCACGCTCGGCCAGATCAGTCCGGCGGCGTTCGAGCGACGTGCCCTAGCGACTCAGGCAGCGTAGTTAACCCGTCCACGGGATCGGATCAACTCCAGTGCTGCGCGCGATGGCCGAAGCAGTCCTTGAACTGATCCAATCAGCCGGTCAGTCGTCGCAACAGCGCCCACGTGGATCGATCGAGCACTGGGGCGCAGCGGACCAAACTTCGGCGAAATGTACAATGTCCTCAATTCAGATCACTCGGCGATTCCTACGGGAATCAGCGAAGTGACAAAGTCGTACTAGTTCGGCGCTATGATTTCACCGAGGAGAAAATACGATGGCAACTACGGCGGATGCAGAGGTCGTCTTACGGCTATTCGACCTACGACGTGAAGAGACATTACGCAAGGCCCGTCACTTCATGGTGTTTGCGTTTCACCCCAAGACACACGAGGAACTGAGGGCGGTCTCGCGAGACGTCACGGCACCAGAGAATGCGTGGTGGCGACAGACCTTGAGCTACTGGGAGATGGCCGCGTCCTTGGTACTGCGGGGCGCCGTGGATGCCGAGTTATTTCTCGACTCCAATGGCGAGGGCCTCGTGCTGTATGCCAAGTTCCACCACTTTCATGCGGAGACAGAGAAAGAGTCTGGCAGTCTGTTTATGCCGAAGACCGCTGCGCTCATTGCGCAATATCCGTCCGCGCAAGTGCTGCATGCGCGATTCCTGACAATGTTTGGCCCTAAGGGGTAAGAGTCAAAAGCGAGGGCGCGCAGGGTCAGTGGGAATAGGCACCGTGACGTTTGATCCGCACCTTCTGTTGTGGTGGGGCTGGTAGTGCTGGTCGCGGGTGGCGTCGGAACAGTCCGTCGCCTCATGCGTGCCGGAGTGCCTCTCCACGATGCCGGAGGCAAGGCTCGTCCTCCGTGGCCGCCAGACTCCGCGGTGTGTGCCGTGTTTTCGGAGTGCCAGCAATATCGATATCAACTCCGAGAGATCTGGGATGCGTCCAAGCCACTCGTTCTCTGGGTACTGATGAACCCCAGCGTGGCCTGCACCGACTACGCCGATCCCACCCTGCGGAAAACGGGGACGTTCGCCCGCGCGTGGGGCTACGGTGGGCAACTGGTCGGCAACGTTCATGCCTACCGCGCCACGGACAAAAGACGCTTGCTTGCGGTGGCCGATCCTGTCGGCCCCACGAATGACCGGCTGATTTTAGAGATGGCGGCGGAGGTGACCACGATCGTGCTGGCCTACGGCCAACCGCCGAAGGCCCTCAGGGCCCGAGGGGCAGCAGTCGTCGCTCTGCTGCGCGACCATCCAGGACTCTGTCATCTTCGGCTCTCTCAAGATGGCACGCCGGTCCACCCCCTGTACCTGCCCTCCACTCTCCGCCCCACCCCCCACCATGCGCTTGATCCGATTCCGTGGACGGTTTAACTACGCTGCCTGAGTCAGTGCACGTCGCTCAAACTCGGCCGGGCTGATCTGGCCCAAGGTCGAGTGGCATCGCCGCTGGTTATAGAACACTTCGATGTAGTCGAACAAGTGAGCTTGCTCCGTTTCCGTGGACATCTTTCGAAAAGTGGACACGATGGCACGCATAGGATCACGCAACGGCAGCCGACGAATACGGTCGCGGACAATAAGCAATATGAGCGGCTTCCCGGGTCAATATCAGGCCCGTTCTCAGACCCAGACCCGATCCCCGAATCGTCAATCACTAAACAGTCGCTAATTCAGTCAATCGTCAATCGACAATGCCAGCTATAGATGAGCCCGCAGCGGCTCGTGCATCCGCTTGCCGTGAGTGAGTGACATCAACACGATGTCGGCGGTCACCGGGGCGCGACGGAAGGCATCGACGCCAACGGCATCGGCAATCGCATTGAGCACGGCGCCAAAGCCGGCACCCACCGGCGGCTCGCCGACGCCACGCGCGCCGACCGGGGTTTCCGGATCGGCGATGTTGAGCGCCTCGGCCCGCATGTGCGGAATGTCGAGGATGGTCATCGGCTTGTTGTGATGGAAGCGGCGGGCGAGCGACAAGCCGTAGTGCGGGTCGTAGACAATCTTCTGGTACATCGCGTGCGCGATGCCCAGGCAGCAGCCGCCGTTCAACTGCGCGATCAAGCTGCGAGGGTTCACCACCGTGCCCACATCGCCGACACTCAGGAAGTCGACGAGCGTGACGACGCCGGTTTCAACATCCACTTCGACTTCGGCGAAACCGGCGACGAACGAATAGGTGTCGCCGTCGCGCGGATAGACGTCTTTCGCCACGCCCATCAGGCCGAGGCCGGCGTTGATCGCCGCCGCAGCTTTGGTGACCGCGTGAATATCGGCGGGCAGCTCGTGGCCGTCGTAGCGGCCGCCCAGTTCAACGGCGCGCCTCGCGGCCTGAGCGTAGGTGAGCCCGCGTGACGGGTTACCTGTGCGGAACACGCGCTCGCCGCCAAGCTGGTAGTCATCCGGCGAGCCGCCGAGGTCCTTCGCGGCAATCTCCTGCAACTTCCGCTTCGCATCCATCGCGCCGGCGTGATTGGCGCGCGTCATGGCGTGCGTGGTCTGGCTGCCCACCGACAGGCACGTCCACGGCAGGCCCTTGCTGGTATTGCCCCAGTTGACCTGGACCTTGTCCCACGGCATCGCGAGGATGTCGGCCGCGACGCGCGCGAGATCGATCACCGAATGCGTGCCGAGGTTGCCGACGCCTGACTGGACGTAGAGCTTGCCGTCGGGCCGAATCGTCATCAGGCCGTCGAAACCGATCGACCCGGCGCCGTGCGGGCCGATGGCCACGCCCACCCCGCGCACCTTGGATCCAGAGCGCTGGCCCGCACGCGCGACGCGCGCCGGCCAATCGAACAACTCGACGCCGCGATCGAGCGCCTCTTTCACGAACGCGCTGGTGATGTGCCGCCGTCCGCCCTGGGCGTCGGGCGCCCCGTAGAGCGCCTTGCCTTCGGGCGAGTTCATGCGGCGGATGGCCACCTGGTCGATGCCAAGCTGCTTGGCCGCCTTCGTGATCACCCCCTCGATGATGCCGTTGGCCTGCATCGGCCCCGGCGATCGCTGCTGCGTGCGCGGCGGGGTGTTGGTCAGCACGTTGACGGCGCGCCAGCGCATGGCCGACGGCTGGTAGATCAGCGACGCCGCGTTGCCGGCGGAGCGATGATCGCCCATCGGCCCGTACGGCCCGCTGTCCTGGATGATGAACAGGTCGAGAGCGAGAATGCGGCCGTCCTTGGCAAAGCCCATCTTGGCGCGGCCCGCCATGTTGGTGCGCGCGCGGCCGATATAGCTTTCTTCTTCGCGGCTGATGCGCATCATCACCGGCGCGTTGGCTTTTTTCGACAGTAGCGCCGGAATCGCCATCGACACCGCGCCGCCGCCCTTGCTGCCGAAACCGCCACCGGTGTACTCGCTGATCAGCACGAGGTCTTTCGGCGCGATGCCGCACCAGCGTGCCACTGCGTCCACCGTGCGGACCACGCTTTGGGTGGAGCAATGCAGGTGCAGCTTGCCGTTCTGCCAGAACGCCATGGCGCTGCGGGTTTCGAGCGGATGATGCCCGGTTGACGGGACGATGAAGGTCTCGTCGAGGACGAGGACGGCGGTCTTGAATGCCGCGTCGAGATCGCCGAACGCCCATTCCTCGGTGGCCTTGCCCATCGGCATGCGGCCGTCGGTCGCGTCGGCGAACTCGGCCTCGGTCCACTTGACGCGCTGCACGATGGGGCGCGGCGGCTGGCCCGGCTCCGGAATGACGGTGCCCCAGACGTTGCCATCGGTGCGAGCGTCGGGGCCGTTCGGATGGAGGCTCTCGATCGGATCGGTGACGAAGGGCAGGGGCTCCAGATCGAGGCGAATCAGATCGATGGCATCCGCGGCGATCTCTTCGCTGATCGCGGCCACGGCCAGAATCGGCTCGCCGGCGTAGAGCGGCTCGTTGGTCAGGCAGTGCTCAGCCGTGCCCCCCAGTTTCGGCACATCGTCTGCCGTGATGATGGCGCGAACCCCGGGCAACGCCATGGCGCGGCGGGTGTCGATGCCGAGGACGCGGGCATGCGGACGCTCGCTGAGCATCAGCTTGCAGAACAGCATGCCATCGGCGCGAAAGTCCTCGGCGTAGCGGGCGCGGCCGGTGACCTTGGCGATGATGTCCGGCGTGACGTAGTTGGTGCCGACGAGCCGTTCTGCCATTTGCGCCTCCTATAGCGTCCGGCTCTAGTCGGACAATTGCCGGCCGGACCGGTCCTGAATCGAACCCGAGCGCGCTGATCATACCGACGGCAGCGGATGGCATCAACCCAATCCTCGGTCCTGGCCGTGAACATTTCTGCCACGTCACCGCGGCCTTGGCATGGCACTTTCTGCCACTCAACGCCGGTCCGCGTGGCGGCGCCCCTCTGACGACCGCTTGGCATGCCACTCGCAGGTATTCACGGCATGGCACCAGAGGACGCACCTCCGAAAAAAGCTCGACCAACACCCAAGTTGCTCGACCGGCTTCGCGAGGCCATTCAGCTCGAGCGCATGCAAGGCGCATTCTTCCCGTCGCACCGCGAGTACTTCACGACGTCTGGCATGACCGAAGCACGGGTGGCGCGCGCCAAGCCTGACTGCCTCATCATGCACCCCGGGCCGATCAACTGCAGCATGGAAATCGACTCGGAAGTGGCGGACGGAACATAGTCAGTGATTCTCGACCAAGTCGCCAACGGCATAGCGGTGCGAATGGCCGTGCTTTACCTGTTGGCCGGCGGTGGGGACGGCGACACGCCACGGCCAGATTGACAGGGCCTTCGTGCCGCTCGTACGATGGTGGCTTGCCGTGTCGCGTAAACAGGTTGCCGTCATGATTCGCTGGTTGCGTGCGCGGGTGAGCACGCTAGTCAACGCCGTCCGTCAGCGGGTTCCGGTTCACCGCGTCGCCACGGCGCAGTTGCCGACTGAGTTTGGCGAGTTCACCATTCATGTCTTCGAGAACGGGCTGGGCGGCGGTAGCCACGTGGCCATGGTGCGCGGTGAGATCGGCGACGGCGAGAACGTGCTGGCCCGCGTGCACTCCTCCTGCCTGACCGGCGACATTTTTCATTCCTCGCGTTGTGACTGCGGCGAGCAGCTGCATTTGGCGCTGCGGCGGATTGCGGATGAGGGCCGCGGCGTGTTGCTGTATCTCAACCAGGAGGGACGTGGGATCGGGCTGGCGAACAAGATACGCGCCTACGCCCTGCAGGAGGCCGGCTGCGACACGGTGGAGGCCAATGCCCGTCTCGGTTTCCCGGCCGACCTGCGCGATTACCGCGCAGCGATTCGCATACTGCAGGACCTCGGCGTGCGCTCGACACGGCTGATGAGCAACAACCCGCGCAAGTTCGCCGGCATCACCGGCGAAGGCCTGTCGGTGAGCGAGCGGCTGCCGATTGAGATCCTGGCCAACGCCGCGAACGAACGCTACCTGAAGACCAAGAAAGACAAGCTTGGCCACCTGCTCTCTTCGGTGTAACCGGTGCTCGCCGCCGCCCTCCTGCTGTTGAACGCGTCGCTCACGTTCGGCAACGTCTGGCCGACTCCGAAAATTCGTTGGGAGCCTTCAGTGTCGGTGGAGCTCGCCGTGTGCGTGCTGCTGCTGGCGGTGGCCCACCACCGGGCCGAACGCCTGGCCCGGCGCGTGCTGCCGGTGCTGTGGGTGCTGCTGGTGGCCGGACATTACCTGGATGTGACGATCCCTGGCTTGTACGGCCGCGACTTCAACCTGTATTGGGACTCGCGTCACCTCGGCAACGTCGCCGCTATGTTGGCGCGCGCCGTGCCGGCGTGGCAGATTGTGGCGGCGGTGGCTGGCCTGGTGATTGTCATCATCGCCGCCTACCTGCTGGCGTGGCTGGCGCTTCGGCATCTCGCCGCCGCCCTGCAGCATCGCCGCCCGCGGCTCGTGCTTGGCACGGCAGCGGCGCTGGTCGTCGCCCTGTTCGTCACACCGTTGTTCGCTTCGTTCACGCGGCCGGCGTTTGCGGACCCTGCAATTGGCGCCTATCTACGCCAGGTACGATACGTCGTGGCCATGGCCGCAACCGGCGGCGCAGCGCCGATGCTCGGCGAGAGCCCTGACTTTGGCGCCGACCTGCGCGATCTCGACGGAGCGGACGTCATGCTGGTGTTTCTCGAGTCGTACGGCGCCGTGACGTTCGACCACCCGGCGTTTGCCGAGACGCTGGCAGCAAGCCGGCGCAACCTCGAAGCCGCGGTCACCGACGGCGGTCGCGAAGTGCTTTCGGCCTACGTCGAATCGCCCACTTTCGGCGCTTCGTCGTGGCTGGCACATCTCAGCCTGCTCACCGGTGTGAAGGTGACCGACCAGTACGAGTACACCGCGCTGATGGCCTCGTCGCGCGACACGCTGGTGAAGGCGTTCGCCCGCGGCGGCTATCGCACCGCGGCGCTGATGCCTGGCATGCGACAGCCATGGCCCGAAGGCGCCTTCTATGGCTTTGATGTGATCTACGGGCGCGACCTGCTGGCTTACCAGGGCCCCGAGTTCGGCTGGTGGGGCATTCCTGATCAGTTCGCGCTGGCCCGGCTCGATGCGCTCGAGCGCAGCGCCCCGTCCCGCCCGCCGCTGCTCGCGGTGTTTCCCACCAGCACATCGCACGCGCCGTTTGGTCCGGTCCCGCCGTTCCTGCCCGAGTGGTCCCGGGCGTTGCAGGCCGACGGCTACCGCCAGGAGGATGTGGCCAACGCTGCCGTGCCGGAGCTGACCAACCTGGCGCCGAGCTACCTGCGCGCCATCGCCTACAGCTACGACACGCTGGCCGGCTACGTCCGCGCGCACGCGGGAGAGAACCTGGTGATGGTGGTGCTTGGTGATCATCAACCGCCCGCCGCCGTGAGCGGCCGCGCCGCCACCCATGACGTGCCGGTGCATGTGATTGCCAGTCGTGACGGGATGCTCGGCCGCCTGCGCGCGCATGGCTTTCGCAGCGGCCTCGTGCCCGAACGGCCCGGTGCCGGCGAAATGCACGCGCTGGTGCCGATGTTAATGAGCGCCTTCAGCGTGCGCGAGTAGCGCCGGTCCACGTACTGGGCACAGAGGACACAGAAGACTCTCAGTAGGCAGTCCAAATGCGGTCAGGCGTCGAACGTGCAGACTCGCATTCTGAAAGGTTGACTCTGCGTCTCCTGTGTCCTCTGTGGCTAACTAGGCTCCCTTGCTCCGCCACAACCGCCTCACATCAATCGCAAACGACCACCCGAGCGTGGCCAATGTGATCGCTGAGACGATGTCACTGGTCAGAGATGGAACAACGGGGGCGAGCGCCAGGCTCAGGCCGGCGAACTGCCCGACGGCGACGCTCTTGCCGCGCAGGGTCGGCTGCAACCGGCCGGCCATCCACGGCCGCAGCCACCCGGCGGCAACAAACGCGTAGCGCATCAGCCCACAGGCCAGCACCCACGCCCCGGCCTTGTCGTGTTGCCACACGAACAGCGACAGCACCAGGATCAGCAGGGCGTCGACTTCGAGGTCGAAGCGGGCGCCGAACGCACTGGCCAGGCGGGTCTGCCGCGCCAGCCAGCCGTCGAGGCCGTCCAGTGCGGCCAGCGCGGCAGTCGCCCCGACCACCCACCACGCGATGACCGCGGTCGGCGGTTCGATCAGTAATGCCCCGGCCAGCGCGACCAGCGCCGCGCGGCTGGTGGTGACGTGATTAGCGGGCCCGAAGCGCCCGAATGGATGATGCGTAGAAATGGTGATGACGACAATCATCATCGTCACGGCGAAAACCGACGCCGCGGCCCACGGATACCCGGCCGACGCCTGCAGCCACGGCCGGATGACGTTGGCGACGACCACGACCACGGAGGTGACCAAGCCGCTCGTGAGCAGGACCCGAGTACGAAGGGACAAGGATGGCATTGTAACTGGGACAGAATAGGGGACTGGCGATGAGCAACGACGCACAGGCGTTCTGGGTGGCCGGCCCCGGCCGCGGTGAGATCAGAACTGAAGAACTGCGCCGACCCGGCAGCGGCGAGGTTGTGGTGCGTGCGCTCTACAGCGGCATCAGCCGCGGCACCGAGGCGCTGGTCTTCAGCGGCCGCGTGCCGCAGAGTGAGTGGGCCCGCATGCGCGCGCCGTTCCAAGTAGGCGAGTTTCCCGGGCCGGTGAAGTACGGCTACTCGGTGGCGGGCATCGTCGAGCAGGGTTCCGCCGAACTGATGGGCCGCCAGGTGTTCGTGCTGCACCCCCACCAGACCCGTTTCGTGGTCCCGGCGACGGCCGTGCAGGTGCTGCCAGACAAGGTGCCGCCGGCTCGGGCGGTGCTGGCGGCGAACCTCGAGACGGCGCTCAACGGCATTTGGGATGCCCGGCCACACGTCGGCGACCGCATCGCCGTGATCGGCGCCGGCACGGTCGGCATGCTCACCGCGTGGCTGGCCAGCCGCCTCCCCGAGTGTGTCGTCCAACTCGTCGATCTCAACCCGCGACGCGAGATGGTGGCACGGGCGCTGGGCGTGCCGTTCGCCACACCGGATGCCGCCGCCGGCGACGCCGACGTCGTCATTCACGCCAGCGGCTCGCCGTCGGGACTCGAACTGGCCCTGACCGTCGCGGCACTTGAAGCCACCATCGTCGAAATGAGCTGGTTTGGCGATCAACCCGTGTCGCTGCCGCTCGGCGGAGCGTTTCACTCGAAGCGCCTGACGATTGTCTCCTCTCAGGTGGGACGACTTGCCCCCGCACAACGCGCGCGGTGGGATCACGGCCGGCGGCTGCAACTGGCCCTCGGCATGCTTCGCGATTCGGCGCTCGATGCGGTGATCACCGGCGAGAGCCCGTTCGAATCACTTCCCGAGGTGATGGCCGGTCTGGCGCACACACCAGGTGAGGCGTTGTGTCACCGCATTCGTTATTGATCATTTGCAACGACAAAAGGAGAGTTCGATGTACTGCGTAACCGTGCGCGATCACATCATGATCGCGCATAGCTTCAAGGGTGACGTGTTCGGCCCAGCCCAGCGACTGCACGGCGCCACCTACGTGGTGGATGCCGAGTTCCGGCGGGCCGAGGTTGACGCCGACGGCATTGTGGTCGACATCGGCCGCGCGGGCGATGTGCTGAAGCAAGTGCTGGCCGGCCTGAACTTTCGCAACCTGGACGAGGTGCCGGAGTTCAAGGGCAAGAACACCACCACCGAGTTCATCGCGCGAACCGTGTTTGACCGGATGGTGGCGGCAATCCGTCGCGGCGAGCTGGGTCCCGGCGCCGGCGCCGTAGAGAGCCTGCGCGTGACGCTGCAGGAATCGCACGTGGCGTCGGCCTGGTACGAGGGCCGCGTGGGCGGCGCCGCGTAGCCATGCCGGCGGCGGTGTTCGTGGTGCCCGGCTCGATTGACACCAGGACGGGCGGCTCGCTCTACGACCGGCGAATGGCCGAGGGCTTGCGCTGGCGCGGTTGGGATATCGCGATGGTGGAACTTGCGGGCGAATTTCCGCAGCCCACGGCGGCAGCGGTGGCCAGCGCGGCAAAAGCCCTGGCGGCGATTCCCGACGGCTCGCCGGTGGTCATGGATGGGCTCGCACTCAGTGCGCTGCCGGACCTCATCGAGCGCGAGACTGCTCGCTTGCGCGTGGTGGCGCTCGTCCATCTTCCGCTTGCCGCCGATCTCAGCATTGATGCTGAAATCCGCACCCGGCTGGCGGCTGCGGAGCGGCGCGCCCTCGACGCTTCGGCGCTGATCGTGGTCACCGGCATGGCCACGCTCGGCCTGCTCGCTCAATACGCACTGCCGCGCGGGCGCGTGGTGGTGGTCGAGCCCGGCACGGACCCGGCGCCACTGGCAAGAGGCTCAGGCGGACCGGGGGTGTGCCTGCTTTGCGCGGCGACGGTGAACTCCGGGAAGGGACACGACGTGCTGCTCTCAGCGCTGGCGGCCGTGCCGAGCCAGGAGTGGCGCCTGACCTGCGCCGGCAGCCTCACGCGCGATCCCGCGACGGCTGACCGCGCTCGCGGCCTCGTGCAGCAACTCGAACTGGCAGATCGCGTGACCCTGGTCGGTGAGCTCAATGCCGATGCACTGGCGGCCTGCTACGACGCCGCCGACGTCTTTGTGCTGGCGACCCGTCGCGAGACCTACGGCATGGCCGTGGCCGAGGCCCTGGCTCGCGGCCTGCCGGTGGTGAGCACGACAACCGGAGCCATTCCCGATCTAGTTGGCCCTGGCGCCGGCCTGCTCGCACCTCCGGGGGACGCCGAGGCATTCTCCTCAGCGCTGGCGCGCGTCATCAGCGACGTGGATCTTCGAGCGCGTCTGGCGGCCGGTGCGCGAGCCGTTCGCGATCGACTACAAACATGGGAGGTGGCCGCCGCCCGGATGGAGGCTGCCCTGCAGGCAGTCAATGGCTATGTCTGAACCCCTTGGCGACTGGCTGCAATTGCGCGAGTCGGCCGATTGGGAGGCCCGATCGTCGCAGCTCGTACAGCAGGTTGTGAATGCGATTGCGCCCGAGGGATCGATTCATGTGCTGGACCTCGCCACCGGTACCGGCTCCAATGTGCGCTACCTGGCCGTGCGGCTGCCGGGCTGCCAGCGCTGGTTGGTGGTCGACCACAGCCCCGATCTGCTCGCCCTCGTGACCGAACGCACCGCGGCCTGGGCGCGCGCGCGCGGCTATCGGTGTGACTCATACGCAACCGGCCTGCGCGTTCGTCACGACTCGTTGGACTGCGAGGTCGAGACGCGCCAGCGAGACCTGTGTGACCTGGACGATGCCGGATTGTTCGCCGGCCGGCACCTCGTCACCGCATCGGCGCTGCTGGACCTCGTGTCGGAGTTGTGGCTGCGGTCGCTGGCCGCGCATTGCCGCGAGGTGGGCGCCGCGGTACTGTTTGCGCTCAGCTACAACGGCGAGTCGTCGTGTTCGCCGGCCGAGCCCGAGGACGAACTGGTTCGGGAGCTGTTGAACCGGCACCAGCACACTGACAAAGGCCTCGGCGGCCTGGCCGCCGGACCAGACGCGGTCGCCTGTGCCGAGCGCTGCTTCATCGCGGTTGGCTACCAGGTTCACATCCAGCCCACCGACTGGAATATCGGGCCCGCGCACGCCGACATGCAGCGCTACCTGGTTCGCGACTGGGCGCGTGCCGCTGGTGAACTGGCACCCGAGCTGGTACCACACATTACCAGCTGGCGCGATCGCCGGCTGGCCCACATCGATGCCGGACGATCGCGGATCAGCGTCCGCCATTTCGATCTGGCCGGGTGGCCGGCCAGGCCGTGACCGTGATGCCAGTGCGTTTCGACCCTGCCGAAGTCCGCGATTACTACGACCGTCATACGGCCGCCTTTGTCTCGCGCGGACAGGGCGGAGGCGGGATTCATCGCGCGGTGTGGGGCCCGGGCATCAGCCATCGTGACCAGGCGTTTCACTACGTTGAGGATCAGATCGCCGGCGTCATGCATAGCCTGCCGGCCGCAGACGGACGTTCACCGCACATCGTCGACCTGGGGTGCGGCGTTGGTGGCAGCGCGTGCTACCTGGCTGCACAGCTGCCCGTGCGCGTCACCGGCATCACGCTCAGTCCCGTGCAAGCGCATCTCGCCCAAGCGCGCATTCAAGAAGCCGGCGTTTCTGACCGTGTCACGTGTCTCGTGGGCGACTACAACGACCTGCCACCCGACGTGGGGCCAGCCGATCTTGCGTATGCTATCGAGTCGTTTGTTCATGGGCCGGCACCCAGTCGGTTCTTCGCGCAGTGTCGGCGGCTGCTGCGGCCTGGCGGCGCGGTGGTTATTTGCGACGACTTCCTGCGGCCCACCACCGACCCTCGAGCCGCGCTCGCCATCGAGCGCTTCTGCCGCGGCTGGCATGTCAACGCGCTGCTGGATCGAGAAGCGCTGCAGGCGCTGGCCAGCGCCCACGGCCTTGTCCATGACTTGACCGTCGACTTGTCGGCCTACCTGGAACTTGGTCGCCCTCGCGACCAGGTACTGAAGGCCTTGCTGCCGCTCCTCAATCTGCTGCCGCTCGCCGCCGGCCGATTCGACTACCTCAGTGGTGGTAGCGCACTGCAGGAATGTCTGTCACAGGGCTGGCTTGGATATGACTTCTGTGTCTTCAGAAGTGACCAGTGAAGGACGGCTCGCTAGATCACTCGTGTGACAGCCGGGGTGCTGTCAGTAGCGTGCGCGGTATTGGTTTGTGAATTCATCTCGCAGTCGAACAGCACGTCGCCGCCCATCCGGAACACGCGGTAGCCCGGGCGCAGGCAGTCGCGGAGGCGCGCCTGCGGCGCCAGCCGGATGGCGGGGCGGCCGTCGCCGATCAGCACCGGGGCAATGGCAATCTGCAATCGGTCCAGCAGGTTCGCCTCGAGGAACGCCGACACCGTGACACCGCCGCCCTCAACGAACACGCGCCCGCAGCCGCGCGCGCGCAGCAGCGCCGCGACTTCCGCCACGCCGCCAGGCCCGCCGGCAATACCCACAACGGTGGCGTCGCCAATCAGGTCTTCGCCCGCTGTCAGCCGTGATTGTTCGCAGACATACAGGGTTGGGGCCGCCCCATCCGTGAAGAGCTTGAAGGTCGGCGCGAGTCGTCTGCCCGGGTCGAAGACGACGCGCAGCGGATGAGGCCCGGCGACATGGCGGGTCGTCAACTGCGGGTCATCGGCAGCCACCGTACCAGCGCCGACGACGACGGCGTCGCAGAGGGCGCGCATGCGATGCAAGTGGACGAGGTTGCCGCCGCCAGTGACGAACTGCGAATCACCGGAATGGGTGGCGATGAACCCGTCGAGGCTCTGGCCGAGGTGTCCAACGGTCATTGGTCGCGAAGCCGTCGCACTGCACATCGGAAGGTAGAGATCGAGGAGGTGCGACTGCGGGCTGCCGGCCGGCAGTCGCGAGTGCCAGCCCGTGCCGGGTCGCCACTCCAGCACGGCGTCGCCGCTGTCGTCGGCCAGCGGTTGCAGCTGCGCGCCTTCCAGTGAGAACAACCGCCGGCGGCCGTCACGCTCTGAGGCGGCGGCCATGGCGCTCGCGGCCAGCAGCAGCGGCCAGGCAGCGTCGGCGGCCAACGCCGATGGCGAAAAAATGCTTTCTGGCGACAACACCTCCACTATGCCATACTCGCCGCCGTCTCTTTAACGCGGGCCCGCGAGCCCGAGAAGAGGTGTCCATGACCACATTCCGGCCACTCGAGCGGCGTCTGCCGCACATGCTCAAGACACACTTATAAAACGCTGGCTCAAAGGCGGTCGCGTCGTCGACCCGGCCAATGGCCGCGACGGCATTTTCGATGTACTGATCGATGGCGATCGCATTGCGGAAGTCGGCACCAACCTCACGGCCGATGGCGCCGAGATGCTGAACATTCACACGGGGCTGGTCGTGTGTCGAGGCCTGATTGATATGCACGTGCACCTGCGCGAGCCGGGGCAGGAGCACAAGGAAACCGTGGCGACCGGCGTCGCGTCGGCGGTGGCGGGAGGCTTCACGGCCGTTGCGTGCATACCAAACACCCAGCCCGTCAACGACAACGCGGGCGTCACCAAGCTGATCCTGCAAAAAGTGGCCGAGGCGAATCTGGCACGCGTCTATCCGATTGGCGCCGTGTCGCGCGGCCAGAAGGGCGAAGAACTCGCTGATATCGCCGAACTGAAAGAAGCCGGCTGCGTCGCGGTCACTGACGATGGCTTGCCGGTGGCGACGGCGCTACTGGCGCGGCGCGCGCTCGAATACACCAGCATGTTCAACATGCCGGTGATCGAACACTGCGAGGACCAGACACTGAAGGGCGATGGCGTCGCGCACGAAGGGCCAGTCGCGGCCTCGCTCGGTCTGCGTGGCATTCCCAGCGTGGCCGAGGCCATCACCGCCGGTCTCGACATCCTGCTGGCGGAAATGACCGGCGGCCACATCCACATCGCGCACATGAGCGCGTGGACCACGATTGAAGCGGTCCGCCAAGGCAAGAGCTGGGTCTGAGAACGGGCCTGATGTTGACTCGGGAGGCCGCCCATATCGCTTATTGTCCGCGACCGTATTCGTCGGCTGCCGTTTCGTGATCATATGCCTACCATCGTGCCCATCTTTCGGACGGTGTCCACGCAATCGGATCAAGCCCAGCCCCCGCCATCATCACGTGCTGGCCTGCTGTGCCAATTGGCATGGCAGCCGAGCAGCGCAGGACCCGGTTTTCAACTAGCCGGACGTGATACCACGCGTCGGTTTCGAGGAAATTGACGCGATCGCCGCTTACCCCGAGCGCAGTCGAGGGGAACACGTCGCCCGACGGCGCCCACCCGCGCAGCGTCGCAGCGATGAAGAGAATCACTGCAGGGAACACCAGGTCAGGCTTTCGCGCGGATGTCGCAGGATAGCGCCGATCACTTTTTGGGATAGCATCTGCGGCAGGAGAACTTTGGTATGTCGAAAAAAATTACTCGTCGCGAATTCGTCCAGACCAGCACGGCTGTCGGCGTCGCCATCAGCGGCGGGTCGGTCCCGGTGTTCGGCAAGGCGCCGGCCGTGCAGACCAACAGCGTCAAGCCGGTAGTCGTGGCCTCGAACAACGGCAACGTCTACAAGAACGGCGGCACGGAAGTCGGTGTGCTGAAGGCGTTCAACCTGATCACCAAGGGCACCGACGTGCTCGATGCACTGATTGCCGGCGTCAATCTCTGCGAGCTCGATCCGGCCGAGTCGGGCGTGGGCTATGGCGGCCTGCCCAATGCCGATGGTATCGTGCAGCTTGACTCGTGCTGCATGCACGGGCCGACCAGGCGCGCCGGCGGGGTCGCGGCGCTCGAAGGCGTGCGCACGCCGTCGCTGGTGGCCAAGGCGGTGCTCGAGCAGACCGATCACCACCTGCTGGCCGGCAAGGGCGCGCAGGACTTCGCCCGCAACATGGGCTTCAAGATCGAGGACGACCTCAATACCGAGAAGTCACGCGGGTTGTGGCTGGAGTGGAAGCGGCGCATCGATCCCAGTCACTATCTTGATCCGAAGAAGCGCGGCCAGGCGATGGAAATGGCGGGGCTCAGCATGGTCAGGGACGGGCTTATCGATCCGATGAGCTACTACGGCACCATCAACTGCGACGGCGTCAACGCCAAAGGTGAGGTCTGCGGCGTCACTACCACCAGCGGGCTGTCGTGGAAGATGCCCGGCCGCGTCGGCGACTCGCCGATTCTCGGTGCCGGCCTCTACGTGGACGGCGACGTCGGCGCCGCCGGTTCCACCGGCCGCGGCGAAGCCAACCTCTTCAACCTGTGCTCGTTCTTGATCGTCGAGCAGATGCGCATGGGCAAGTCGCCGAAGGATGCGGGCATGGAAGCGCTGCGGCGAATCCAGAAGAACACCGTCGAGAAGCGCCTGTTGAACGCGCGCGGCCTCCCCAGCTTCGGCATCAGCTTCTACATCGTCAACAAGAAGGGCGAGTACGCCGGCGTGTCGATGTACGGCGCCTCGTATGCCGTATGCACGGAGAACGGACCGCAGACGCTGCAGTGCGAGCCGCTTCATCCGGGCCGCGCCACTGACTAAAAGAAACCACGAAGAACACGAAGAAGGTCACGAAGGACTGGTTTTCATGCGTTCTCGCCTGCTCGCGTTCTTCGGAATCGTCTCGCTACTGGTTGGCTGCGCCGGCGGGAATTCCGCCCCGCCGGCACCAACCGCTGCGGAGGCCGCGGCACTCCTGAAGGACGTCGACGGCAGGCTTCTCGCCCTTGGCATTGACGCCAACCAGGCTGGCTGGGTCCAGCAGAACTTCATCACCGTCGACACCGAAGCGATCAACGCCAAGTCCAACAAGGCCCTCATCGAAGCGGTCGCGAAACACGCGAAGGACGCGACCCGTGTCGAGGGACTGCAGCTCCCGGCGGACAAGCGCCGGCAGATCAACCTGCTGCGGCTCTCACTGGTGATGGCGGCGCCAGGCGATCAACGGGAAGCGACGAAGCTGACGACGATCGCGGCGCGGATGGACGGCGCGTACGGCCGCGGCAAATAGTGTTCCGAGAAGCGGCCTGGTCGGCGCTGGGTCTGAGAACGGGCCTGATGTTGACTCGGGAGGCCGCTCGTATCGCTTATTGTCTAATCCGTCGATAGTCCGTATTAAGAGCCTCGGGAGCACATGGGTACTGACGTTCACGGACACAGCTTCATGCGTGCCGATCATCGCTTGGTCATCACTGTGTTGACACAGAATACTCAGGGCATGCAGGACATGCAGGACATTCAGGTTGTCATTGTCGGAGGTGGCCTGGCAGGGTTGTATGCAGCGCTGCAACTGGAGCGATTCGGCATCGCTTATGTGCTGCTGGAGGCGCAGCCGCGCCTTGGCGGTCGGATTCTCTCCTTGCCGATATCAGACAAGGGGACGGGCTCTGGCGTGAGCGATGTGGGTGTGGATCTGGGGCCGACCTGGTTTTGGCCGCACCAGCAGCGCATGATCCGACTGTGCCGCGACATGGGTGTGCAAGTGATTGAGCAACACGTTGCCGGCGATGGATTGCACCAGCACAGCTCTGCGCAGGTCACGCGGCACAGGGCAGGGGCGCCAGGGATGCTGTCGTATCGGTTGGCTGGCGGGATGCAGACGCTGGCAACTGCCATTGCCGCGCGACTCGATCCGCAGCGGCTGCGTCTCGCCCATGCGGTCACACGCTTGGAGCGCCTTGGCGATAGCTGGCTGGTCACCGCATCGGACGCCGGAGAATCGAACGCAGGTGAACCACGCCAGTTTTCCGCGCAACAGGTGCTGCTGGCGGCGCCGCCGCGCACACTGCTGCAGCATCTGGATCTGTCGGCGTCGTTGCGGGCGTTGCTGCCTGCGTCGCTGTCGGCGTCGCTGTTGACAGCACTGGCCGCCACCCCGACCTGGATGGCGGCGCAGGCGAAGTTTGTCGCCGTCTACGAGGCGCCGTTCTGGCGTCATGCCGGTCTGTCCGGACAGGCTCACAGCCGCGTCGGGCCGATGGTGGAGATCCACGATGCATCGGCATCACACGAGTCCGGCTTTGCATTGTTCGGCTTCATCGGCGTGGAGGCACACGTGCGCAGCGGGCATAGCGCGGATGCGATGAAGCGGGCTTGCATCGCTCAACTGACGGCAGTATTTGGCATCGACGCGCAGCGTCCTGTCGCGACGTATCTGAAAGACTGGGCGCAGGACGAATGGACGGCCAGCGCTCAGGACCTCACGCAGTCACCGCAGCATCCGGCCCTCGATCTATCGCCATGGCTGCCTGAACTGCAACGCCTCAATCTCCATTTCGTCGGCAGTGAATGTGCGGTTGAGGAGGGCGGCTATCTCGAGGGCGCACTGCGCGCCGTCGACGCATGCGCGTTATCACCGGTGCTCGCCGCCGAAGCTTGAATGCATCGAGTCAATTGAATTGGCCGTCAATAGTCCGTATCAGGGACGTCATAGTCCTTATCAGACGCTGGACCGGGGCACATGGCACCTGGGCTTGATCCGATCTCGTGGACATCTTCCGATAGAGGTCGCGTACCGACTCACAGCCGAGGAGTAACGCAGGGGTGTTAAGAAGATGGCTGACCGAGCGGCATCGCCGGGCCCGGAATGTGCCCCGAGTGGTGCGCCTGGCGAAGCAGCCTGGTCAGCGCCGCATCTGAGAACGGGCCTGATGTTGACTCGGGAGGCCACTCATATCGCTTATTGTCCCGTCGTCGACAGAGACAGACGTGGACACGCGATAGGCCAGTGGTGCATTCAGGCGCATCGTGTGACGGATCCGGAGGGTGTGTCCGCCCGCTGTGAAAGGCGCGCTTTCGAAGAGGATGTTGTAGAACCTGCCGAGGTCGGCCCCGACGTTGGCGATTTCGTCGAAGGCGAAACCGCGGCTGTCGGTGACGTGCCGCGAGATGACCTTGCTCTCCTTGTGGTAGCCGAGCACCTCGACCACCGTGAACGTCCCGTCGGGCCCTTCGGCGGCAGTCGTCGCCTCGTAGAACCGGCCGCCCAACGCCTCGTAGGTCGTCGTGCCGGTGATACGGCCCGCGCCGCCCAGTGGACCTTCGGGCACGTCCCACTCGAACGTCCAGGGCGCGCCGAGACAGTACTTGTCGAAGTCGAGCAGCGGCTGTTCGTCGTCGTGCTTCGTCGGTCGACCCCGATCCGGAGCCTGGCCGCTGACCTGGCCGGCCGGGGGCTCGGTTGGCTGTGCTGATGCCGCGGGTCCGCAGACGAGCAGGGCAGCAAGCATCAGCAGGAACCTCGCGTTCATGAGGCGCTGTTGTATACCCCTGGCGTTGCCGGCGTCAACGCCTGAAATCGACGATGTGACGATCGCCCGATGCAACGAGCGGACAACGCAGGGAAGGTGTGCGGGCACGACAGGCCATGCGGCGTTGCGTGTGCGGCACATTCAAGCGCATTCTTCTCTTGCCACTCACTCGACGTGGTCGAGCTTCAGCATGTGACCATTCCTCAATAAATTGTCTCGGTCGTCTGCATGGCGAGGTTTGTGGAGTTCCGGCGACTGAATCCGCGTGGCCGTGCTGACTCGGGTCGCTCGTTGCCGCCGGGACGAAAGAAAACATGAATGAACATGGTCATCGCCACGTCTGCCACCTCCGGCATTCGCGTGAACGCCGTGGCGCCAGGGTTGGTCGACACGCCGATGAGCCGTTCGAGCACGTCGAGTGAAGTCGCGCAGCCGGACATCGTCCAGCCGGTGACCTCAGACTTACTGACACCATCACGAGAGAATGTGTGATCATGATCGAGGTGTCCGCTACGCCACCGACCAACTTCGACCTCGCCACCAGCCTGAATCAGGTGTGGCAGACGCGGCCACCGCGCGGGACCTCGCCAGCGCGGCACATGATGCCGAGAGCCAGGACCTGATGATCGAGCGCATCACCCGGCACCAGAAGACGCTCTGGATGCTGCGGAGCTTCCTGAAGAGATGAGTATCTCCAAACATCGTGTCGTGATTGTGGGCGCTGGGCTGGCCGGCCTGGCGTGCGCCTGTCGTCTGCACGAGGCTGGCGCTGAGCCTCTGCTTCTGGAGGCCAGCGATGCTCCGGGCGGTCGCGTACGAACCGATGTGGTGGAAGGCTTCCTTCTGGACCGCGGGTTTCAGGTGTTCCTGGATGCGTATCCAGAGTCAGGGGCGTTGCTGGATACACGGCGTCTCGACCTGCGTCCGTTTCGGCCGGGTGCACTGGTCTTTGATGGGACCGGTCTGCGCCGGGTGATGGATGTGTTTCGCGAGCCGTCCGAGCTCGTCACCGCCGCATTGGCGCCCGTCGGCTCGATGGCAGACAAACTGCGAGTGGCGCTGCTGAAGTGGCGCTCGAGTCGATTGAGCATCGAGGACATCGCAGCACATGAGGATGTGACGACGGAGGAGTATCTTCGGCGGTCGGGGTTCTCGTCGAGAATGCTCGATGGGTTCTTCCGCCCGTTCTACGGCGGCATTTTCCTGGAGCGTGAGCTTCGGACATCGAGCCGCATGTTCGAGTTCACGTTCAAGATGTTTTCGCAGGGTCGCGCGACGCTGCCGGCACGAGGCATGGGTGAGATTCCTCACCAGCTGGCCTCTCGTCTGCCGGCAGGGACGATCCGGCTCGGAGAGAGAGTGACGCAGCTCCGGGCAGGACACGTGACCCTCGAATCGGGTGAGCGACTCGCTGGCCAGGCCGTGGTGGTGGCTGCGGATGCGACCTCTGCAGCGACGCTCGTGCCTGGCGTTGGTGGCGTGGAGCCCGCCTGGAGGTCAGTGACCTGCGTGTATTTTGCCGCGAGTCGATCGCCGATCGGCGAGGCCATCATCGCGCTCAATGGCAGCGGTGCGGGGCTGGTCAACAACGTGTGCGTGCCGTCGGATGTCGCTCCGGGCTACGCGCCGGCGGGGAAGGCGCTGGTGTCGATCTCCGTGCTGGGCCTGCCGGAGACTGCGGACCTGGCAGCGCGTGTCGTGACGGAGCTGGACTCCTGGTTCGGCAAAGAGGTGCACGAATGGCGGCACCTGCTAACGGACCGGATCGAGCGAGCGCTGCCCGAGCAGCCACCCGGCGAGAGCATGGCTGGTCCTGGCTTTCGTGAGCATAATGGGGTGTATGTGTGCGGCGATCACCAATGGAGTGCGTCCATCGAGGGAGCCATCATGTCAGGCCGCAGGACAGCGGATGCGATCCTGCGCCGCGCCTGACGTCGCCACGCATCAGCCGGTCAATGAATCGGCACGGCCATGCGAGGCGTGAAGAAGCAGGACCTTCCCTCGAAGCCATGCCGTGCCTGCGGACGTCCCTTCGCCTGGCGCAAGAAGTGGGAGAAGGTGTGGGAGGATGTGAAGTACTGCAGCGAGCGCTGCCGACGACACAAGGCGGGTGGGCGTTCAGGCTGACGGGGCGAGCTGGTACACGACGAGCACCGCGAAGTCCCACACGAGATGCGCCACGATGGCCGCCGGAAGGCTGTCGGTCAGCCCGCGCAGCGCGCTCCAGCAGAAGCCCGCCCCCAGGCATGCCAGCACCAGCGCCGGCGATCCCACCGGCGCGTGGGCGAGCGCATAGACCAGCGCGCCGGCGACGGCCGCGGGCAGCCACCGCATCCGGCGTGCAAGGGCGCCCTGCACCGCGCCGCGCCACACGATCTCTTCTCCGATCACGATGACTGGAAGCAGCACCATCGTGGCGACCGACCCACGGTCGCCGAACGCCTCGTACAGCCGGGAGACATCGCCGAACAGCGCGGGGAACGCCGTCGTGACCGGTCCGAACAACGCCATGGTGCCGAGCGCCATGACGAGGCCCGCGCCGACGCCGAGCGGCCACAGCCGCGCGTGCGGGCCGTTGCCGACGACCGCACGTCCGTCCAGCGCGAGCACCATCGCCGACAGGACCACGGCGCTCACGCCAAGGGCTGCCCAGATCCCGTAGACGTGCGACTCCCATGCGCCCAGCGCCCACAGCAGCACCAGCGCCAGCGCCGTCAGGTCCCGTCTGGCGGCAGATCGCACCACCGGTGTGGCTGCCGGCGTCACGATGTGCCGTTCGGCTGGTGCGTGCCGGCGAGCAGGCGTTCGATGACGCCCCATGCCCCGGCTACCGGACCGCTACGCCGCTCTTCCTCGACGGCCAAACGTGCCGCCTGGTCGAAGGCCAGCAGCGGTGCGTGCCCGATCAACCCCCAGAAGCGAGCGTCGTGCGCCAGCAGGTCGGTCTTCAACCCGACGACCACCTCGCGGGCCACCGACCAGTCAGCGCGGCTCACGAAGCGGACCCAATGAGACGAGAGCTGCGGCGACAGGAACGGCACCTGGATCATGATGGGGTTTCGCGCGCCGAGCACGGCCGCCGTCCGCTCCAGGATCTCCCGCCCGGAGAGGGTCTCGGGGCCTGGCACATCGAACCACTCGCTGCCGTCGATCGCCAGATCGAGTGACCGGACCAGCGCAGTCGTCACGTCCGCAATGGCGACCGGCTGCGTGCGCGACTTCAGCCAGCGCGGTAACACCATCACGGGCAACCTGGCGGCGAGATCGCGGACGATCAGCCAGCTCAGGCTGCCGTGGCCAATGATCATGCTGGCGCGCAGTTCAACGGTAGGCACCCGGCCCGCGCGCAGCGCGTCGCCGACGTCCTGCCGGCTGCGCAGGTGCTCGGATGCCTCCGCGTCAGGCGCGGTGACACCGCCGAGATACACGATGCGTCGAAGCGGAACCCGCTCGGCTGCCTTGGCAAAGTTCTCGGCCTGGCGTCGCTCGGCGCTGCGAAAGTCGTCGCCATGCGACGACATCCCGTGCACGAGGTACAGCGCCGCCTCGCACCCATCGAGCGCGCGTGCCGTCGACTCGGCATCAGCGACGTCAAGCGTGACCCACTCACGCCCCGGCCAACGCGCTGCCGCACGTTGGGCATCCCGCGTCGCGTAGCGGACGCGCCACCCGGCACGCTCCAGCGCCGTGCATACCGCACGTCCGACGAAGCCCGTTGCGCCCGTCAGGAGCACCGTGCGCGCGGTTGACTCTGTAGGAACGCTCATATGGCTTATGTTCTCATACGATCGAGGACAAGCCAAGAAACCCAGGCCATGCGGGGCACCCTGACGCGGTGATCCGGTGTTCTTCGCCATCGACCTCGTCTGGCTGGGTGTGGTGGCGAAGACCTTCTACCGTCAGCACCTCGGACACCTGCTCGCCGCCGAGATCAACTGGGTCGCGGCCATCGCTTTCTACCTGCTGTTCATCGCGGGGATTGTGTTCTTTGCCGTCAAGCCGGCACTCGCAGTCAACAGTGCGACTCGCGCCCTGGTCGACGGAGCGCTCTTCGGATTCTTCACCTACGCCACCTACGACCTGACCAATCACGCCACCATGCGGGACTGGCCCGCCATCGTGACCGTCGTGGACATGGTGTGGGGGACGGTGCTCAGCGGGTCGGTCGCGTACCTCAGTTACCAGGTCTCGAGCCGCTTCGGTCGCACGGTCGCGGACAGGTTCACGTTGTGGTGGCGGTTAAGGACCCGTCCGTTCAAACCGGATCGCCGGCTCCACATATGACCCATCATCGATTCCACAGTGCGCGCAATCTGGCGCACTGTGCGGATGCCCACCGGACGACGCCCGTCCGGTGAGCCGCAAGCGATAAAAAGCTAGAAGCCGAGATCCGCTAGCCGCCGGCGGATGATGGTCTGCACACTCGTCGCGAGTGCGTTGCTCTTCGCATTGATCTTGGCCCTTGCTCAGGGGCACTCTCCATGGTGGTGGAGGCGGCGGGAGTTGAATCAGCTTGCTAAACGTAGATGTGGCAACTAGTTGCGATTCTCACTCTCAAAACATGCCCCCAGACTTGCCCCCACATGCCTCGGCTGCTACGAGTCTGTGGCGGACGCTACGGGATGCACCCGCGATACCTGAGAACGGCCGAACGGAAAACCTGAAAGTTGTTCGCCACGTGTGAGACCCACCACCCACATCGTCCAGTGAGACCCGAGGGTGGTGACCGCTCGTGTACGCACCGCCCGTGAGGTGTGCGAGTCCCAACGCCCCCGCCATCGCCTCGCGTTGCTTGGTACGCTAGGCGTGTTCGGAGCGTGGAAGCGGCCTCTTTCCCCAGCCACACCGAGCGGATCAGGAGGCACGATGAATACCCGGAACCACGGTGGCAGACGCGCCGGCAGCGGCGGCAAGCGCGGGGCGATCTACGCCCCCACGCGGCGGAAGCAGGCCCTGCAGGCTCAGTGGGAGGCTTTGGTCGCGCTCGAGTTTGGCGCCATCGTCGAGGCACAGCTGCGGGCCGCCATCGGCACCC
>NSIL01000031.1 GCA_002737365.1 Acidobacterium sp. | reverse complement strand
CTGAACTGGGACCTGGCGACGCTGAAGCGCATCTACTCGGCCGGGCCGGAAGAGATTCGCGAGTTTCTGGGTAACGACGGCCCGCTGCTGACCGACGACAAGCCGGTGATCGAGTACTTCCTGTCGTTGCCGAAGAATGACTTGCCTGGCGGCTACACGGGGAAGCTCGGCGTGTTTGAGAAGTTGCTGACGCCGTAGAGGGCGAAGCCCGAGCCTTACGCGCCCGCGGTGACCACAATCGCCTCGCACGAGCGCGCCCCAACCCGCGCGTACGAGTGCGGCTGCGATGCGTCGAAGTACATCGAGTCGCCTTCGTCGAGCGCGTGCGCTTCCGTGCCGAGCTTCAGCGTCAGCATCCCTTTCAGCACGTGGATGAACTCGGCGCCGGCGTGTTCGTGTGACCGCGGCCGGGCGGCGGGAGAAAACTTAACCCAATAGGCGTTCAACTTCCGCTCGGTCGCGGTGAAGTCCAGACACTCGAACTCCCAGGCCACGTCCCGGCCGCCCAATCGCTCGGCGAAGCGGGTCCGCTCCGCGCGCCGGACGATGCCGACCGACTTGCGGGCGGCGGCGGCCGTGAAGAAGTGATCGAGGCCGACCCCGAACACCAGGGCAATACGGAGCAAAGTCGGCAGCGTCGGGTAGAGGATGCCACGCTCGAGCTTGGAGATCATCGCCGCCGACAGGCCGGTGTGCCGACCCAGCTCGACCAAGCCGATCTTCTTGCGCAGGCGGAGCGCGCGGAGCTTGGGCCCGACGGCGTATTCGCGCAGGCGATGGCTGAGGACGGGCGACAACATTTAACTATCAGTTAAACATATCGGCTTTACAGGAACAACCAAGAAAACCATTTTGCGCCCCGCTTGCACCGTCCGGCGCCTGGCCGTCGTCCTAACTGACGTATCGCGGTGCTGTGGTTGCCGCGGCGACAGTTTAGAAACGGAACTCAAGGAGAGTAGTGATGAACGCGTTTGCAAAGAAGCTGATGGTTGGCGCCGCGGTGGCGGCTCTGGTGTTGTCGATGGGTAGCACGGGTCGCGCGCAGGGCAAGGACATTGTTGACACCGCGGTGGGCGCGGGACAGTTCAAGACCCTGGCGGCGGCGCTCGGCGCGGCTGGCCTGGTTGAGACGCTCAAGGGCAAGGGCCCGTTCACGGTGTTCGCGCCGACCGACGCGGCGTTCGCCAAGCTGCCGGCCGGCACGGTCGAGATGCTGCTGAAGCCCGAGAACAAGGCCAAGCTGACGGCCATCCTGACCTACCACGTGGTGGCGGGCAAGGTGATGGCGGCTGACGTCGTCAAGGTGACCAGCGCGAAGACCGTCCAGGGCGGTTCCGTGGCGGTGAAGGTGACCGGCGGCAAGGTGACCGTCGACGCCGCCAACGTGGTGACGACCGACATCGAGGCCTCGAATGGCGTGATTCACGTCATCGACACCGTCTTGATGCCCAAGTAAGACGGGCGCCGCTGGCGCCAATTTGCGAAGGAAGAGGTGCCATGTGAACATGGCACCTCTTCCCCATTCTCTTTCTCACCCTCGCCGCGGGCCGACGGCTCGCCGTCGCTGACGGCGGGCAGCTTATGTTCTTCGTGGCCGACATCTACGGCGCGAGCACGTACGGTTTCCCGGTCCGATACAGGGCGAGCCTTTCGCGGATGGCCTGCCGGAGCAACGGTTGGTTGGCGGGCGTGGCTGATTCGGCTTCACCGGCCAGTGCGATCGCCACTGCGAACGCCCCCATCGCCGCGTGGCACGCGGCCAGCACGTCGAGGGCGGCGGCGTCGCGGCGTCCGGTCTGCGCGACAAGGCGGTCAGCCAGGCGCCTGGCGTCGGCCGGCCGGCGGGCTCCCGGCTCTGGGTGAGCTGCCAGCAGCCAGACCATCGGCGTCATGCCTGCCAGCAAGTCAGGTTTCTGCTCAAGAACGATTGCCACCTCAGCCAGTGCGGCGTCGGCGTTGGCCGTGCCGGCCAGAATCAGCGCCAAGTTGGCGCGGGCGTCGGCGTTTCGCGGGTCGGTGGCCACCGCGCGCTCAAATCCAGCTCGCGCGTCAGACACGCGGCCGGCTTTCAGATGCAGCCCGGCCAGATTGTTGTGCGCCGGCGAGTACGACGGATCCAGAACCAGGGCCTGGGTAACACGGGCCGCGGCCTCGTCGGTACGACCCAGCGCATCGAGCGCCACGCCCTCGTTGAACCACGCGGCGGCCGATCCGGGAGTGAGCGCCGTCACTGCGGCAAAGTGAAGGAGGGCCTTGGCCGGCTGAGCGAGGGCGAGATACAACCCGGCCGCGTCATTGCGAAGGTTGACGTGATTCGGATCGCGCTGCAGCAGCACCTCGCTCCCCACCGCATCTTCGGTCTGCATCTTGCGACCGACCTCCCGTCGCAGCGTGATGCGGTCAGCGTCGGTTCTCGTCAACACCTGAAGCCAGAGGTCGGCCATCTCGTCGTTCGATCGCCATCCCCAGGTGGCACGGGTCGGCGGCCGGTCGGGATTGCGCGGATTGGCCTCGGAGTTGTCGAACCGGTATTCAAGCGACAGGCGGGTGCCGGCCGGGAGCCAGAACGGCGCGGCGTAGAGATAGCGATCCTGCCAGTTCATGTCCCAGTCAGTGATGCGGATCAGTGGGCGGCGGCTGCCATCAGGCAGCGTGGCCCAGGCGTCCATCGCCCGTACCCGATAGTGCGCGTGCGGCTGCACCGCCCGCACTTCGGCGTCAACCGGCAGCACGTACGAATCGGTCACGAGGTGGCGAGCCGCACCGGCCGGGACGACAAGGTCCTGGCGGCCCAGCCGGATCGCGGTTGGAATGGTCGCCGGAGGCGTGTCGCTGAAGTACAAGCCGATCTGCGGTGAAATGGTCTCGGCCTTGCCCGACGGTCTCAAATGCAGTTGCACGACCAGTTCGGAGCCGGCCTCGAGCCGCCAGGCGAGCGCGTCTGCAAGCACTGCTGTTGCCTGACCTGGAGTCCAGCCCAGAAAATGGCCGTCGGGAAAATCTGCCGAGCGCGCGATCATGCCTTCGTAACCGGCCAACGGGTCGGCTTCATCGAGGCGTCTGGAGGCGCCGGTGCGGTCGACGCGAATGTTGGCATGATGAACGGCGCGATTGCCGGGCCGCAGAAACACGCCACTCACCCAGCGTCCCGACGCGATCGGCACGGCCACCGAGAAGATGCGGAACACGTCGTCGCCGCCGGCGCGCAGCGCATAGGCTGGCAGTCGCAAGACGAGATCGGGCGGACGGTTGCCCCAACCGGCGGACGCTTCAACTGGCGGCGCGCGCGGCGCCTCGGCGTCGGCACGGGTCTTTGATGTCGCCCCGGCCGGCATGCCGCGCTCCACCCATTGCGCGAGCGTGGCAATTTCTGTGTCGCGCAGACGTCGCTCGTCTTCGAATTGGCCGAAGCCCGGTTCCGGTTTCCAGGGCGGCATGAAGCGGCTCCTGGTCACCGCCGCAATCATGGCGCCGCGGCGACGGACCTCGTCGAAGGTCGCGAGACTGAACGGGGCGTCGCCGCCTGGCACATGGCAAGCGCCGCACCGTGTGGCGATGATCGGAGCCACGTCGCGGGTGTAAGTGACGGCGCGCAGGCCTGACGGCGTCGGCGCGTCCTGAGCATGAATGGACGAACCAGCAGCCGCCAGCATGACGGCGCAGGTCAGAACCCAAACATCGCGGTCCCGCATGGGTGCGGCGAGTATAGTGCGCAAACACTCCTTGACGCGCCGGGCTCGCGGCGCTAAGTTCAGCCTGTTCTTACTCATCCCGGGCATGCGCTGGCGTCATTGGTTCGAGTACCACCATTCGGTTTGCTCAACTTTAAACGTTGCGGGAGGATTCATGCGAATGTTTACAGTCGGGGTGGCGATCGCCACCCTGTTGGTCGCCACACCGGTACTCGCCCAATCCAGCGGCATTGCCGGCGTGGTCCGCGATGCCAGCGGCGGCGTGTTGCCGGGTGTCACGGTCGAGGCGGCCAGTCCGGTCCTGATCGAAAAAATGCGCACGGTGACGACCGACTCGCAGGGCCGATACAACATCATCGACCTGCGGCCGGGCGTGTATTCGGTGACGTTTACGCTGACGGGGTTTTCAACCGTGCGGCGAACCGACGTTCAGCTGCCGGCGACCTTCACGGCGACCATTAACGCCGACCTGAAACTGGGCTCCCTCGCTGAGACGATTACCGTGACCGGCGAGAGTCCGCTGGTTGATACCTCCAATGTCGTCAAGCGGCAGGTCATCAGCTCCGACGTGATCGACGCCATGCCGACGTCCAAGAACTGGTCGACGCTGGCGGTCATGACCGTCGGGCTGTTTAGCAATCAGAACGACGTGGGTGGCTCGGCCGGCGAGCACCAGAATCAACTCAAAGCCCACGGCGGCTCGTTCAACGACCGCATCGTCCAGCTCGACGGCCTGATGATTGCCAACATGGCGTGTAACTACGCGTGCACCGGGCTGTCAACCAACGATGCCTCGACCCAGGAGTTGAGCTACGAGTTTGGCGCCATCTCGGCCGAGGTGGCCGGCGGCGGCGTGCGCGTCAACATCATTCCCCGTGAGGGCGGCAACCAGTTCAGCGGGTCGGCCTTCGCCAACTTTGCCAACGCCGGGTTCCAGGGCAGCAACGTGGACGATGCGCAGCGGGCACAGGGGGTGACGACGGCCGACAGCATCGAGCGCATCTACGACACGAGCTTCGCCGTGGGCGGGCCGATCAAGCAGAACAAGCTGTGGTTCTGGACGGCGCACCGCTTCTGGGGCTACGAACAGATTCGCACCAACACGTTCTACGAGGGCAATCCGAACGACCTCGTGTTCGACCCCGATCGCAGCAAGCCGGGGACCGAAACGCAGAAGAACGGCAGCCTCGACCTGCGGTTGACGTGGCAGATATCACCCAAGAACAAGCTCTCGGCCTACTACAACTACGCGCCGCGCAAGACCGAGCACTGGACGCTCGTGAGCACCATTCAACCGGATGCGTCCCAGCTGCAGAACCTGCCGGTCAATCACTTCGAGACCCTGACGTTCCGGTCGACCATCTCATCCAAACTTCTATTCGAGGCGGCGGCCGGGAACATGACCGAGATCTGGACGCGCGAGCCGGTCGAAGACTCGACCACGTCACGGGGCTACCCGGTGACCGAGCAGACCACCGGCATCAACTTCCGCGCCTACTCGGCGACCTTCTCGAGAAACTACACCTCGTTGCGGTCCTATCGGTCGGCCCTGTCGTACGTGACTGGCTCTCATGCCTTCCGGATGGGCTTCACGTTGCAGGAAGGTCCGGCGGTCACGGACGTCTACACGAGCCATGACACGGCGCTGACGGTCCGCAACGGTGTGCCGTTTCAAGTCACGGTCCGGACCACGCCCTATATTGCGCGCGAACGACTGGTCGCCGACCTGGGCTTTTACTTGCAGGACACATGGACCATCAATCGACTGACGGCGAATCTCGGCGTGCGATGGGACTATCTGAACAACAAGGTCGAGGCGCAGACCGCTGCCGGCGGCACGTGGATTGGCCCGCGCAGCTTTCCCGAGCTGACCAATGTCCCCAACTTCAAGGACCTGGCGCCGCGCCTGGGTCTGGCCTACGACCTGTTCGGCAATGGCAAGACGGCGGTCAAGGCCACGCTGAGCCGTTATGTGCTGCCCAGCACGGTGGGCACGGCGCGGCTGCTGAATCCCTTCAACACCTCGGTCAACAACACGACGCGGAGTTGGACTGACAGCAACAACGACGGCATTCCGCAGGTCGCGGAACTGGGGCCGCTGGCCAACAACGCCTTCGGCTCGGTCAACGTGGCGACGCGCTACGACCTCGACACCATTCAGGGCTTTGGCAAGCGCCGCAACAACTGGGAGTTCTCGACCAGCATCACGCAGGAGCTGATGTCGCGACTATCGGTGGACGTCGCCTACTATCGCCGCGCGCAGGGCAACTTCACGGTCACCGACAACCTCGACGTCGTCCCGACCGACTTTGACCCGTACTGCGTGACGGCCCCACGCGACCCGCGGTTGCCCGACGGCGGCGGTCAACAGATTTGCGGCCTCTACGACATCGTCCCGGTCAAGTTCGGCGTCGCCACCAACAACGTGGTGCAGCGCGTCGATAAGCTGGGCGTGAATCAGGAAGAGGTCTTCGACGGGGTCGACGTCGCGTTCAGCGCGCGCATCGGCCGCGGCGTGTTTCTCAATGGCGGCGTCGCCGTCGGCCGCTCACGCTTCAACCAGTGCGACGCCTTTGTCGATAATCCGGCCGAGACCTACGGCCTCACCGCGGCCACGTTCTCGTATTGCGACTTCACATCTGGGCTGCTGACCCAGGCGAAGCTGAACGGGTCGTATACGCTGCCATGGCAGGACATCCAGATCGGCGGCGTCCTCCAGAACCTGCCCGGCCAGCAGATTCTCGCGCAGTGGAACATCACCCAGGCCGACGCGGCCGCCAACCTGGGACGGCCGCTCTCGGGCGGCGCCAACACCTCGCGCGTCGTGCCGCTGATCAAACCGGGCACCATGTTCACGCCGCGCCGCACCCAAATCGACCTGCGACTCTCCAAACCGTTCCGGCTGGCCGACGGCAAGCGGCTGCAGATCATGGCCGACGTGTTCAACGTGACCAACTCGAACGCGTCGGTCGGCGCCACCTCGAACGCCGGCGAGCCGCCGGCGTCGCTGATCACCACCTATGGGTCGGCGTGGCTGCGCCCGCTGAACGTCTTGCAGGCCCGCTATATCAAGTTCGGCGCACAACTGAACTTCTAACGGAGAGGGCGGCGGACGCTCGCCGCCGCCCTTTTTTCTCCGCCCTCGAGCGACGCACCCGCGAGCCCTGAACTACAATTCCTGATATGCCCGTCGCCGCTCCCGCTCTCGACCTGGCCCGCACCACGCTCGATGCGTGGGTGCGCGAGCTGATGCAATGGCACTTCTCCCCCGACACCGGCTGCACCTTCTGGCTCGACTGGGCCGCCAAGGCCGGCTGGGATCCCCGCAAGGACGTCACCTCCTATCACGACCTCGACAAGTTCGGGCCGTTCCAGGACGAGTGGCTGCGCGGCGGACCGGTACGGCGGTGGGTGCCAAAGGCCTACCAGGACAAGCCGATCTACACCTTTGAAACCGGCGGCAGCACCGGCGTGCCGAAGTCGCGCATCAACATCAACGACTTCCGCATTGACTACGAGCAGTTCAGCACGACCCTGCCCGACGACAAGTTTCCCAAAGGCGCCGACTGGCTACACATCGGCCCGAGCGGCCCGCGCCGCCTGCGCCTCGCCATCGAACACCTCGCCCAGCACCGCGGCGGCATCTGCTTCATGGTCGACCTCGACCCGCGCTGGGTGATCAAGCTGATCAAGATGGGCGAGATCGAGATGATGGAGCTCTACAAGCGCCACGTCATCGACCAGGCGCTGACGCTGCTCAAGGCCCACGACGGCATCAAGTGCCTGTTCACCACGCCCAAGCTGCTCGAGGCGCTGTGCGAGCGCATCTCGCTCAAGAAGGCCGGCATCACCGGCGTATTCTGCGGCGGCACCGAGATGACGCCGCAGTTCCATCGCTTCGCCGTCGAGGAGCTGATGGAAGGCGCGCACTTCGCGCCCACCTACGGCAACACGCTGATGGGTCTTGGTCCGAGCAAGCCGCCAACCAAGGACGACCACTGGGCGATCATCTACTACCCGCCCGCGCCGCGCGCGATGATCGAAGTCGTGGACTTCGACGATGAGACCAAGCTCGTGGGCTATGGCAAGACCGGCCGCGTCCGCCTGACCACGCTGACCAAGGAATTCTTCATGCCGCGTTTTCTCGAGCGCGATGAGTGCGAGCGCGAAGCGCCGTGCGAGCAATATCCCTGGGACGGGGTCCGCAACGTGCGGCCGTTTTCGCGATTCCAAAAGAGCGTCGTGGAGGGTGTCTACTAAGCACCTCAAACGAGGCGCCCTCCTGGCACAACTTATGTTGCATCTACCAATCTTGCGATGGGGCGTTCCCTACCGGAGCGTGAACCAGGTGGTCACGCCGCACTTCCGCACGCGCGCGCCGTTTGTATCGATGAGCCAGGCCAACGTCGGCATGATTCGCCGCGACTTGCTGCGTCAGGCCGACGCCCGCGCCACGCTGCAGGCGATTCCCTACGCGGACCTCGTCGCCATGGCCGGCCGCGCCGCCGAACATTTTCTGAACGACACGCTGCCGCTCGATCCCGAAAGCGGCACCATGCAGTCGCCACAGAACTACATCGAGCAGGTCTCGGCCACCACCGGCGCCCCGTTCAGCAATGTGAAGCGCAACATGCTCAAGGTGCATGGGGTGTTGAGCAAGGTGACTGAAGTGCTCGCCGGCCTGACCCGCGGCCTTGACCTGGCGGTGCTGGACGAGGGCTACGGCATGGTCAACGGCCAGATGCTGAGCTTCTTCGCCCGCGGCGATGCCATGGGCGTGGTGCTGCCGAGCAACTCACCCGGCGTGCACTCGCTGTGGGCGCCGGCCACGGTGTTGAAGATGCCGCTGGTGCTCAAGCCTGGCAGCGCCGAGCCGTGGACGCCGCTCCGCATGATCTACGCCTGGGTCAAGGCGGGCGCTCCGGCGAGCGTGTTCGCCTACTACCCCACCGATCACGCCGGCGGCAACGAGATCCTGCGCTCAACCGGCCGCGGCATGGTCTTCGGCGATGTCGGTTCCACCAAGCGCTGGAAGGCGGAGGGCCGAGTTGAAGTACATGGCCCGGGCTACAGCAAGGTTGTGATCGGACCAGACCTCGCGGATCAGTGGGAGCAGTTCATCGACGTGGTCGCCGAGTCGATTTCGAACAACGGCGGCCGGTCGTGCGTAAATGCTTCTGGCGTGTGGGTCACCAAGCACGGCGATCAGATCGCTGACGCGCTCGCGACCCGCCTCGCGCGAGTCATGCCGCGCACGGCTGATGATCCTGACGCCGTACTCGCACCGTTCGCGGATCCCGACACCGCCCGCCGCATCTCGTCGATGATCGATGCCGACATGGTGGGCGAGGGCGGCACCGCCCGCGATGCTTCTGCCGCTGTCCGCGACGCAGATCTTGAGCTCCGTAGCCTTGGCGCAGGAGGCCGCGTTGCCTCAGTCCACGGCGGCAACTACCTGCTGCCGACCATCGTCCGCTGTGACACGTCGCATCCGCTGGCCAATCGCGAGTTTCTGTTTCCGTTTGCGAGCGTGGTGGAAGTACCGGCGGCGGATCTCCCCCACTGCTTGGGGCCGTCGCTGGTCGTGACGTGCATCTCGAACGACCCGGCGTTCCGCGCGCGGTTTGTCGCCTCACCGCATGTCGATCGCCTGAACTTCGGGCCGATGTCGACCACGCAGATTGGATGGGACCAGCCGCACGAGGGAAACCTGTTCGAGCATCTCTACGCGCGGCGCGCGATTCAGCGGCTGGCGTAGTTATTTGGCAAGAGCGTAGAAACCCGCCAGCTCTAACGTCACGACAACGTCCGTGGCGCTGTCGTTCTTGAGATACCAGCCGTGGATGCCATCCCAGGGGGCGGTGAAGACACCGCTCTCGGGTGTGCCGCCGGTCTTCGAATAGAACATCAGGTCACCGACGCCATTCACCTGCTCGGTGTGACCGTGGAACTCGGTCAGCATCAACTTCGGGTCGGACAGCGTGCCGTAGCTGATGTTGTAAACCAGCCCTTCGCCCTTCTTCATCGCCAGCTTGTACTCGAGTCCCTTGCCACGGAGTACCGGCACGGCGATCGTGTCGGTCCGCCACTTGGCCGGCTGGGTCGAGACCACGCCGTCGCGCAGGGGGTATTCGCGCCAGCCTTTGACGGCCTGCGGGATAGTTGGCGGGACGCTCTGGGCCGCCACCGGGCCCAGCGCGAAGAGAGCAGCAACCGAGAGGATGACCAGTGTTCGTGTCATTGGGTGAACCCTAGTATAGGTCTGGTAAAGTCGTGGTGATTGCGCATCCTGTCCCTGACCGCCGGCGCGGCTTCAATGTATTGCGGCAGCTGCCTGCGCGACAATGCGCTGGCGGCGCGGCTGCTCAAGCTCGGACACGACGTCACGCTGCTGCCCTTCTACACCCCGACGCTGACCGACGAAGAAAACGTCAGCCGGCCGCAGCAGGTGTTCTTCGGCGGCATCAGCGTCTTCCTCGAGCAACACTCGTCCGCTTTTCGACACGCGCCGCGCTTCCTCAGCCGCATGCTGGATGCACCGGCGGTGATCAAGGCGTTCACCAGCGGATCGATCTCGGTGGATCCCAGGGAGCTGGGCGCCTTGACGGTCTCGACGCTGCGCGGCGAGGCGGGGCACCAGGCCCGTGAGATCGACAAGCTGCTCGAGTTCCTGCGCGACGAGCCCGCGTTCGACATCGCCAACATCCCCTACACGCTGCTGATCGGCCTGGCGGCTCCGCTCAAGCGGGCGCTCGGCTGTCCCATCGTCGTCACGCTGCAGGGCGAGGATCTGTTTCTGGACGCGCTGCCCGAGCCGTATCGCGCCGAGGCGCTGGCGTTGGTCCGTGCGCAGGTCCCGAACGTTGACCTGTTCATTGCCGTCAGCGACTACTACGCCGGCTTCATGCAGGACTACCTGGCCATCCCCGCTCACAAGATGCGCGTGGCGAAGCTGGGCGTGAACGTGGCCGATCTGACGATCACGAACAAGACACGGGCCGAGCCGTTCACGATTGGATTCTTCGCGCGCATTGCACCCGAGAAGGGGCTGCACAACCTCGCCGAAGCCTATCGCATCCTGCGGACAAAGAAAGGGTTGCCCCCCTCGCGATTAATCGCGGCTGGCTACCTGCCACCAGAGCATCGCCCGTATCTCGAGGGCATTGGCGCGGGCCTGGCCGCCGCAGGACTCGGCGACGAGTTCGTCTATCGCGGGACCGTTGAGCGCGCCAAGAAGGTGGCGTTCTTCCACGACCTCGACGTGCTGTCGGTACCGAGCGGGTATCACGAGCCGAAGGGCTTGTATCTGCTGGAGGCGATGGCGTGCGGTGTGCCGGTGGTGCAGCCCAACCACGGTGCCTTTCCCGAGATGATTACCCGCACTGGCGGTGGCGTACTGGCCGCCTCGGAATCAGGCGCCGACGTCGCCAATGCGCTGTACGATTTGTGGCGCGACGCGGCGCGGGCCGCCGAGCTGGGACGCCACGGCGCCGCCGGCGTGCGGGCGCATTACACCGCGGACCACATGGCGCACGCGGTGCTCGAGGCCTACCGGTCGGCAATATCCGGCTAAAGCCGGATGCTACTCTGTCAACTCATGCTCGAAGCCTCCAACCTGTCGAAGTCGTATCCCTCACCCGCCGGCGACCTCGTGGTGCTGCGCGACGTGTCGCTGTCGCTGTCGCCTGGCGATTCGGCATGCGTGATGGGACCATCGGGATCCGGCAAGAGCACGTTGCTGTACATGCTGGGAGGGCTGGAGCCGCCCACCTCCGGCACCGTTCGCCTGGATGCCACCAATCCGTACACGCTGTCGGCCGAGGGGCTGGCCGCCTTCCGCAATCGCGAGATCGGCTTCGTCTTGCAGGACCACTGCCTGCTGCCGCAGTGCACGGTACTCGAGAACGTGCTGGTGCCGACGCTGGTCGGCGAGGCCGATGCCGACGCGCCGGCGCGCGCACGCACACTGCTCGAGCACGTCGGCTTGTCGCATCGCCTCGACCACTTGCCCTCGGCGCTGTCCGGCGGTGAGAAACAACGCGCCGCCATCGCTCGGGCCCTCGTCCGCGAGCCACGCCTGGTGCTGTGCGACGAGCCCACCGGCAACCTCGACGCCGAAACCGCGCAGGTCGTCACCGACCTGATTCTTCGTCTCCATACGCAGCAGCACACCATGCTCCTTGTGGTGACACACAGCGAAACCCTGGGCGCGCGGTTCCAAAGACGATGGTCGATGAGCCGTGGCGTGTTGACGGTCTCGGCATGCTGACCAGGGCGAGCCTGCGGTTCTATGCCGCCACCCACGTGATGGTGGTGCTCGGCGTGGCCGTGGCGGTGGCGGTGCTCGCCGGCGCCTTGCTGGTCGGCGCCTCGGTCCGCGACAGCCTCGCGCAGATTGCGCTCGGCCGTCTCGGCGCCACCGACGTCATCGTCACCTCGCCAACGTTCTTCCAGACCAGGCTCGCCGACAGCTTGCTGACCAGAGCCAGCCAACCGCAACAGTCGGCGCTCGGCGCCCGCCTTGATGCCTATCGCGTGCTGCAGTCCACGGCGCCGGTCGTGGTGTTCGGCGCCGCCGCGGTGCACGACGACGCGAAGCGGACCGCCGGCCAGGTGATGGTCTACGGCATCGACGAGCGCTTCGGCCGCTTCCACGGCATCGACGGATTTGACGTCTCGGGCCGCGAGGCGCTCGTCAGCGCGGCCCTGGCGCAGGAGATCGGCGCGAAGGCCGGTGACACCGTCACGCTGCGGGTCGCGAAACCGAGCGACATTCCGTTATCCAGTCTGCAGGGACGTCGCGAAGCCACCGGCGAGCGCATTCGTGTCACGGTCACACGGGTACTCGATGATGCGGCGCTTGGTGAGTTCTCGCTCGCGCCGTCGCAGGGACCGGTATTCGCCGTCTACGTCCCGATGGGACGCTTACAGCGAGAGCTGGGTCTTGGCGATCGCGCCAACACCATCCTGCTGTCGCTGAACGACACGACAGATGTCGATCCCGCGACACTGGTCCGCGAGCTGATCGCGCCGGTCGCGGCGCTGGACGATTTCGGCCTTCGCGTGCGAACCATCGCACCCGGACAACCCCGCGCCGGGGTTGCCTCTCCCGTCACGGTGGTCGAAACACGCGCGGGACTGTTGACCGACGAAGTCGTCGACATCATCGAAGACCTGGCCGCGCGCGAGCAGCGCATGGTGGTGCCGGCGCTCACCTACGTGGCGAACTCGATTCGCATCGGTGATCGTGAGATCCCGTATTCCACCGTGTCGGCCATCGACCTGGATGGTTACAACCGAATGATCGGCGCCGTGGGTCCCGCCGACACAGGCAACCCACTCGGTGGAGGCAACCTTTTAGGGTTGCCTGATGACACTCGGGGGTTCTCCAACCACGCGCCGATCTGGCTCAACGAGTGGGCCGCCGCCGACCTCAAGGCCCGCCTCGGCGACCAGGTCACGCTCGAGTATTTCCTGTGGTCCGATGCCGATGGCCTGGCCTCGTCTAGCGCCACGTTCACGCTGGTCGGCATCGCCCCGATGACCGGCATTGGCGGCGACCCCACATTGACGCCCGACTACCCCGGTATCAGCGATGCCGCCGACATGACGTCGTGGGACCCGCCGTTTCCGGTGGAACTGAAGCGGGTGCGCAAGCAGGACGAAGACTATTGGGACCGCTACCGGGCGGCGCCCAAGGCGATCATCGCGCTCGCCGAAGGGCAGCGGCTCTGGGGGTCACGCTACGGCCGCGTCTCGTCGCTGCGGCTGTCTGGCCGTGCGCCGGTGTCAGCGCAGAACATTCCACCGGCCGCCGCCGGTTTCACCGCTCGCGCGGTTCGCAGCGAAGCGCTCGCGGCGGCGCGAGGCACCACTGACTTCGGCGAGTACTTCCTCTACTTCAGTTTCTTCCTGGTGGTGTCGGCGCTGCTGCTGGCCTACTTGTTCTTCGCCGTCGGCCTGGAGCAACGGACGCGCGAGGTGGGCCTGCTGGCCGCCGTCGGCTTCGCGCCATCCGCCATTCGCCGGACGTTTGTTCGCGAGGGCGCGGTGCTCGCGGCGGCAGGCACGGTGATTGGCATCGCGGCCGCCATCGGCTACGCCGCGGTCATCATGTACGGCTTGCGCACGTGGTGGGTCGGCGCGGTCGGCACCACCCGCCTCACGCTGCACGTGGCGCCGCAGTGGCTGGCCATCGGTGCCGTCGGTGCGCTCGCCGCCGGCGGGCTGGCCATCTGGCTTGGCGTGAGGCAGATGAGCCGGCGCTCGGCGCGGTCGCTGCTGGCCGGTGACACCACCACCCCCACGCACACACCGCCCGCACGGGCGCGACTGATCGCCGCCGGCTTCGGGTTGCTCGGCATCATCCTCATCGCCACGGCCTCATCCGGCTCGCTCAATCCCACCGCCGGATTCTTCGGCGCCGGCGGGGCGTGGCTGGTGGCCGGCCTGTGCGGCGCTTCGGCCTGGTTGCGACGCCGGCGAACCACGCGACCGCTTACGCGTGGGCTCACGGGCATGTCCCAACTCGGGTTCCGTCACACGGCGGTTCGCCCCAGCCGATCGGTGCTCAGCCTGGCGCTGATCGCCTTCGCGTGCTTCGTGCTGGTCAGCGTCGGCGCGTTTCGCAAGGAACCTGTCGCCGGAGGCGATCGCGCCTCAGGAACCGGCGGTTTCACACTGATGGCCGAGTCGGTCGCGCCGTTGATGCACGACCCCAACACGCCGGACGGCCGCGATGGCCTGGGCCTCGAAACTAGCGACCCCGTCTTCACCGGCGCGACAATCACCCGCTTCCGGCTGCGGCCCGGTGATGAAACCAGTTGCCTGACGCTTTACCGGCCGACCAGCCCGCGCATCATTGCGCCTGGCCCTGGCTTTGTTGGCGACGCCCGCTTCACCTTTGCCGGCTCGATGGCGGCCACGCCGGAAGAACACGCCAATCCCTGGACGCTGCTCGGTCGCAGGTTCGACGATGGCGCGGTCGCGGCGGTGGCCGATCAAACCACGCTGATGTATGTGCTGCACCTGGGTATCGGCGACGACTTCGAGTTCACTCCAGAAGGACAGCCTCCCGTCCGCCTTCGCATTGTCGGCGCCCTCGCCGACAGCGTGCTGCAGTCGGAGTTGATTATCGGTGAGACCGACTTCGTGCGGCTGTTCCCGAAACAGGAAGGCTATCGCGTGTGGCTGATCGACACGCCACCGGCCGAGACAGCGGCCGTGACCTCCCATCTTGAAGATCGGCTGTCGGATTACGGCCTTGACGTCACCAGCACGCTGGAGCGGTGGTCGTCGTATCACCAGGTGGAGAACACCTACCTGGCGACGTTCCAGGCACTCGGCTCGCTGGGGTTGCTGCTCGGCACGGTGGGCCTGGGCGCCGTGCTCGCCCGCAACGTCCTGGAACGCCGGCGCGAGATCGGACTGCTGAGCGCCGTCGGCTTCACCCCCGGTAACGTCCGCAGCATGGTGCTGTCGGAAGGACTCGCACTGGTGCTCGGCGGCGCACTGCTGGGCGCGACGTGTGCGATCGTGGCGGTGTGGCCGGCCTTGCAGGACCGCGCGCAGGCGGTGCCGATTGGCAACTTGGTCTCGTTACTGACCGCCGTGGTGGTCACCGGCGTGGGGTCGTCGTTGTTTGCAGTAAGGCTCGCGTCGGCCATGCCGGTCGTCGCAGCGATCAAGTCCGAGTAACTCCAGAAGGGCAGCACTTTAGTGCTGCCCGTAGCGACGCCGTAGAGGTACCGATGAAACGAATGATCCTTTGCTCGTTCCTGGTGGCGTCGTCCATCAGCACCTTTGCGCAAGCACCAGCGCCTTCATGGTCGCAGTGGCGCGGACCCGCGCGCGACGGGGTGGCCTCGTCGTTCACCGTGCCTACCGCCTGGCCCGCGCAACTCACCAGGCGCTGGCAGGTTCCAGTGGGACTGGGCCATGCCTCGCCGGTCGTCTCGGGCAATCGAGTCGTCGTCCATACCCGTCAGGGCACTCGCGAACTGGTCTCGGCCTTCGATCTCCAGTCGGGCAAGCCGCTTTGGCAGGACGGTGTCGAGGCGCCGTACACCATGAACCAGGCGGCGACCGGACACGGCCCCGGCCCCAAGTCGACGCCGGCGATTGCCGGTGGCCGCGTCTTCACGCTCGGCATCAGCGGCATCTTCTCGGCACATGACCTGGCGACCGGCAAGCTGCTGTGGCGGAAGAACGCGCCACCCGCACCGCCAGAGTTCGGCACCGCTGCCTCGCCGCTGGTTGACGGCAGCACGGTCATCGCCTTCCTCGGGGGTGCCGGCGCGGGCGCCCTGACCGCACTCGATGCCGCCACTGGTGCGGTCAAGTGGCGATGGACCGGTGATGGTCCCGGCTACGCCTCGCCCATCTTGGCGACCCTCGTCGGTACACGCCAGGTCATCACGCAATCACAGAGTAAGCTCGTCGGTGTCGATGCCGCCTCCGGCCAGTTGCTGTGGGAACTCGCCATCAAGACGCCGTACGAGCAGAATTCCGTGACGCCCATGGTTATGGGCGACCTCGTGCTTTACGCGGGCCTGGAGAATCCCACGGTCGCGCTGCGCATCACCAAGACCGGCGCCAAGTGGACGACGGCCGCCGCGTGGCGCAACCAGGAGGTGGCGATGTACATGAGCTCCCCTGCGGTATCAGGAACGGCGATCTATGGCCTGTCGACCAAGAACCGGGGCCAGTTCTTTGCGCTCGATGCGGCTTCGGGAAAGACGCTGTGGCTGACCCGCGGCCGCGAAGCCGAGAACGCTGCGATTGTTCGCGCCGGCGAGTTCTTGTTGATGACGACGACGAACAGCGAATTGGTGGTGGCGAGAGCAAACCCGGCGCGGTTTGAAGAAGTAAAGCGCTATCCCGTGGCCGACTCAGCGATGTGGGCTCATCCCGCCTTCACGGAACGGACGATCATCGTCAAGGACCTCGACAAGCTCATCGCCTGGACGTTCTAAGGTCGCTTCTTGCGATCACCGATCGCCCAGAGATAGGACGAGGTGCGCAGGAACAGCTGGCCCTCTGACACTGCCACCGTGCTGAGGCAATAGGGCGCGCAGTCGTTGAGCAGGCGATTCGACGACAGGATCTCGAACTTCGGCCCCGCCCGATAGACCGTGGTCAAGCCTTCCTCTTCGGTCGTGACGTAGATCTTGCCGTCGGCCAGAATCGGCGACGCGCTGTAGGTGCCCGACGGCAACCGCACCGGGCCGTAGATGGTGGCGCCGGTCTTGACGTCGAGCGCAAAGACGACGCCGGTGTCACGCACGACATACAGCAACTTGCCGTCGCTGACCGGGGTCGGCACGTCGGGTCCCTGCATGAACGTCCAGGCGACGTGGGTCGCGGCGACGTCGCCGCTGCCACCAGGCCGCATGGCCACCATCGGACTGACGCGCGTCGGCGCGATGATCAGGTCGTTGACGATGGTCGGCGAGGCGATGATGCGATAGGCGCCGTTGCGATCGGGGTTCAGCACGTCGGCGCGCCAATACTCCTTGCCAGTCGCCGGGTCGTGGCCCGACACCACGTCACCGCCCGTAATGATCAACTCCGCACGGCCGTTCGCGTCGATCCAGGCCGGCGTGATGTACGAATCGGGCGACTCGCGCACGGCCGGATTGGGTCGCTCAACCTTCCACACCGTCTTGCCGCTCAGCTTGTCGATCTTGAGGATGTACGACGGGTCGTCCGTCTTCATGCCGTGCAGGACGGGGACGTAGAGGGCATCCTCCTTCAGCAGCGGCGACGAGGCATAGCCCCAGTTGAGGCCGAACTTGCCGTAGTCAGCCTGGATGTTTCGCGCCCAGACCTCCTTGCCGTCGAAGTCGAACGCCTTGAGGACGCCGAGACCGGTCATGACCCAGACATGCTGGCCGTCGGTGACCGGCGACGGCGACGACATGTTCTGCTTGCGCTCCATGTGGTTGGAGTCGGTGATCTGGCGCTTCCACTTGACGGCCGGCTTGTTGCGATCGACCGCCCACAGCTCGAGCACACCAGTGTTGGTGGCCGTGGCGACGTTCAGGAAGATGGTCTCGCCCCAGATGATGGGCGTTGAGCCGCTGTAGGCCGGCAGCGGCAGCTTCCAGGCAACGTTCCTGGTTTCGATGTTCGCGCACACCGTGGGGACAATCGGCCGGCCCTCGAAATTACCTCCGCCGCCTCCCGGCCGCTGCGGACGCTGCGCCTCGGCCACTGCGTCTGTGCCCAGCGGACCGCCCGGGCCCTCGTCGGCGCCGACCGGCGTGGCCGCGCACGTGGCGCTCCAGGTGTCAGGCAGGCCGTTCTCAGCACTGACGCCGTCGTGCGTCGGGCCGCGCCAGTGCGGCCAGTGCTGCGCCAGCCCAGCCGTGTTGCCGGTGACCAGCAGGACGATCATCAGACCAAATGCGTTTCGCATACGACCTCGCCTCAGATTCAACAGCCGTGTCATCCGCTGGCGCTGTCCCGGTCGGCGGCCTAAGGAGCCGGCCGGTAATACAGCACCATGCCGGCGCCGGCTGCGGCCATCAGCACGCCGGCATAAAACATCGGGCTCGGCGCCGTCTTCGGCGGATGCATGATCATCGTCGAGATCACGTTAATCAGCGGCGCGCCGCCGAATACCAGTGGCATGACGATGGTCGGCGAGCCGCCGGTGCGGAAGGCGTAGGTGATGCACACGGCACCGAGCGCGCCGAGCGCGCCGGCGATCGTGGCTGTGGCCGTGCCGCTCAGCGTGAAGTTTCGCCACTCACCTTGCTGCGTGAGCGCTGCGGCCGGCACCAGCACCGCGATCAGAAAATAGGCCACGCCGACGCACAACATCGCGCGCATCGGGTTGCCCAACTCGGTCTGTCCCCGGTGCAGCGATGCCCCGTAGAGACCCCACGACATTGCCGCGCTCGCGGCCAACGCTATCCACATACTAGCTCTCCTTTGTGACTCGCGACCGATTCTGCCACGTCGACAGGCGGTCAGGTGAATTAAGAGTTACTCCTGATCTCGTAAACTCCTGTCTCTTTCAGCCGGCAGTCAGAACCGGACCCGCACACCGAGTTGCCCTTGCCGAGCCGAGGTCACGGTGTTGCGGATGCCGCCGAAGTTGGCGCGATTGAAGAGATTGAACATCTCCAGCCGCAGTTCGAACTGGCGGGAGCCACCAAGCCTGGTGTCCTTGCTGGACACCAGATCGACGACGCGCAGGTCGGGACCGCGCAGATCGCCACGGCCGGTGCTGCCGTCGGACGTCGACGACCAGAGCCTGAGACCAGGAGTCGCCATCTGAGATCTTCGCTTCGGTGATGGCCCAGGCGGTATTCTGCCGCAGGCCGCCAACCGGAAAGAACTGCCGGGCAACTCACGCTGCACGTTGGCGTTCCACACGTGCACGGACGGTGTGACGCCGTCCCATTGCACCGGGCGAATTGAAATGCCCGACGCGCGCTCGAAGGGCAGATTCGGAAACGTCGGGGCCTGGTCGACCACGCGCGGCGGTGCGGCCGTCGCCGGGCTGCAGGAACGCCAGGTCGGTGTAGTTGCGGCCGGCGCCGGGGCCGACCGCCCCGCTGGCATCGACGATGCGCCCCGACAGGGTTCCGGATGTTTGTGCCGACGCGGTCAACGCCGGTGCGGCCAGAACCGTAAGAAGAAGGACAACGATACGCACGATAATCAACTCGGTCTCGTATACTAGCGCGGACTTCAATCACTTAGACGCATGTCCACACTGAACCGCCCCGCACTGACACCCCTGCAGTGGCTGATCTGCAGCATCGCTGCTCTCGGCTTTGCCTTCGACATCTACGAGATCCTGATGGCGCCCCTCGTGGTCGGGCCGGCCATTGGCGAACTGACCGGCCTCAAGCCCGGGACGTCCGACTTCAACTTCTGGGTCGGCATGTTCTTCTGGGTGCCGGCACTGATCGGCGGCGCGTTCGGCCTGGTCGGCGGCTACCTCACCGACCGTTTCGGCCGGCGGCGCGTGCTGGTGTGGAGCATCCTGATTTACGCCTTCTCGGCCTTCGCGGCCGGCTTCGCCACCAACATCTGGATGCTGCTGTTCTTCCGATCGACGACGTATATCGGCGTGTTCGTCGAGTTCGTCGCGGCGGTGGCGTGGATTGCCGAAATCTTCCCCGACGCCAAGCAGCGCGAGGCGGCGCTCGGCTACACGCAAGCGTTCTCGTCGATCGGCGGCATCATGGTGACCGGCGCGTACGCCATTGCCGTGACCTACTCGCAGTCGTTCCCGGAGATTCACGGCAGCCATGCGCCGTGGCGCTACACGCTGATCTCGGGCGTCATTCCCGCGCTGCCGTTGATTCTGATCCGGCCGTTCCTGCCGGAATCGCCGGCCTGGGAACAGAAGCGCGCCGCCGGCACACTGCGGCGGCCGTCGATCGCGCAGCTCTTCACCCCCGAACTACGACGCACTACCATCGTTACGACGCTGATGTTCGCGTTCGCGTATGGCGCGGCGTTCGGCGCCATCCAGCAGATGCCGCGCATTGTCCCCGGCCTCGAAGAGGTGCGGGTGCTCGCGGTGCCGCAGCAGCAGCAAACCGCCAGCCTGGTACAGGCCTACCAGGAGTTCGGCGGACTCGCCGGACGCTTCCTGCTCGCGTTTCTGGCGCTGCGGATCTTGTCGCGACAGAAGCTGATTCGGATCTTCCAGATCCCGGGCCTGATCATCATCCCGTTCGTCTTCTATTACGCCGCCACCAACGATCTGGAGATGACCAAGTGGGGCATGTTCGCGACCGGCGTCTTTACGGTCGGGCAACTGAGTTTCTGGGGCAATTACCTGCCACGCGTCTACCCCACTCACCTGCGCGGCACGGGTGAAGGGTTTGCGGCCAACATCGGCGGACGCATGATCGGCACCAGCTTCGCGTTCATCACGACCCAGCTCGTGAATGTGGTGCCCGGCACCACACCGTCGGCGCGTCTGGCGTTCGCGGCGACGATTACGGTGACGTTCGTCTATACCGCTGGGCTCATCACCAGCTTCTTCCTCCCAGAGCCGAAGGGCGAGGACTTACCCGAATGAGGCACGGCCTTCTCGCCATCATCCTGCTGGCGCTCGGCGTGATTACCCAGGCTGAGCAGTGGCCGCAGTTTCGCGGACTGGGCAGCACGGGCGTCGTGGCTGACTCGCCGAGCCTGCCCGACAGTTGGAGCACGACGAAGAACGTTCGCTGGAAGACCACCATTCCAGGCAACGGCTGGTCGTCACCCGTGGTCTGGGGCGAACGGATCTTCCTGACTTCCGTGATACCTGCGGGCGAGGTCGAAAAGCCAGTGAAGGGCCTCTACTTCGGCGGCGAGCGCGACGCCCCGAAAGTGGAGCACCGCTGGATGGTCTATGCCGTCGACCGGGCCACCGGCAAGATCGTGTGGGAACGCGAGGCTCGCCGCGGGCTGCCGCTGTCGCGCCACTTGAAGAACACCTACGCCTCGGAGACCCCGGTCACCGACGGCCAGCGGGTCTACGTGTCGTTCGGCAACGTCGGTATTTTTGCCTACGACTTCGCCGGCGCGCTGGCCTGGTCGGTCCCGTTCGAACCCCAGCCGATGCGTAATGGCTGGGGCACCGCCGCCTCGCCGGTGCTGCACAACGGCCGGCTCTACGTCGTCAACGACAACGACCGGCAGTCGTACCTCACGGCCCTTGATGCGCGAACCGGCAAGACCGTGTGGCGCGTGGACCGCAAGGAAGGCAGCAACTGGGCGACGCCCTACGTATGGGAACACGCCGGGCGCACGGAACTGGTGACCGCGGCCACCGGCGGCATTCGCTCGTACGATCTCGAAGGGAAGCTGCTGTGGCAGCTGGGGCCGATGTCGAGCATCGCCATCCCGACGCCGTTCTCGAAGTTCGGGTTGCTCTATGTCGCGTCAGGCTACGTCGGCGACCAGACGCGGCCGGTCTATGCCATCAAGCCCGGCGCGTCCGGCGATATCTCATTGCCGAAGGGTGAGACCAGCAACGCGTCGATTGCGTGGTCGTTGCCACAGGGCGGGCCGTACAACCCGTCGCCGATTGTCTACGGTAACTACTACTACACGCTCTACGACCGCGGCTTCGTCACCTGTCACGATGCGAAGACCGGCAAGGAAATCTACACCAAGGTCCGCCTCGACCCGACCACCAGCGGCTTCACCGCCTCGCCCTGGGCCTACAACGGCAAACTGTTTGCGCTGAGCGAAGACGGCACCACGTACGTGATTCAGGCCGGACCGGAGTACAAGGTGATCGGGCAGAACCTGCTCGACGAGTTCACCATGGCATCGCCGGCCATCGATCGCGACAGCCTGTTCATCCGCACGGCCGGCGCGCTCTACCGCATCGCCAATCCATAGAACAGCCGCAGATTAGAACTTTCAACTCAAGTCGGCGTGGAATCTGCGGCTGGCCCAATTTACGCCCTGGCTCAGAACATCCGCCAATACGACTCGGCCGCCTTGGCCTGCTTGAAGTCCCGATATCGGCGGGTCACAAAGTACAACGGCCCGAGGCTGGCGATCCACACCAGGTAGACCATCGCGTAACCGGTGCCGTCGCGGAAGCCGGCGGCGCCGATCAGTGCGTAGAGCCACAGGTGCGCCAGGTAGAACGTCATCGGTGCCTGGCCGAAGACCTGCAGCCACTGCCCGAGGCGACCCATCCGCTCCTGCATCCGGTCTATCAGCGCCAGCACCAGGACGTTGACGCCCAGCGTGAACAGCGTGAAGACCAGCGCGGGCGGGTACTTGATGAAGTTCAGGAACTCCATCCACGACGTGTCGCGCGGAGGGCGGATGTTGCCGACGCCGCCCCACGCGCGTAAAGCCACGGCGACAGCAATCGCCCCCATGCTTATCCACGGCAGGCTCGCAAAGGCCTTGGTTCGGTCGTGCGCAATCCACCGCCCGAACAGCACGCCCAGTGCGGTGATGCCGAACCACGGGACTACCGGGTACTGCACCCAGACGTGATGCGTCAGGCCAGGAATCAGCAGCAGCCGCGTAAAGAAGCCATGCGGGATGAGGAGCCCCTCGGGGCCCGGCGTCAGCACCACGCTGGCGGCGAGCGCCGTCACGGCCAGCCCCGCCCACACGACGGTGCGTGCGCAGACGAACAGCGACGACAAGACCATCGACAGGCCGAGGCCGACGAGCACGGTGAAGACGAAGCGCGGCGGCCCATCACCGGGGATGACGGCGTCGGGTCCGATCGGCGATGCGACGCGTGACGAGAGCAGGCCGATGATCCAGGCCGGCAGTTCCACGAAGAAGCTGACGAGGACGAGCAACAGGCCACGCGTGGCCAGAAAGCGCGAGATGCGCGCCGCGCGCCAGCCCTGCTGGCGTCTCGCCTCCGCGAGCAGGCTGATGCCCACCCCCATCAGGAAAAAGAAGCCGGGTGCGCAGAAGTGAGTGACAAAGCGCGTGAGGAACGCGACCGGGCTGGCGTAGCGCGTCCACATCCCCGCCCACATCTCGCCGGAATGAAAGCGCCCCACCATGAAGCCGACATGGTCGATCGCCATCACCACCATGATCAGGCCGCGCAGCCGGTCGAGCAATGGCAGGCGTCGCATGGCAGGGAATGCTACCAGAACTCCCAGGGTGCCCAGTCCAGCGGGAGGCTGTCGACATCGGCTCTGCTACGATGTCGACGTAACCGCCTCCAGGCCCGACGTCAACGACGCCCTCACGCGGATTGCCTCGGCCGCACCGGGTCTGCAGCAGCTGCTGCTGCACGGCTCGCGAGCCCGCCACGAGGCGCACGCCCATTCCGACTGGGACGATCGCCTGCCTGCCGGGCGGCTCGAGAGGGGGCAACGCGCCCAAGTCCCTCGCCATGGCTAGACGCGACGGCACGATTCATCCCCAGGCGCAGCGCGACCCTACTCGCCGCGCGGCGGTGCAGATCAACGTGGTGCTGAACTGGCTTGAGGAGCTTAAGGCACGAGCGCCACAAAGATAGGGTGCCTAAGGGTGCCTAAGGGTGGGTGCTTGGCACAGGCACCCGGCACGTCTGGCACCAACCCATAGGCACCCCAGGCACCTTGGCGTTATATTCTGCCGCATGCTCGATCGCCGCGCGCTGCTCGCCTTCTTCGCCACCACTGGCTTCGGCCACACCCTGCTGCCCGGCGTGCTGTGGGCGCAGATGCAGCCCGGCACGAAGAAAATCACTCTCGAGATGGTCCGCGAGTCGGCCCGGCTGGCCGGGCTCGAGTGGACCGACGAAGAGTGCCAGGACCTGGTGGATTCGCTGTCGAGTCTCGCCAGAGGCGCCGAAGGCATCGACAAGCCGACGCTGACTAACGCCTCGCCGCTGCCGATGCACTTCGATCCCAATCCCCCGGGGATTGCGCCGCGGCCGTTGCCGCCGGCGGCGTTTCGCACCGAACCCGCACCCCGCGTCCGTCGTCCGCAGAACCTCGAAGCGGTGGCCTTCTGGCCGGTGATGCACCTGGCTCACCTGCTGCAATCGCGACAAGTCACCTCGGTCGAGTTGTCGACGATGTACCTGGTGCGATTGAAGCGCTACAACGGCCAGTTGAACTGCGTCGCGCAGGTGACCGAAGAGCGCGCGCTGGCGGAGGCCGCGGCCGCGGACAAGGAGATCGCCTCCGGCAAGTACCGCGGTGTGCTGCACGGCATCCCCTACGGCGTCAAAGACATCATTGCCGCCAAGGGCTACCCCACCCGCTGGGGCGCGCCGCCGCTTGAGCGGCAGACCTTCGACGAAGACGCCACGGTGATCGAGCGACTGCACCAGGCCGGCGCCGTGCTCGTGGCCAAGCTCACCACTGGCGAGATGGCGTTTGGCGATCAGTGGGCGGGCGGCCGCACCAACAACCCGTGGAATCTGTCGGAGGGCTCCAGCGGGTCATCGGCGGGTCCGGGAGCAGCGACGGCGGCCGGGCTGGTGGCGTTTTCGATCGGCACCGACACGGGCGGCTCCATCCTCTCGCCTGCCGTCCGCTGCGGCATTGTCGGCCTGCGGCCGACGTTCGGTCGTGTCAGCCGCTACGGCGTGATGGCCGCCGGCACCACGCTCGACAAGATTGGCCCGATGTGCCGGCATGCCGAGGATTGCGCCATCGTCTTGCGCGCCATGGCGGGAGCGGACCACCGGGATCTCGCGGTGCGAGAGGCGCCGGTCGCGTGGGATGCGACGCGGGGACGCTATCCGAAGCGCATTGGCTACGTGCCGGCGATGCTCGAGGCGGAAACCGACGCCGACCAGCGCGCCAACAACAGCCGCGCGCTCGCCGTGCTGAAACAACTGGGCTGCACCATGCACGCGCTGACATTTCCCAGCGGCGATCTCAGCTACTTCATCGAGTACGTCGAGCGAGCGGCAGCGTTCGACAGTTTCACGGTATCGGGCCAGCACAAGGGCCTGCGGCCGCGCACCAGCCGCTACCTGCGAGCGTGCCAACTGGTGACGGCGGTCGATTACCTGCAGGCCAACCGCCGGCGCGCGGTGATCATGCAGGAAGTGGCACGGGCCATGAGCGCGGTCGACGCGGTGATGTTCACCACTCTGACGCTCGACTCGCGCACCAGCCTCAACCCGGTGATGAGCCTGACGGGGCACCCATCCATCGCGGTGCCCAACGGCCTCAAGTCCGGCGGATCACCGGCGGGAGTGATGTTCACCGGCCACCTGTATCGCGAGGGCGACCTGGTCGCGCTCGCGAAAGCGTGGCAAGACCAGTCAGTGGGCGGTGTGCGACACCCGCCGCTGTTTGCAGTTACTGGCTGAGCCGCTTGAGGCGGAACGCTGGAGGGCGGAAGCTCAAGCCGTCGCCCCCCGATGCGGCCTTGCGCTCAGCTCACTGGCCGGAGCAGGCGCGCCCTCGAACAGCACCACAGGCGGTCCTGCCTCAATGCTCGCGCCAGACATCTGGATGGTCGCGGGCGATGCGCTGCGAGAGGTCTTCGCCTCGCGCTCGAATCGCGCGAGTCGTTCGGGGTCAGACGCGAACGCATCGGGCAGAATCTTGATGGCTACCTGGCGGCCGAGCGTGGTGTCGGTGGCCCGCCACACCTGCCCCATCCCGCCCTCGCCAATCGGCGCGGTGACTTCGTAGACGCCGATGCGGGTGCCGGGGGTGAGCGACAAGTGTGGAGGTGATACCACTGGCGC
>NSIL01000030.1 GCA_002737365.1 Acidobacterium sp. | reverse complement strand
TCTCGCCGACCTGCCCGCGCCCGTCCAGTTTCCTGACACCAACAAATGGACCTACGCGGAACAGTTTGGTCCGCCCGATGTCATCGTACCGACCAAGCCCTACACCCTGCCGGCGCAGGGGCAGGACCGCTGGTGGCGGCCGATCGTGCCGATCGGCACGATGATGGAGAACCGGTGCATTAAGGCGATGGCGGTTAAGCCGTCGCTGAAGGGCCGAGCGGCTGCCCACCACGCTAACAGCGACCTCATGGTCCCCGACGAGAAGAGCGGCGGGTACATCACGCTGGAACGCGTCTCCGAGTACGCCTCTGGTAAGACCGGCGAAATCGTGCCGCCGGATGGCTGCCGGACGTTGCCGGCCAATGCGATGATTCGCTGGGACGTCCACTACTGGCCGTATGGTGAAGAGGTCAAAGACGACGTCGTCGAGTTGGCCTTCTGGCTGTACCCTAAAGATCACAAGGCGAAGTACAAGCAGGACCTGAAGTCGTACACGCTGCTCATGAAGGGCGGCGAGCTCGAGATGGCGCCGCACGGTACCGCCATGACTCAGGGGTTCCACACCTTCAAGACGCCGGTGCGGATCGACAGTTTCCAGCCGCACGGCCACGCTCGCCTCTCGGGCATGACGGCGGAAATCTTGTATCCGGACACAGGCAAGCTGGAGATGGTGAGTTCGGTCTCGAACTGGACCAACGCCTGGCACACCAGCCACGTTTATGCCGACGACGCCGCACCGTTGCTGCCAGCGGGCGCGGTCTTGGTGTTGACCGGGTATTACGACAACACGGCGAAGAACAAGGGCAACCCCGATCCGGACCAGTGGGTGGGCGGCGGCAGCCGCACGTCCGACGAGATGTCGCACGCTTGGATTACGGTCACGCACTTGGACGACGAGGGTTACAAGCAGATCCTCGCCGACCGCGAGGCGAAGGCGTCGAAGACGACGACCACCGACGCCCCCAAGCAGGACCAGAAGCACTAAATTCGGCCTGATTTTCTTTGTGCAGCCATGCGTGGGTCGCGCCGGTCAGGACCTGCTGTTGTGGATGCCCGCATGGGAGTAGTCACAATGATTAGGAACCACATTGGTGTTGGCGTTTGGTCAGGTTCGGTGACGGCTGCCGCTGCCGTATTGCTTGTGGCCATCTCGGCCCAGCCGGCCTCCGCCCAGACCGCCCCAGCGGCGGCGGGAACGGCCGTCACCTTCGCTAAAGACGTGGCGCCGGTGCTCCAGAAGAATTGCCAAGGCTGCCATCGCCCCGGTGACGTGGCGCCCATGTCGCTGCGGACCTACGAGGAAGTGCGGCCCTGGGCGCGGTCGATCAAGGCCAAGGTCGTGGCGCGCGAGATGCCGCCGTATCGTTACGACAAGATCGGCATCCAGCACCTCAAAGACGACTTGCGGCTGAGCGAACGAGACGTCCAGACCATCGTCCGCTGGGTCGATAGCGGCGCGCCCTTGGGTAATCTCGCCGACCTGCCCGCGCCCATCCAGTTTCCTGATACCAACAAATGGACCTACGCGGAACAGTTTGGTCCGCCCGATGTCATCGTACCGACCAAGCCCTACACCCTGCCGGCGCAGGGGCAGGACCGCTGGTGGCGGCCGATTGTGCCGGTCGGCGTGCTGGAGGACCGGTGCATTAAGGCCATGGCGGTGAAGCCGTCGTTGAAGGGCCGCCCGGCCGCGCACCACGCCAACAGCGACCTCATGGTCCCCGATGAGAAAAGCGGCTCATACATCACGCTGGAACGCGTCTCCGAGTACGCCTCTGGTAAGACCGGCGAAATCGTGCCGCCGGATGGCTGCCGGACGCTGCCCGCTAACGCCATGATTCGCTGGGACGTCCACTATTGGCCTTATGGTGAAGAGGTCAAGGACGACGTCGTCGAATTGGCGTTCTGGTTCTACCCAAAGGGTCACCAGGCGAAGTACAAACAGGACCTCAAGCTGTATACGCTGCTGATGAAGGGCGGCGAGCTCGAGATTGCGCCGCACGGCACCGCCATGACGCAGGGGTTCCACACCTTCAAGACGCCGGTGCGGATCGACAGTTTCCAGCCGCACGGCCACGCCCGCCTCTCGGGCATGACGGCGGAAATCTTGTATCCGGACACAGGCAAGCTGGAGATGGTGAGCTCGGTCTCAAATTGGACCAACGCCTGGCATACGAGCCACGTCTATGACGATGACTCCGCGCCGCTGCTGCCTGCTGGCGCGGTGCTGGTCCTTACCGGGTATTACGACAACACGGCGAAGAACAAGGGCAACCCCGATCCGGACCAGTGGGTGGGCGGCGGCAGCCGCACGTCCGACGAGATGTCGCACGCCTGGATCACGGTGACCCACCTGGACGATGCCGGCTACAAGCAGATCCTGGTCGGTCGCGAGGCCAAGGCGTCGAAGACGACGACCACCACCCCGCAGGATCAGAAACAGTAATTTTTCTTTCGCTCACTCGATTTCGAGGAGGTTTTACGTGTCTGGACGGTGTATTTGCGCCGGTCTTACGGCGGCAATGCTACTCAGCTCGTCGGCGCTGCACGCGCAGTTGCCGCGGCCGCTTATTCCACTGCCAGCGGAGGGGAACAGGGTTGCGCCCTTCTTCGATGGCTGGTACGAGAATGAGGACGGCACGATCACCTTTTCCTTCGGCTACTCCAATCTGAACAAGGATACGAACGTGGAGATCCCACTCGGTCCTGATAACTTTATCGTGCCGAAGGAGTACGACGGGCGGCAACCGACGGCCTTCCCGGTCTCTGGGCCGGATGCCGCGGACGGTGGCGGGGCCGGGAGAGCGGGCACCCCGGCAGTCTCGGCGGCCACGGCGGCGGCCAGAGCTCCAGGTGCCGGCGGTGGAACTGTCGGCCGCGAGCGTGACCGTGACCGAGGCGTCTTCACCGTAACGGTACCAGCCAGCTTCAAAGGCGACGTGGTCTGGACGCTGCGCTATGCCGGTCAGACCCATTTCGTGCCAGCTCGGTCGAAGTCCACTTCTTACCAGCTCAGTTGGCCAGCGGCTATGGGCTCGACGCCGCCGTTGCTGCGCTTCGAGGAGAAGGGCCGGGCGGGCCGGGGTCCCGTGGGCATTCAGGCGCCGCCGCTGAAGGCGACGGTCGGCACCCCAGTCGCGCTGACGATTTGGCTCAATGACGACGCCGTGCACGACAAGGAGCCGATCAAGTTCGGTCGTGAGCGGCCGGGCATGAACGTGTCCTGGCTGAAGTACGCAGGCCCGGGCTCGGTGGCGTTCGCTCCCGAGAAGGTGGGTTTTCCGGCACTCACCGGCCAGTCGACGACGATGGCGACTTTCAAGGAACCGGGCGAATACATGATTCGCGTCAAGGCCGATACGTTTGGCTATTCCGATGCGTCGGCTGGCAACCAGTGCTGCTGGACAAACGGCTACCAGAGAGTCACGGTCACACGATAACGGCCAAGGCCCTGTTGGTCGTCCTGCTCGCACTCGGTACCGTTTGGCCTCACCCGAGCTGGGCGCAGGAGCCGACCGTGGCGCAGCGTCGAGTCGCGGCGTTCGAGCGTGACTATCCGGAGTTAAACGCGCTGCTGGTCGGGATCGAGCGCGCTCACGGCGTGCTCTACGGGGCGCTCGCGCGCGGGCGAGGGAAGTCGCACGAGTCGGAGACCTACGCGCTCATGACTCGCCGTGTTTCGTCCGGTGCTGCGAACCTGCGCTCGGATCCGGAGGCCACCGCCGGGTATGCCGCGCTTGGGGAGCGGGGCGCCGAGGTCATCCGTCGTACGCACGCGTTCCATCGTGAGGCGCTCGGCATTCTCGCCACCGTGGCCAGAGCTGACCGGTCGCAGGCGCTCGATGAGGCCGTCGACCGCTACCTGGGCCGTCGCGAGACCTCGCTCCCGGACGTGCCGAAGGACATGACCATCCTCTACGACCACCCGTTCACGTCAATCGTGATCGGCCTGCCGGGTGCCCCGCGGAAGCAGACGCCGCAGCTGAAGGGGTTCGTCTGGGCCTCGCACTGGTTCCAACTCGCGGCGCAAGAGCCGCTGGAACTCACCGCCGACGCGGCTACCCGCCGTCGCGAGCTGCAGGTCGTGACAGGTCGGTTCCACCAGAAGCTGTCATCAGGGAAGCCGCCGAATGCCTTTCCGACGGAACTGCCGCTGGCCCCGTCGATCGCCCCGGAACTGGTCACGACTCATCTGCGAACGGCAGCGATTATCGACAACCTGAACATGATGCAGGCGGTGTTGGCAGATGTCCTCGTCCATCCCAAGGTCGCCAATGTCCGCGTGGCGCTCGACCAGGTTATCGTGCAGTTCACCGATCGTGACTACCGCGTGGTGGACGAAGACGACTGGATCAGGATGGCGCTGCGCCACAGCATCTTCGAGCAGGGCGGCCCCGCCCTTGGCATCATGACGGTGTCTGATCGCAACGGTTCCGGGCACCTCCAACACCTTGGCGGCGGTCGAGGGATCTTGCCAGGGATGAAATAGGGTCACCCTGGTTCCTTCATAGCATTGGAAGGTTCTAGATCAGGGGCCGGTCAGCGCCTCGAGTTGTTTCTTGGTCCGAACGTCGATGCGCACTGAAAGAGTGGTGCTTCTCTGCGCCATGTTGTCTACACGCTCCCACATGTCCGCAGGTGCTACTTCAGCGAATACGTCATCCCTTCACGAAGAACAGACAAACGCAGACCGGTAGCTGCAACGACCTGGCCGGCTTCGAACTTCTCACGCGTCGCCGGGCGCGGATCGACCACCACCACACCGCTCTTGCCGAGCACGTGCATGGCCTGATCCTGGAAGATGACGGCAGTCGCTTCGTCGATGCCGACGCCGACCAGCGTCGGGTGATCGAGCACGCCGCTGATCAGGCGATTGCCGCGCTGGCGCTGCAGAAAGTGTTGATCGACGATCACGTCGCGCAGCAGGCCCAGCCCTTTCTTGAGCACGGTCGTGCCCGACTTGAGCGACTTGAGATCGGCCTCGCCGGTGATCATCTCCGCCGAGAGCACGGCCGCGCCGGCGCTGGTGCCGCCGACCACCGCTCCGGCCCGATGACGCTCGATGATGAATTCCGCGAGCCCGGTGCCTTCGATCTTCTCCATGAAGCGAGTCTGGCTGCCGCCCGGCATCCAGATTAGGGTGGCCTCGCGCAGGATGGCCCGTGCCGCCTTGCGATCGTCGAACGACACCTCGCGAGCGCTCCGGGCGCCGGCCTCGGTCCACATCTTGACCGAACTGGCGCCAGTGGTCGGGAGTTCTGATGCCTGCGGCAGCACCGCGACGACGGCGTTCTTGCCGCCGGCCAGTTCCAGCGTCTTCGCCACTATGGCCGGCGTCGTGCCGCCACCGCCGACGGCGACGATGGCGCCCGGCGACTGCGCCCGAAGCGATGGGGTGATGAGGAGCGAAAGGCCAAGCAGAGCCGCGGTCACCGTTCTAGTCATGCGCGGCATTGTAGTGGAGGCAACCCCAAGAAAGGGCTACCTCCACAAGTGCCAGCTTGCCGCCCTCTACTGCTGAATCGCGAACGGCGCGGGGAAGGCCGACAAGTCGAACCCCGTTTGCGGTCCGGCCAGCACCGGCGAAGGGTAGGTCCTCCGCCGATGGGGGTGACTCGTTGTCCGACCGCGCTGACGAAATTTGTCTACTTCGTCTCGCTGTAGATCACAGCCGCGTAGGCCTTGGCGCGATCGGCGTTCGGCGGTGCGTAGCCCTTGTACTTCGCGGGCGTTGACCATGCGGCCGCCGCTTCGTCCGAGGTCTTGCCGGCCTTCTTAGCCGCCTGGATCGTCGTCACGAACTCGCGCACGAACTCCGCGAACTCCTTCATGTCGGCCGGCGTCGTCTGCGCCGGCGTGTGGCCGTTGATCAGCGTGTCGACGTTCGGCACGCCCGCGACCGCCTTGCTGATGGTGTTGGCGTACTCGACGCCCGAGCCGCCGTTGCTCTTGTCCATGATCGGCATGCCCTTGTTCGGGAACGTGTCGCCGACGTGCATGACCTTCAGCGCCGCGAACTCCACGAAGGCATCGCCGCCGGTGTGGGCGGGGCCGAAGTAGTAGAGGTTGATTTGATCGGCTCCGCTGCCGATGGTCAATTTGTCGGTGAACGTTTTCGTGATCAGGCCCTTGCCCGGATTGTCCTTGAACACGTTGGGCGTCGCGCCGAGCCCGGTTACCGGGTTACCGGCGGCGAGGTTCTTCGACGTCATGGCGTGGCCGACGATTTCCACCGTCGCGGGCATGGCGACGTTACCGCTGGTGTGGTCGTAGTGGCTGTGGGTGTTGATCACGCGGGTCACCGGCTTGTCGGTGAGCGTCTTCACCTTGTCGAGCAGCGGCTGGCCCCAGCCCGGGTTCTTGGTATCGACCAGCGTGACGCCGGTCGCGGTCACGAACACGGCGGTGTTGCCGCCGCCGCCGCGCAGCACGAACAGGTTGTCTTTCACTTTTTCAACGGTGAGGTTATCGACCGACGGCTGTGGCGGCGGCTGCTGTGCCGCTCCGACGGCGATGGTCAGGGCGCCAACGAGGACGAGGGTTCCAAGCACTGTAATACGCTTCACGGATTGATCCTTTCATGCGGTGCACAATCGGCCGCAGACACGAAGAAGGCCAGAAAACGGGCCATGCGCTCAAGCCCCAGCGTGGAGATGACGTCCAGCACCTCGCCGGTCGTATGGTATAGCGGCGTCGCCTGCATGACACACACTTTCGCGACGTTCGGCGTGCGCCAACTGCCAGCCTCGCGCCTCGGCGCGAAGGGTGGCCGTGTCGTTGCCAAGGAAATGAAGGTCGCTCTTGAACTCCGCCCTTGCACCCTCGGCCCGCCCTCTGGTGCCGAGGGGGCCAGTTGGGCCTGGATCGCGGCGGCCTCGCTGGCCAGCGCCGTGCGTGTCATGCGGTGAGAATGTCGCCACGCGATGGCCGAGTCAAGGTAGAGTCCGCAGATGCTGACTCTAGCCGCCGTTGCCCTCACTATTGGAATCGACCTCCTGGCCGCCGAACAGGCACCCCAGGCGCCCGTGCCTGCCATTTTCATCAGCAAGGAAGAGCACGAGAAGGTGCTCGCCGAACAGATCGCCAAGAACGTGGTCGATCAGCCGATCAAGTCGGGACAGGTGCTGGGCGGCCTGACGTCGGTGGCGACGCTGCACCGGGTCAAGGCCGAAGCCTCGTCACTGATTCACGACACCGTGACCGAGAGCTACTACATCCTGTCTGGATCGGGGACGTTGGTCACCGGTGGGTCACTGGTCGGCGCCAAGCCGATCGACCTGACGCGCCTCAACGTCGGCATGGGACAGCAGGGCACGCGCCAGGGCGGCGTCAGCCAGCGGGTCAAGCCCGGCGACGTGATCGTCATCCCCGCCGGTACCCCGCACGGCTTCAGCGAACTCGACAGACCGATCAGCTACCTGGTGTTCCGGTTCGGCCCAACCGTCAAGTAAGCGCCAGAAAGCTCGCGGCGGCGGTCGCAAACGGCGCGGCCGCTGGTCGCACGCACGACTGCATGATGGCATGAAGGACTTAGCCGAATCTGTACCCGCGGATATTGAGATCAAGGTTGTCGGCAAGAGCGGGCAGCTCTCGTTGGGCAAGCGGCTCGCGGGCAAGACCCTGCGTTTCGTATCGCTACACCCGGATCACGACTCCGCCTACCAGCGTTAGGTGACGCCAGCTCCTCACTTATCCAAAAACCCCTTCAGTTCCGGCAGCCGGGCGCGCGCGTCGTTTTCTCCCATGTCGATCAGGCGCTTCACGTAGTCGGGCTGGAACATCACCAGGCTGAGCATATCGTTCGACCGTGTCTCCCGGGTGCCCATGCCGCGGGTCAGGAAGCGGAACGCCCTCGGCAGGTCGGCCTCGTACTCGTTGGCCAGGCGGCCCAGGTCCTGTGACGGCCGCACCACGAACAGGTCGATGTGCCGCAAGCCGTGGCGCTTCTCCTCGGTCTGGCCATCGATGAGTTGATTCAACTGGCGCAGTTGCAGCGCGTCGCCATCGAGCTGGTCGAGAAAGATGGCATTGAACAGGACGCCCGCTACTTGCGCCGGTGGGGGATAGCCGACAATCTGCGGCCGATCCGCTTCCTTGCTCGTCGAAGCGTAGCGGGTCGATACGGCCAGAATCTTCTTGGCCCCCAGGTGGATCGCCGGCGACAGCGGCGCCGTGAGGCGAATGCCACCATCGCCGTACCAGCCGCCGTCCACTTCAATGGCGGGGAAGAAGAACGGTAAGGCTGCTGACGCCATGACGTGGTCGACGCGAATGGCGCAGGTCTCGCTCCGGCGTTGCGGTCGCTCCCACGTGGGGATCAGCTCGTCGGCGCGGGTCTGTACCCAGGTGACCGATTGGCCGGTGGTGTAGCTCGAGGCGGTGAGGGCAAACGAGCGCAGCCAACCGTCTTGCAGGCTCTTCGGGATGCCGCCGAGCAACCCGCCCTCGGCGTGCAACTCGCGCGTGAGCATCTCGCGCAATGGGTCGGTGTCGACAAAGCTCTTGGCGGGTGGCAGCAGTGACTGGCCGCCCGCCATCAGGCGGCCACCCCAGCGCAGCGTGCGCGAGGCCAGGTCGCGCAGGTCGACGCGGAAGACGTGATCGATGTGTAACCCGGCCCACATCTGCGCCAACTGCTCGACCTTGTCGTCGAAGGGCGATTGGTGTGTGGCAAGGAAGGCGGCATTGATGCCGCCGGCCGAGACGCCGGTCAGGATGTCGGGCACGGCCTGCGGGCACTCGCGCGCCAGCACGCGCAGCACGCCCACCTGGTATGCTGCCCGCGCCCCGCCGCCGCTCAAGACCAGCGCCAGGCCGCGCGGCTCGATCTGGTTGCTCACACCGGAATGCTACCGCGAAGTGACTGGCTGCGGGCCTTGGCTCACCAATTGCAGCACCTCTCGATGGTCGATCAGTTACGTCGACGTTGCGGTGGAGGTTCGCAGTGGCGTCCCGCCGTCTATTCGCAGGTCTTGCGGTCGTCTCACCACTTCATCGCAGCTCCCGCTCTGGCCGCGTCGTCCCTGACAGGGGAACTAGTACTGGTCAGTAGCCGAGGATTCCCCGGTGCGCTGCTGCGCCGCATTTGGCGTCAGGGGTGCCAACGTGCGAGGCAGTATCTGGATTTCGTGCGGCGTATTCTGGCTTGGGCAAATAGCCATCATCATCCGCAGCCGTTAAGGCATCAAGCCGCGCGAAGCATGGCCGGCACTGTTGCTGCTTGGCAGCGGTGCGCTGTTATTGTGGTGGGCGATCATCAAGGGCAGCGGATTGCTGCAGATCCGGTCGGAGTCGCCCTGACCTTCAACGGGGCAGCACGCCGTTCTGGACGCTCTGTCCGGCCACGCTCGGCTGATGCGCCGCCACGCCTGAACACGAAGACCACGAAAGTCGCGAAGACTGCCACTAATCAAGGCTTCGTGTTCTTCGTGTTCTTCGTGTTTAACGGTAGGATCCCAACGTCATGAACACCGGCTCCTACGTCAACGGCAAGTGGTATCGTCCGGCCTCGAGCGGCACGACCAGGAACATCAATCCGGCAGATACCAGCGATGTGATCGCGGAGTATCCGCTCGCGACCGCGGCCGATGTGGGGCTGGCGATTGACGCGGCGGTGGCGGCGTGGCCGTCGTGGAAGAAGACGCCGGGACCCGAGCGTGGCCGGGTGTTGTGGCGCGCCGCTGACATTGCCCGCCGGCGCCTCGACGAGATCGCCCGCACGCTGACCCGCGAGGAAGGCAAGATTCTGAAAGAAGCGCGCGGCGAAGTGCTGAAGGGCATTTCGCTGCTCGAGTACTACGCCGGCGAAGGCTTCCGCATGCACGGCAAGACGCTGCCGTCTGAATCGCGCGACACCTTCACCTACACGGTGCGGCAGCCCATGGGCGTCGTTGGCTTGATCGCTCCCTGGAATTTCCCGTGGGCTATCCCCGTCTGGAAGAGCGCCCCCGCCATCGTCTCTGGCAACTGCGTCGTCTTCAAGCCATCGGAGCTGACCCCGGCGACGACCGTTCTGCTCACTGAAATCTACGACGAGGCGGGACTGCCGCCGGGTGTGTTCAACATGCTCGTCGGCACCGGACCTGAAGTTGGCGAAGCGATGGTTGCGGCGCCGCAGCTGCGCGCCATTTCGTTCACCGGTTCGAATCGCGTGGGCGGTGCGTTGTATGTGAAGGCCGCGCAGCGCGGCGCGAAGGTGACGTGCGAGATGGGCGGCAAGAACGCCGTGATCGTGATGCCCGACGCCGATCTCGATAAGGCCGCCATCGCCATCCATGGCGGCGCCTTCGGCTCCACCGGGCAGCGCTGCACCGCAACGTCACGCGTGATTGCGCATGCCGAGATCAAGAATGCGCTGGTCGAACGGCTGGTCGCGGCGGCGAAGAGAATGAAACTGGGTCCCGGGCTGGACGACTCGTCCGAGATGGGACCGTCGGTGGGCGATCGCCAATGGCAGACGGTGATGGATTACATCAAGGTCGGCCAGGGCGAAGGTGCGCGGATGCTGACCGGTGGCACGCGTCCCGCGGCGCTCAGCCACGGCTACTTCGTCGAACCGACCATTTTCGACGGTGTCTCGCCATCGATGCGGATCTTCAAGGAAGAAATCTTCGGACCAGTGCTGGCGGTGACCACCGCCTCGTCCCTTGAAGAAGCCCTGCAGTTCGCCAACGGCGTCGAGTACGGCCTGACCACGTCGATCTTCACCGAGAACATTTCATCGGTGATGAAGTTTGTGGATGAAGTGGAGACCGGCATGGTCCACGTCAACGAGCCGACCGTGGGCGGAGAGGCACAGTTGCCGTTCGGCGGCACCAAGTCGACTGGTGTGGGGGAGCGCGAGATGGCGGAAGAAGGCCTGAACTTCTTCACCGAGCTGAAGACCGTCTTCATCAACTACTCGGGCAAGGCCGAGCGGTCGATGACCAGGTAAAGTTGAGCCAATCTGCGGCTGTCCGCGTCATCGGCGGCCCAGGCGACACACGAGCTCGTATTCCTTCGGCGTGACCGGCTGCACTGACAGCCGGCTGCCTTTCTGGTTCACCATCATGTGCTGCAGGCCTGTGACCTGCTTCAGCGCCGTCAGCGGCAGCACGTCCTTGAAGCGCTCGACGAAGGCGATCTCGACGCTGTACCAGATTGGCTTCTCGGCCGTGTGCTTGGGATCGTAGTAGTCGTGGCCCTTCCGTAAGGCGAACGGATCCGGATAGCCCGCGCGAGAGATCGTGGCCAGGCCAGTCACGCCTGACGGCTCGGCGTTCGACGCGTAGAACAGCACGCCGTCGCCCACCTGCATGTCGTCGCGCATGAAGTTACGTGCCTGGTAGTTGCGCACGCCCTCCCATCCGGTCTTGCCGTCACGCTTCAGGTCGTCGATCGTGTACGCGCTCGGCTCGCACTTCATCAGCCAGGAACGTTTGGGCATGGGAAAACTCTACAGGATAATTCCGCCATCTTCTCGCTGTTCAACCAGATGCTGCTGCGGCCGCTGCCGGTGGCCAATCCGGGTGAACTGGGAAAGTCTATAATCGATTCAGCAATGGAAAGCATCGTCGTCACCACGAAGTTCCACGCTGGGCACCGGCAACTGGGCCACCCCGGCAAGTGCCGGTTCGTCCACGGCCACACCTGGCACGGCAAGGTCGTGATCGCGGCCGAGGAGCTGCCGCGCAACGACTTCGACCTGTCGATTGACTTCGGCGACATCAAGCACGTGATGCGCTTCCTGGATCACAAGATGCTCATCACCGAGCAGGACACGGCCTTCCTTGATGCCGGCCGGTTCGAGCCCGAGGGCGTCGTGGTGTTGAAGGGGAAGGGACCGAGCGTCGAAAACGTCGCCCACTACGTGTTCGATCGGGTTGTGGCGCTGATCCGACAGCAGTACCCCGGCAAGGGCATCGGCTACACGGTCGAAGTCACCATCCAGGAAACCGAGAACAACACGTTCATCGTCGAGAAGGCCGTGGTGATCTAGTTAGAACTTGACCGCGACGGTCAGCGACGCGGAGCGGCCCGGCGCCAACACGGTGCGAACGTCCTGGCTTGCGTAGTACTGCTGAGCCAGCAGGTTGCGCGCCTGGACGCGCAGCTCCAGCGGCCGGGCGAGGCGGATGCCCGCCGCGAGGTCAAGCAGGGTGTAGCCGGGCACCGCCCGCTCGGTCGGGCCGACGTGGTCATCGTCCAAGAAATACGCCGTCCGCACCTGCCCAAACCCACGCGCGCCGAACTGCTTGCGCACCACCGCCGAGAGGTTGGCGGGCGACATGTCGTCGAGGTACGCGTGGTCGTCGAGGGCGCGCCCTTCGGCGACCTGTGATGCGATCTCGAGCGTGACGCCGGCACCGAGGTCTGCCTGGCCCTCGACCTCGAAGCCGCGAATGCGCGCGGTGCCGCGGTTGCGGAAGAAGAAGAAATCCGTCGTCGTCGAGTAGCGCTCGATCAAGTCATGGATTCGATAATCGTAGTAGAACGTGGCGACGCGGAACCGTGACGTCACGTAGCGCAAGGCGAGGTCGCCCTGGACGCTGGTCTCGGGCGCGAGGTCCGGGTTGCCGGTGATGAAGCCGCGGCCCGTCGGGCCGCGATAGTAGCGGTCCGACAAGACCGGGTCGCGGAAGCCGCGCGCGATCTGGCCGGTCAGGCTGAGGCCCTTGGCGAGGTCGACCGTCGTCGAGGCAAAGCCCGAGAAGGCGCCGTTGCCGGTGGCGCGATCGCCGAAGTAGCCGCCTCTGTTCTTCGTGGTGACATAGTCGGCGCGGCCGCCGGCGCCGACGGTGAGCCGCGAGGCCAGGGCCGCGTCGATCGAGACGTAGGCGCCCGCATCGGTCCGCTTGGCGTTGTCGATCGAGACGTTGGGCCGCGTGCTGACCAGGTCGCCGGCCAGGTTGTAGGTGATGAGGTCATCGACCGCGTGCAGGTCGAAGCGGCCGTTGACGTCGACACCCATCTCGAGTCGGGCCTTGCCGAGCAACCGCTCAGCAAATCCCTTGACGTGGTAGTCACTGGCCGACACGTCGGCGCGCTCGATGGTGCGTCCAGTGGTGGCGGTGGCGAAACGATCCTGAGCCGTGACCTGGGCGTAGCGGCCGGCGAAGCCGGTGATGCCGACGCGCTGGAAGCCGCCCACGGCGCGCGCTTCGTAGTTGGCGGTGAAGCGATGCGAGTCTTCGGTGGGGTAGTAGAACCGGACGATGCGCGAGTTGTCGCGCGGCCGCGCGATGTCTCGACCGAAGTCGCTTTGCCATCCGGCGGTCAGGTAGCCGGCACCCAGCTTCTGCTCGACCCGTGCCAGGAAGCCGCGATCGGAATAGCCGGAGTTAAAAACCTCACCGCTCGGACTGTCCCAGTCATCGGCCTGACGGGCGTGCGCGGCGACCAGGAAACCGCCGGCGGCGGTGCCCTTCGACACTTCCGCGGAGCCGCGCTGTTCCGGGATGCCCGCGCCGACACTGCCGATGAGGTTGGCGGCCCAGGGTGAACCCGGCGCCACCGACCGGGTGCGAACCGAGATCACGCCGCCGAACGCGTCCGAGCCATAAGCGACCGAGCCTGGTCCGCGCGCGACGTCGACGGCTTCAATGGTGCCGGCATCCATGTGGGTAGCGCTCGGACCAGCCCGCCGCTCGGAACTGACGCGTGCCCCGTCGATCAGGATGAGCGTGCGGCCGCGGGCCAGGCCACGAATGGCCGGCACCGCTGCTTGACCTTCGGACACCTGGTTCACGCCGGCCACGTTCTCAATCGCCTGGATCAGGTTCGCCGGCTGGCGCACGGCCATGTCGCGTCCGCTGACGCTGGTCGTACCGGCGGCGGGCGTCGCCTCGATGCTCGGTGCCGAACCGGTCACGGTCACCGACTCGTTCAGCAGTGGCGCGATCGTGACGATCAGTTCTTGCCCGGCATCGAGCCGCTTGATCAGGACCGGCCGCGCATACGTGCCCGCGGCATCGATCACCAGGATCTCAAATGGCGGGGTCGGGTCGGGCTGCCAGTTGAACCGCCCGTCGGCGTCGGTGATGGCTTCGCCCGGGCGGCCCAACACCGAAACGATGGCGTTGGCGACCGGGCGGCCCTGCTGGTCGACCACTCGGCCTTTCATCGCGAACGCGGAGGTCGGCAGGGCCAGGACGACAAGGAGAAAAGCAATTCGAATCGGCATAACCCATGACCGTACGGCGCGCGACGTCCGACGACCAGCAGTCGTAGTCAGCCGATTATATCGGGGACTCTATTGGACAGGGTAAGATCGCCTGCGACCATGCGCGACCGGCGAGCCATCTTCGCCCTCTTCTTCTGTTCCGGTATTGCGGGCCTCGTCTACCAGGTGCTCTGGCTGCGCCGGTTGTCGCTGGTGTTTGGCGTCAGCGTCTACGCGGCCAGCACGGTGTTGGCGGCGTTCATGGCGGGCCTCGCCATTGGCAGCCTGCTCGCCGGACGGGTGTTGCGCCGGCGGATTCCGGCGCTGCAGGCGTTCGGCATCGCCGAGATCCTGGTCGGTGTCACCGGCCTGGCGTCGCCGTGGTTGCTTGACGCGGCCTCGGTTGTCCACCTGCAGGTTCATCACCTCGCGCCGGATTCATTCGGGTGGCTGACGGTCGCCAGGCTGGCGTGCTCGTTTGCCATTCTCGCCGTGCCGACGACGATGATGGGCACGACGTTGCCGTTACTGAGCGCGGCCGTGTCGGCGTTCACGACGTCCTCGACGTCGGCGCGATCAACCGGATCCACCATCGGCGTCTTGTACGCGCTGAATACCGCTGGCGCGATGGTCGGCACCGTGGCCACTGGCTTCTACCTGATTCCGGCGATCGGCATCCAGCGGGCCTTTCTGGTCGCGGCGCTCACCAACGTGGTTGTCGGCGGTGGCGCGTACTGGATGGGACGGCGGGAGGCGTCGGCGGCGGCTTCGGCGGCGGCGTCAGCGGCGGAGCCGGTCGAGGCGGCCACCACCACTGATGAGTCGACGGCGTTGTTCCCGGTGGTCTACTGGGTGGTCGCCATCTCCGGCTTCGCTTCGCTCGGCCTCGAAGTGCTGTGGTTCCGGCTGATGCTGCAGTTCGTGACGGCCACCTCGGAAGCGTTCACGGCCATGCTGGCGACGGTGCTGGCCGGCATCGCCGCGGGCGGCCTGCTGGCGTCGCGCCTGTTGCGGCGCCGCATCAGCCTGGCCTTCTGGCTGGCGCTGACCCAGGCGCTGACGGGGTTCGCCACGGTGGCGTCGATGAGTGCGCTGCTGTGGACCGTGAAGCACGGCTGGGACACGATGTCGCTGTGGCGGGCGGTGGGCCTGGCGATCCTGGCGCCGGCCTTCGCGATGGGCGTCGGTTTTTCGCTGGCCCTGGGCGCGGCCTCGCGCGCGCGCAGTCTGGCCGCGGGAGCGATTGGCGTGGCCGATCGCATCGGCCGGCTCTATGCCTTGAATGTGGTCGGCGCGATTGCCGGTTCGCTGGCGGCGGGCTTCGTGCTGTTGCCGTGGCTCGGCGCCACGCACGCGCTGGTCGCGTTGGCAGGGTGCTACCTGGCCAGTGCGGCCCTGCTGGTGGCGCGCCGGCCCAGTTGGCCGTCGGCGGTGGCTGTGCTGATGGTGTTGGCCGCGTCGATCCCGATCGCCAGGAACATCGGCGATCCCTTCAAGGTGGCCATCGATCGCCGCTACGGCGACCTGCTGCCTGAGTACTGGCGCGACGAAGGCGTGCAGACGGCGGTCAGCGTGCGCGCCACCCGCCTGCAGCACGTGCTCTATCTCGATGGCCTTCACCAGGCCAACGATCAGCCGGCCATGGTCAAGTTGCATCGCACGCTCGGCCACCTGCCGATGGTCCTGCACGGCGCCCCGGTGGACGTGCTGGTCGTCGGCATGGGCGGCGGCGCGACGCCGGGTGCGGTGAGCCAACACGCCGGCAGCCATGTCCAGGTGGTCGAGTTGTCGGCGAGCGTCGTCAAGGCGGCACCCTTCTTTTCACACGTCAACTACGACCTGCTGAATCAGCTAAACGTCAGCGTGCGCGTCGATGACGGACGGAGTTTCCTGACGCTGACAGATCGCCGCTTCGACGTGATTACCGCCGACGTGATTCAGCCCGGGCACGCCGGCGCCGGTCACGTCTACTCGCGCGAGTACTTCACGCTGGTGCGTCATGCGCTCAAGCCCAACGGGGTCGTGATGCAGTGGATCGGCAAGCGGCCGGCGGTGGAATACCAGCTGATCATGCGGACGTTTCTCGATGTGTTCCCCAACGCGACGCTGTGGAACGACGGCGAATTCATGATCGGCACGGCGGAGCCGCTGCGCCTCGATCCCGAAGCGATCGGCCGGATGCGAACTGATGCGAAGACGCGCGAGGCGCTCGACGCGATTGGCCTCACCAGCTTCGCGGTGCTCACGGGCTGGTTCACCGGCAACGCCGATGAGATGCGCGCATTCGTCGGCCCGGGGCCGCTGCTCACCGACGACCGGCCGCTGGTCGAGTACTACCACTGGCTGCCGCCGGCCAGCGCGCAGCCGCCGTTGGACCTGTCGGCCATGACCCGGGACGTCAGCCGGTTTGTGATCGGCGTTGGCCGGTGATCGACACCGTCTTCCTCGACGCCGGCGGGGTGCTGTGCCACCCCTCCTGGACCCGGGTGGCCGACACCCTGGTCCGCCACGGCGCGCAGGTCACGCCGGCCGCGCTCGGCGCCGCTGAACAGCGCGCCACCCATCAACTGGATCAGGCGGCGGTGATTGGCGCCACCGACGATCGGTCGCGTGGGTGGCTCTACTTCAACCTCGTGCTGCAGCATGCCGGCGTGACGCAGAACGCCGGCACCGACGCGGCGCTGGCGGAGTTACGCGACTACCACCGGGTCGAGAACCTGTGGGAGCAGGTTGAGCCAGACGTCGAGCCGGCGCTCGCGGCCCTGCGGGCCCGCGGCCTGCGCCTGGTGGTGGTCTCGAATGCCAACGGCCGGCTGCGCCACTTATTCGATCGGCTGCAGTTGACCCGCTGGTTCGATCACCTGCTTGACTCGCATGAGTGGGGCGTCGAGAAGCCAGACCCGCGCTTGTTTCGCCTGGCGCTGGAACACGCGCAGGCCGATCCCGCGCGCACCGTGCACGTCGGCGACCTCTATCACGTCGATGTGATCGGCGCCCGCCGCGCCGGCCTGCGCGACGGCGTGTTGTTCGACCTGGCCGATCTCTACAGCGGTGTGGATTGCCCGCGCGTCGGATCGTTCGCGGGACTGGTCGAGTGGCTCGATCAGGCCAGGGGAAACCAATCCTAGGTGGTGAGGCATGGCGAGCACGCGCTCGCCGATGTTCGTCCCAGCCACCTGTTCCGTTGATGACCGGCCTGCCCGGGCTGGCAACCCCCAATTTCTGGTAGACTGACAGGTGCTGTAGGGGAAGGCCGCCCAGGGCGGCCTTCCGTGTTTGCGGGCCATTTGGTTCTGTCCTCACTTGTCTTGGTTGGTCGACAGCCTTCAGTAACGTGCCGCCCCGACGGGTCACTTTTGGAACCGCGGGTCACTGCCAGCGGCCGGCAGTCCGAGAGGGCTGTGGCAAGCGTTCTCGCGTAGCGAGACGAGGAGAAGACGATGGGTCGGAAGTTGTACGTGGGGAATCTTCCCTACACCGCGGCGGAGCAGGATCTTCAGGAGTTGTTCGAAAAAGTCGGCGCCGTGGAATCAGTCACGGTGATGCGCGACATGGCCACTGGCCGCGCCCGCGGTTTCGGGTTCGTCGAGATGGGCACCGATGAAGGCGCCCAGAAGGCCATCACCGAGCTGCACGAGTCGCAGCTGGGTGGCCGGACACTCACTGTGAACGAAGCGCGTCCCAAGGAAGCCCGCGGCGGCGGTGGCTTCGGTGGTGGCGGCGGCGGCCGTGGCGGCGGTGGCTTCGGTGGCGGCGGCGGCAACCGCGGCGGCGGCGGCAGCGGCGGTGGCGGCGGACGGCGCGAGCCGCGCTGGTAGGCCGACGCTAAATGGCTACGCGAGGACCCCTCGGCAGAGGTAAACGCGAGCGCGAACGCGCCCGCGTTGAAAAGCAGAAGCAGAAAGTGGTTCGCCGCGAGGAAACCAAGCAGCGGCGCAGCCAGGTTGGCCCGAACGATCCCAGCGGAGTAGACCCGGACATTGCGGGCATCGTGCCCGGTCCGCAGCACAACCCGTGGCTGGATGACCTGGTCGACGAGCCAACCGAGGACTCAGACACTTCCGACAACGACGAAGGCCGGGGCTAACCCCCGGCCTTTCGTCTTTTGGTGTCGACTGTTTCCAAGCCTGTCGCCCCATTGTCACGCAGACGAGATGGGCCAGCTCTAGACTGGGCGGATGTCTTATCGCGTTTATCCCTCACTCCGGCCCCGACGTTGAAGCTGTCGGTCGGCACCGTGGCGGAAACGGTGGCGGTCTCGGCGAGCGCGGTGCTCCTCGACACTCCGGCGCAATCCGCGGGCACGAACATCCCGCTGCAGGCCAGTGATGACCTGCCGATTCGCGGCCGCGCGTTCACGGAGTTCGCGCAACTGACGCCGGCGCTGGTGCCGACTTCAACGACCCGCTGCAGGGCAATCAGCGTGGCGGCAACGAGGCGGTGTTCTTCTTCCCGCAGTCGGCGGTCAACGAGTTCCAGGTCGTGCGCTCGGGCGCCGGCGCCGACATCGGCCGCACCGCGGCCGGCTTCGTCAACGTCGTCACCAAGTCGGGCACCAACGAGACGCGCGGTGACGCCTTCTACCACAACCGTAATCGCAAGCTGACCTCCGCTGACGCATTCGATCAGAATCTCAACGACCCGCAGATCGTCATTACCGGGTTCGGCACGCTCGGCGGCGACACCGGCCGCCCGCGCGTCTTCAAGAACACGCGGACCCAGGTGACCAACAACCTCACCCGCGTCAGCGGCCGCACCGAACTCAAAGTCGGCATCGACTTCAACCTGACCGACGCGCAACAGCAGCGTGAGTCGAACACCCTGGGCCGCTTCGACTACACCTCGCTGGCGAATTACCTCGCGGGCAATGTCAGCCGGTATCGCCAGACGGTGGCCGGATTCGATCCGGACGACCTCATCTATCGTGGTACGCAGAAGGAACTCGGCATCTACGTGCAGGACACCGTCCGCCTGCCCCAGGTGACGCTGAACGCCGGCCTGCGTTGGGATGGGCAGTGGAACCCGCAGCCGACCCAGCCGAATCCGGTGCTCGCGGCGATCTCGACTATCCCGAACGATCACAGCATGTGGCAGCCGCGCCTCGGCATGGCCTGGGACGTCCGCGGTAACGCCCGCACGGTGGTGCGCGCCTCGGCGGGACTCTACAATGCGCGCACGCCGGCCAACTTTTTCCAGCGTGTCTTCACCGACAACGGCTTGACTACGGTCGCGGTAGATAGCCGCACCGATCCGCGCATTCTTGGTTGGGTGGCCGGCGGCAAGGCGCTCGAGATGCTGCCGGCCGTGACGGCGATTCCCGCGCAGCGCGTGTTTGGCTTCGCTCCCGAGTTCCAGAACTCTACGACGTTGCAGAGTGCGGTCTTGCTCGACCAGCAACTGACCGAGCGCACGATGGTGTCGATCGGCTACGTGAACGCCCAGTCAGACCACCTGCAGCGGCGCCTCGACAAGAACCTCGGCGCGCCGACGCCGAACGCCGCCGGCTTGCCGATCTACCCGGCCACCAGGCCGAACACCGCCTTCGCGCAAATCGAGGTCAACGAATCGCTGGCGCAGTCAGACTACAACGCGTTGGTGCTCACAGCGACTGAACGCCGTGGCCGGCTGTTTGCCCAGGTCAACTACACCTTCGCCGTCAACAAAGACGATGATTCCAACGAGCGCAACTTCAGCCGCGAGACGACGCTGGACGTGTTCAATCCTGGCGCGGAATACACCTACTCGAAACAGGACGTTCGCCACGCCTTCAACATCAGCAGCGTGGTCAACCTCGGCTACGGCATCACCTTCGGCTAGGTCCTGATCGCGCGTTCGGGCTTCCCCTACACGGCGACGATTGGCAGCGACCAGCAGCGCGACGCCAACGACGACAACGACCGCGCGATCATCAACGGCGTCGTCAGCAACCGTAACGCCTTCCGGCAGTCGTCGTTCTTCAACCTGGACTTGCGCCCGGTGAAGGCGTTTTCATTCGGCAGCCGCCGCTTTGATCTCATCGCGGAGTTGTTCAACACCACGCGCGTGGCCAACAAGCACTATGGCAACGACGCGATCAGCGTCTACGGCACGCCGGCCGCGCCGTCGCCACCGCCGGCCAGGCGCTGTTCGCGCCGTCGACCGCGCGCTTCGGCGGCCCGCGTCAGGTGCAGCTCGGCGCCCGCTTTACGTTCTAAGGGTCAGACCCCTCGACAAGTCCCTCTCGGGGTCAGACCCTACTTCAACCGCGCGCCGGTCAACTGCGCGACACCAGACAACGTGGTCTGCGCCGCGTTCAAGCCCAGCCGGAAGTCCTTGTCCGTGAACGTCGCAAATACGTCGGTTGGCTGATGCCAGTGCGGGTTCCAGCCGTTGCCGGTGTGAACACCACGTTCGTTCTCGCGCAGGCTGATCGATGGCACCAGGTCCATGAACGCGGTGGAGTCGGTGTTGGTCATGTGCTCACCGACGTTGGATGGATAGTCGGTCGCGTACTTCTCGTTGGCGGCGTGCAGCGCGAACGCCAGTTCCCTGGCCCCGGCGAGAAACTTTGACGTCACCTGGAACTCGATGTTGACGTCAGCCTCAGGCCGCTGCTCAGGCGCCAGCGTGCCGTCGGCGCGCGGCATGCCGTGGTCGAACATCATCATGTCGTGCTGGATCATGCCGAGCCACTTCGGTTCGGGATAGCGGCCCGAACCCGGCGGGTTTTCTTTGCCTTGCAGATCCTTGCGCTGCTCGGCGTAGGCGTAGGCACCGTTCAGTCCGGTCTCTTCGTTGTTCCACAGCGCGAAGCGAATCGAGCGATCGGTGACGACGTCCGGTGAGCTGAAGACGCGCGCCAGTTCCATGACGAGCGCGGTGCCCGAGCCGTTGTCGTTGGCGGCCTCGCCCCAGCCGTGGCCGTCCATGTGCGCGCCAATAATGTACATCTCGTCGGGTCGCGTCGCGCCGATCTTGGTGCAGTAGACCTGTTCACGCGGGCCGTCAGTGGCGGGCTCGGTGTTGAGCGCGCGCAGCTTCTCGTCGGGTTGCTTCATGGGGTCGTTGTTGACGCCGGTCGGGGCGCGTACGCCGCGCGGCCGCCCGCCGCCAGAGGCCGTCGGAATCGCGTTGGGATTGGCCGCTGGACGCTGACCCCCGGCGTTCGGGTTCCGCGGTGGGGTCGTGTAGGTGTACTTGAGCCGTTCGGTATTGGTGCACCCGTAGCTCTTGAGCTGCGCCTCAATCCAGTCCACAGCTTTGCGATTGCGCTCGGTGCCTTGGCGACGGTCACCAAACTGCGTGAGGCCCTTGACGGTGGCCTTGTATTTCTCCAGGTCGAGACGACCGACCAGCGTCCGGATGGGATCCGGCGCGGCGGCCGGCGCGGGTTGCTGCCCATACAGGTTGGTGGCGACGACACCGGTTGTCAGAAGGGCGAGCAGAACACGCGACATCACATTCATGGCGTGCCTATCATCTCTCAATTCACCTGCGTCGCGCACAATGATTGATTATTAGTTATTAATATACTATTATTCGATAATGAAAATCGAGAGGGAGAATTATCGACGCCAGATAGCCGATTCCCTGGCTCGGTTCCGCGTGACAGCCCTGCTCGGTCCCCGCCAGTGCGGCAAAACCACTCTCGCCCGGGCATTTGCCACCGGGCCTGATGCCTACTTCGACCTTGAAGATCCTCTGGACCTGGCTCGCCTGGAAGCCCCCCGGCAAACGCTCGGCGCGCTCACGGGGCTCGTCGTCATTGACGAGATCCAGCGTCGTCCCGACCTCTTCCCGCTCCTTCGCGTGCTGGCGGACCGCCCGGACCAGCCGGCCCGTTTTCTGGTGCTCGGCAGTGCGTCGTTGGATCTCGTCAAGGGTGTGTCCGAGTCGCTGGCCGGCCGTGTGGGCTTCGTCGACTTGAACGGCTTCGACGGCACTGAAGTTGGCTTCGATCGACTCGACGCGCTGTGGTTGCGCGGCGGGTTCCCAGAGTCGTTTCTGAGCGCCTCCGACGAGGCGAGCCTGCACTGGCGACAGCAGTTCATCCGCACGTTTCTGACCCGCGACATTCCGCAACTGGGCATCACGATTCCGTCGGAGCAACTGCATCGCTTCTGGCTGATGATCGCGCACTACCACGGCCAGATCTGGAACGCGTCGGAAATCGCCGGCTCGCTTGGTGTGAATTACAAGACGGCGCAGCACTATCTCGACATCCTCACCGGCTCGTTCATGGTGCGGTCGTTGCCGTCGTGGACCGAGAACCTCGGCAAGCGGGTGCGCAAGGCGCCGAAGATCTACCTGCGTGACAGCGGCCTGTTTCACGCCCTGCAACGGATTGGCTCGCTGCCAGACCTGCAGTCACACCCCAAGCTCGGTGCGTCGTGGGAAGGGCTGGCGCTCGAACACGCCCTGCGCGTCATGCGGGTCGAGCCAGGCGAGGCGTTCCATTGGGGTACGTATGGCGGCGCCGAGTTGGACCTGCTGCTGGTTCGCGGCACCAAGCGGCTGGGCTTCGAGTTCAAGTACGCCGACGCGCCGCGCACCACCAAATCCATGCGCGCGGCCCTGGACGATCTGAAACTGGCGCAGCTGATCGTCGTCTATCCGGGAGAGAAGGACTACGTGCTGGATGAGCGAATCCAGGTGGTGGGGTTGCGGAACATCGCTTCACTCGCCGTCGCCTGACATCTCCACCTGCGGGTGATGGTGGCTTTGCCGGTGTCCGTATCTTCTATACTTGTGGCCATGCGACCGCCGTTAAGACACGCCGCGCTAGTCGTCGTGCTGGCGCTCGTCGCTGCTGCCAGCGGCGAGGCGCAGCGTCGTGGCGGCGGTCGGGGCTTCACTCTCGAGTTTGCGACCGCCGACGATTTCGACGGCCGCTTCCAGTTCTGCCGCGTCGCCTTTCGGCAGAACCGTGCCGGTGACGGCGCCAACTGGGCGGTCGACTATCCGCGCGCCGACATCAACTTGTCGATCCGCCTGTCCGAACTCACCAAAACGACGGTCAGCTTCGACGGCCCGCAGCAGCCGCGTCATGCCGTGGTCCGGTTGACGGACGAAGCGCTGTTTCAATGTCCGTTCGTGATGATGACCGAGGTCGGCGCGGCCTACCTCGATGAGGCCGAGGCGGCGGCGCTGCGCACCTACGTCGACAAGGGCGGCTTCCTGTGGGCCGACGATTTCTGGGGCGAGTACGCGTGGCAGGTGTGGGCCGAGCAACTGGCCAAGGCCCTGCCGCCGGCGCAGTATCCGATGGTCGACCTGCCGCCAGACCATCCGCTGTTCCGCGCCCAGTTCATCATGAATGGCGTGCCGCAGATCGCGTCGATCGGCCACTGGTTCAACAGCGGCGGTGGCACCTCCGAGCGCGGACAGGACAGCGCCGTGCCGCATGCGCGCGTCATCACCGACGGACAGGGACGCATCCTCGTCCTGAACACGCACAACACCGATCTCGGCGATTCATGGGAAGAAGAAGCGTCGAACCCGCAGTACTTTTACGAGATGTCGAGTAAGGGCTACGCGTTCGGCGTCAACGTGCTGGTTTACGCAATGTCGCACTGACAGGAGTTCAAGAGATTACGAGAATTGCTTTCTCTTGATCGCTTCCACTCCTGTTTTACTATTCCATCCCGCTCTGCAAGGCCCGCAACCAGACCAGCATCGCGTCGGTGTGGGCCGGTCCCATGCGGACGAGTTGCTTCTGCGTGGGTGTCAGCGCTTCGAGATCCGGATCGGCGTATGCCCACCGCGCCCCGGCCCCCTCCACCAGCCTCACCGGCCCCTTCACCACGGGTGTGCCCAGCAGCAGGTCGATCGCCTGTTGCACCGCCGCGTCGATGTTGCCCCCCGGGTGCCCCATGTTCTGGTAGGCCTCGTGGAGCCGTGGCCGGATGGTCTTGTAGATCTTCGCGATGGCCGAGGCGTCGATGGTCGTGACCGTGGTGACCAGCCCGTCGTACCGCCGGTAGCCCGCGGGATCAATCGTGCGGCGATTGCCGCTGCCCGTCACGGCCAGGCGCGACCGCGGCGCCAGTTCCATGAAGCCGCCCGCCGGGTTGTCGCCTTGCGAGGCCTTGTCGATGGCGGCCGCGAGTTGCCTGACCAAGTCGTCCGTGGCCAGCCAGCGCACCAGCTCGGGCCGGCTCGAGAGTGCCTGCAGCAGCGGGCGGAGGAACGCGTCCATCTCGTCGAGCGGCGGCAGCGTCACGACCGGCTCCGGTGCGGTGATCAGCGCTTCGGTGGCCGTCACCGCGGCGGGCGTAGTGTTGGTTGGCACCGGCGTCCGCGACAGCCACCACGCGCTGGCAGCGAGCAACGCCACGATCGCGGCCCCACCGAGCGCGATCGGCACAAGCGGCGGTCCGTCGCCAGGCGAACGGCCGCCGAATGCCGTGGTGGGCGTGCGCTCGAGCGGTCGTTGGTCCGGTTCAAATTCCATTTGGGCTTCGTGTTCTTCGTGTGAAGGACAAACCTGAAGGTTTGTCCCCACTGCTGCTCAAGGGGCGCTCGTCGGCGGCACACGTTTCTTGGTCGCCTGTTCGAAGGCGTACGCCAGTTCGATCAGCCGCGGCTCGCTGCAGGCCATGCCGGTAAAGCTCACGCCGTACGGCGCGGGCTGCAGCGTGAAGCCATCCGGATAGGCCCCCGACGTGGGCGCCAGCGACGCCGGCAGGCTTTGCCCGCTCGGCGGCGGTTGCGGCACGAACAGACCGAAGGGCACAATCACGGTGGGGTAGCCGGGCTTCGCCGCGATCCCGGCGCCGCTCGCGCCCGGGAACAGCAGCGCGTCGAGCTTCTGCGCCGTCATCACTTCGTCAATGCCGTGGGTCGCGGCCAGGCGGATGTCCTTGTCGCGGTCGGCCTGCCACTTTGCGCGGTCCTTGTCGAGGTCGAGCAGGTCCGAGTTATCGAGGTTAACCTGCGCGTACTTAATCGCGTTGCGATTGGTGTGCGCGGTGTTGAAGGCTCGCAGTTCGGCCAGCGTCTTGACCGGCGCGCCCGGGCCGAGTGAGGCGAGCCACGCGTTGAAGTCGCGCTTCATGCCGTACCACAGCACCGATGAACAATTCGGACCGCGCGGCCCCTTTTCGCAGGCGCCTCCCCACAGCAGGAAGTTGTTCTTCGGATCCGGGTCGACCACGCTCGGGATGTCGGCGTCGACGATGGTCGCGCCTTCTTTCTTGAGGACCTCGATCGCGTCGGCCATCGACTTGGCCTGCGCCTCGTTCAAGCCGCCGCGCGGGTTCTTCTCGCCAGGCGGCGTGATGCGGTCGTAGTAGTTGGCGCGCGGAATGCCGATGCGCGCGCCCTTCAGGCCCTCGCGCTTGAGGAACGGCGTGTAGTCACGATTCGGCGGCGCCTGGCAGGTCGCGGTCGCGGCGTCGTTGGCATCGGGCACGGCACTTTCGAGCGCGCCCAGCAGGATCGCCGCGTCGGTCACCGACCTGGCCATCGGCCCAGCCGTATCCTGGTCGGCCGTGATCGGAATCACGCCGTAACGGCTGATGCGGCCAACGGTGGGCTTGATGCCGGCGAGCATGTTCTGGTTGGATGGGCTCAGGATCGATCCCGAGGTCTCCGTACCGACGTTGGCGGCCCACAAATTGGCGGCCGTGCCGCCGCCCGAGCTCGAGCCGCCGGTGTTGAGCACGCCGCGTCCATCGCCGGTCACCGGCCGCGGGTCGCGGCGCGGATCGTACGGATTCAGCGCATAGCCAACCACCGCGTTGTAGTTGCCGGGCATGCCGTTGGTCACGAAGTTGGCGAGCTCGCTGAGCGTCGTCTTGGCGATGATCACCGCGCCGGCGTCGCGCAGGTTCTTCGTCAGCGTCGCGTCGTAGGACGGCACCAGGTTCTCGAACGCGATGGCGCCGCCCGTGGTGCGGATGTCGGTGGTGTGGATGTTGTCCTTGAGGGCGATCGGGATGCCATGGAGCGGCCCGCGAGTCTTGCCAGACTTACGCTCCTGATCGAGCCGGTCGGCTTCCTGCAGCGACTTCGGGTTCACGGTGACTACGGCGTTGAGCTGGTCGTTGTAGAGCGCGATGCGCACCAGATACTGCTCAACGATCTGGCGGGACGTGACCCGTCCCTCCTGCATCGCCTTCTGCATGTCGGGAATCGTCGCTTCAACAACAGAGAACGGAGCGGCTGGCGGCGGGGCGGGCGCCGGGGCGCACGCGCTGACCGCGACAGTGGCGAGCATGACGGCAATCGCGAACGGTTTCATGCTGGCATCATGCGCCGAAGCGCGGGCGGCCCGCAAGCGCTAGCTCCGCAAGCGAAGCTTGTTCAGAATGGTCTCGAAATCCTCGGGCAGGGGCGCTTCGACGGCAATCGGTGCGCCGATCAGCGGGTGCGGGAAGGCCAGGGTCCAGGCATGCAGCATGTTGCGCCTGGCGTCGACCTTCACCTTGCCCACCCGCGATTGTCGCGCGTCGCCTTCGGCGTAAACCCGCTCGCCAAGCAACGGATGGCCGAGCTGTTCGAGGTGCAAACGAATTTGATGCTGACGTCCGGTGTGCAGACGAAGTTCCAGCAGCGCTGCGTCGTTCAGATATTCCTTCACCCGGTAGTCGGTCGACGCCTCGAGCCCCTCGTCATCGTCATCGACCAGCTTCCGGCGTCCGCTGCGATAACCGGTTGAGATCTTCGCTTCAATCGTTCCGTGCGACGGCCTGGGAATGCCCTGGACGATCGCGAGGTAGTGGCGTTCGAACTCGTGGTGCTTGAACATTTCTCGGCCGGCGGCGTGCGCGTCCTTCGATAGCGCCACAGCGAGCGAACCCGAGGTATCGCGATCGAGGCGATGCAGCATGCCGACGTAGCTCTTGTGTCTAAGCTTGAAGGCCAGGTACTCGCGCACGCGCTTCAGCACGGTGTCTTCAGAACTGCCGGCG
>NSIL01000003.1 GCA_002737365.1 Acidobacterium sp. | reverse complement strand
GACACCTTATACTTCGCACATGCGTATCCTTGTCTTCGCGACGCTGTTCTTCACCGGGTCAGTCGCGCTGGCCGCGCAGACACCCGCACCACCGATGGCATCGGGCTATTTGCTGCCGCCCAAGATCATTGTCGACATTCTCGACGCGCCGCCACCGCCGATCGCTGAGCTGAGCCCGGCTCGTGACGTGGTGGTGCTGCTCGAGCGGACGAGCATGCCGTCCATCGCCGACCTGGCGCAGCCGATGTTGCGCCTCGCCGGTGTTCGCATCAATCCCAGGACCAACGCGCCGCACCGGTCGAGCTCGCGTTATCGCCACCTCACCTTGAAGGTGGTCGCCGACGGCAGCGAACGCAAGGTGACGCTGCCGCCGGTGGCGGTGATTTCGTGGGTCGGCTTCTCGCCTGATGGCCGCCGGTTTGCCTTCACCAACCTGCGCGACAACGGTGTGGAGCTGTGGATTGGCGAGACGGCGACCGGCCAGGCCAAAGCGGTGACGCCGGCGCAGTTGAATGCCGTGTTCGGCACACCCTGCAACTGGATTGGCGACGGCGGTTCGCTGCTGTGCGCGTTCACGAACGCCAATCGCGGCGCCGCGCCCGCGTTGCCCGAGGCGCCGGCCGGTCCGAACGTTCAGGAGAGCCGTGGCCGCGTGGCACCGACGCCGACCGTGCAGGACATGCTGACCAGCAGTCACGACGAGGCGTTGTTCGAGTTCTACGGCACCAGCCAGCTGGCCACGGTGGATGCGGCCACCGGCCAGCGATCGCCCATGGGCCGCCCGGCGCTGTACACGGAATTCCGGCCGTCTCCTGATGGGCAGTACACGCTGGTGGCGCGCATCAAGCGCCCGTTCTCGTGGCTGGTTCGGTACGACGACTTCCCGACCCTCGCCGAGGTCTGGGATCGCCGCGGCGCGCTCGTCAAGGTGGTGGCCGATCTGCCGCTCGGCGACAACGTGCCGCGCGGCGGCGTCCTGGCCGGCCCGCGTAGCTGGCGCTGGCACCCGACACAGCCGGCGACGCTGGCGTACGCCGAGGCGCTTGATGGTGGCGATCCCAAGAGCAAGGTGCCGCAGCGCGACAAGGTGATGACGTGGGCCGCGCCGTTTGCGATCGCGCCGGCCGAACTGACGCGCACGGAGTACCGCTTCCAGAGCATCACCTGGACCAGCACCGGCGCGGCGTGGATCAACGAAGGCCATCGCGACACGCGCCTCGTGCGCACCTCGATCATCGATGCGCCGGGGGCGCCGATGCGCAAGTTGTTTGAGCGGAGTTCCGAAGACGCCTACGCCAACCCCGGCACGCCGCTGCGCCAGGCTCGTGGGTCGAACGTCGATGCGCTGCTGCAAGTCGGCGACACCGTCTACCTCACCGGCGTCGGCTCGTCGCCGAAGGGCGACCATCCCTTTCTCGACAAGGTCAACATCACGACCGGCGCGAAGGAGCGCCTCTTCCAGGCCGAAGACGGCGGCTACGAGACCGTGCTCGGCCTGCTGTCAGACGACGGCTCGAAGTTCGTGTCGCGGTACGAGACCCGCAACGAGCCGCCGAACTTCTACGTCCGCGGCCGCGAATCGAACTCGCGGCGGCCACTCTCTTCGTATGCGGATCCGGCGCCGCCGCTCAAGGGCGTGAAATCCGAGATGGTCACCTACACTCGGTCCGACGGCGTGCAGATGCGCGCCACCATCCACACCCCGCCCGGCTGGACGCCGGCGCAGGGCCGGCTGCCGGCGTTGCTGTGGGCGTATCCGCAGGAGTTTGCCGATCCGAGAATGGCCAGCCAGGTCACCGGCTCGGCCGACCGTTTCACTACGCCGGGCTGGGGCACGCTGCACATGCTGTTTCTCACGCAGGGTTTTGCGGTGATTGACGATCCCAAGATGCCGATCGTCGGACCCGGCGAGACGGCCAATGACACCTACATCGAACAGTTAGTGGCCAGCGCCCGGGCGGCCGTCGACAAGGCGGCGGCCATGGGCATTGTCGATCCCGATCGCGTCGTGGCGGGCGGCCACAGCTACGGCGCCTTCATGACCGCCAACCTGCTGGCGCATTCCGACCTCTTCCGCGCCGGCATTGCGCGCAGCGGCGCCTACAACCGCACGCTCACGCCGTTCGGCTTCCAGAACGAGGAGCGCACGTTCTGGCAGGCGCCGGAGCTGTACTCGCGGATGTCGCCCTTCAATCACGCCGACCGAATCAACGAGCCGATTCTGTTAATCCACGGCGAGGCCGACGACAACGCCGGCACCTATCCCGTTCAGTCGGAGCGCATGTACCGCGCGCTCAAGGGACACGGCGCCACGGTGCGCTACGTCACGCTGCCGCACGAAGCGCACGGCTACGTCGCCCGCGAATCGGTGCTCCACACGGTGGCGGAGATGCTGAACTGGGCCAACGAGTGGGGCAAGGCCGCCAAGCCGCGCCCGACTTCGATGCCGAAACAGTAGCTATAATCGGGATTGCCCCTTAGCAGATGACAGACATGACTCGGTTCATTCTCTCGGCGCTTCTCGTCCTGGCTCTTGCGGCCCCGTCCTTCGCTGATGTCACCGTCAAGGCCACTGCCAGCGGCAAGGGCAATAAGATGCCGACCGACACCGTGATGGGTGACACGACCCGCACGATGATCTTCGACGTCGACAACCGGCGCCTCTACTCCTTCGACTCGAAGAAGAAAGAGGCCGAGGCATGGGACATGCAGGCGTTCGGCACCAACATCAACAGCGCTGTCGACGCCAAGGGCCAGCCCGGACAGGCCAAGGCAATGGCCGAGAGGTACAAGCTATTGGCGGCCGGCAGCACCGTGACCTCGGTTGAGACCGACGCCGTGGCCGCCGACCTTTTCGCTCGACTGGCCGGCGACAAGATCAAGGAACAGAAGTAAGGATGCCGCCAAGCTTGATCGCCGTCGAGCTTCGCCCGCCGCGGGCGGAGCTCGAGTCGGCTGAAGGCATGGATGCGTGGATTGACACCTACCACGCGATCCGGTCGCTGACCCGGCACGACGTGCGGGTGATGGTGACCGACAGCGCGGTTGGCGCACAGGAAGAGAACAACCTGCGCCACCTAGTCAACAACCTGGGTGACACGGTTGGCCGGCATCAGATCATCCCATTTCTCACGACCAAGCACTCGCTCGAGTTCTGCCTGGCCTACGCGGATCAAACCGCACAGAGCGGTTTTCCGTCGCTCGTCGTGCTGGGCGGCGACAAGCACGTCGGCCGGCCGCGCTGCTTCGAGCACGCGTGGCAACTGCGGCAATTGATTCGCGATCGGCATCCCGAGTTGGAACTGGGCGGCTGGGCCAACCCCACGGCCAACCCGGACGGGCAGGTCGACTTCCTGTTGGACCCGCACGTCAGCGCGGATTTCTACCTGACGCAGATCGTGTCGCACCACCAGGCGGATCGGGTTGGCGCGTTCCTGGACGCCGGCCGCAAGAACGGTCTGGCCATACCCGGCGTGTTCGGCGTCTTTTACTACCGCAGCGCCAACCCGACGACGCTCGCGATGTTGAGCCAGTTCTTGCCGGTGCCGGTCGAGGCGCTGAAAGCCGAGTTCACCGCGGGCGCCACCCCCATCGACGTCTGCGCGCGCACCATCCGATCGCTGCTCGATCTTGGCGCGAAACACCTCTACGTCAGCAACCTGCCCACTAGGAAGACCGCCGCCACGCTGAACGCCATTCTTGAAAAAGCAGGCGTAACAGCCACGGCCCGCTAGCCACCGACCGGAAGTACAGCCACCGATTTACGTCGATGCGGTCACGGCACGGGTGCGGCCCGCGACGGCCTACGGCCGTGCGATGGGCCATGCCTCTGTGCCTAATCTGTGTTTAATCTGCGGCTGGCATTGATGACCCGCAACCTATCAGCGGCTATAATTTATTGCTATGGGCAAATTCTACGACTCGGTTCCCGTCTCAGCCATCGTTCGCATCCGCGACATGATGTACACCGTCAAGGATCCGTTCCGGCTCGACCAGGGCGATGTGTCGTTCGACGCGCCTGAGACATTCAAGGCCGCCGTCGCGCAGGCGATGACGGACAACCGGACCCATTACCTGCCCACGGCCGGCATTCCGCCACTGCGCAAGGCCGTGGCCGAGAAGATGCGGAAGAAGAACGGCATCCCGGTCGGCTCGGACGACGAGGTGCTCGTCACCAACGGCGGCACTCATGGTTTGTACGCCGTGATGCACGCGCTGCTCGAGCCGGGCGACGAGATGATCGTGCCCGGGCCGGAGTGGCCGCCGACCATGGCGATCTGCCAGGCGGCACAGGGTGTGCCGGTGCAAGTGCCGCTGCGCGAAGAACTCGGGTGGCGCTGGAACATCGATGAGGTCGAGAAAGCCATCACGCCGAAGACGCGTGTGCTGTACCTGAACTCGCCGAACAACCCGACCGGCGGCATCCTGACCCGCGCCGACATCGAGCGGCTGGCGGCGATCGCCAAGGAACGCAACCTGTGGGTGATCTCCGACGAAGCCTACGAAGACCTGCTGTTCACTGGCGAACACGTCAGCATCGGGTCGCTGCCGGGCATGTACGAGCGCACCATCCCGGTTTACACCATGAGCAAGTCGTACGCCATCACCGGCGTGCGGGTCGGCTATTTCGCCATCAAAGACAAGGCGCTGCTGGCGCGCGCTCTCAAGATCGTGCTCTATACGACCAGCAACGTCTCGTCGATTGCGCAGTACGGCGCGGTCGGCGCGCTCGAAGGATCGCAGGACTGCATCAGCCAATTCCGCACCGAGCTGAAGGCTCGCCGCGACCTGTTCTACAAGGGTTTGGCCGAAGCGGCGCCGGGGGTGTTCTCGGGCAACCCGCCCGATGGCGCGTTCTACGCGTTTGTGAAGATCAACGCCGAGTGGGCCAGGGACGCGGGCATTCAGGGAGAGTCACTATCGTGGGCGTTGGCTGAACACCTGATCACGCACGCCCGTATCGGCTGCGTACCCGGTGTCGACTTCAGCGCCGACAGCGAAGGCTACATGCGCTTCTGCACTGGCCGCAGCCGCGAAGAACTCACCGGGGCGTTGGCGTCGATGAAGAACACCTTCGCGGCGACAGCCCGAACTGCCTGAAATGGTGGTCGGTATGTATGTGGCGTCCGGCTTTAGCCGGACTATTTGAGGTGGCGGCCGCCGTCAACGCGAATGGTTTCGCCGGTAACAAAATCCGAGTGCACGAGAAACATCACGGCTTTAGCAATCTCGGCGGCGCCGCCCCAGCGCCCAAGGGGAGTGTTCTGTACCACCGACGCGCTTTCCTTCTCGCCCAAGTCCGGTGGCGGCAGGATCGGCCCGGGCGCGATCGCGTTGACCAGGATCTGCTCGGGGGCCAGTTCGAGCGCCAGCGCCTCGGTCAGCGCCTTCACCCCGGCCTTGGCCACGTAGTAGGGCAGGTAGCCCGCATACCGAGGCCGGCCGCTCGCCGCGACCCAATCCGCGAAGTTGATGATGCGTCCGCCGCCGACGCGCTTCATCACCAGCGCCGCCGCGCGCGAGCACAGGAACGTCGCGCGCAGGTCGACCGCCATCTGCCGGTCCCAATCGGCGGCTGACAGTTGATCGAACGGCTTCGCTCCATAGAGCGACGCCATGTTGATCAGGATGTCGAGACGGCCAAGTTGCGCGACGGTCGCTGCCACGGCCTGAGCGCAATCCTGCTCGCCCGAGACATCGGCCTGAATCACGATCGCCTGGCGGCCCAATTTGCGAACCGCGGCCGCCGCCTCGTCAGCCTCGGCCTGCGACCGGTTGTAGGTGAGCGCCACGTCGGCGCCGGCCGCGGCCAGCGCAGTAGCCACAACCGCGCCAATGCGCTTGCCGCCGGTGATGAGTACGACTTTGCCGTTCAGTTCCATGAGTTCACTGAGGATTGTAGTTTCATACGTCGTTCGTAATCGCTTTCGAGCCGCGTCACTGGCGGCCTCGCGGCGATCGTGGTAAGTGGTTGAGCAATGAAAGTTTGCTGTTTGGCGCGCATCCTGCTTACACTCGATCGCGGCATGAGATTTCCTCGCGGCGACGAAGGAGCGATTGAGATGAAACGTGTTCTTACTCTGGCGATGGCGGGCGTGTTGGCCCTGTTGGTTTCCGCGCAGGCACAGGCTCAGACGATCAACCTCACGGCGGCGCTTTCGGGCGGCAACGAAGTGCCCGGCGTTAGCACCGGAGCGGCTGGCACCGCCACCGCGACGCTGAATGCCACGACCGGCGTCCTCACCTATCGAGTCGAGGTCTACAACATGCCCGTGGGCACGACCGCCGGACACATCCACGTCGGCGCCCCCGGCGTCGCCGGACCCACTGTGATCAACTTCACGGTCTCAACCGGCATCTCCAACGACTTCGCCATTACCGGCACCGCAACCAGCGCGGACTTGATCCTGCGCGCGGCCCAGGGCATTGGCTCGTGGGAAGACTTCCAGCAGGCGTTGCTGCTCGGCAATACGTACATCAACGTGCACAGCACGAACAACCCCGGCGGCGAGATTCGCGGCCAGCTGGTTCGCGTTCCCTAACGACCTGGGGCTTGGGACTTGGGCGCGCCCAGGCCCCAAGCCGTCTAATTCTTAGGCGTCCAGCCCCAGAAGCGAAGGATCGTGTAAACCGCCTTGAAGCCATCCTTCAAGCCGATCTTCTTGCCCTCTTCATAGGTGCGGCCGTTGTACGAGATGGGCACCTCGTAAATGCGCGCCCGCATGGCCGCCATCTTCTGGGTAATTTCCGGCTCGATGCCGAAGTCCTTCGATTGCAGGTCGAGGCGATCCGCGAACGTCCGCAACATCACCTTGTAGCAAGTCTCCATGTCAGTGAGGTTCAAGTCACTGAACATGTTGGACAGCATGGTCAACATCCGGTTGCCGACCGAATGCCAGAAGTACAACACCCGGTGTCCGCGCGCGTGGCCGAGGAACCTCGAGCCGTAGACGACGTCGGCCTGGCCCTCGAGAATCGGCCGGATCAGCACGGGATATTCGTTCGGGTCGTACTCGAGGTCGGCGTCCTGGATGATCACCATGTCGCCGGTGGACTCGCGGATGCCGCGCCAGACCGCGGCGCCCTTGCCCTGGTTGTGCGGCTGGAACAGCACGCGTACGCCGTCCTTGCCGTCCAGTTCCTTCAGGATGTCGCGCGTCCCATCCTTCGAGCCATCGTCCACGATGACGAGTTCCTTCTCGACGGGACCGAGGTCCACGGCAAGGACGCGCGCGACGATGGTGCGGATGGTGGCCTGCTCGTTGTAGGCAGGCATCACGACGCTGAGTTTCATGAGCGCTGAAAAGTGTAGCTCATGAATGGGGCAAGTGGGGCGGGTAAGGCAGGTGGGACGGGTGAGACAGCCCCACCCGACCAGCCCTACCAACCTTGCCTACGCGAGCACTTTAATCACGACGCGGCGGTTCTGCGCGCGGCCGTCGCGGGTGGTGTTGGGCGCCACCGGCTTCTCTTCGCCGTAGCTGATCACGTTGATCTTGTGCAGCGGCACCTGGTGTTTCTCATAGAGATAACGCTTCACGGCTTCGGCGCGCTTCAGGCCGAGCTGTTCGTTGAACTTCGCGTCGCCGACGTTGTCGGTGTGGCCTTCGATCTCGACCCACACGGCCTTCTTGTCGGCCTTGAGCTGGTTGACCATGTTGTCGATCGCGGCGGTCGCGTCCTCGGGCAGGTCGGTCTTGCCCAGCTTGAACTGGCCGCGGTCTTCGCTGAGCACGGTGGTGAAGATCAGCTTGCGGGTTTCGGCTTCGACGCCGGCAGCGCGGGCGTCCGCGGTCTTGCCGACTTCAGCGGCGCGTCCCGCGGTGGTGGCGGCAGCGGCCGCGGCGGCATTAGCCTTGGCGGCGGCATCGTTGGCGGCGCCGGCCTTGGCGTCGACTTCGACAATGCGGCCTTCGGCCGTCTTGACGCGCTCCTGCGTTTCTTCGAGCGACTTGCCCATCGTGCCGACCTTGTCGTTCACTTCACCAACCGAGGTGCGCACGAACTTCTTCGTGGCACAGGCCGGAGCCACACTGAGCGCCATCGCAACCACGCCGACGAATACCAAATTACGCATAATCACTTCTCCTTGCGATCGAAATCACGAGATCGCCAAATTACCAAGTCAGAAACCAAAATCAACAAGTCGCCAATTCACGAGAGCGCCAATTCATCGCCTGCCGGACGCGACGTATCCACCACGCGTCCGCACGACAAAATCCCTCTGCGGCGTCCGAATCTCCAGTGGGTGCCACCCGGGGACTGCGCCGGGCTCGAACGCGATCAAGTACAGGTGGCGCAGTTCATCGACCACCGCCCGCGCGGCCTTGTAGGCCGAGACCGAGCTGCTGCTGTAGTGCAGCGCACCGCCGGTCCATCGCGCGAGGTCTTCAATCGTGCCAACCGACAGGGGGGCCGGCCGCCGTGAGCCAGGGGTGGCGCGATCGGAGCCCGGGTCGTCGATTGGCAACACGGTGGCGATGATATAAACCGGCACGTCGATGGCCGCCGCTTTGGCCGAGACCTGTGCCGGCGTCCACTGACTCGACGTATCGATGCCGTCGGTCAACACCACCACCGCGCGGCGGGCCGTCGGACGGGTTGCCACCCGCTCGGCCGCCGCCAGAATCGCGTCATGTAACGAGGTAGCCCCGAATGGATCGACCTCCCCCAGCGCACCCTTCAGGGCACGCGTATCGACCGTAAACGGGGCCACCTCGCGCAACCGGCTATCAAATGCAAACAGCCCGGCTTCGTCGCGGCCGTCGTCCAACGCGGACAACAAATGGAAGGCTGCAAATTTCGCCGCGGTCGTGCGATCGGCAACATCCATGCTGCCGCTCACATCGAAGAGAATCGCCAGGCTCAGTGGCGCCCGTTCAGACCGGAATTCGTTGATCGCGCGACGCTCGCCCCGGTCGATCACTTCGAAATCCTGCTTGGTGAGATTGGTCACCAGTCGTCCTTTGCTGTCGCGCACCGTTGCGCTGACGGTGACAAGGTCAACACCCGAACGAAACGTCGCCTGCGTCTCTGCCGCGTCCTCCTGCGCCCAGCCTGAAACCGGTTGGGTCACCATCGCGAGGGCCAGAAGAAACCACCGCACGCCGACCTTATATCCACGTTCCTTGCCAAACAGGTAAAGCACTTGTATTCAGCACTTTAACTCACAGTGGTCAGTTTAAGGGGAGTGGTCGATGGTGTAAGGGTGTAGCAATTACATGACGTCCCGGTGCCAGAGGGGCGGCACTTCAGTGCCGCCGCGCACTGATAAGATCCGAGCGAAATGTCCGTGACCGCACCAGCCATCAGGACCGCAAAGCGCGTTGATCGCTTCACCTACGCCATCCGCAACATCGTGGCCGAGGCCAAAAAGGTCGAGCAGGCCGGCCTGACGGTCCGCTATCTCAACATCGGCGACCCGAACCAGTTCGGCTTTGTCACGCCGCCGCATTTGATCGAGGCGGTGGCCAGGGCGATGCGCGACGGGCACAACGGCTACGCGCCGTCGCCCGGCATTGCGCCGGCGCGCGAGGCCGCGGCGGCCGATTTCGCGGCGCGCGGCGTGAAGGTGTCGGCCGATCGCATCCTGATCACCTCGGGGACGTCCGAAGGCATCGAGTTGGCGCTCACGGCGCTCGTGGATGAGGGCGACGAGGTGCTGGTGCCGATGCCCACCTATCCGCTCTACACCGCGGTGCTGGCGAAGATTGGCGCGTTGCCGTCCTATTACCGCCTCGATCACACGCGCGACTGGCAGCCGGATCTCGGTCATCTTCGCAGCCTGATCAATCCCAGGACGCGCGCGCTGGTCGTCATCGACCCCAACAATCCGACCGGGGCGATCTATCCGGAAGCGATGCGCCGCGCGCTGATCGCCTTGGCCGAAGAGCACGGCCTGATGATTCTCGCGGACGAAGTCTACGGCGACCTCGCCTACGACGGTGCGGTCCCGCCGATGGCCGCGCTCGACCACGACGCGCCAATCATTTCGTACTCGAGCCTGTCGAAGGCGTATTTGGCGCCGGGATGGCGCGCGGGCTGGATGGCGGTTGGCTCATCGCCGAGGCTCGATCCGGCGCTGGCGGCGATCAAGAAGCTGGCTGACGGCCGCCTGTGCAGCCCAGGGCCCATGCAGTACGCGGTCACCGCCGCGCTGACGGGCGATCGATCGCACCAGATCACGTTCCGCCAGGCGCTGCGCGAGCGCGCCACGCTGACCACCGCACGCCTGAACGCCATTCCCGGTTTGTCGTGCGTGGCACCGCGCGGCGCGTTCTACGCCATGCCGAAGGTCGAGTTGCCCAAGGGCAAGACCGACGTCGACTTCGTGCTGGGACTGCTGCGCGCGAAGGGCATTCTCTGCGTCTACGGCTCGGGTTTTGGCACCGCGCTGGACGAGGGCTTCTTCCGCATCGTCTTCCTCGCGTCGCCGCAAGAGCTTGGCGCCATCTACGACGAGATGGCGGCATTTACGGGAGAGTTCCTTGGCGCCTAATGGTCCCCGCGCGCTGATCCGCTACGGCGTGGTGTTCACGGCATTCGCCGCGGTCGTGATGTGGGCGCTGTACGAGGTCCGCTCGGACCTGCTGGTGATGTACGTCAGCGCGTTGTTCGCCATCGGCCTGGCGCCGCTCGTGCGCATGATCGAGCGCAAGCGGATCGGGCTGGCCGGCAAGCGGCACATTCCGCGCTCGGCGGCCATTCTGGCCATCTACGCCACCGTGGTCGGTCTGCTGGCGGCTTTGGCCGCAGCCGTTGTACCGCCGCTGCTCGCGCAGGCCCAGCAACTGTGGCTCGACCTGCCGGCGCGCCTTGAGCTGTTGCAACTGACACTGGTGGAGTGGGGCGTCGTGCCTGTGGGCACTTCGCTCACGGAGTTGTTGACGCAGGCACCGATGTCGGGCAGCGCCGACGCGGTGTCCACCGTGCTTGTGGCCCTCTGGGGCATTGTTGGCGGAGTGTTCGGCGTGGTGACGATCCTGCTGCTCACTTTTTATTTCCTGGTCGACTCCGAGCGCCTGTTCAATCTCCTGGTCCGGCTGTTTTCGCCGGCGCAACGGCCGCGCGTCGCCAAGGTCGGCGAGCTGATGGCGGTGAAGATCAGCGCCTGGCTTGGCGGTCAAATTCTTCTCGGCTTCATTGTCGGCACGACGTCGGCCATCGGGCTGGCCCTCCTGGGGGTTCCGTACTTCTTCGTGCTGGCGGTGATTGCCGGCATCGGTGAGATGATTCCGATGGTTGGTCCGCTGCTGGCGGCCATTCCGACGATCGCCGTCGCGTTTACCGTCTCGCCAGGCCTGGGACTGGCCGCAGCCGGGTTCTGCTGGGCCATCCAGCTCGTCGAGAACAACTTCCTCGTTCCGAAGGTGATGAGCCAACAGGTGGGCCTCAGTGCCATCACCGTGATCATCGCGCTTATCATCGGCAGCTCGCTGCTCGGTCTTCCCGGCGCCTTGCTCGCCGTGCCGACGGCGGCGATCCTCCAGGTGTTATTCGAGGAGCTGGTGCTGGCTGAAACCGAAGCATGAAAAGTGAACCTGCTTCCCTTTTCTCGTTTCTTACGTATTCCGTAATTTCCCTCGTTCTGACCTGGCCTCTGGCACGCGGACTCGGGAGCGACGTTCCCGGGGACCTGGGCGACTCGCTCCTCAACATGTGGATTTTGTCGTGGGGCGCCGAGCACTTGCCGCAATTGCTGACCGGCGGCATGAGCTGGACGCAGTTCTGGGATGCCAACATTTTCCACCCGGCTCCGCTCGGCCTGGCGCTCTCGGAACACCTGTTTGGACAAGTGCTGCAGATCCTTCCTGTCTACTGGCTGACGGGCAACATCATCCTTTGCTACAACCTGCTGTTTATCTCGACGTTTGTGCTCGCGGCGTACGGCACTTACCTGTTGGTGTACGACCTGACCGGCGATCGGCGCGCGGCGTTCGTGGCCGGACTGGTTTACGGATTTCTTCCCTATCGCATCGCCTCGGTGCCGCACTTGCAGGTGATGAGCTCGCAGTGGATGCCGTTCGCGCTGTGGGGACTGAATCGCTTCGTCACGACGAATTCCTACAAGGCATTGGTCGGAGGCACGGCGGCGCTCGTGATGCAGAACTGGTCGTGCGGCTACTACCTGCTCTATTTCGCTCCGTTCGCGCCGCTATTCGTACTGCATCGGATGTGGTCCCTGGGTACTTTACGCAACGTCCGCACGTGGCTTGGCTTGCTCGCCGCGGCTGTTGGCACCCTGGTCCTGACGCTGCCGTTCCTGATTCCGTATACGCAAGCACAGCAACAGTTCGGCTTCGAGCGGCCGTTCGGGGAAGTGGTGCGGTTCTCGGCCAACGTCTGGTCGTACGTCACGGCATCCGAGAGCTTGTGGCTCTTCGGCAAGGCGTTGCGGTATTACCCACACGGCGAAGGTGAGACGTTCGTTGGATTTGTGCCGTGGCTGCTGGCGTTCGTGGCGCTGATCGCACTGGTGGCCGCACCGGGGTCTAACCCCGAGCAAGAAGTGAAGAGGGGTCTGACCCCACCGTCGCCGCTCTGGAAGCGCGCCCTGATCGTGTTGCTCGCTGTCGTCGTCATCACCCAGTTCATCGCCGTGGTGAGCGCCGTGTTTTTCGGCGGCTTCAACGTCGACGTCCTGGCCGTGCCGATCCGTGCGCGCTCGCCACAGCGGTTGCTGTGGCAGTTCGCGGCGGCCGCCGCCCTGCTGCTGATGGTCTCGCCGCGCACGCGCGTAACGACGATGAGGGCGGCGCGCTCACCGCTGTCGTTCTTCGCCGTCGCGACGGTGCTGGCGATGTGGCTCTCGCTCGGACCCGTGCCGAAGGCCGGCGATGCCTTGGTGTCAGGATTCGGGTTGTACGGCATCTTTTACGAGTACGTCCCGGGATTCAACGGCGTGCGTGTGCCGGCGCGTTACGCCATGATTGCCGGCCTGTTCCTGGCGGTGATGGCGGGGTATGGGATGGCGGCGATTGTGCGGGGGGGTCAGACCCCTCGGCATTCCATACTCGGGGTCAGACCCCTTGCGGTCGGCGTGATCGCGCTGCTGATCCTGATCGAGGGCGCGGCGATTCCCTTGCCGATGAACGGAACCTGGGGGCAGAACGAGGCGACGCCACCAGCGCGCGTCTTTCCCCCCGGATCGCCTGGACACCGTGTCCTTGGCGAAGGTGTCCCGCCGGTGTATGCCGCGGTGGCCGCGCTGCCGGCCGGGTCGGCCATCACCGAGTTCCCCTTCGGCGATGCCGCCTGGGAAATTCGTTACGTCTACTACTCCGCCGCGCACTGGAAGCCGATCACCAACGGCTACAGTGGCAGTTTTCCTCCCGACTACAGTGCGCGTGTCGCACGCCTGAAAGACGTCACCATCAATCCCGCGGCGTCGTGGCAGTCGCTGCTCGACTCGGGCAGCAGTCATGTCGTGCTGCACCCCGTCGCCTTCGCCAACCCGGTCCATTCGACCACGGTGCAAACCTGGCTCGAGGCCCACGGCGCCAGGCTAGTTGCAACCTTCGACGACAAAGACGCGCTCTACGCGATACGCTAGAAGACGTATGCGTGTCGATCCCCTTTCTTTTCTTAATGCTGAGCTGACATCGTTGAAGGAACAGGGGCTGTACCGCAAGCTCCGGGTCCTCGAAGGCGCGGCCGCCGCGCACTGCACCTTCGACCACACCTCGGTCGTCAATCTCTCATCCAACAACTACCTGGGTCTCGCCACGCACCCCCGGCTGAAGCAGGCCGCGCTCGAGGCGGTGGCCAAGTACGGCGTCGGCTCCGGCGCCGTGCGCACCATCTCGGGCACCATGGAAATGCACATCGAGCTCGAGCGCCGGCTCGCCGCGTTCAAGCACGTGGAATCGGTGGTCGTCTTCCAGAGCGGCTTCGCCGCCAACGCCGGGACCGTCTCGGCGGTGCTGTCAAAAGACGATGTCGTCATCTCGGACGAGCTCAATCACGCCAGCATCATCGACGGCTGCCGCCTGAGCCGAGCCGCCATCAAGGTGTTTCCACACAAGGACGTTGACGCCGCCCGCCAGATCCTCAAGAACCTGCCTGCCTCGCAACGCAAGATCCTGATCACCGACGGCGTCTTCTCCATGGAAGGCGACCTGGGCCCGCTCCCGGAGCTCTGCACCATCGCCGAAGAATACGGCGCCATCATGATGGTGGACGATGCGCATGCGAGTGGGGTGTTTGGGACCAACGGCAGCGGCACGGTCGACCACTTCAAGTGCCACGGCCGCGTCGACATCCAGGTCGGCACCTTGTCGAAGGCGATCGGGGTGCTCGGCGGCTACGTCGCCGGCACCGGCGCGCTGGTCGACTTCCTGTATCACCGCGCGCGGCCGTTCCTGTTTTCGACCTCGCATCCGCCGGCCGTGACCGCCGCCTGCATCGCGGCGCTCGACGTGCTTGAGAGTGAGCCGGAGTGGCTCGATCGGTTGTGGGACAACACCCGCTTCTTCAAGGCTGGCCTCAAGTCGCTCGGCTTCAACACCGGCCTCAGCGAGAGCCCGATTACGCCTGTGATTGTCGGCCAGGCCGCACTCGCCGCGAAGATGTCGGACGCCCTGTTTGCCCAGGGCGTGTTTGCCCAGAGCATCGGCTTTCCGACCGTGGCGCGCGACCAGGCTCGCCTGCGCACGATTGTGGCCGCCACCCACACCAAAGAGGACCTCCAGTACGCCCTGGACATGTTTGCCAGGGTCGGCAGGGAACTCGGCGTCATCAACTAACGTCCGGGTTTAGAGCTAAGTGACTCGGCGGCACTGACGTGCCGCCTTTCTGGGACGACCGCTATGCTTGCACGCCTTCTTGTCTTGATCCTCTGCTGCGCGGCGCCCTTGTCCGCCGTAGGCTTTGCGGGACAAGTGCCGGCCCGGGCACAAGACGCTGAAGAACTGTTTCTCCAGGCCTTCATGCAGGCGGTGGAAACCGCCATCTCGACCATGGATCGCAGCCGCTGGTTGGATCTGTTGTCACCGACTGCCGATCGCGAGCAGGCGCTGGAGTTCTTCGACGCCATGGTCCCCACTGGCATCACCCGCGTCGTCGTCAAAGAACGCGATCGATCGGCGTTACCCGGCGCGCTGCCGGGCGAAGGCTATCAGCTGGTGCTCGAAGTGTTCCAGGAAATGGGCAACCGTGGCCGGATCGCGACGTGGCGGCTCGACATCCGCCGGCCGCGCGGCGACGGGCTTGGGCACCAGCCGTGGCGCATCCAGAGTGAAGATCGGCTGGCCTCGATCGAGGGCTTGCACCGGCTGTCGCTGCAGGCAGAGAAGCAGTTCACGGCACGCAACCTGGTACTGACCGCCGTCGACTTCACGCTGAAGCTGCCGCAGGGTGACGTGTTCGTGGCCGAGACGCCCGAAGGCGTGACCGCGCTGGTGCTGATCGGCGACGGCACGCTGCTATTCGAGCCGGCACCGAAAGAAGAAAAGGGTCAGTTGCGACTGTTCGCCGGCACCGACATGCTCGAGACGCCGTTCACCATGGCGTTTGTGCGAATCAACCCATTCGAGTTCGAACAGCGCGTGGGCCAGGGCGTCCTGGCGCCGGTGCCGGTGGATCCCAGCGTCGTGCGTCGCGCGCAGGCAGTCTTCGACGAGGACGTCGCCAAGTCGTTCAATCTCGACCTGGGTGATCTGAGCCGCGAGGTGTGGTCGCTGCTGCCGCCACCAGGCGACTTCGTCGCCGAAGTTCGCACCCGCCGGTTCGACCCGCTCACCTATGCGAGATCGAGCGGCGAGCCTGAAGACGTCACGTTGTTTCAACGCGCCCGCCGCCGCAACATTGCGTCGTACGCCTCGGAACGGAAGCGAGCAAGCCGCGGCCGCTTCTACAACGAAGATGACCTGGTCGACTACGACATCACCGAGTACGACATCGACGTGCAGTACTTCCCGGAGCGCGAGTGGATGGAGGGTCGCACGCGGATCAAGCTGCGCGTGAAGGCGCACACGCTCGGTGTGCTGACGCTGCGATTCGCCGACAGCCTGAACGTGTCGGCGGTGACGAGCGACGAACTGGGCCGCCTGATGTTCTTGCGCGTTCGCAACCAGAACAGCGTGCTGATCAACCTGCCCTCACCCGTGGCCCGTGATTTCCCGCTGACGCTGACACTGAACTACAGCGGCCGCCTCGCGCGCACCAGTATTACCGACGAGTCGATCGACCTCGAATCGATCACCAGTGGCGACAAACTTTTAGGTTTGTCGGACCCTTTAGAACAGCGCAACTCGCAGCCCGACGACATCTTCTTTATTCCATCGGAACCCAAGTGGCTGTTGAGCAACCGCAGCTACTGGTACCCGCAGGCGCAGGTCACCGACTATGCCAGCGCGCACATTCGTATCACCGTCCCGGCTGAATATGGCGTGGTGGCGTCTGGTGTGCTCGAGCCGGGATCGCCGTCCGCCGCCGCACCGGCCGTACTCGAAGGGTCGGTTCGCACGCTGTCCCGCGTCTCGTACACCTTCAACTCGCCGCAGCCGCTGCGCTACCTGGCCATGCTCGTCAGCAAGATGAACCGCGTCGATGCCGCCACGGTGGCCCTTGACATTGTCGCGCCTGCCCAGCCCGCGGTGCTCTCGGTACCGGCCGATACCCTGGCGCAGCAGATTATCAAGCTCCAGGCGCTGACCGTGTCGGCTCCGCCCGTCGGCGCGCGCAACACGGTGCAACTGGCGGTGGATGCGAACAAGCGGCAGGAATCAAAGGCGCGCGAGACCGTGCCGCTCGGCGCCGGCATCCTCCGGTTATACGCCTCGCTCATCGGCGATGTGCCGTACGGCGCCCTCACCATTGCCATGGTCGAAGACGAACTGCCGGGCGGTCATGCCCCGGGCTACTTCGCCATGATCAATAACCCGCCGCCGATCACGGCGCACAACTGGCGCGACGACCCGGCAGCGTTTTCAGGCTTTCCGGAATTTTTCATCGCCCATGAACTGGCGCACCAGTGGTTTGGCCAGGCCGTGGGCTGGAAGAACTATCACGAGCAGTGGCTGAGCGAGGGCTTCGCGCAGTACTTCGCAGCGCTGTTTGCGCGCGAGTGGCGCGGTGAAGACACCTTCCGCGACATCCTGCGCCAGTTCCGGCGCTGGGCGGTGGCGCATTCGGACCAGGGGCCGGTCTATCTCGGTTATCGACTGGGCCACATCAAGAACGAGAGCCGGGTGTTCCGCGCGCTCGTCTACAACAAGGGCGCGTCTGTGCTTCACATGCTGCGGCGCCAGGTTGGCGACGACGCGTTCTTCCGCGGCGTTCGTCGCTATTACGCCGACCACCGGTTCAGGAAGGCCGGCACCGACGACCTGCGCAAAGCCATGGAAGCCGAAAGCGGCCGCAACCTCGAACGGTTCTTCGAGCGCTGGATCTATGACTCATCAATCCCCCGCCTCCGGTTCAGTTCCGCCCAGGAAGGACCGGAGCTGGTGGTCAGGTTCGAACAGGCTGGGGAGATCTTCGACGTCCCGGTCCTGGTGACCGTGACCTACACCGACGGCAAGACCTCTGAACACCTGGTCGCCATCTCGGAAGCCGTTACCGAACAGCGCCTGCCGCTGGCGGGCGTGGTCCGGTCGGTCGAGGCCAACCAGGACGGCGGCGCGGTGGCGGTGATCGAACGAAAGTAGGCCCAAGCCCTGATATCATTCCAAGGTCATGGAAAACGTCACGCTGACTATTGATGGCCGCCAGTTGTCCGTGCCCAAGGGCACGTCGGTCCTCAAGGCCGCCATCGAAGCCGGCATCCAGGTTCCGTATTACTGCTACCACCCCGGTCTCGCCGTCGATGCCTCGTGCCGCGTCTGCCTGGTCAAGATCGACAAGATGGCCAAACTGCAGACGTCGTGTTCGACGCCGGTGGCCGAGGGCATGGTGGTGCACACGCAGGATGCCGAGGCCGTGGAAGGCCGCAAGGGCGTGTTCGAATTCCTGCTGATCAATCACCCGCTCGATTGCCCGGTCTGCGACAAGGGCGGCGAGTGCCCGCTGCAGGACTTCTCGAACCAGTTCGGCAACGACAGCAGCCGCATGGATTTTCCGCGCCGCACGTTCGACGGCGAGGGCGTGAAGGCCGACATCGACTTCGGCCCGACGCTGATGCTCAACCGCAACCGCTGCATCCTGTGCACACGCTGCAGCCGCTTCATGGCCGAAGTGGATGGCGACGCGCAGATCGGCACCATCAATCGCGGCAACGGCAGCGAGATCGCGACCTTCAACGAACAGGGCGTCCACTCGCTGCTCTCGGGCAACTTGATGGATGTCTGCCCGGTCGGCGCCATCACCACGCGGCAGTACCGCTTCCGCTCGCGGCCGTGGGACAACCCGCACGCGGTCGACACCACCTGTACGCTGTGCTCGAAGGGCTGCAGCACCACGGCGTGGCTGAAGGCCAAGCCCGAGTGGGCCAAGGGCGCGCGGCTGGCCCGCGTCACCCCGCGCTACAACGCCGCGGTCAACGATTTCTGGATGTGCGACATCGGCCGCTTCCAGTACCTCTGGGTCGAAGGCGACCAGCGCTTGCGCAAGCCCACGATCCTGACTAAGGACGGCGTGCAGCAGGTGGCGACGTGGAAGGACGCGCTGATGCGCGTGCGCGACCTGCTGAATGCCGCCGGCCGCAAGGATCCGGCGTCGATCCGCATGCTCGCGTCGGCGCACGCGTCGCACGAAGAGATGTACCTGCTCAAGCGCCTCGCCGAAGACCTGAAGGGCGACGGCGGCGCCTCGCACGTGCACGTCGCATGGCGGCGCACCGAGAAACAGCAGCCCGCCAACACCAAATTCCGCGTCCCGGCGATCGATGCGCCCAACGTCAGCGGCGCGCGTGACCTCGGCCTGTCAGTGGTCGGCGCGAACGGCGCCGCCATTGGCGACGGGGATGCGGATCTGTCGGGTCTGCGCACCGCCATCGACGAGGACCGCGTCGCGGTGCTCTACATCGTCGACCCGGGACCGGATGGCTCGATGGGCGACCTCACCTGGTTGCTCGACGCCCGCAAGGCCGGCCGCGTGCCGGTGATCATCTACCAGGGCGTGCTCCAGTCGGAGCTGTCGAAGATCGCCGACGTGGTGCTCCCGGGCGCCGCGTGGGTCGAGAAGGACGCCACCTACACCAACGACCAGGGCATGGTCCAGGCCGCCTCGAGGGCCCTCAACGCGCCGGGCGAAGCGGTCGAAGACTGGCAGATTCTCACCAGCGTGGCCGCCGCGCTCGGACTGCCGTACACCTACACCACCTCGCAGCAGGTGCGCGCCGACGTGGCCACGTTCCTGTCGGCACGGCCTGAATATTCCGTCCTCACTGAGACCGTGTTCAACCGCCCGGTGAGCGCCGAGCACTGGCTGAAAGCCAGCAACCCGATGGAGCGCTGGAAGTGGGACACCATGTTCCAGGACCTGCCGCCGGTGAAGGGCCACAACGTCCAGATGGAGCAGATGGCCCAGGCCACGGTCATCCCGCTGCGCCTCGTTACGGACGAAATCTCGCGGACCTCGGAGTAGCCGGCAAGTAGTGCCAGAAGGGCGGCACTTCAGTGCCGCCGTCTGTTATTCTTCCCTCATGGGACGCCGTTCGGTCCGTCTTTCCCTGTTCGTCTTCGCCTTGCTCGCCAGTGCGGGCCTCGGTTACCTCGTCATGGACGGCGAGCGCGGGTTGGCCGCAGCGCGGCAACAAGCCGCAGGCCTCGACCGGGCCGCTGAAGAGGCCCTCACCTCGCTCCTCGAGGTGCGCGCATCCCTGTATGCCTATGTCGCACCGGGCCAGGGAACCAGGTCCTGGGGGGCCAGCGTTGCCACCCAACTCGATACCCTCAGACAGCGCCTGGCCACGCTGGATGCGGTGGTCGCCGAGTCCGGTGGATCGCTGGCCGATTCGCTGGATAGCATCGATCAGCTGGCCGCCGCCGACAAGCGGGCGCGCCAGTACGTCGACGGTGGCGAGCTGCTGCTCGCTGGCGACGTGTTGTTCACCGAAATACGCGACCTGCTGAATGCCGTCACCGCGCAAGTGACGGCCACCCGCTACTCGCTGCGCGGTCAGTCGGACCAACGGGCGGCCGGCCTCCGGCAGGAACAGGCCATGCTGGCGGGCGGCGGTGTCGCGCTGTGGTTGGTCGTCGCGCTCCTGCTGATCCCAGGCACCGGCAGGCCGGCGGTGAAGGACCCGAGCCAGTGGCGACAAGAGCTGGCCGACACGCTCAAGCAATCCCCAACCGCCGAAGCGGCCGTGGTCACCGCGGCAGAGCCCGCCAGGGCTGAACCCACCCTCGCGGTTCCGGTCCGGTCGAACGCGCCAGACCTGAAGGTGGTCGCCGACATCTGTAGCGACCTGTCGACGCTGACCGACGTCGGCGCGTTGTCGGGCGCCCTGGCCCGCGCCAGCGCCGTGCTCGGCGCGAAAGGACTCATCGTGTGGGTGACCTCCAACGACGGCGCGTCGTTGTCGCCGGTCTCTACTTACGGATTCGAGGCGCGCATTGTCGAACGGATCGGCGTCATCGACCGCCGCAGCGCCAACCTCACGGCCGAGGCCCTGCGCGAAAACGCGCCACGGGTCAGCGCGGCAACCGCCACCGCTGGCGCTGCCTTGGCCGTGCCGATGTGTGGACCGACCGGTCCGGTCGGCGTGTTATCGGCCGAACTGCTCGTCGGTCACGACGCCGACGAGTCGTGTGTCGCCGTCGCCGCCATTCTCGCGGCCCAGCTGGCGACCCTGACCGCTCCGCTGCCGTCGCCCGGTGTCGAACGGAACGTTGAAAGTGCGGCGCCATGAGCCTGACGGTGATGCTCGCCGAAGATGACCCGGACATCCAGTTAGTCACCCGGTTATCGCTGAGGCGAGCGGGATTCATCGCCACGGCCCAGCCTGTTCATTCTTGACATCACGATGATCGTCTGGTCCGCCAAACGCGGCGTGCTGGTCAACTCGTTTGCGAAGATGGCGCCGTCGATCCAGGCGCGCGACGCCGCCTCGGCCCTCCACCTTGCCCGGACGATGCGGCCCGATCGCATCACCGTTGACCTGCTGATGCCGGGCCTCGATGGCTCAATGTCTTTCTTACCAAGCCGATCGAGGCTGCCACCCTCACCGCAGAAGTGACGAGACTACTCACATGAGCTTGACCGCCGCTATCCTCGAGCGGGCCGAACAGGAACGCGTCAAGTTCCTGCGCCTGCAGTTTACCGACATTCTTGGTGTCATCAAGAACGTCGAGGTCCCCGACCGCCAGTTCGCCGAGGCGCTCGACGGCAAGATCATGTTTGACGGCTCTTCAATCGAGGGCTTCGTCCGCGTCGAAGAGTCGGACATGTACCTGCGGCCCGATTTGTCGACTTTCCAGGTGTTTCCGTGGGCCGATGCCAACGGCGCGCGGGTCGGCCGGCTGATCTGCGACATTGCCAATCCTGACGGCAGCCCGTTCGCCGGCTGCCCGCGCACCACGCTCAAGAACGTCATTGCCCAGGCCGCGGACCGCGGCTTCACGATGATGGCGGGACCCGAGATCGAGTTCTTCCTGTTCCTGCGCCGCGATGGCCGCGCCACCACCGAGACTCACGATCGCGCCAGCTACTTCGACCTCGCGCCCATTGACCTCGGTGAAGACGTCCGCCGCGAGATCGTCGTTGCCCTCGAGCAGATGGGCATTGGCGTCGAGGCCGCCCATCACGAAGTGGCGCCTGGTCAGCACGAAATTGATTTCCATTCAGAAGCCGTCCTGACCACCGCCGATAACGTGACGACATGCCGGTTCATCGTCAAGAACGTGGCGTTGAGGAACAACCTGCACGCCACCTTCATGCCCAAGCCGATCTTCGGCGTCAACGGCTCGGGCATGCACACGCACCAGTCGCTGTTCGCCGGCGCCAGCAACGCGTTTTTCGATCCTGACAACGAAATTCAACTGAGCCAGACGTGCATGAACTACGTCGGCGGGTTGCTGCAGCACGCCAAGGGCTTTTGCGCCATCACCAACCCGCTGGTGAATTCGTACAAGCGGCTGGTGCCCGGCTACGAGGCGCCCACCGCGATTGCGTGGTCCGAGAAGAACCGCAGCCCGCTGGTGCGCGTTCCGGCGTCGCGCGGCGATTCCACGCGCGTCGAGCTGCGCATGCCCGACCCGTCGTGCAATCCGTATCTCGCCTTCGCGGTGATGCTGCGTGCGGGCCTCGACGGCATCGACAACAAGCTCGACCCTGGGCCACCGGTGAACAAGAACATCTACAAGATGAGCCACCGCGAGCGCCGGCACTTACGCATCGACGATCTGCCGGCCAACCTCAGCGAAGCCCTGGATGAGTTTGAGAAGGATGCGCTGGTGAAGGAGACGCTCGGCGAACACATCTTCAACCACTTCCTCGATGCCAAGCGCGAGGAGTGGGACGAATACATCCGCCACGTGTCACCGTGGGAGATGGACCGCTACCTCGGCGTGTACTGATCGGAGGACGACGGCACCAACGAGATGCTGGTGATCTCGGACAACAAGCGGACCCCCGGGGCCCGGGGCCCGGATCCCAGATCCCGGGTCTCCCTTGTGAAATCTAGTACAATGTCCCACTGTGGAAGCTATTGAACACCCGTCCCCACTAGTCGCGATTATCAACCTGCTGCTCGCGACGCTGGGCATTCATGCCGAGATCCCCGACCACATGGTGTTCGTCGGGTTGATCACGCTGATGATTCTCGCCATCGGCTTGGCCATCCGTTCGCAACTGAGCGTCGACAACCCCGGCAAGCTTCAGATCATCCTCGAAGACGTCGTCTCGTTCCTGGTCGGCGTGCTCGAAGACAACATGGGCAAGAAGGGCCGTAAGTACCTGCCGCTGCTCGGCACCCTCTTCGTGTTCATCCTGCTCGGCAACCTGATGGGCCAGATTCCCGGTCTCGGGTCGCCCACGAGCAACATCAACGTGCCGTTTGCGTGCGCCCTGACGCTGTGGCTCTACTATCACGCACAGGGCGTGATGGCGAACGGCCCGGTCAACTACCTCAAGCACTTCGCGGTGATGCCCGGCGTGCCGATTGCGCTGGCGCCGATGATCTTCGTCATCGAAATCATCAGCCACCTGTCGCGCGTGCTGTCGCTGACGCTGCGCCTGTTCGGCAACATCTTCGGCGAGCACCTCGTGGTGCTGATTCTCGCCAGCATCGTGCCGTTCATCGCGCCGCTGCCGATTCAGTTCCTGGGGTTGATCGTCGGCCCGCTGCAGGCGTTCATCTTCCTGACGCTCGGAGCCATCTACCTGACCGCAGCCACCCATGTCGACGACCACGGCGACGATTACGAGGGCGAGCCGAGTGGCCACGCCCCCGCGCACTCGCACTAGCTACTGACTAATTTTCACCACGACGACCGTCCGGTCGTCGTTCTGCTCGGCGTCGCCGCAGAACTGCTGCACCGCGCCAAAGATCTCCGCGACAATTTCTTTCGCCGGCCTGAGATGCGTGCGCTCGATCACGTCGATCAGGCGCGGTGTGCCGAACTCCTGGTCGGCTTCATCGAACGCTTCGGAAATGCCGTCGGAGCAGAGCACGAACACGTCGCCGGGTGCCAGCGGCACCTGCACCTCGTCGTAAGTGGAGCTGCCGAACGCGCCGAGCGGCACACCCGGCATGTCGATCTGTGTCGCCTTGCCGTCGGTGCAGCGCACCGGGTAGGGCAAGCCGGAATTGGCGAACGTGACGAGCTGCTTCTTGAACTCGAACATCGCGTAGCACAGCGTGCAGTAGTACTCATCAAGGTTGCGCTCGTGGAGAATCCGGTTCATGCCGGCCAGCACGGTCGCCGGCGTACTGCGCTCTTTCTCCAGCCGTCGACGGAAAGTTCGGCCGCGGACCATCTCACCAATCGCGGCGCTATACAGCGCGGCTGGCACGCCCTTGCCTGACACGTCGCCGACGGCGACCACCAGTGTGTTTGGCTCGGGAGAGAGAAAGTCGCACAGGTCGCCACCCAACTCGCGGGCCGGGTCGAAATGCCACGACACGTCCACGCCGCGCAGGCGCTTGGGCAATTCCTGTGGCAGTAGCGCCATCTGCACGCGCTGCGCAAACCGCAGTTCCTTTTCGAACCGTGCTTCGCTGGCGCGAATCGATTCGTATAACCGCGCGTTCTCGAGTGCCACGGCCGCTTCTGAGGCCAACAGGGTCAGCAGCTTGACATGCTTCTTGTTGAACGCGTCCTTTTCCGGGCTCTCAAGGTCGAACACGCCGATGCAGCGGTCCTTGAGCATCAACGGCACGACCAGTTCGGAGCGCACGCCGGGCACGGCGTGAATGTAGCGCGGGTCCTTGGTGACGTCCAAGACCAGCACCACTTCCTTGTGGAGCGCGGCGTAGCCGACCAGTCCCTCTCCCAGCTTGATGGGATCCATGGCGCGTGGGTCGTCGCCGTATTTGATGGCGACCTTCAAATCGAGCGCCCCGGTCGCATCGTCGAGAAGAAAGATGCCGAAGATGCGGTAGTCGATGACGCGCTTGATCAAGTGCGCCAGGCGCGTCAGCAGCACGTCCGGATCGAGAATGGCCGTCATCTCGCGACCAATCTCCGAGAGGGTCTCCAACGTCTCGGCGTACTCGCGCTCCGACTCGAACAGCCGGGCGGTGGCGATGCCCTGGGCGACGTGCGCGCCAAACTGGCGGAGAATCCACTCGTCGCGTTCGGTGAAGGCACCCGGCTGGTCGCTCAGCAGGTTGAGCGCGCCGATCACCTTGCCCTTGTTACGCAGCGGCACCGCCAGTTGCGACTTGGCGCCCGGCACGACCGCCAGGTAACGGGGATCGCGATCGACATCGTTCAGCAGGATGGGCCGTTGTTCGGCGATCGCGGTGCCGACAATGCCCTGACCGATCCGCAGGGTGAAGTGCTTGACGATTTCGTCGGGGTACCCGACCGCGTAGGCAATGCTCAGCTCTTCGTACTTTTCATCGAGCAGGTAGACCGAGAAGACAGTGAACTTGGTGAGGCGCGAGATCAGTTGTGGGATGCACTCGAGGAGGGCGTTGAGGTCGAGCACGGAGCTGACCTCGCGACCCAGTTCCGCGAGAATGGCCAGCAGTTCGGCATCCGAGGCCGTGGTGCTGGCAGCGCTATGCGGCGCGGGTTCAGTCATGGTGTTATTTCCGGGATCCGGGTCCCGGAACCCGGTTAAAAGGTGTACTTCGTCACCCAGTCGTAGATCCGCTGCATGCGATCCTGCTGATGATAGTACTCGCTAATGCCATGTCCTTCGCGCGGGTAAAACACCAATTCCGTGGACTTGCCGCGATCTTTCAGCCCGCGGTACAACTCCAGCGCCTGGCCCACCGGCACCCGCTCGTCCTGCGCCCCGTGCAGGATCAGCGTCGGCGTCGTCACCTTGTCGATATGTGACATCGCCGACCGATCCAGGTAGAGCGGCAGCGTTTTGGCGCTGGGGATGCCGCCGAAATAGCTAATCAGCACGCTCGGGATGTCGTTGGTCCCATACATGCTCCACATGTTGGTGAGGCCGGCGCCGACCATGGCCGCCTTGAAGCGGGTAGTTTGCGTAATCACCCACGCGGTCATGTAGCCGCCGTAGCTCCAGCCAATGTGCGCCAGCTTGTCGGGATCGGCAATACCGCGGGCAACCAGCGCATCAACGCCGGTCATGATGTCCTTGAAGTCGCCACCGCCCCAGTCGTTGACGTTGTTCTGCAGAAACTTCTCGCCGTAGTTCGTGCTGCCGCGGGGATTGGGATAGAACACCGCCCAGCCCTTGTTGGCCCACACCTGGCCGCCCTCGAGGCCACCCAGGCGAAAGCCGTTGACGTACGCGCCCGCCGGGCCGCCATGGGCCACCACCAGTGTCGGATACTTGCGGCCGGCCTGGAAGCCGACCGGCTTCAACAGCACGCCCTCGACCTCCAGGCTATCGGCGCCTTGCCAAGTGACGACTTCGGTCTCGCCCTGGGCAACCTCCGCCAGCTGTGGATTGGTGTTGGTCAGCTGGCGGAAGCTCTGGTACGCCGGGTCGGTGACGTAGACCTCCGACGCGGAATCCGGTGTGTCCATCACGAGGGCAATGGTGCGGCCGTCCACGCTGATCGACGTGCCCTGCAGCGTCTTCTGCGAGCTCAGTTGTGTGTAGCGACCGCTGGTGAGGTCGTAGGCGAACGCTTCGTTGTAGGCGCGCTTGCCGGCCACGAACACCACGCGATTGCCTTCGGCCGTCCACACCGGGTTGCCGGCGTCGGTGTCGAAGGCCGGCGACGACACGTCCTTGATCGAACGCGCCGCGACGTCATACAGCATCAGCTTCGAGTGCATGGTCACACCAGGCGCGGTGCCGTCGGGCAACGGCGCACCGGTGTAGGGTTCTGACGTCCAGGCGATCGACTTGCCATCGGGCGACCATTTGGGTGAGGTGTCGCTGCCGAAGTTGGTGCTGAGCTTCTCGATCTGCTTCGTGTCGAGGTTGGCCAGGTAGATGTCGCGACGGTTATCGCGCAGCATCGGCGTGGCACCGGCGCCAAACACGAACCGCTGGCCATCGGGTGCCCACGAGGGCGCACCCGCCACGGTGTAGCTGGTGCCGGAGGTGATTTGTGTGGCGGGATTGGTCCGGCTAAAGCCGGACACCACATTCCCACCGGATGTGGTGTTCGCTTTTAGGCGGACCTCGACGTCGATCACCCAGACGTGGGCGAAGCGGAAGTCCCCTTCGAACACGCGCTCGTCGTCGCGCTTCTTGAGGTTGGCTTCTTCCTCGGCGCTGCGCGGGTCGGTGGCGACGTAGGCAAGGCGCGCGCTGTCGGGCGACCACGAGTAGCTGGACACGCTTTCCTTGCTGTCGGTCAGCTTCGCGGCTTCGCCGCCGTCGGCACGCATCACGTAGACCTGCGCCTTGACGTCGTCGCCGGCGCCGCGCGCCGAGACGAAGCTGATGAAGCGGCCATCTGGTGACCACTGCGGCTGGGTATCGCCCTTCTCGCCCGACGTGAGCTGGCGGGCCGGCGTGGACCCGTTCGTGGCCACCCTCCAGATGTGCGTCCGGGCCTCCATGCGCTCCTTCTCGGCCACCCACTGCCGGACCGTGTAGAGCACCTGACTCCCGTCCGGCGAGAGCGACACGCCACCCATGCCCTTCACATTGAGGACATCGTCAAAGGTGGCGGCCCGCTTGCCCTGGGCGGAAGCGGTTGAGGTCAACGCGACGGCGAGAACGACAAACCTAAAGGTTTGTCGCCACAGAGCAGCGGTTGCAGCTACGAGGGTCTTGCGCATGACAGGGCCTCCAACGGGCGAAGTATAATTCTGATCTCCATGGCGATTGCACTTCCGCTGGACATCACGGCAATTGAGCGGATTCTGCCACACCGCTCGCCGTTTCTGCTGGTCGACCGGATTGTCGAATTCGAGCCGGATCAACGAATCGTCGGCGTCAAGAACGTCTCGATCAACGAACCGTACCTGAGCCGCACCGGACCCGACGGCCGGCCGACGCTGCCACCGACGATCCTGACCGAGGCGGTGGCGCAGGTAGGCGCGATCCTGATCCTGGCCAAGCCCGAGAACAAGGGCATGCTGATCTTCTTCCGCGGCATGGAGCGCGTCCGTTTCCGCGCGCCGGTGCACGTCGGCGACCAGGTCATCATCGAGGCCCGCGTCAAGCGCCTGAAGAGCCGTATGGGCGTGCTCGAGGGCCGCGCCCGCGTCGGTAAGAAGGTCGTGATTCACGGCACGATGACGTTTGCGCTTGGCTCGGAATGAACAAGCTCCCTCGCATTGCCAAACTGACGACCGAAGATTCGGGCTGGGGTTTCTTCCTCTGCACCTACAAGGAACTCCGGGCCGGGCGCAGCGGCAGCGAGTTCATGATCCTGAACCTGCAGGATGCCTCGGGCCAGACCACCGGCAAGATTCTCTCGGGGGTCGAACGCTGCAAGACCGAGTTCGAGGCCGGCGAGTTCGTGCGGGCCGAGGGCCGAGGCAGCCTCTACAACGGCCAGGTCCAACTGATTCTCTCGACCATCCGCCGCGTCAATCCCGATCAGGATCGCCTGCAGGGCTTTCGCGAGGACGAGTGCATCCTGAGCGCGCCACGCCCCGTCGACGAGATGTGGGAAGAGCTGCAAGGCCGGTTGCGCGCGATGACGAACGACCACCTGCGCGTGCTGCTCAATCGCATCACCACCGACCACGCTGATCAGTTGAAGACCTGGCCGGCGGCGCAGACCATTCATCACGCCTATCGCGGCGGCTTTCTCGAGCACATCACCAAGATGGCCGAGGTCGGGGCGTTGCTCTCTCAGTGCTACGGCGCCAACCGTGACCTGGTGCTCGCGGGTGTCGTCCTGCACGACATCGGCAAGCTTCAGGAGCTAGCCTACGAGGGCGGCACCGGCAGCTACACCCGCGACGGCAACATGGTGGGCCACATCGCGCTCGGCCTGATGCTGGTGCGCGAGGCGATCAACGGCATGACTGACTTTCCGGTCGAGTTGCGCGCACAGGTCGAACACCTGGTCGCCTCGCACCACGGCACGCGCGAGTACGGGTCGCCGGTCGAGCCCAAGTCGATCGAGGCGTTCATCCTCGCGTCAGTGGACGAACTGGACGCCAAGATCAACCAGGTGCGCCGCGCCATTGCCGAAGACCCGTCATCAGACGAATTCACCGCGTGGCACAAACGGCTCGGCCGGGTGTTGTACAAGGGACAGTGACGGGATCCCGGCCGGCTACTTCCTCCCAACAATCCACGTCCCCGTGAGCACCAGTCCAGCCGCAAGCATGATGCGGCTCGATAGCGGCTCGCCCAGGAGCACGGTCCCGAGCGCCACCGCGATGATCGGGTTGATGTACGCATAGAGCGAGACCAGCGACAGGCGTAGGTGTTGAATGGCGTAGATGTACGCCGAGTAGGCAACCAGCGAACCGGCAATCGACAGGTATGCCATCGCCGCAAACGTGCGGGGCGTGAACGTCAGGTGCGCCCAGTCGCCATGCACGGTCGCGGCCGCCAGCAACATCACGCCACTGAAAATCATCTGCAGGGCCGCCGACGGAAACGGGTGGTCGCCCAGCTCGTGGCGCTTCGCGTACGACGTGCCGATTACCCACCCCACGCACGCCAGCTGAATCGCGATCACGCCGCCGACAAACGCGCGGCCGCCCGCACCGCCTTGCGACATCTCAGGCCAGACCAGAATGACGATGCCCGAGAAGCCGATGGAGAGGCCGATCAAGGCGCGGGGCGTGAAACGATCGCCATTGGGCAACAGCCGCTCGAGCAGCGCCGACCAGAACGGCGTGGTCGCAATCAACACCGCGGTCAAGCCACTGGCCACGTACTGCTGCGCGAACACCACGAAGCCGTTGCCCATGATGTTCATCAGGAAGCCCAGCAGGATCAACGGACCCCACAACCGCAGCGGCGGCAGGCGGCGCCCCCGGGCGATCAGAATGCCTGATAGCAGCACACCGGCGGCCATCCAGCGCAGGCCGGCCAACAACAACACCGGCACAGTTTCGAGCGCGACGTGAATCGCAAGATAGGTCGTGCCCCAGACGATGCAGACGGTGATGAAGGCGAGGTGCGCGAGGCTCACAGCCTGGGCCCCGCGAGCGTCTTCTCTTTCGGGATCTGAATCCGCGGGTCTTCCTTCACGGTCTCGAGGACGATCGTGGTCCGGGTGGACGTCACGCACTGGGCCGCCGCGATCTGCTGGCGCAGAATCTGTCCCAGGTGCTCGGCGTCGCGGGCGCGCACCTTCAGCAGGTAACAATCGTCACCGGCCACGTGATGCACCTCGAGCACTTCGGGAATCCGGCTGAGCTCGATCGCTGACGGCATGTCGGGCCCGTGCTCAGAGGTTCGCACCGACACAAACGCCAGCAGTCCACGGTCCACGACATGGGGGTCGATCAGCGCGACGTAATCCCGGATAATGCCCTTCGCCTCAAGCTTCTTCAGGCGTTCGGTCACCGCCGAAGGGGCCAGACCCACGGCCTTGGCCAGTTCGGCTTGGGACGTCCTGGCGTTATACTGAAGAATATCCAGTATTGAGCCGTCTATTTCGTCGATCATTCTTAAATATTAGCCAGTAACTGGATATTATTCAACATATGAGCTTTTGGAATGAAGCCTCTCCAGCGGCCAGGAAGGCCCTGATTGCCGCCTCCCTGGGCTGGCTCCTCGACGCCTTCGACGTCATGCTCTACGCCCTGATCCTCACCGCCGTCGTGAAGGACCTGAACCTGACCCTGGCGACGGGCGGGCAACTGGCGTCACTCACCCTGGCGGCCTCGGCGCTCGGCGGCCTCGTGTTCGGCGTCGTTGCCGACAAGCTGGGGCGCACGCGCGCGCTGTCGCTCAGCATCCTGCTCTACTCGGTGTTTACGTTCGCCTGTGGCCTCGCCCAGAACGTGTGGCAACTCGCGCTCTTCCGTTTCCTGCTCGGACTCGGCATGGGTGGCGAATGGGCCAGCGGCGCCACGCTCGTCAGCGAAACCTGGCCCGAGAAGCATCGCGGCAAGGCGCTCGGCATCATGCAAAGCTGCTGGGCCATCGGCTACGGCGCCGCCGCCATCGTCGTAGCCCTCGTGCTGCCAACGTACGGCTGGCGCGCAGTGTTCTTCGTGGGCATCATCCCGGCGATCTTCACGCTCTGGATTCGGCGCAACCTGGAAGAGCCAGAGATGTGGACGCGCTCTCGGGAGGCAAGCGTTCGTCCGGATCCCGGATCCCAGGTCCCGGATCCCGGACCCCGGACCCCGGACCCCGGCCGTGTGCCGCTGCGCATCATCGTGACACTGACGCTGATGAACGCAGCCACGATGTTTGCGTGGTGGGGCTTGAACCTGTGGGTGCCGTCGTACCTGTCGCTGCCCATCGCGCAGGGCGGTATTGGCCTCTCGACCACCACGATGTCGATGTTCATTGTCGCCATGCAGGTCGGGATGTGGCTTGGCTACGTGACGTTCGGCTTCATCAGCGACAGGTTTGGCCGCAGGCCGACGTACGTGACGTATCTGGTCCTGGCGGCGGCGCTGGTGTGGGCCTACGGCTCGACGCGCGAGCCGGTGTTTCTGCTCGTGCTCGGCCCGTTCGTCGCGTTCTTCGGGACGGGATACTTTAGCGGCTTCGGCGCGGTGGCCTCGGAGATCTTCCCGACCGCCATTCGTGCCACCGCGCTCGGCGTGACTTACAACAGTGGACGACTGCTGAGCGCCGCTGCGCCGTTTGTGATCGGCAGCCTGGCGCAGTCGCGGGGATTCGGACTCGCGTTCACGATCACGGCGTTCGCATTCCTGATCGCAGCGTTGCTGTGGATTGGCATTCCCGAGACGCGTGGACGGCGGATGGTGTGAGTCCGGGATCCGGGGTTTGGGCATCAAGGACAAGAGTTCTTTTCGACCGGTTCCCCGAGCCCGGACCCCGGATCCCGGTTCTCAGCTGACCCGATTCTGCCGCGTGCGTAGTCGAGCATCCGCGTAATGGGCGACGATGAAGACGACGAGCAACGCCATGGTCAGGGCGCCGATGAGCAACCAGTCCTGTCGGCCAAACAGCTTCATTTGGAGGAGGCCGGTATAGCAGCGAGTGGTGTTAAATTAGCTGCCATGAAGATGCGCCGACAACCCTTCACGATTCTGCTCGGCATTGCCGGGCTCGCGCTGGTCACGACCGTGGCCCTCGCTGCATCGCAGGTGGCGAGCCCGAAGCCCGCGGCCCAAGCCAGTTCCGTCAAACCTCAAGCCCCAAGCCCCAAGCCCCAAGCCGTGAGAAAGACCACACCGCCGCTGCCGGCCGTTGGGTTCGCCCCCGTGCGGCCCATGGAGATCGTGCGCGCCACCTACGACTTTGCCGCGCAACATCCCGAAATTCTTCAGTACGTGCCATGTTATTGCGGCTGCGGCGCCGACGGCCACAAGGCCAACGATTCGTGCTTCGTCGCCAAGCGCGACCCCAAGGGCAACGTGCTCGAATGGGACACGCACGGCTTTGGTTGCACCATTTGCGTGGACGTCGCTCGCGAGGCCATGCAGCTGTACTCCTCGGGCGCCGATGTTCATTCGATTCGGGCCGCGATCGAGAAGAAGTGGACGCCGGGCAATGCGGCCGGCAAGACGCCCACGCCCTTCCCACCGAAGAAGTAACGGGTGGAAGTGTTTCAGGCCGTTCGCGAGGGGGTCTACGTCGGTACTCTCGGTGCGGTCGGCACGACCACGCTGTCAGCCAATCCCCACCTGAAGACCATCTTCGGCTACCCGCCGGAGACCGCTGAATCGCTCGTTCAACCGTTCGCTGTTTCCCGGTTTGTCGATCTGCAGGCGCGTACGCTGTTCATCGAGCGCCTCGCTCGCGAGGGCGTCGTCACCGATCACCTGCTGCGCTTGCGTCGCGTCGACGGCGGCCCGATCTGGGTGGAAGTCTCCGCCAGCGCGTCGGACAGTGCCTCCAATCGTCGTGCCCCCAACCGTCGTGGCGACGAACCATCAGGTTCGGCGGCGGCAACACTCCACGTCGAAGCCCTCATCCGCGACGTCAGCGAGCGAAAGAAGCTCGACGACCAGTCGCGCGACGGCCGCTACCAACTGCTGCAGGCCGAGAAGATGGCCGCCCTCGGCCAGACCATTTCAGGGGTCGCGCACGAGCTGAACAACCCGCTGGCCACCATCTTGTCGTGGGCCGAGCGCCTGGCCGAGCGCAACGTCGACGACAAGACCCGTCAGGGGCTCGAGGTCATCCTCGCCGAATCCGAACGCGCCGCCCGCATCGTCCGCAACTTGCTGACCTTCGCGCGCAAGCGTCAGACCACTCGGGCCATGGTGGATCTCAACCAGGTGGTTCGCGAAACACTCGCGCTGCGCGCCTACGAACAGAAGGTCAGCAACGTCAAGGTCGTCGAAGCGCTCTCGAGCGGAGTGCCAGAGGTGTTTGCTGACGGCCACCAGATCAAGCAGGTGTTACTCAACCTCGTGATCAACGCCGAGCAAGCCTGCATTGGCGCCAACGGCCGTGGCACCATCGTCGTGCGCACGTCTCACGATGCCGACCGCGGCTCCGCCGTGCTCGAAGTGAACGACGATGGGCCGGGGATTGCGGAGGAGAAGCAGGGACGGGTGTTCGATCCGTTTTTTACGACCAAGGAAGTGGGCCAGGGCACCGGCCTCGGACTGACCGTCGCCTATGCGATCGTGCAGGAGCACAGTGGACGCATCTGGCTCAGTTCCAGCAATGCAGGGACGTCGTTTTTCGTCGAGTTGCCGGTCAGCGGTCAACACCTGAACGCGCCCGCGGCGCGCGCGGCGCAGCAGCCGATCTCGCTTGAAGCGTTCAAGGGACTGCGGGTGTTGGTGGTGGAAGATGAGCCGGCGCTGGCGGTGGCGGTGTCTGAGGCGCTGGAAGATGCGGGGTTCACCGTCGATCGCGCCGGCGACGGTGAGCAGGGCCTGACCCGCCTCACCGAGGCCAACTACGATCTGATCGTGTGCGACCTGAAGATGCCGCGCATTGACGGCATGCAGTTCTACCGCACGATGGCCGCGGCCACACCGGCATTGGCGCGTCGCGTGATCTTCGTCACCGGCGATGTCGCCGGGACCGATGCCGAACGCTTCCTTGAAGAGACCGCCTGCCGCTGGCTGTCCAAGCCCTTCAGGTTGGGCGACTTGCTGCGCGCCGCCCGCGATACGTTGTCCTGATTCGAAACCAACACCAACTCGGCTCGTCTTTGAGCAGCATGCGGTACCCGGGTATCCGATTCGGGCAACGCTGCTTTTGCCATCTTCTTGTCGACCGTAGCCTTGGCGAAGGTGGAGGCCATCTTCGGCTTCGGGGCCGCGACAACCCTGAGCCCTGGTCCCTGAGCCCCGATCCCCGAATTGCCCACCTCGAACGCCGCAAATACTTCGCGCAACGCTGCCGAGGCCGCGATCGGCGTAATCTCCGCGCCCAGCGCTTCCTTCATTCGCTTGATGGCGCGCGCATGCAACTGCGACACCCGCGATTCGTTGACGCCCAACTCCGCGCCAATGTCCCTCATGGTCACTTCGTTGTAGTAATAAAGCGCAATCACGCGCTGCTCGCGCGGCGGCAATGTGGCAATGGCGTTGCGGACACGGCTCTTCACTTCGTGGCGCTCGTACTGCAGGTCAGGGCGCTCCGGCTCGGCGGGCACCATCACGGCAGGCAACTGCGATTCATCGATATTCTCGGCGCTCGAAAACGGCGACGTCGATTCAATGGTGTTGATGCGGACGATCGTCTTGCCGAGGCGCTTTTCGTCAGAACCAATCTCTTGGGCGAGATCGGCAAGCGACGGCTCGTGACCGAGCGTTTTGCGCAGTTTCTCACGGGCGGCTTCGAGTTCGCGCCGCACACGGCGCACCCCGCGTGGCCACGCGTCCTTGCGCAGCGCGTCGATCATCGCCCCGCGGATGCGGCGTTCCGCAAACGTCTCGAACTTGATCCCCCGCGAGTCGTCGAAGCGGTGCGCAGCATCGATCAGGCCGATCACCCCGTCCTGGATCAGGTCGCCGAGGTCGATCGAGTGCGGCATGGTAGCGGCCATGCGACGGGCCAGGGCCTCAACAAAAGGGATGCCGGCTTCTACGCGTGGGTTGGCAATTTCAGTCCTCGGGGTCATCTCAAGAATCTCCGTTGCCTGCGCTAACGCAAAGGAGATGCCTGAGCTGTGTCAGTTCGGTCAGCAGTGTGCAGGAGATTGGTTAAGTGTCTAAAAATTCAGTCACTTATACGGCTATGCGCAGCACCGCGCGGGCGATTGGCGGGTGAGATGAGAATCGAGAACCGCCATTTTATTGGCGATTCTGATTATTGAAATGTCAATTATTTGGCGTTAGAAAGGTTTCTGTATTCCGGAGCCCGGGCCCCGTTATTTCGGGTCGGCGACCGTCTCACGCAATTCGCGCGACACGGCCATGGCCTGGAGCGCCGCGCTCACCACTTGCGACGCGCGCGCCCTCTGCGAGGCGTCTTGCGCCTTGGTTTCAAGCAACTCGGCGTGCGCGAGAATCACGCCGAGCTGGTTGTTTAGCCGGTGGAGGAGTTCGCGAGAATCTTCTCCTGCCATTGCTTGCCTTTGTTCTGTCAGGGGCGTTTCGTAGAGGCGCACTTCAGTGCGCCTTACGAGACGGCATTGGGACTGTTCGGGTGCTTCGTGCCATCGGGCTCGCGCCACAGCGTGTCAACGAAGATCCGGATGCTGCCACCGGCGGTGCGCAGGTACTCGACCTTGTTTGCCGCGATCCAGTTGTAAATGGTGCGCCGGCTGACGCCGACCATCTCGCATGCCTTCATGATGCTGACTGTTTGCCGTTCCACTAGGGTTGCCTCCACAGGGTTGTATCGGACCTTGCCAGCGTGAGATTAGGTGTGCAGTTCCGGTTCCCGGCTTGACAATGGCAACGGTGGGCGTCAATATCCTGACAATCCATGGCTCACCTGCTGCTGGTCGATGACGAGGATTCGCTGCGAAGTGTTGTCGCAGAACGACTTATGGACCATGGCTTCGAAGTGGTCCAGGCCGCCGACGGCGAATCAGCCCTTAAGGCACTCGACGGTTTTGCTTTTGACGTGATCGTCTCGGATCTCCGCCTGCCGGGCGTCGACGGCCGCCAGGTCATTGACGCCGCCCTCACCCGCTACCCCGGCATCGTCGCCATCGTCGTGACCGGCTACGGCACCGTGAAGGACGCGGTCGACATCATCAAGCGCGGCGCCGCCGACTTCATCTCGAAGCCGTTTCAGTTCGACGAGCTGATGCACGTGCTGACCAACGCACTCGAGCAGAAGCGCCTGAAGAGCGAGAACGCGTACTTGCATCAGCAGTTGGATGAACGCTTCGGCCTGGGATCGATGGTCGGCAAAAGCGCGGCGATGCGCGCGTTGTTTCAGTTGATCGAGACGGTCGCGCCAACCCCGGCGACGATCCTGATCAGCGGCGAAACGGGCACCGGCAAGGAGATGGTCGCGCGCGCGATCCATCAGACCAGCCCGAGGCATCGCGAACGTTTTGTCGCGATCAACGTCAGCGCCATTCCCGAGACGTTGCTCGATGCCGAGCTGTTCGGCCACGCTCGTGGCGCGTTCACCGGGGCGGTGGCCATGCGGCAGGGCCGGCTCGAGCAGGCCGACAAGGGCACGCTGTTTCTTGACGAAGTGGGCACCATGCCGATGGCGCTGCAAATGAAGATGCTGCGCGTGCTGCAGGAACGCGAGTTCGAGCGCCTTGGCGACAACCGCACCATCAAAGTCGACGTTCGCATCGTCGCCGCCACCAACGCCGACCTGGCGAAGATGGTGAAAGACGGGACGTTCCGAGAGGACCTGTACTATCGCCTCAACGTGATCGCCGTGCAGCTCACGCCGCTACGCGACCGTCCAGACGATATTCCACCGCTCGTGCAAAACTTCCTGCAGAAGTTTTCTGATCGGGATCCCGGACCCCGGATCCCGACAGTCTCGCAAGAGGCCATGCGCAGGTTAATGGCACACGCATGGCCAGGTAATGTCAGGCAATTGGAGAACGCCATCGAACGCGCACTCGCCATGCTCGGCGGGCGCACGCAGGTCGAGCTGACGGATCTGCCACCAGACCTGCAACCCGTGGAGACCGATGCCGCGGCACCGTCGCTTGACCTCCCCGAAAAAGGTCTCGACCTGCCGGCATTGATCGCGCAGATCGAGAAGGGCCTCATCGATCGCGCGCTGACGCGTACGGCACAGAACCGCGGCGCCGCTGCGCGCCTGCTCGGACTAAAGCGGACAACGTTAGTGGAGAAGCTTAAGCGGATGTAGAGAGCTCAGGAAGCATCACGCGGCAGAGGTGTGATGCTCACTGTCTGCGAATCGTCTGATCCGTAAACACCGTCACATCCTTCGCCTGATGCAACAGCAGATCCAGCGGCGTCTTCCGTTGCGTCCTTGACAGGGCCGCGTGCAGAACCGGCAGCTTGCGTGGGCCGATGGCAACCAGCCAGATCTTCTTCGTGCGCAGCACGAACGGCAGCGACAGCGTGAGCCGGCGGGCCGGCGGCTTCGGCGCGGCTTCGACGGCGACCACGCGCAGGTCGTCGGCCATCAGCGCGCGATGGCCGGGGAAAAGCGAGCAGATGTGGCCGTCCTCGCCGACGCCCAGCAGCGCCAGGTCCATCGCGCGGCTTCCGAGCTCGCGGGCGAGCAGCGTGTCGTAGTTAGTCGCGGCGGCGCCGAGACCAGAGTGTCCTGGGCGATCGAGCGTGGGGTCGAAGACCATCGGGAACGCGCGCGGCGCCGTCGCGCCCAACGGCTCAAGCAGCATCCGGTGCGCGATGCCGTAGTTTGATTCCAGGTCGTTGGCGGGGACGGCACGCTCATCCGCCCAGAACAGGGAGATGCGCGACCAGTCGACGGTGGCGTTCTTGAGGGCGCCAAGAAAAATCAGGGCGGTCGCGCCACCAGATAGAGCGCAGCTAAGTTGTGGTGGAGGCAACCTTTTAGGGTCGCCTGGATCGTCGCCAGCCCACCGCTCGAAGGCCTCGGTCAGCCGCACGCGCAACTCGTCGATCCGGGCGACCACCAGCTCCATTCCACGTTAGGATACTTCGTGCCTCCTCGTTACGCGTACTGGACCATTATCGTCGACGGCCAACCCACGGCCTTTCGGTCGGGTGCGCTCGAAGACATCATGCCGACCTTCAACCGATTGAAGGAGAAGCAGCCCTCGGCCGAACTGAAATGGTTCCAGAATGGCCAGCTCTGGTCATCGCGTCACGACGCACAAGAGTTCATGCGCGCGCGTGGCGACCGCGGCCGCGAGAAGGATCCGCGCCAGGCGAAGGACCGGGATCCGGGGTCCGGGGTCCGGAATCCGGAATCCGGCCAACCCGAGCGGGCGTGGAATGCCAAGCCCGAGTGGAAGACCCGCAGTTCGTTCAAGCCCGCCCCGCGTAAGTCGTTTGGCGATGGCGACGACAAGCCCTCCTTCGCGCCACGCTCCTCAGGCGCTTCGGAGGGTAAACCCGCTTGGAAACCCAAGGGTACGTTCGAACCGAAAGAGGCCGGTCACCGGTCTGCGTCCGGCGACAAACCTGCCTGGAAGCCCAAAGGCGCGTCTGCTCGCACGTCGTTCGGCGATCGCGAGGACAAGCCCGCATGGAAAGGCCAGGCCAAGAGCGATCGGAAGCCTGAATGGAAGCCCAAGGGCACGTTCAAGCCCAAGGAGGCCGGCCATGCCTCCGGTTGGGGCGAAAAGCCCGCCTTCGCTAAAGCTACGGTGGGTAAACCCGCGTGGAAGGGCAAGCCCAGCGGCACTGCGCGCGAGCAGGCGCGCTCGTCGTTCCGTCCCAAGTCCTACACCCCTAAGGACGAGGGCGCCGGCCCGACCCGAAGCAGCAAGGCGCGCGAGCAGAAGCTCGATTGGTCCCCCAAGGCCGAGTCGCGCCCGGGTGGTCCTAACGCCGGCTTCGCGCCGCGCGATCCCGATGCGCCGAAGCGTAAATGGGTGCCCAAGGCCGAGTACAAGAAGTCGCTCGGCATCGAGGCCAAGCGCGACGACAAGTGGCGTCCGGGCGGCGAGCACGTGGATCCGAAGCAGAAGTACAAGGATGCGAAGAAGGCGAAGTGGACGCGCGTGAAGGCGACCATTCGCGCCCGCTCGTCGAAGCCGCGTAAACCGTGATGATGACAAGTACTCTTTGGATTCCGGGCCCCGGATCCCGGATCCCGCTCTAATGGTCTCGCACGTCGTCTTGTTGAAGCCGCGCGCCACGCTGACTGAGCGCGAGCTCAATGCGTTGCTCGATTCCATGCGCGTCGCCTTCACCGGCATCCCCGAGATCAAGCGCGTACGCATCGGCAAGCGCATCCTGCTCGGGCGTGGCTACGAAACACAAATGGCCGAGCACTTTGAGTACTCGGCCATCATCGAGTTCGATTCCGAAGCAGATCTACGCGTCTACCTGGATCACCCGCAGCACCAGGAGTTGGGCCGCCGCTTCTTCGAGTCGGTCGATGCGGCCCTGGTTTACGATTACACGACTGTTGACGCCGGTTGCGTCACGGACTTGCTGTAGTCTCGTCAAACGTCTGGGTTGTCGCGGCCCAGCGCTATATAGCCGGGTTCGCGGTGGTCATGGAGCGGTGTGGCACTTCACAGTCGGACTAGACGTCGTCCGCGGTCAGGTGCGTGTCGGCTGGGATGTCGCGTTTGGAGGGCCTGCCCAACACCTCTTCGTAGCGTTCTGCCGGAATGGCGCCAGTACCCGGCCGCTTCACCCATAGGTTCTGCCTGGTGAAGCTCTCGCCGGACTTGACCGGCTGAATCGTCACCACCGTCGCGAACGCGAAGTCCATGGTGACCTGCTCTTCCTTCAACCGACCCTTGGTGCCGCCCAGCTCGGCGTGGAGCGTGTGCGCCGCCTCGATCAACTCGCGACAACGATGTTCATCCATCGAGCAGACAATGTCGGGACCGACGCGCTGCATGTGGTCGGTGAAGTGACGCTCCACGATCGACGCGCCGAGCGCCATGGCGCCGATGCACGCAACGTTGTCGGTGGTGTGATCCGACAAGCCGATCACCGCCGACGGGAATGCCTGGCCCAACTGCACCATCGCACCGAGCCGAACCAGGTGGGGCGGCGTCGGATACAGGTTGGTCGTGTGGAGCAGCGCGCACGGCGTGCCGGTCTGTTCGAAAATCGCCACGGCCTTGGCCACGCTCTCGATCGTGTTCATGCCCGTGCTGAGAATCGTGGGCTTGCCGAATGACGCGATGTGTTTCAACAGCGGGTAGTTGTTGCACTCACCGGAGCCGATCTTGTACGCCGCCACGTTCATCCGCTCGAGCCGATCCGCTGCCGCGCGCGAGAACGGCGTGCTCATGAAGATCATGCCCTTCGACTCGACGTATTCCTTCAGCGCCCGCTCATCGTCTTCGGACAGCGCGCAGCGTCGCATGATCTCGTAAATCGACACGTCGGCGTTGCCCGGCACCACCTTCTTGGCGGCGCCGCTCATCTCATCGTCAACAACGTGGGTCTGATGCTTGACGACTTCGACCCCGGCGCGCGCGGCGGCATCCACCATCTCGCGCGCCACGGCAAGGCTGCCCTCGTGGTTGATGCCGATTTCGGCGACGACTAACGGGATGTGGGCTCGCCCGACTCTTCGCTCGCCGATGACAATTTCGGGGATCATGATCGGGGTCCGGGGTCCGGGATCCGGGAAAAGAAGAAATCCTCGATCAAGGTTTCTACTTCGGCCACCGACTTGGCCTCGTTCACGCCAATGCGGAACTGCGCGCCGCCATCGAAGCCCTTCGTGTACCACGTGCACAGCGCGCGGAGCTTGTTGACGACCCAGCGCTCTTTCGAGGCCTGGGGCCTGGGGCTTGAGGCTTGAAGAACCAGGTGCCTGAACCCATCTTGTTCACCCTTTTCGTCGGCCAACAACAGCTCCATGTAGTCCAGCAGGAACTGGCCGCGCTCTTCGTCGGTGATCTGGCGGGCCGGGCGGCCGGCCATCAGGTCGCGCGCCTGGGCGAGAATCCACGGGTTGCGCAGCACGCCGCGGCCCACGAACACGCCGCTCACGCCGCTCCGCATGCGGGTCACGATGTCTTCGGGCTCGATGCAGTCGCCCGAGCCGAACACCGGAATGCTGACCGAACGGGCAATGCCGGCGACCACATCCCAGTCGGCGAAACCGCTGTAGCTTTGCTTCGCGGTGCGCCCGTGCACGGCAATCGCCGCCGCGCCCGCCGCTTCCACCCGCTTCGCCAGCTCCGGCGCATTCACCTCGCCATCATCCCAGCCCTTGCGCATCTTGACGGTGACCGGAATCTTCACCGCCTTCGTCATGGCGGCGATGATCTCGGCAGCGTGCTGCGGCTCGCGCATCAGGCTGCAGCCGGCGTTGTGTCTGGCGATCTTAGGCACCGGGCAGCCCATGTTCACGTCAACGATGTTGGCGCCCATCGCCTCGACGACGCGCGCAGCCTCGGCCATTTTCGCGGGCTCGCCGCCAAAGATCTGGATCGAGACGGGACGCTCTTCTTCGGTGTACTCGGCGTACTCGAGCGTGCGATCGATGCCGCGGACGAGCCCCTCGCTGCTGACCATCTCGGACACCACGAGCCCGCAACCGCCCTGGCGCTTCACCAGGCGGCGAAACGCCGTGTCGGTCATGCCCGCCATGGGCGAGACGACAAACGGCGAGTCGAGTTCGATATTGCCGATCTTCATTGGGTCACCGTGCCGGCGCTCGACAACAGCGCGACCGTTGCCTGGAGAAAACCGTGGTTGTACATGATTGCCGGTTTTCGGCAGGCAATGGTCGGGCTGTTTGAGAGCGGCATCTCAGTACGGTTTAACGTCGGACGCATCGACTTCCACGGCCACCGCCTGGCCAATCAGGTCAACCGACAACACGAGGCGCGCGTGGGCGCCCTTGCGGACCAGCCGGCCGACCACACCCCTAAGTGGGCCATGCGTCACCTTGACCATGTCCCCTTCCTTGATCAGCGGGACCGGGTCAAATGCCAGCTCGCTTTCCACCAGCGTCCGGATGCTCTCGATCTCCTGATCCGGAATCGACGACAGCATGCCGTTGTTGCTGATGATCTGGACGACGCCGTCGACCTTCAGGACGCCAATGCGCTCGTCAGGGATGAAGCGGGCAAAAACGTAGCCGGGGAACAACGGCCAATCGATCTTCTTCTTGCGGTCTTTCCAGTGGCTCCACTTGCCAATGGTCGGGAGAAAGACTTCGACCGACTTCTTCAGTAATTGGTCGCGGACCTGCTTCTCGTGCCGCGATCGTGTCCAGAGGGCAAACCAATTGGGGTCCATGATGTGGTCGACGGCACCCCTAAAGGGGCGCCCTACTGGGTCACGGTCCCGCGGAAGGTCTTCACGCCGAGGTCATAGGCCGTCTTCAGGTCGTCGTTTTTCCAGTCGATGATCGCATCGGTGCGCAGCTTGTCGAGGAATTTGTCGAACTCGGCCTTGCGTTTCCCATTCGCAATCTTGTCGGCGATCTCGTTCTTCGCCTCATCGAACGGCTTGGTCTTGGAATCCTGCAACTTCTCGATCTTGACGACCTGGTAGCCGCGCGCGGTGCGCAGCACGGGCGTGATGCCGCCTTCCTTGAGGCCGGCCAACGCCTTCTGCAGGTCCTCGGACAGGTCGCTCTTGCTGAGCGGTCCGACGAGGCCGCCGTTGGCCTTGGAGCCCGAGTCAGAGTAGTCGGCCGCCAAACGCGGGAACGGCTCGCCGGCGATGATCTTCCCGCGCACCTCCTCCGCCTTCGCCTTCGCATCGTCATCCTTGCCGACATTGATGCCCTGGGGATCAGCCGTCACCGCGACGGTGATCTCGCGCAGCGTGACCTGCGGCACGGTGCCGAACTCGTCCTGGTGCGCATCGTAGTAGGCCTTCAGCTCGGTGTCGGTTACCTGCAGCTTGCCCATCACTTCCTGCTGCTGGACGCGTTGCACGAGCGAAGTGCGCTCCAACTGCTTGCGCAGGTCGGCCATGGTCATGCCTTCCTGCTTGAGCGCCGCCTGCAGCGCTTCGTCGGACTCGATCTTGTTCTCTTTCTTAATGTTCTCGACGATGCTGTTGAACTGCTCGGTTGACATCGTGAAGCCGAGCTCCTTGCCACGCTGCACGATCAGTAGTTCGTCAACAGCATCGACAATCACCTGCGGCGTGACTTCGTTCAGCGCCTGCTGCAAGGCAGCATCGCTGTCGGGACGCAGGTTGGGATTTTTCTGTCGCAGCGCGGCAATCTGCCGCTGCTCGAGCTCGGTCTTGGTGACGATCTCGCCATTCACCTTGACCAGCACCTGTTCGAGAATGGTCCCGGTCGTGGCGGTCTGGGCGGCGGCCGGCGACGCCAGGGCCGCCACGATTGCGAGAACGGCGGCCAAGGTTGCTGTTTTCTTCATAGGGCTAAACATCAATTCTAGCGTCAAAGTGAACCTGCTTCACTTTTACGGTTCGCGTAAATCCTGGAGGAACTCGGTCACCTTGGCTAAGACTCCGTCTGGCGCCCGGGGGTCTTCCGGGGCCGCCTTCAGGATTTCGGCCTTGGTAAAGCCAGGCGTCACCTCCCCAGCGGTCGCGCGAACCGCCCACCAGGCCGGCGGACGCTTGGGGATCGCTCTGCGGGCCGGGACCCGGGATCCCGGCTCCCGGACCCCGGCTCCCGGCTGAGCCGCCCGAAGATCGAGCTTCACCGTGCTGGGAGGCAACAGCGTGAGGTCTGCACGTTCCTGCACCATCCCGATCAGCCGCATCGGCTCCACCTTGGCCTTGTCGCGGAACTTGAACACCACGAGCGGGCCGTCGCGGTCGACAGTTTCGATGCCAAGATTGTCGGCCAGCACGCGAATGCGCGCGAAGTCGGCGAGGTTGAGCACCGCCGTGGGCGGCGGGCCGTAGCGGTCGCGCACCTCGTCCACGATCTTGGCGATCTCTTCCTCGCTGCGAGAGCCAGCCATGCGCCGGTAGATCATCAGGCGCTGGTTCATGTCGGGCACGTACTGGTCGTCGAGCCGGAAGTCCACCTTCAGGTTCACGGTGGCCCGCACCTCGTCTTCCAGATCCTCGCCCTTGAGCTCGCGAATGGTTTCCTCGAGCAGCTTCATGTACATCTCGAAGCCGACCGCATCAATGGTGCCGCTCTGCTCGCCGCCCAGCAGGTTGCCGGCGCCGCGGATCTCTAGGTCGAGCGCGGCGACGCGGAAGCCGCTGCCCAAATCGCTGAACTCCTTCATGGCGGAGAGCCGTTTGCGCGCCACCGGCGACAGCGCCTCTTCGGGCGGAATCAGCAGATAGGCATATGCCGCGCGATCGCTGCGGCCGACGCGTCCGCGCAGCTGATAGAGCTGCGACAGGCCGTAGCGATCGGCGCGATTGATCACAATGGTATTGGCGTTGGGGATGTCAAGGCCGTTCTCGACGATCGTGGTCGATAGCAGCACATCACACTTATGCGTCATGAAGTCGAGCATCGCTTTTTCGAGCGTGTCTTCCGCCATTTGTCCATGGCCGACGACCACGCGCGCTTCGGGGACCAGGCGCTGGATCAGGTTGCCCATCGAGTAAATCGACTCGACACGGTTGTGGACAAAGAACACCTGGCCGCCACGCGCGAGCTCGGCGCGAATGGCGCGCGTGATCACCGCAGAGTCGAATTTGACGACGTTGGTCTGGATCGACAGGCGATCTTTCGGCGGCGTTTCAATCACCGACATGTCGCGAATACCCACCAGCGACATGTTGAGCGTGCGCGGGATGGGGGTCGCCGTCATCGTCAGGACGTCGATCTTCTTGCGCATCTGCTTGATGCGTTCCTTGTGCGCCACGCCAAAGCGCTGCTCTTCGTCGACGACCAGCAAGCCGAGGTCCTTGAACTCAACATCCTTCGACAGCAGGCGGTGGGTGCCGACGATCACGTCGAGCCGACCGGCAGCGAGCGTCTCCAGCGTTTCCTTGATCTCCAGCTTCGTGCGGAAGCGGCTGACCATGTCGATCTTTGCCGGGAACGCTGCAAAGCGTTCCGTCAGCGTCTTCAAATGCTGCGCTGCCAACACCGTCGTCGGCGCCAGGAACGCGACCTGTTTGCCGTCCATCACCGCTTTGAAGGCGGCGCGCATGGCGACCTCGGTCTTGCCGTAGCCCACGTCGCCACACAGCAGGCGGTCCATGGGTGTGGACGACTCCATGTCGCGCTTGATGTCGGCGACTGCGGTGGCCTGATCGACGGTGAGATCGAACTCGAAGGCGCCCTCGAACTCCTCTTGCCAGTGCGTGTCGGCACTGAACGCGTGGCCCGGCACCGCCTTGCGCGCGGCGTAGAGCTTGAGCAGCTCTTCCGCCATGTCGCGCATGGCCTTCTTGACCTTGCTCTTGGCCTTCTCCCAGGTCTGGCCGCCCAGTCGATCCAGCGCCTGGCTCGCCGCGCCGGTGTACTTCTGGATCAGGTCCAGGCGCTCGACCGGCACAAACAGCTTGGCGTCGCCGTGGTACTGGAGCTCGAGGAATTCCTGGACGATGTCGCCGCCGCCGACGGAGATTTGCTTGAGGCCGATGAACTGGCCAATGCCGTGATCGACGTGGACGATCAGATCCTTGACCTTGAGATCGCGCAGGTCCGAAAGGAATGTCGCGGCCAGGGAGCGCTTTCGACCCTGAGCACCCTTGCGGCGCTCTTCCTCAAAGATGTCGGTCTCAACATAAACCTGGAGGCGTGGGGCTTCCTCCGGCGCGCCGGCCGGCCTCAGTCGGAATCCGCGCGACAGCCATCCTTCGGCCACCAGCACCGCGCCTGACACCACATCGCCCGCATCGGTGGCCATCACCGCGCGCACGTCGTAGTCGCGCAGCAGCTCCACGGTTCGCTCGGCGCGGCCGTGCGTGCCGGCCACGAACACCACCCGATCGGCGCGCTCGAGCGCCGCCTTTACATCCGCAACCCAGTCGGCAATGCGGCCATGAAATGACGCCACCGGCTGGACAGAAAGCTCTGTCTCTCCCGGCTCCGGGACCCCGGATCCCGGATCCCGAAGACCAAGTTCCTCGGTCACCGTGGCGCCGGCGAGCGAGGGCGCCACCTCGGCCCACGACAGCATCAGCTCTGCGGGCTTCGCCTTCAGAATGGCGGCGCCTTTTGCCGAACGCTCGACGGCGTCGGCGTGCGAGGTCTGCACCTGTTCCCACGCCGCCTCGATCTGCTTTTGCACATCGGCAGGTTCAAAGACGACGAGGCGGTGATCGCGAGAAAGCCGGACGTAGTCGAAGAGGGTGGCGGAGATCGACAAACCTAAAAGTTTGTCGCCACCAGGCGCGAATTCGCGCACAGGTATCAGGCCGAAGCGGTCGAGGGTTTCTACCGACCGTTGCGTGCCAGGGTCGAAGCGGCGGATCGACTCCACGGTGTCGCCGATGAACTCGATGCGGATCGGCAGCTCTTCGCCGGCCGGGAAGATGTCGAGAATGCCGCCGCGGCGCGCGAACTCGCCATGCGCGTCGACTGGATCCGCCGGCTCGTAGCCGCCCGCCACCAGCATGTTTGCCAGGGCCTGCGGATCGATGTCGATGCCGGGGGTGATTTCGTAGGACGACAACAGCAACGACGCCGGCTCGGGCAGCTTGGTCAGCAGCGCCGGCGCCGACGCCACCACCATGCGGACCTTCTGGGTCACGAGCGCGTGCAGCGCCCGCGCGCGGGCGGAAGCAACCTTCAGGTGCGGCTGGAAGCCGCGATAGGGATCGACCTGCGGCGATGGGAACGGCAGCACCTGCTGCTCGACCACGGCATCCGCGGAACCCTCGAGCGCACCCAGGAAGAAGCGGATGTCGCTGACGATGGTCTCGATCTCGGCGTCGGTCGGCACCACCAGCAGGACGACGCCGTCGCGCAGGCCTCGAGCCATTGCGGCCACGGCCATCGCCCGTACAGGGGGCGTCACGCCGCTGATGCGCCGGGTGGGGGTTGCCAGCCCACTTTGCCCGAGAACCGAGATCAGCAGCGACCGTAACGCGAGTGACGGAGCGCTAGACATGCACGAACTTTCTAGTGTCTCACGGTCGGATCGGGGTCAGACCCCGGCTCGAATGCGCTCCACGATGGCCGTCGTCGAGTAGCCCGTGGCCAACTCAATACGGACCACCTTGCCGCCGCGGGCTTCGACAACGTCCCGCCCAACGATTGCGTGCTCGCCCCAGTCGGCGCCCTTGACGAGAACATCAGGCTGAATCGCCGTGATGATGGCGTGCGGCGTGTCCTCGTCAAACACGACCACCGCGTCGACCGACTTCAGGGCGGCGAGCACTTCGGCGCGCTCGCCGTCAGGATTGATCGGCCGATCCGCCGCCTTGCCAAGCGCCCGCGACGAGCGATCGCTGTTGACGCCAACAATCAGCAGGTCGCCCAGGGCGCGGGCGTCGCGCAGATAGCGGACATGGCCGGGGTGCAGGACGTCGAAGACGCCGTTGGTGAAGACGATCCGCCGGCCTGAGTTTCGCTCACGGTGGACAAAGGCCTGTGCTTCGCTCAGTGCGATAACCATGGGCTTGGGCCTTGGGGCTTGGGACCTGGGCATTTCAAGCCTCAGGTCTCAAGCCGCCCTTTGAACGTGATGCCGCCGCCGAAGTCCCAGCGGTGAGCGGGACGGTAGATGCCAACATCGCGGACCCGCGACTTGATCCGGAACGTGTAGAGCAGCCGGTGGTAATCGTATGGATAGCCGTCGGCCTTGTGGGCCGCCAGGTCCAGCCGGTAGGTGCCTTCGATCAGGTCGAGACTGTCCATCTCAAAGGTCACCGAGCACTCACCCACGATCTCGCTGGGCTGGAACTCCTCGAGATTCGTATTGGTGCCGTAGATGCACACGCCGTCGGCAGTGAACAGGCCGAGGCCGAACACGAAGTCGGTGATCGGCTCCTTGGCCGTCATCGTCATGTGCACCTTGATGTCGTCGCCACTCTGGAACACATGGCCCGACTCGCCGTCGGGCCCGCTGATCGACACCTTGGTAATCTCGATCTCGCGCGTGCCCCACCGGCCTTCGGTGGCCTTGAACCCATCGCGGGTCGTCTCGGCGTCATCCACCGGATTCAGCGGCGCCTCTTCCGGATCCCGGACCCCGGACCCCGGATCCCGTTCCTCGGCCACCGGGGGAGCGCCGGTCACGTTCTTCGCGGACGCCGCGAGCCTCGTGGCCTCCGCTTTAGCCAGCGAATGCTGTTCGCTGTCTTCGACGTTCATGACGTAGGCGGCCACCATTTTCTTGGGGTCGCCTTCACCCTTCGAGATGCCCTTGTCCAGCCAGTGGGCCTCGTCGCAGAACTTCTCGACCAGGTCGAGCGAGTGCGTCACGAGCAGAATCGACTTATTGCGACGACGGAACTCCGAGAATTTGTCGAGGCACTTGTGGGTGAAACCCTGGTCGCCGACCGCCAGCACTTCGTCCACCAGCAGGACTTCCGGGTCGACGTGAATCGCGACCGCGAAACCCAGGCGCATGTACATGCCCGACGAATAGGTCTTGACTGGCGCGTCGATGAAGTCCTGCATCTCGGCAAACTCGACGATCTCGTCGAAGCGACGTTGGACCTCCTTCTTGCTGAGGCCAAGCATGATGCCGTTGATGAAGATGTTTTCGCGGCCGGAAATCTCCGGGTGGAAGCCCGCGCCCAGTTCAATCAAGGCCGAGATGCGACCGTCGACCTTGACCTCGCCCTCGGTGGGCCGGGTGATGCCGGCCACGCACTTGAGCAGCGTGCTCTTGCCCGAGCCGTTGCTGCCGATCACGCCGTAGGTGCAGCCCTTCGGAACCGAGAACGACACGTTGCGCAGCGCCTGGAAGGTTTCATCGGGCTTCAAGTCACCGAGCAGGCTGCCGTCAAGCAACGCGGACTTGAGCGTGGCAAACTGCCGCCGCCGCGCGTAGCGCCGGTAGATCTTCGAGACGTTGATGACATCAATCGCCGGCTTCATACTTCTTCAGCAAAGCTATCCCGCAACCGATCGAACACAAAGTAGCCCGCCAGGAACACGACGATCGAGCCGGCGCCGAGAGCCAGCAGCCAGCGCTGGTGGCCGAACGGACCGTCGAAGAACAGGACCTCCTGGTACGACCGCATCAGGTGGGTCATGGGGTTGATGTTCAACCACCACCGCATGTCGGCCGGCGCCATCTCGACCGAGTAGATGATCGGCGTCGCAAAAAACCACAGCGTGAGCAGGTTGCCGAGCAGGTCCTTGAGGTCACGGAAGTGAACCGTCAGCGCCGACAGGAAGAACGCCAAGCCGGTGCTCAAGATCAATTGCACCAACACGATCACCGGCAACCACAGCAACTCGACGGAATCGATCGGCCGCTGGTAATAGAGGACGAAGGCCGCCAGAATCGGCAGGCCGAGGAAGAAATGCACCATGTTCGCCAGCACGGTGACGATCGGCAGCACCTCCGCCGGAAACAGCACTTTCTTGATCAGGTTACCGCCGGCGATCAACGTGTTGGACGACTCGAGCAGTGACGAGGAAAACCAGGTCCACGGCAGGATGCCGCAAAACATGAACAGCGCGAACGGCTCCATGTTGGCCTGGTGGCTCGACGGCAGCACCTTCGTGAACACGAACGTGTAGATGAAAAGGAGGAGCGCCGGGTTGAAAAACGACCAGAAGAAGCCGAGGACAGATCCGCGGTAGCGCGCCTTCAGATCGCGGACGACGAGCGTCTGGATCAGCGCACGATAGCGAGCGAGCTTCGCGAGACTGCTAAACACCGCCTCTGCGGCTTTCCGCCTGCAATTGCTGCAACGTGCGGAGCATGGCCAGCCGCGCACGCCCGAAGTCGATATCGTGGGGCACGGCGCCCATCACTTCTTCCGCCCGTTTCATGCCGGCCTCGGCGCGGGCCTGGTCGAGATCTTCAGCGCGCTCGGCCACCTGCGCCAGCACCGACACCTTGCCGGGCAGCACTTCGACGAAGCCGACCGACACCAGCAAGCTGTGCTTCTCGGCACCCTGTCGGTACCACATGGCGCCGGTCCGAAGCGCGGTGAAGAACGGCGTGTGCCCGGGCAGCACGCCGAAGTCCCCTTCCGCGCCCGGCAACGACACCTCGTCCACTTCCTGTGAAATGGAGGCGTCGGGCGAGACGATGTGCAGCGTGAGCTTGGTCGGTAGGGCCATGGCTATTGCTTCAGGGTCTTCGCCTTGGCGATCGCTTCATCGATGGTACCAACCAGGTAGAACGCCTGTTCCGACAAGCCGTCGTGCTTGCCTTCGGCAATTTCCTTGAAGCCGCGGATGGTCTCCTCGATGGTGACGTATTTGCCTTCGAGACCGGTGAACTGCGAAGCGACGAAGAACGGCTGCGACAGGAAGCGCTGGATCTTGCGCGCGCGAGAGACCGCCAGCTTGTCTTCTTCCGACAGTTCGTCGATACCCAGAATCGCGATGATGTCCTGCAGGTCCTTGTAGCGCTGCAGGATCTGCTTCACCTGGCGGGCGACGTTGTAATGCTCGTCACCGATCACGCGCGGGTCAAGAATGCGCGACGACGACGCGAGCGGATCAACCGCCGGGTAGATGCCGAGTTCGGCAATCTGGCGCGACAGGTTGGTGGTCGCGTCCAGGTGGGCGAACGTCGTCGCCGGCGCCGGGTCGGTGTAGTCGTCGGCAGGCACATAGATGGCCTGCACCGAGGTAATTGAGCCTTTCTTGGTCGAAGTGATGCGTTCCTGCAGCGCGCCCATTTCCGACAGCAGTGTCGGCTGGTAACCGACGGCCGAGGGCATGCGGCCGAGCAGTGCCGACACTTCGGAACCCGCCTGCGTGAAGCGGAAGATGTTGTCGATGAACAGGAGCACGTCCTTGTTTTCGGCGTCGCGGAAGTACTCGGCCACCGTCAATGCCGACAGGCCGACGCGCAGGCGCGCTCCTGGTGGTTCCGTCATCTGGCCGTAGACCAGGGCGGCGCGGCTCTTCGACATCTCTTTCATGTCGATCACGCCCGACTCCTGGAATTCGAGCCACAAGTCGTTGCCCTCGCGGGTGCGTTCGCCGACGCCCGCGAACACCGACACCCCGCCGTGTTTCATGGCGATGTTGTTGATCAGTTCCATGATGATCACGGTCTTGCCGACGCCGGCGCCACCGAACAGACCGATCTTGCCGCCCTGCAGGTACGGCTCGAGCAGGTCGATGACCTTGATGCCGGTCTCGAACATCTTCAGTTCCGTTGACTGGTCTTCCAGCTTCGGAGCGGGACGATGAATCGGCCAGTGTTCCTTCGACTTGACCGGCTGGTCAGGGAAGTCGACCGGCTCACCCAGCACGTTCAGCACACGGCCGAGCGTTTCGGGACCAACCGGCACCAGGATCGGCGCGCCGGTGTCGATCACACTCATGCCGCGCTGCAAGCCGTCGGTCGGCTTCATCGCGACGGTGCGCACGCGGCCTTCGCCGAGGTGCTGCTCGACTTCCGCGATGATGTCCACCTTCTCGCCACCCGACGACCCATCGTCGAAGATGCGGACGGCGTTGTAGATGGCCGGCAGGTGCCCGCCCTCATACTCGACGTCGATAACCGGCCCGATGACCTGGATGACCTTACCGACTTTTAGATCTGCTGCTGCTGTAGCCATATGTGTTTTGCCGGCGGCACTAAAGTGCCGCCCTCCTGGCATGAGCCCTAGGTTGCCTGGGCTCCTGAAACCACTTCGATAATTTCTCGCGTGATGGCGGCCTGACGAACCTTGTTCATGTAGAGCGTCAGGCGATCCACCATTTCCTTGGCATTGCGCGTCGCGCTATCCATCGACTGCATGCGCGCGGCATGTTCGGCGGCGGATGATTCAAGCAAGGCACGGTTGACCTGCACCGCCACGTGCATCGGCAACAGGGTGTTGAGCAGCTGCGCCGGATCGGGTTCGAATAAGTAGTCCGAGGCTTGCCCCGCCGAAGCGCCGGCGTCGGTGTCCTCGGCGCGTAGGCGGGGAATCGGCAACAGTTTTTCAATGACTACCCGCTGCGAAATCACCGACTTGAACTCGTTGTAGACCAGGTAGACCGAGCTGATGTCTGGTCCCAGGAATTCCTTGATCGCGGTCGCGGCAATCGCCTGCGCGTGCGACCACTTGACGTTCTGGAACAGGCCGACTTCCTCGTACAGCACGTCGAAGCCGCGACGCAGAAAGAAGTCGCGCGCCTTGCGGCCGACCAGTGCCATGGCGACGTCGCGACCGTCCGGAGACTTCGGCTGGTCGATCGAAAACTGCAGCGCCGCCTTGGCGACATTGGTGTTGAAACCGCCGCACAGACCGCGGTCCGCCGTGATCACGATGATTAGCGTGCGCGCCGCCAACGGGTCGTCGGTCAACAGCGGATGCGCGGCGTGGTCGGTGCGCGTGGCCAGGTTATTGAACACCCGCAGCATCTCTTGCGCGTACGGGCGGCTCTTGAGAATCCGCTCCTGGGCACGGCGCAGCTTGGACGAGGAGACCATCTTCATGGCCTTCGTGATCTGCTGCGTCGACTTGACCGCGCGAACGCGACGACGGATGTCGAGAAGTGACGGCATCGGTTACGCCTTCGCGAGGCTGCCCTTCATGGCCACGAAGTGTTCGCCGAATTCCTTCAACGCCGCGTTCAAGTCGTTCTTGAGCGCGTCGTCCAACTGCTTCTTCTCGCGGATCGCCTGCAGCACGTTGCCGTGGCGGGTCTGCATGAACTTGACCAGCTCGTCTTGCGCGGCACCGACGTCGGCGACGGCAATGCTGTCGAGGAAGCCGTTAACGCCGGCATAGAGAATGGTGACCTGTTGCTCAACGGCGAGCGGCGCGTACTGCTTCTGCTTCAGCACCTCGACGAGACGGGCGCCGCGATTGAGCTGGTTCTGGGTCGCCTTGTCGAGGTCGCTCGAGCCGAACTGCGCGAAGGCCGACAGCTCGCGATACTGCGCGAGGTCGAGCCGCAGGGTGCCGGCCACCTGGCGCATGGCCTTGATCTGTGCCGAGCCGCCGACGCGCGAGACCGAATTGCCGACGTTGATGGCCGGGCGCACACCCTGGTTGAACAGGTCGGCTTCCAGGAAGATCTGGCCGTCGGTGATCGAAATGACGTTGGTCGGGATGTAGGCCGACAAGTCGCCGGCCTGGGTTTCGATGATCGGCAAAGAGGTCAGCGAGCCGCCGCCCAGTTTGTCGTTCAGCTTCGCCGCTCTCTCCAGCAAGCGCGAGTGCAGGTAGAAGACGTCGCCGGGATAGGCCTCGCGGCCGGGCGGACGCCGCAGCAGCAGCGAAATTTCACGATACGACTGCGCGTGCTTTGACAGGTCGTCGTAAATTAGCAGTGCGTGACGGCCGCTGTCGCGGAAGTACTCGCCCATGGCCGTCGCCGAATAAGGGCTGATGTAAAGCATCGGCGCCGGGTCCGAGGCGGTCGCGGCGACCACGATGGTGTAGCGCATGGCGTCGGCTTCTTCCAGCGTGCGCACGACCTGCGCCACCGTCGACTGCTTCTGGCCAATCGCGTTGTAGATACAGATGACGCCGGTGTCCTTCTGGTTCAGGATGGCGTCAAGGGCGACCGCGGTCTTGCCGGTCTGGCGGTCACCGATGATCAGTTCGCGCTGGCCGCGGCCAATCGGCACCATGCCGTCGATCGACTTGAGGCCGGTCTGCATCGGCTCGCGCACCGGCTGGCGATCGACGACGCCAGGCGCAATGCGCTCGATCGGCGACAGCTTTTTGGTGAGAATCGGACCCTTACCGTCGATCGGCTGGCCGAGCGCATTGACCACGCGGCCGAGCATTTCTTCGCCGACCGGGACCGAGATGATGCGGCCGGTGCGCTTGACCGGATCGCCTTCCTTGATCGCGGTGAAGTCGCCCAGCAGCACCGTGCCGACACTGTCTTCTTCAAGGTTGAGCGCGATACCGAACACCCCGTGCGGGAATTCAAGCATTTCGCCCGCCATCGCGCGCTGGCAGCCGTGAATGCGCGCGATGCCGTCACCCACTGACACTACGGTGCCGGTCTCGGCGACATCCACCGCAACGGCAAAGCTGCCAATCTGCTCGCGGATGATCTTGGAAATCTCGTCGGCTTTTATGCTCATAAGCTTCTTGTCGGGGTCCGAATTCTTACTGTCGGTCGAGCAGCTGTGCCCTCATGCGAGACAGCTGTGTTCTCACACTACCGTCGTACACCGTGCTGCCGATCTTCGCGACGACGCCACCAAGCAGGGCGGGGTCGACGCTGACCGACAGCTCCACTTGCTTGCCGGTGACCTTACCGAGACTCGCCGCCAGTGCCTGCGTCTGTTCCGGCGTCAACGCCGTCGCGCTCGTCACTTCGGCGCGGACGATGTTCTGGTGCGCGAGCAGGCGTTCGCGATAGGCCGTCGACAGGTCGGGAATGAGGTCGAGCTTGCGGCTCTCGGCCAGCAGGACCATCAGCTTCTTCACCGGCGTGGCGACGCCCATTTTGTCGGCCACCGCTTCCATCAGCGACCGGCGCATCGCTTCGGTCACGCCGGTGCGGCCGGCGGCCGGCGCCAGGTCGGGGCTGGCGCTCAGCATCTCGACGACGGCGTGCAGGTCGCGATCGATTTGCGCCAGATCATTTTTCTCTTCGACGGCGACGTCGAAAAGGGCTTTGGCGTATCGATTGGCCGATGTTCTCAGGGACATTAGGCTTGGGGCTTGGGGCTTGGGGCTTGGCCCGTTTTTACCTGCTTCAAGTAGTTGTCGACGAGATGGGCTTGATCGGCCGGCGTCGTTTCTTTCTTGATCCGCTCGGTGGCCAGCTGCACCGACAAATCGGCGGCGTGCTCAACGAGATCCTTCTTGGCGAGCCGCACCTGCAGATCGATCTCGCGGCGCGTCTGATCGAGCAGGCGTTCTCGGTCGGCATCGGCGGCGGCGGCAATCCGTTTCTCTTCGGCCGCAATCTCAGCAGCGCCGCGGGTGCGCAGCGTGCTCAACTCACCGGGGAGCGCCTGGAGTTTCTGTTCGATGGTCGCCAGCTGCGCCGTGGCCGTGGCCTTGAGCGCGGCGGCTTCGACCAGGTCCTTGCGGATGGTGGCGCTGCGGCTGGCGAGATAGTCCTTCAGCGGGCCGTTGCCGAAGTAGTAGATGACGCCAACGAAGATGATGAAGTTGGCCACCGGCCAGCCCATGGCCAGGATCATGTCGGTGATGCTGCCGCCATGCGCGTCGGTTGCGGCAGGTGCGTGATCCTGCGCCCGGGCGGGCGACGCCACGACCAGGAAGACGCCGAGCGCCAGGGCCAGGAGCACTTTGCGCTTTAATTCACAAGCGGCGAGGAATGTGGTCAGCACTTCTGTTCCTGCCTGGTGACTAGGAGGCTCGGCCGAGCACGCGGGTGACGATGGCGCCGGCCAGGTTGTTGGCATTACGATCAAGCGATTCGCGCGCGGTCTGTGATTCCTGTTGCACGCGGACGGTGGCGGCTTTCAGTTCCTGTTCGGCCGTAGCGCGCGTGGCGGCGATCAGCGTGGCGCGCTTGTCGAGCGCAACCTTTCGCATCTCGTCCATCTGGCCGTACACCTCGGTCCGCGCGGCGTTGAATTTCTGCTCGTACTCGGCGGCCGCGGCGGTCGCCTTCTGCGAGGCGGAATCGGCCAACTCGCGCGCACCGCGAACGGCGTTCGTGCGTTGATCGATGACCTGCAGGATGGGCTTGAACACCAGGCTGTTGAGCAGGTAGGTGCACAGAAGCAGGAACGCGACGACCCAAAGGGTGGTGATGTCTGGTGTTAACAAACAAGTAAATGTATCACGGCGGGCCGGGATCCGGGGTCCGGTGCCCGGGATCCGGACACCGCATTTTGAGCCGGATCCCGGACCCCGGACCCCGGATCAAAGCTCCTGTTTTGGGCGAACGACAGAATTAAGTAACTGTCAGGCGTTTGGCGCCTCCGGGTTCGACCGTGCCAACAAAGACAGCAGGAACTCCGGCCTTCGTCAGGGCAGCCAGGGCTTGCCCGGCATGGGCGGGGTCCACCGACAAGAACAAACCGCCCGAAGTCTGGGGGTCGAAAACCAGGTCTTGAAGTTCAGCCGCCACTAGGGCGCCGAATTCGACCCCCGTGGCGAAGTGCTGCCGGTTGGTCCCCATCCCGCCGGACTTGTTGGCCGCCACCATCTCGATGACGCCCGGAATGAGCGGCAGCGCTGCGGCGTCAATCACCAGGGTCACGTGGCTTGCTGCGGCCATCTCCGAAGCGTGACCTGCCAATCCGAATCCGGTGATGTCGGTGCACGCGTGGATGCCGTCGAGACCGGTGATGGCTTCGGCAGCGGCCTTGTTCAGCGTCAGCATGGACGCGACCGCGTGTTCCACAACGCCGGCTGGCGCGCGGCCGAACTTGATCGCGGTTCCGACAATGCCGGTGCCGAGCGGTTTGGTCAGGATCAGGCGATCGCCGACCCTGGCGCCGGCGTTGGTGAGAATGCGTTTGGAATCGACCGCGCCGGTCACCGAATAGCCGAACTTGATCTCGGCGTCCCTCACGGTGTGTCCGCCAAGTAGCGCCACGCCCGCTTCACGCAGCTTGTCGAACCCACCGCGGAAGATCTGGGCGATGTCTTCGGTCAGCAGGCCTTCGTCCGGGAACGCGGCGATCGCCAGCGCCGTCAGCGGTCGACCGCCCATCGCATAGACATCGCTCAAGGAATTGGCGGCGGCAATCTGTCCATAGAGATACGGGTCGTCGACGATCGGCGTGAAGAAATCCACCGTCTGCACCAGCGCCGGACCACTCTCCCACGCGTACACACCGGCATCGTCCGCCGTCCTGTAGTCAACCAGGATGCGTGGGTCGGTTTGAATTGGTATGCCGCTCAGGACCTGAGCGAGCTCGCCAGCAGCGAGTTTGCTCGCTCAACCCGCGCAGCTGACCATTTCGGTCAGCCGGCGCCTTTGTTGTTCAGTCATTGATGAAACCTAACACGAAGGTCACAAAGAACACGAAGATTGCCTTTTCAAAAAAAGGGTTTGGCTTCGTGGCCTTCGCGATCTTCGTGTTACTTCTTTTCTGTCAGGAATTCGTAGATTCGCTGTAGCTCGGCCTCGTTGGTGAAGCTGATGGCGATCGTGCCGCCCTTGCCGCGGCGCTTGATCTCAACTGGTGTGCCGAGCGACAGGCGTAACTGCTCTTCCGCGGCGCGGACGTGCACGTCTTTTTTCGCCGCCGGCTTCTTCCCGGCCTCGGGGCCCTGGCGTGCAATCTCGCCTTTGACCAGCGCTTCGGTTTCGCGCACTGACAATCCGCGCGAGACCACGTCTCGGGCAAGGCGACGTTGATCGCCGTCGGTGGGCAGGGCGACGATGGCGCGAGCGTGGCCCATCGAGAGCACGCCCGACGAAACGTTGGCGCGCACTTCGTCGGGAAGCTTCAACAGGCGCAGGTAATTCGCCACCGTCGCGCGGTCCTTGCCCACCTGCACGGCGATCTCGTCCTGCTTCAGGTGAAACTCGTCGATCAGCCGCTGGTAGCCGGCCGCGGCTTCCATGGGGTTCAGGTCTTCACGCTGGATGTTTTCAATCAGCGCCATCTCGAGCAGCCGCTTCTTGTCGCCGCTGGCGATCTCCTTGACGACGACCGGCACTTTGGTCAGTTGAGCGCGTTGCGCGGCGCGCCAGCGCCGTTCGCCGGCGATGATCTGGTAGCGATCGCGCGCGGTGCCGGTGGTGGCGAGTTTGCGGACGATGATGGGCTGAATCACGCCGTTGGCGCGGATCGATCGCGCCAGGTCTTCGAGGCGCTCGTCGTCCATGTGGCCGCGCGGCTGGTAGTCATTGGGCTCGAGCAGGTCGATATCAACGTCGAGCGAAGCGCGCGGGGTGATCAACGCGTCGGTCGCATCTGGAATCAGCGCGCTAAGGCCTTTGCCGAGAGCGGGTCGTTTCTCCATGGCTAGCTTTCGTGCTTCGACATTTGTCCTTCGTTGTTCTTCGCGAGCAGTTCGTTGGCGAATGAGAAGTAGGCTTCGGCGCCGCGCGAGCGGGCGTCGTAGGTTACCGCGGGCAACCCGTGGCTGGGCGCTTCGGCCAGCCGCACGTTGCGGGGAATGACGGTCTGGTAGACCTTCTCTTTGAAGAACTCGCGCACGTCGCGGCCGACCTGCTGGCCCAGGTTGGTGCGTTCATCGTTCATGGTGAGCAGCACACCTTCGATGTCGAGCGCGGGGTTGAGCGAGGCGCGAACGCGGCGCATGGTGCCGACCAGATCGGCCAGGCCTTCGAGCGCGAAGTACTCGCAGTGCAGCGGGATCAACACGCGGTCGGCGGCGACGAGCGCGTTCAGCGTGAGCAGGCCGAGCGATGGCGGCGAGTCGATGATCATGAAGTCGAAGTGATCGCGGAGCGGTTCCAGCAGGCGCTGCAAACGTCGCTCGCGATCTTGAAAGGCGATCAATTCGATTTCCGCGCCGGCGAGTTCGCGATTGGCGGGGATGAGCGAGAGACGTTCGACGCTGGTCGGCAGGATGAAGCTGTCGGGGGCCTCACCGTTCGAGGCCGTGAGCGCCTCGTAAATCGTTCCGCTCAAGGCGCGCTCGCCTTTGCGACCAATGCCGCTCGTCGCGTTGGCTTGGGGATCGCAATCAACGAGCAACACGGTGCGGCCCGCGATGGCGAGTGCCGCCGCCAAGTTAATCGCCGTGGTGGTCTTGCCGACGCCGCCTTTTTGATTGGTGACGGCGATGATCTTGGCCATTTTTTGGTGTTTGACCTATACAGCTAGTTACTTGAGACCGAAATAGAGAATAACACGACCCTGGATCCGGGGTCCGGGACCAGGATTTCTCACACCCGTGTTTTGCTGAGCACGACGAGCTTGCTGTGCAGGGCGCCGACGAGGGGGTAGCTCGCCATCCACGCCAGGGGCGGCGGCGGTTCCGTTTCCACCGTGCTTGTTCCCGATCCTCTAAAGAGAAAGATTTTTCCGCCAGGCTTTAGAAAGGCCTGGAGCGTGAGCAGGGTTCGCGTTTCAATGCGGACCGCTCGCACCGAGACCAGGTCAAGCGACTCGTGGAGTTCTGGCCTTGGAAGCAGTTCTTCGAATCGTGCGGTCTCCACCTCGGCGTCGCGAAGGGCGAGGGTGCGAACCGCCTCTCTGAGGAAGACCGCTTTTCGAGTCTTCACTTCGACCAGGCGTACGTGGAGGTTGGGCCTGGCGAGTTTGAGAGGAATTGCGGGTGAGCCGCCGCCAGAGCCGGCGTCAAGCAGCGCCCTTGCGGTCTCGGGGACGTAACGTGAGGCGACGACCGGTTCAATCAACAGCCGATCGATGGCTTCGTCTTCACCGGCCGGCGTCAGCCGGAACGCGGTGAGGTTGATCTTCGCGTTCCACTTGGTCAGGAGCTGATAGTAGGTCTCGAGGCCGTCAACAAGAGCCGGCTCGAGCGAGATGTTGGCTGCCTTCGCCCGACGCTTTAGCCGCTCCCGGAACTCTCGATTCGCCACACCCGAGAGTATTAGCCACAGAGGACACCGAGGACACAGAGAAATTCTTTCGAAAATGCTAGTTGCGTGGCTAATTCCTAGAATCGGTTCAGGTATGCACCGACGACGGCCACGGCCGCGGGTGTGACGCCGGGGATTCGCTGGGCTTGGCCGAGTGTTTCGGGGCGGGCCTCTGCGAAGCGCTGGACCATCTCTCGCGACAGGCCTGGGACGCGTTCGAAGGGGAACGTCTCGGGAATTTTTCGCCGCTCGGCGTGCTGGGCGCGGGTCACTGCCTGTTGTTGTCTCAGCAGGTAGCCCTCGTATTTGAGGGTGGTCTCGACCGACGATACGTCAAGCAGGTGATCCTGCTCGGAGGTGTCGATGGCCACGTCCCCGTCGGCCATCATGCCTGCCAGGGTAAGTTCCGGACGCCTGAGGGCCTGGGCTGCGGTGACTCTTGCGCCACCCTCGACCCGGACCCAACTGCGCCGCAGGCGCTCCACGTTAAGCTCGTAGCGCGCCTGCCGGCCCGCAAACCGCTCCCATCGCTCATGTCCGACCAAACCAAGGTCGCGGCCCTTCGGAGTCAGCCTGAGGTCGGCGTTGTCGGTGCGCAGGAGGAGGCGGTATTCGGCTCTGGAGGTGAACATCCGGTAGGGCTCGAGGCATCCTTTCGTGACCAGGTCGTCGACCATGATGCCCAAATACGCTTCGTTCCGGCCCAGGACGAGTGCCGGCCGGCCCGAGACGGACTGTGAGGCGTTGATGCCGGCAAGCAGCCCTTGCCCCGCCGCTTCCTCGTATCCAGACGTGCCGTTGATTTGCCCGGCAAAGAACAGGCCCGGCACGCGGTGCATTTCCAGAGAGGAACGCAGTTCGGTGGGCTGAACAAAGTCGTACTCCACGGCATAGCCGGGGCGGAGCATCTCGGCAGACTCGAGGCCCGGCAGGGCACGCACCAGTTCTCGCTGGGTCTCGGCCGGAAGGCTCATGGAGAAGCCGTTGACGTAGATTTCCTCCACGTCCAGGCCCTCGGGCTCGAGATAGATCTGGTGGCGCTCCCGATCCGGGAAGCGCATCACCTTGTCCTCAAGCGACGGGCAGTAGCGGGGTCCGATTCCGGCAATCTGGCCGTTGTAGAGCGGCGACGCCGAGATGTTGGCTCGAACCAGTTGATGCACCCGGTCGGTGGTGTGCAGCAGGTGGCAAACCGCGGTGTTCTCCGGCGACATGGTGGAGGTAAATGAGAACGAAACAGGCTTTAGGTCGCCATGTTCCACGTGGAACACGCCTGATTTCACGCCTCCGGCGAAGTCGATGGACTTGCGGGCCAGCCGTGGGGGCGTTCCGGTCTTCAGCCGACCCCAGCGCACACCGAGGCTCTTGATTGATTGAGCCAGATCTCGCGATGGCGGTTCATCCGCCCGGCCGGCAGGACGCTGTTCGCGGCCGACGTGAACCAGTCCATTCAGGAAGGTCCCGGTCGTGATGACCAGCGCCCGGCACCGATAGACCGTTCCATCCTCAAGCGCCAGACCAGCCACGCGGCCCGCATCCAGCACAATCCGGCCGGCGCGGCCGATGATCCAGTGAATATTCGGCTCGGATTCGAGCTCAGCGCGAACCCACGCCGCATATCGCGGCTTGTCGGCCTGCGCCCGCGGCGACCACACTGCCGGCCCGCGGCTGCGGTTCAGAAGCTTGAATTGGATGCCTGTAGCGTCGATTGCGCGGCCCATCAATCCGCCCAGCGCATCGATTTCTCGAACCAGATGTCCCTTCGCCGTCCCACCAACGGCGGGATTGCATGGCATGTGCGCGACGGTTTCTCGACTGAGCGTGCACAAGCCAACGCTCCGCCCCAGCCGCGCCGCCGCCCACGCCGCCTCGACCCCGGCGTGCCCGGAGCCGATGACTATTACATCTAATTCGCTTATCATTTGTGCCTAATTGATTACCTATTTGCGATGACTAAACCGCCCCGCCATTTTCGCACGGCCAGCGCGGTAGCCGCGGCCTGCTACTTCCCTATGCAGAACTTCGCGAAGATGTGATGCAGCAGATCGTCGCTCGTGCGGCGGCCGGTGATCTCCTGCAGCGCCTGTCCCGCGTCCTGGAGATCGAGCAATGGAAATTCCTCGGACACCTCGGCGGCCAGTGCTTCGGTCGCGCACAGCAGGGCGGCGCGGGCACGCTCAAGCAGAACCGTGTGGCGAACGTTGCTTACCGCAGGTTGATCGCGTGGGCCGGAGACTTCGGCGGCGAGCTCGTTCGCGATCGCCGCGATCAGATCGTCAAGCCCCGCGCCCGTGCGGGCGGAGATCGCCACCCCGGCCTCGGTGATCACACCGGGCAGATCGGACTTGTTCAACACCACAACGCGCGGCTGCAACGCGGTCTCGGCGAGCAGGTCGCGATCTTCGGCCGTGATCGCGCGCGAGCGGTCAAGCACGACCAGCACCAGGTCGGCCACGCGCAGGGTCGCGCGGGTCCGGCTCACGCCCTCCTGTTCGATCACATCGGCAGTCTCGCGCACGCCAGCCGTGTCGATTAGCGCCAGCGAGAGCCCGCCGATCTCGGCCCGCTCCGTGAGCAGGTCCCGAGTCGTGCCGGCAAGGGCGGTGACGATGGCCCGATTCGCGTTCAAGAGCGCGTTGAACAGGCTCGACTTGCCAACATTGGGCGCACCGACAATGGCCACTTGCGCACCCTCGCGGACCAGCCGCCCTCGGGCCGAGTGGGCGAGCAACGCCTCGATCCGATCGATCACCGACGCCAGCGCCACCCTGGCCTCGGCCGCGCCGACGAAGTGGTAGCCCTCATCCGGAAAATCCAGCGATGCCTCGAGCTTCGCGATCACGTCGAACAAGTCGCTCTCGATGCGGCCGATCGCGGCGGTGAGCGTGCCTTCGAGTTGATCGAACGCCACTCGCGCCTGCCGCGGCGTCACCGCGTCGATCAGATCGGCGACGGCCTCGGCCTGGATCAAATCGATCTTGCCGTTGAGGAAGGCACGCAGGGTAAACTCGCCGGGCTCGGCCAGACGCGCACCGGCGTCGATGGCCCGGCGCAGGATCGAGGACAGCACGACCGGGCTGCCGTGCGCGGAAATTTCAGTGACGTCTTCGCCCGTGTAAGACGAAGGTGACGGGAAGAAGGTCACCACGACGTGATCCCCGGTCCCGCTCACGCCGGACGCCACTTCTATTCTGGCGAAGGTGGCGTGCCGCGCTTTGAAAGGTGTCGCACGGCCGACCAGCGCGCCGGCGACCCGCGCGGCGTCAGGACCACTGATGCGAATGACGCCCAGACCCCCGCGTCCCGCGGGGGTGGCAATCGCAACAATCGTGTCCGAGGTGGAAAACATGTCCGGATCCCGAATCCCGGAATCCCAGCCAGGTTACTTGACGGAAATGATGACCGTCTTCTCGAACGCGTCGCCGATGCTTTCCGTGGTCACCTTCTCGACCTCGGCCACGGCCAGATGGACGATGCGGCGCTCGTAAGGATTGAGCGGCCCGATCTCCTGCGCCAGGCCACTGTCCTTGGCTTTGCCGGCCAGGAACAACGCCATCTGCTTCAGTTCATCGTCCTTGCCCTTGCGGTAGCCCATGCAGTCCACGACCAGCCGCCGGCCCTCGGCCGCTTCGTGCCGGTAAATAGCCGCCACGATGTGCTGCAGCGCAGCGAGGCCTTCACCCTGCTTGCGGGTCAGCACGTTGCCGTCTTCGCCGTTCAGGTTGATGCGCACGCCGTCGGGCATCTCTTCGGCCGACGCTTCGAGATCAAGGTCCATCGCATCGACGACCTTCTGAACGAATCCGGTGATATCTGCTGTCGCCATAGTTACCTCTATCGGTCTGCCCTGCCCCGCCATCGCTCGCTCTTCACAGCGACGGCGGCCCTATTTTGCAATGCGCTTTGCCGGCGCGCCAATCAAATAGTTGGTCGCGTACTGCTGCCCAATAGTCCACACCGTGCTGACCAGCCAGTAAATCACCAGGCCGCTCGGGAACGACAGCGACATGAAGCTGAACATGATCGGCATGAACATCATGATCTTCTGCTGTGCCGGGTCGGCCGTCGTCGGCGTCATCTTGGTCTGCCAGAACTGCGCCACGCCCATCAGGATCGGCGTGACGAAATACGGGTCCGGGGCCGACAGGTTGGTGATCCACGCAAAGAAGTCCGCGCCGCGGATTTCGATGGCCACCGACAGCATGGCGTAGAACGCGAACAGGAACGGCATGGTCAGCAGCATCGGCACGCAGCCGCTGGCCGGGTTCACTCCCTTGGTCTTGTAGAGCTCCATGACCTCGGTGTTCATCTTCTGCCGCTCCGGGTCCGTGATCTTGTACTTCGCGTAGCGATCCTGGATCGCCTTCATCTGCGGCTGCAGTTCCTGCATCTTCTTCATCGACACCACGCTCTTGTGGCGGAGCGGGAACATCGCGAGGTTGATCAGAATGGTCAGGACGACGATGGCCCAGCCCCAGTTGCCGACAAAGCCGTGAACCCACTGGAGGGCACCAAGCAGCGGTACCGCCAGCAACGAGAACATGCCGAAGTGAATCGCGCGCGTGAGCTCGCTGTCGATGGCCTTCAGCTCCTCAAGCGCCTTGGGGCCGAAGAAGAACTGCGACTTCTCAGGCGGAGCCTGGAAGCGCACCGAGTAGGTCATGTAGGTCGCGAACCGCGTCGGCTCGTTCGGCACCGGCACGTTGACCGGGGCGTAGTCGATGCGGAACGGCACCGGCGACCCCTGATTCAACAACAGCGACGCAAAGTAGTGGTCCGAGGTGCCGGCGTAGCGGAACGTCCCTTCCTGTGAACCGGCCTCCGTCGGCGCCACGCGTTCGACCGCGCCGTCCTTGTAGACCATCGGTTGCGCCGAGACAACGCTGTTCGGCGAGAAGAACGATGACGGCGGACGGTGCGCGATTTCGTCGCCGAGCCCGGGGCCCCAGTGAATGACGGGGTTCAGGCGCGCCTGACCCAACTGCACCACGGCGCTGAAGGTGACGAGATAGCCCTTTGGCTCGATCACAAACGTCTTGGTCACGCTCAGTCCATCGGAGGCCGAGAGCTCAAACGTGATCGTCTGGGCCGAGGTGGTGGCGTCGATGCTGTCCGCCGCGGCCACGACGCGATAGAGGCTGTTGTTGATCCGATCGGTGACCGCCGCGTCGTCCACCACCAGCGTGAACGGCTTCACGACATCGTCGCCAATGCCTTGCGGCACCAGGTCGAGCGGGGTGCCAGGTTCGTTGCGGTAGTCCTTCAGCATCCAGTGCAAGAGTCGGCCGCCACGATTGCTGAACGTGGCACGGACGGTGGTGGTCTCGACCACGATCTCGCGCACCGCCGTTTCACCAACGATCACCGTCGGACCGCCCACCTCCGCGCCAGGCGCTACGGTGGGTAACCCTGGCGTGGCGATGGCGGAGACAGGCTTATCCCCCATACCTCCGCTCTGAATCACAGCCGGAGCGGAGGGGGAGTTTGACGACTGCGTGAGCGCCGCCATGCTGCCGGGCGCCGGCGTCGCGGTGCCGGAGGCTTGCCCCGCCGTAGCTCCACTCTGCGATTCAAGTGGAGCGGAGGGGGGCATCACAAAGCGCTGAAACAGGAACAGCACCAGGAATGACAGCGTGATGGCGATGAGGACTCTACGTTCCATGGGGACTTCGATGATCTCGTGATCTTGTGGATCTGGTGATTGGATGATTTAAGAGTGCGGCACCGGGTCGTAGCCGTGGCCGCCCAACGGGTGGCAACGGCACAACCGCTTGGCCCCGAGCCAGCCGCCATGAATGACGCCGTGGCGCGTGATCGACTCGCTCATGTAGTCGGCGCAGCCTGGCATGTAGCGGCAGCTGCCGGCAAACAGCGGCGAGAGCACGATTTTGTATCCGCGAACAAGTGCAAGCGCAATTCGCGCGGCCCTACTCACCGTGACTTACCTTTGGAGAGCAAGGACAGAAACTCGGCCTCGACGCGGGCATAAGGTGCTGAGATCATGTCACGGCGGGGAACGACAACCACATCGATCGCGCCTTCCGGTTTGTGATGGCGGAACAACTCGCGGGCGAGCCGTTTAGCCCGGTTGCGCTCGACCGACGCGCCCATCTTCCTGGTCGCAGCAATCCCGAGACGCGCCGGTCCTGCCTCTCGATCCCTCGTGAACATGGTCATGAGGCGGCCAGACCGCTTGAAACCTGTCTTGTAGATGAGTTCGAAGTCGGCCCGCTTGCGAACGTGCTCGGCTGGTAAGAACCTGGCCATCACTCAGCTGGCTTGGGACCTGTGGCTTGAGACCTGCAGCTTGAACTTCAAGCCTCAAGTCTCAAGACTCAAGCCTATTTTTCGTCGGAAACCGTGAGCCGCTTACGGCCCTTGGCGCGGCGGCGTTTCAGAACCTGCCGGCCGTCCTTGGTTGCCATACGAACCAGGAAGCCATGCGTTTTCGCGCGGCGCCGGGTATTTGGTTGAAACGTACGCTTGCCCTTCTTAGATCTCGCCATATTCTCCTCAGTCGAACAAACGATTATAGACGAGTTTTCTGGAACCGGACCCTTGGATCCAGGGGTCCGGTCAAAAAAGACCTTCGATCCTGGATCCCGGACGCCCCCCGCATGTTAGAGTGAGCGTCCTCCCGGTTGCCTTCTCCGAAAGATTTCCACACCTGTGGAAAAGCTTGTGGAAAAGACCTGGGTTCCATAAAAATAAGTCCTTTATAATCATAACTTTGTAGTGATGCCGAGCGCCACGATTTGGGACCAGGTTCTCAGCCGGATTGAAGATCAGGTCGGCCGGCATAGCTTCTCGACCTGGTTCAAGCCGACCTCTCTCTTGTCGGACGGAGGCCAGACCCTCTCCATTCGGGTTCCGAACCTGTTGTTCGTGGAATGGCTCCCCAGGCACTATTCGGTCGTGCTGGCCGAGGCCATGCGCGAGGTGGGCCGCCCGGACGCCAAACTGGTGTTCGTGCCCGACGCGGCGGCCGGTGCCGGTCGGGCTGCGGCTGCGGGCTGGACCGAGGCACCCGGTGCCCCAGAGGCGCCGCCGCCGCAGGTGATGGTGACGAATAGCGAGCCGGAACCGGTGCGGGCCGGCAGCCTGATCCCGCGCTACACCTTCGACACTTTTATTGTCGGGCCGTCGAATCAGTTTGCGCATGCAGCCTGCCGGGCGGTGGCGGAAACGCCGTCACGGTCGTACAACCCGCTGTTCATCCATGGCGGCGTCGGCCTGGGCAAGACACACCTGATGCACGCGATTGGCCACTACGTCGTCCAGCATCATCCCGGGCTCGTGCTCACCTATATCTCGTCCGAGCGCTTCATGAACGAGATGATTAACGCCGTGCGGTTCGATCGCATCCTGGATTTCCGTTCTCGGTATCGCAGCGTCGACGTCCTGCTGGTGGATGACATTCAGTTTGTGTCGGGCAAGGAAGGCACACAGAACGAGTTTTTTCACACTTTCAACGCACTGCACGATGCGCAGAAACAGATCGTAATAAGCAGCGACCGACCGCCCCATGAAATTCCGGCGCTTGAAGAGCGCTTGCGCTCGCGCTTTGAGTGGGGGTTGATTGCCGACATTCAATCGCCGGATCTCGAGACAAAAGTCGCCATTTTGAAGAAGAAGGCCGAAGGCGAAGCACTGCAGTTACCCGACCACGTCGCCATGTATATGGCCACGCGGATTAAGTCGAACATCCGCGAATTGGAAGGGTCACTGATCCGGCTGATCGCCTACGCCTCGCTCACCGGTAAACCGTTGACGATTGAACTTGCGCAGGACGTGTTGCGCAACGTCATCGATCACGATGAGAAGGCCGTCACGATCGAGCAGATTCAGAAATTTGTCGCCGACTACTACCAGATGAAGCCGTCCGAGATTCGGGCGCGCAATAACTCGAAATCAGTGGCTATGCCACGGCAAATTGCGATGTATCTCTGTAAGGCGCTGACGCACGCGTCGTTACCTGAGATCGGCCGCAGCTTTGGCGGCAAACATCACTCGACCGTGATCCACTCGATTAAGAAGATCGAGGAATTACGCAAGAACAACCCGGAATTCGATCACCAGGTGAAGAACCTGCTCGACCAGTTGAAGTAAGCCGCCGGGTTGATTTTTCCCTGAGTTGGAGTCCTGAAAAATCAACCCGGCGGCTTATCCACAACCTCAACTGTGTATGGTTTGTGGAAGGCTGCGGATTGGGCGAAAGCCCCCGGCCGTCGCGTCCGGTACCGCGCATGTTATCCACAGAAATATTTACAGTTTAAATATTTGATTAATAAGGATTTACGGCCGCTGTAAATTTTATAAACAGGACCTATTTCCTGTATACTTTAATGTCTTCGACTTTTCTCTAATTCTAAGAAGGTAGCCGCGCTATGGAACTGGTCGCCAGGAAAGCCGAACTTGTGCGGGAACTGCAATTTTTCCAGCAGATCGTCGAGCGCAAAAACACAATTCCCATTCTGGCGAACGTCCTGCTGGAAGCAACCGGCAACGAAGTGACGTTGCTCGCCACCGACCTCGAAGTTGCACTACGCAGCCGCTGTGAGGCCGTAGTGGCCAAGCCTGGCTCGGTCACGCTGCCGGCAAAGAAGTTCTACGAAGTGGTGCGTTCGTTACCAGACGGCGACGTGAACATCGAAACCGACAAGGGCGGCACGACCGTCAAGGTATCGGGCGGTCAGTTCAGCTCGAAAATGCCGACGCTGCCGCGCGAAGACTTTCCGAGCCTGCCCGAAGCCGGCGGCGGCGCGAAGGCCACCATCACAGGCAAGTCGCTTAAACAAATGGTGGCGTTGACGCAGTTTGCCATCACCGGCGAAGACACGCGTTACTACTTGAACGGCGCCCAGTTTGTCCTGCGGCCGGACAGTATGACGTTTGTCGCAACCGACGGCCATCGCCTGGCCCTGGTCAATGTCAACCATGAAGGTGCCAAGGGCGACGACATTAAGGCTATCCTGCCGCGCAAGACACTGGCCGAACTGGGGCGCCTACTTGCCGACAGCGACGTCGACGTCAAATACGAGCGCGGCGAGAATCACTTGTTCTTCGAGATTGGACCTCGCCTGCTGATCTCGCGCATGATCGACGGGCAGTTTCCCGCCTACGAAAAAGTCATTCCTAAAGGCAACGACAAGCACGTCGAGTTCGAACGCGATCGGTTGACGCAAGCCGTCAAGCGTGTGGCCATTCTTTCGAACGAGCGTTCGCGGGCGGTCAAGATGATTCTCGACAAGGGCAAGGTCGAAGTCACGTCAAGCAGCCCGGAGTTTGGCGAAGCGCGCGAGCCCATCGCGATTGAATACAACGGGCCTCAGCTCACCATCTGTTTCAACGCGCAGTACGTTCTCGACTTCCTCGCGGTCATCGAAACGGAAGTGGTGGCGCTTGAACTCAAGGACGAAGTGAGCCAGGCGGTGATGAAGCCCGTTGGCGCCGAAGGCTATGACTACACCTACGTCATCATGCCGATGCGCGTGTGAACGAAGACATGTCCCAAACGGAACCACCAGAAAATCAGGCCGGGCTCGGCGGCGCGGACGGCAACGCGAGCAACGGCAACGCAGACTACGGCGCGGAGAGCATTAAGGTCCTTGAGGGCCTCGAGGCGGTTCGCAAGCGCCCGGCGATGTACATCGGCTCCACCGGGCCGGCCGGCTTACATCATCTCGTCTACGAAATCGTCGATAACTCGATCGACGAAGCCCTCGCCGGCTACTGCACCGAAGTCAACGTTACAATTCACCTCGACAACTCGGTCACGGTGATTGACAACGGCCGCGGCATTCCGACCGACATGCACGAGAGCGGCCGCCCGGCGGCCGAAATCGCGCTGACCGTGCTGCACGCCGGCGGCAAGTTCGACAACAGCAGCTACAAGGTGTCTGGCGGCCTGCACGGCGTCGGCGTCTCGGTCGTCAACGCGCTGTCGGAACGGCTCGAGCTCGAGATCTGGCGCAACCACCAGACCCATCAACAGAGCTACGAGCGCGGCAAGCCGATCGACGACCTGGTGGTGACCGGCACCACCCAACGCCGCGGCACGAAAGTCACGTTCAAGCCCGACGCGCAGATTTTCGAGACCACCGACTACAGCTTCGATACGCTCGCCCAGCGGCTGCGCGAACTGGCGTTCCTGAATGCCGGCCTGATTGTCACGCTCGAGGATGAGCGCGATAGCGGCAAGAACCACCGCTTTCACTACGACGGCGGCATCATGTCGTTTGTCGAGCACTTGAACAAGAACAAGGGCGTGATCAACGAGAAGGTCGTCTTCATGCACGGCGTTCGCGACGGCATCGATGCCGAGATCGCGCTGCAGTGGAACGACAGCTACAACCCGGTTGAGTTCTCATTCGCCAACAACATCAATACCCACGAAGGCGGCACGCACCTGTCGGGCTTTCGCGCGGCGCTCACGCGCACCGTGAATGCCTACGCGAATGCCAACAACCTGGTCAGGGATCTGAAAGACGCGACCATCAGCGGTGACGACATCCGCGAAGGCATGACCGCGGTCATCAGCGTCAAGATTCCGAACCCGCAGTTCGAAGGCCAGACCAAGACCAAGCTCGGCAACACCGAAGTCAAGGGCATCGTCGAAGCGATCGTCAACGACAAACTGGGCGCGTTCCTCGAAGAGAACCCCGCGATCGCCAAGAAGATTGTCCAGAAGACGGTGGACGCCGCCCGGGCCCGCGATGCCGCCCGCAAGGCCCGCGACCTGGTGCGCCGCAAGGGCGCGCTCGATGGCCTGTCGCTGCCCGGTAAGCTCGCCGACTGCCAGGAGCGCGACCCCGCCCAGGCCGAAATCTATATTGTCGAAGGCGAATCGGCAGGTGGTTCCGCGAAGCAGGGCCGTGACCGGCGCTTCCAGGCGATTCTGCCGATCAAGGGCAAGATCCTGAACGTCGAGCGGGCGCGGCTCGACCGCATGCTGAGCTCAGACGAAATCAAGACAATGATCGCGGCACTTGGTTGCGGCATTGGCACCGACGACTTCGACATCGACAAGCTGCGCTACCACCGCGTCATCATCATGACCGACGCCGATGTCGACGGCTCGCACATCCGCACGTTGCTGTTGACCTTTTTCTATCGCCAGATGCCGATGCTGGTCGACCGCGGCCACATCTACATCGCGCAGCCGCCGCTGTTCCGCGCCAAGCGCGGCAAGTCGGAAACGTTCATCAAGGACGAGCGGGCGCTCGAGACGTTCCTGGTGCATCGCGCGGTTGAGTCGCGCGCGGTGCGGTCGGCCGACGGCGTGGAATACGTTGGCGCCGACCTCGAGAAGCTGCTGCACGGCATCATCGCCTACCGCAATGTGCTGTCGACGGTTGAACGCCGCGGCCACGCCCGTGATGTGGTCGAAGCGCTGCTCGACCGGAGCGCGCGCGACCGCGGCTTCTTCGAACAACAAGAGGGCTTGCAGGGCCTGGCCGACCAGGTGACGACGCCGACCCGCGACGTCACGCTTGAGCGCGACGAAGAACACAATACGTGGAACCTGCGCATTGACGATCGCGCCACCGGCTATTCGCGCTTCGACAAGATTGGTTACGAGTTCGTGACCGGTGGGGAGTACCGAACCCTTGCCGCCAGCTACGCGGACATCAAGGAGGTGGTCCGCGCCATGCGGAAGGCCCCGGTTGAAGTGCGCGTGCTTGCTGGTGGAAAAGCCGAAGAAGCGGAAGACGTCGAACTGGCCGACGAGGGCCTGACGGCTGACGAGAAGAACGCCCTCGGCGCGATTGGCGTAGCGCCGGCCTCACCCGCCCAACCCGCCCCAAAAGGCGGGCCGGTGGCCATCCGCAGCATTGACGATTTCATTGAACACTTCATCGCACTTGGCCGCAAGGGCGTCGCCATCAACCGCTACAAGGGTCTCGGCGAAATGAATCCCGAAACCCTGTGGAGCACGACAATGAACCCGGAGATTCGGTCGTTGCTGCAGGTGCGCGCCGAAGACCACACCGAAGCCGATTCGATGTTCACCACGCTGATGGGCGACCAGGTCGAACCACGGCGCAAGTTCATCGAAGATAACGCTCTCGACGTCAAGAACCTCGACATCTAAACATCCATGTCCCAGACCGAGCAGAATCGTACGCCCGTCAATATCGAAGACGAGATGAAGCGCTCGTACCTGGATTACGCCATGAGCGTCATCATCGGGCGCGCGCTGCCTGACGTCCGCGACGGCCTGAAGCCGGCGCATCGCCGCGTGTTGTATGCGATGAGCCAGATGGGCCTCGCCTCGAACCGCGCCTATCGCAAGTGCGCGAAGGTGATTGGCGAAGTAATCGGCAATTACCACCCGCACGGTGACCAGCCGGCGTACGACACGCTGGTCCGTCTCGCGCAGGACTTCAACATGCGCAAGACCCTGGTCGATGGCCAGGGTAACTTCGGCTCGGTCGATGGCGATCCGCCAGCCGCTTATCGGTACACGGAAGCCAGGCTCGAGGCCCTTGCCGAAAGCCTGATGCAGGACCTCGACAAGGACACGGTCGACTACGTCCCGAACTTCGACGAGACGACGACCGAGCCGACGGTGTTTCCGGCGACGTATCCGAACCTGCTGGTCAACGGCTCGACCGGCATCGCGGTCGGCATGGCCACCAACATCCCGCCCCACAACCTGGGCGAGGTGATCGACGGCGTCATCTGGATTATTGAGAACACGCTGATGGGATCCGGTGCGACGAGTGCGACGAGTGCGTCGGGTGACGATTCAAACCCCAAGCCCCAAGCCCCAAGTCCTGTCTATACCCGCGAGCAGAAGCTCAAGGAACTGATTCGCATCATTCCCGGTCCCGATTTCCCGACCGGCGGCAGCATTGTCGGCAAGCGCGGCATCCACGAGGCCTTTCTGACCGGCCGCGGCTCGATCCAGGTGCGCGCCAAGACCGAGATCGAGACCACCAAGAAGGGCGATCGCCAGCAAATCATCGTTCACGAGATTCCGTATCAGCTGAACAAGACGCGATTGCTCGAACGCATCGCGGAACTGGTGCGCGACAAGTCGCTCGAAGGCATTTCCGACTTGCGCGACGAATCAGACCGCGACGGCATGCGGATTGTGATCGAGTTGAAGCGCGGTGAAATTGGCGAGGTGGTGCTGAACAACCTCTACAAGCAGACCCAGCTTCAGCAGTCATTCGGCATCATCACGCTGGCGATTGTGGCCGGCCGGCCCAAGGTCCTGAACCTGCTCGAGGTCATCGAGCTCTTCATCGACTTCCGCCGTGAAGTGGTCCGCCGGCGTATTGAGTTCGAGCTGCGCAAAGCCGAGGCGCGCGCGCACATTCTTGACGGCTTGAAGATCGCTCTCGATCACCTCGACGCGGTGATTAAACTGATTCGTGGATCGAAGAATCCGCCCGAAGCCAAGGCCGGCCTGGTCACCCAGTTCGCGCTGTCCGAAATCCAGGCGCAGGCGATTCTCGACATGCAACTGCAGCGCCTCACCGGCCTCGAGCGCGATAAGATCCTGGGCGAGCTGGCCGAGCTGATGGCGCTCGTCGCCAAGCTCAAGAACATCCTGGCCAACCAGCCGTTGTTGCTGCAGATCATCCTCGACGAGTTGCGCGCCGTGAAGGCGAAGTTCGCCGATCCGCGCCGGACGATGCTGATCGAGGACGAGAGCGAGATCAGCATGATGGACCTGATCGCAGACGAGGACGTCGCGATCTCGGTCACCGATACCGGCTACATCAAGCGAACCCCGATCACGACTTATCGCACGCAGAACCGCGGCGGCAAGGGCCGCATCGGCATGCGCAAGCGCGACGAGGACGTGGTCAACCACTTGTTCGTCGCCTCAACCCACTCGTTCCTGGTGGTCTTCTCGGATCGCGGCCGCGCGTATTGGCTGAAGGTCTACGAGATTCCCGACGTCGGCGCCGACGGCAAGGGCAAGTCGGTGGCGAACCTGGTGCAGATGGAAGCCGGCGAGAAGATCGCCGCCATGCTGGCGATCAAGGAATTCGACGATACGCACTTCATCGTGATGGGCACCCGCAAGGGCACCATCAAGAAGACCGAGTTGTCGGCGTTCTCGAATCCCCGCGCCGGCGGCATTATCGCCATGGGCATCGACGAAGGTGATGCCGTCATCGACGTGCAGATGTCCGACGGCACGAGCGAAATCTTCATCGGCACCAAGGCCGGCAAGGCGATCCGCTTCGGCGAAGGCGACGTGCGCGGTATGGGTCGCACGGCATACGGCGTCCGCGGCATCCAGTTGCGCGAGGGCGATGAAGTGGTGGCCATGCAGGTGGCCAAGGCCGGCGGCACGCTGCTGACGGTTACCGAAAAGGGCTACGCCAAGAACACGTTGCTCGACGAGTATCGCGTCACCGGCCGCGGCGGCCTCGGCGTGAAAAACGTCGAAGTGACCGAAAAGAACGGCCCGGTCGTTGCAATTACACAGGTCCACGACAACGAAGAGCTGCTCGTGATCACCGAGCAGGGCAAGATTCTGCGCACGGCCGCTAATGAGATTCGCACCATCGGCCGCGCCACGCAGGGTGTTCGCCTGATGGACCTGGAGGGCGACGACAAGATCGTCTCGGTTGCGCTCGTCGAGAAGGCTGAGGAAATGGTTCCCGAGTCAGGAGAATCCGAATGAAGAAGCTAGCCGCCGCGCTCTTGCTTGTTCCCGCGACCATCATCGTCGTTGGTTGCTCACGCCCGCCCGAGCAGCAGTTCCTGACGCAGTACTTCCGCGCCGCCAAGGCGCGCGACAACACGACGGTGGGCCGCATGGCGGCGGTCGAAATCGATCCGCGCACACAGGGCTCGATCGAGGATTTCTCGATCACGACCATTGGCGAAGAGACGCGCATCCCGCTGACCTTCACGCCGCTGATCGAGGCTGAAGCCAAGGCCAAAGAAACCGAGCAGGCCTTCCTCAAGACCAAGATCGAATACCAGAACGCCAACATCAAGCTGATTGAAGAAGTCCTGAAAATCGAGCAGATGAACCCGACGGCGAAGCTCACGCCGGCGCAGGAAAAGATCAAGCTCGAGTGGAACACCTGGCGCGAAGGTATTTCGGCCCACGCCAAGGCCACCGCCTCGGCGACCGCCGCCATCAAGGCCGCGACCGGCCTGGCCGAAGCATCGCTAACCCAGCCCGGCCAGCCGGCGCTCGACCCGAAGACGTTTTCCGGTGAGACCGTCACCAAGGACGTCGTAGTGGCGGCGACGTTCAAGTCGCCCGATGGCATGACCGTGGCGAAGACGCTGACGGTGACCATCGAGCGCGTGGCCGGCAATGGCCGCGAGGGGCGGCCGATCATTATGAAGATCGCCGGTCTGTAGCTTCAGGACCCGATGTGGCGGACGTGCTGCTGGCTGAACCCGACCGGCGGCCGAAAGACCTGGCGCCGCCCGTCTTCGATTCTGGAGCCTAGACTCGTTCCAGCTTCGCGTACTTAGCGCGAAGCGTCTTGGTTCCCACCGAGTTGAAGCGAACGACCAACTTCTGGTCGTCCTCCAGATCCTCGACGCTGACCACCGTGCCAGAGCCAAACTGGGTGTGCTTCACACGCGCGCCGGGCCGCAGGCCGGGCGTCTGGTCTTCTTCTTCGTACTTGAAGTTCTGCGTCGGCACCTTCGCGCCGTCATCCTGACGACCCGCCCGGTATCCGGCGGCAGGCTGACGCGGGCGGCCATAGGGATTGGCGCGATATTCCCCCCACTGGTTGCTGCGTGAACCGGACGAGTAAGACGACGACACCGCAGGCAAGTCCTGCTCTACCAGGTCGAGCGGAATCTCTTCGATGAACCGTGACGGCTCGGTGTTCTGATACTCACCGAACACTCGGCGCCGGGCGGCGCTGGTGATGACCAACTGCTTTCGCGCGCGGGTGATGCCGACGTAGAGGAGGCGACGCTCCTCTTCCATCTCCGCTTCGTCCTCGCGCGAGCGAGAGTGCGGAAACAGGCCCTCTTCCAGCCCGGCCAGGACGACGGTCGGGAACTCGAGGCCTTTGGCCGAGTGCAGCGTCATCATCATCACGCGCGGTTCGATCTTGCCCCGCTCCTTGTCGACGTCCGACAGCAACGACAGGCGATCGACGAACCCGCCAAGCGACGGCTCGTGCTCGCGCGACTCGTACTCACGTGCGGCCGAGACCAGCTCCATCAGGTTCTCGAGGCGGCCTTCTGACTCTTCACTGCGGTCTTCGCGCAGGTCGCGCAGGTAGCCAGATTGATCCAGCACCTTGCCCAGTAGAATCGAGACCGGTTCGTTCCTGGCGATCTCCGCCAGTGTCGTGATCATGTCCCTGAAGGCGGCGAGCGAGGTGCCCTGACGCGAGCTCAAGCGACGGCCGTCCACCGCAACCACCAGCTTGGTCCACAACGAGTTGGTGGCCACCGTCGGAGCCAGCCCGGCAAACAGGGGAAGCACCCCGCCGGACAAACCTGAAGGTTTGTCCCCACCGGTCAAGTCAACATCCGACACATCGACGCCTTCGAGCGCGTCCATTACGCCCTTGCCAATGCCACGAGCCGGCGTATTAATGACCCGCCGAAGGGCGACATCGTCGTGCGGATTCAGGATCAGTTTCAAATAACTGAGCGCGTCCTTGATTTCACGACGCTCGTAGAAGCCGACGCCGCCAAGGACGACGTAGGGGATGCCGGCCGCCCTCAGTGAATCTTCAACCGCTCGCGACTGGGCGTTAGTGCGGTACAGCACCGCGGTCAGCGACCGGGCATCATCCTGGATCGCCGCTCTCGCGATCCTGGTGATGTACTCCGCTTCGTCCAGTTCGTCGGCGCCGCGGAAATAGCGAATCTTGGCGCCGCCCTTCTGGTCGGTCCACAGCGCCTTCTCCTTGCGATTGCGGTTGTTGGCAATCACGGTGGAGGCGGCCTTCAAAATGACCTCGGTCGAGCGATAGTTCTGCTCGAGACGAACGATTACGGCTTCCGGAAAATCGGTCTCGAAGTCGAGGATGTTGCGCAGGTCGGCGCCGCGCCATTTGTAGATCGACTGGTCAGGGTCACCGACGACCGCCAGATTACGATGGCCGCCAGCGAGTTGTTTGATCATCAGGTACTGCGGCCGGTTGGTGTCCTGATATTCATCGACCATCACGTACTTGAAGCGCCTGGCATATCGCTCGCGAACAGCCGGTGCCTTGTCGAACAACTCGACAGTCTTTAGCAGCAGGTCGTCAAAGTCGAGGGCGCTCGCGTCTTTCAGCGCCTTCAGGTAGCCCTCGTACAACTTACCGATTTCTCGGTCTTTCGGATTCCACGTGCCGGCGAAGGTGTCGGGTCCTTCCATCCGGTTCTTCGCGGCCGAAATACGCCCCAGCACCATCCGGGGCTGATACGTCGCATCGTCCATGTGATACTCGCGGAGGAGCAGCTTGATTACCGACTGCTGATCGGCCGAGTCGTAAATGGTGAAATCTCGGCTGAGGCCAATGGCCGGGGCCTCGCGCCTGAGCAGGCGGGCGCACAGCGAGTGAAAAGTCGAAACCCACATCGCGCGGCAGTCGGTGTCGAGCAGCTTTTCGACCCGCTCGCGCATTTCCTGCGCGGCCTTGTTAGTGAAGGTGACGGCCATCACCTCGTCCGGGTGGGCCAGCCGCTCCGACACCAGGTAGGCAATGCGATGCGCGATCACACGCGTCTTGCCCGAGCCGGCTCCAGCCAGAATCAGGAGCGGACCGTCGGTCTGTTGTACTGCTTCTTGCTGAGCAGGATTTAGCGAGGAGAGAAGATCCAACCCCGCTATTCTACCGTGACACTCTTCGCCAGGTTCCGCGGTTGATCGACGTCGCATCCGCGGCGGACCGCGATGTAGTACGACAGAAGCTGCAACGGGATCGACAGCACCACCGGCATTAACAGCGGACTAGTGGCAGGAACTGTCACCAACGAATCGGCGCTGCCGAGTACTTCCGTGAGCGTCGTATCTCCCACTGTGGTGAAGGCGATGATCGCACCGCCGCGGGCCTTGACCTCTTGGATGTTGCCCAGCATTTTTTCGAACACGTGATCGTGGGTCGCGAGCGCCACCACCGGCATCTTCTCGTCGATCAAGGCGATGGGCCCGTGCTTCATTTCGCCGGCGGGATAGCCTTCGGCGTGGATGTAGGAGATTTCCTTGAGCTTGAGGGCGCCCTCGAGCGCGATCGGATAGTTGATGCCGCGCCCGAGATACAGGAAATCGGAACGGCTATGGAAGCGATTCGCGATCTCCTCGAGCCGTTTCGCCGACTTCAGGGTGTCTTCGAGAACCTGTGGCAATTGCATCAACGCTTCGATGTGCGTGCAGCGCTCGTCCTTCGTCAGGGTGCCACGGACTTCGGCCAGCTTGAGCGCGAACAGGTAGAGCGCCACCAGTTGGGTGGTGAAGGCCTTGGTCGAGGCCACGCCAATCTCGGGGCCGGCGTGGGTATAGATGGTGCCTTCGCACTCGCGCGTGGCCATGCTGCCGACGACGTTGCAGATGGCGAGGCTGCGGGCGCCCTTGCCCTTGGCTTCACGGAGTGCCGCCAGCGTGTCGGCGGTTTCGCCCGATTGCGTAATCGCGACCGCGAGCGTCGTGCTGTTGACGATCGGATTGCGATATCGATACTCGGAGCCGTAGTCCACTTCGACCGACAGCTTGGCGAGCTCTTCGATCATGAACTTGCCCACCAGCGCCGCATGCCACGACGTGCCGCACGCCAGCAGGGTGATCTTGTCGATGCCGCGCAGGTCGCCGTCGGAGATCGCCATTTCGTCCAGGAAGATCTGTCCGGAATCAAGCGAGGCGCGTCCCAGCACCGTGTCGCGGACGGCGTGGGGCTGCTCGAAGATCTCCTTGAGCATGAAGTGCTTGTAGCCAGCCTTCTCGGCCGAGATCGGGTCCCACGTCACACGGGTCGGCTTGCGCTCGACGACCTTGCCCTCGAGCGTCATGAACACCACTCCCGACGGCGTGAGCACGGCCATCTCGTGGTCTTCCATGAACACCACCTCGCGGGTGTGGCTCAGGATCGCCGGGACATCTGACGCGACGAAATATTCGCCGTCGCCAATGCCCACCACGATCGGCGGGCCGTTGCGGACCGTGACGAGTTTCCTGGGGTCGTCCGCCGATAACAGCACCAGCGCGAAGAGTCCGCGCACGCGTTTCATGGCGCGCAGCACCGCGTTCTCGAGTCCGTCGTTGCGCCATTCCTTCTGGACCAGGTGCGCGACTACTTCGGTGTCGGTTTCAGATTCGAACTGGTGTCCCTCGGCGACGAGCTCGCGCTTGATCTCCAGGTAGTTCTCGATGATGCCGTTGTGGACCACGACAATGCGGCCCGATCCGTCACGGTGAGGATGCGCGTTTTCTTCGCTGGGGCGTCCATGCGTGGCCCACCGGGTATGACCGAGACCATACTCCCCCACCAGCGGCTTGGCCTGAATCGAGGTTTCGAGGTTAATCAGCTTGCCGGCACTGCGCCGGATCTCGATCTGCCCGTCGTGCACGACTGCGATACCGGCGGAATCGTAGCCGCGGTATTCGAGCCGTCGCAGCCCGTCAAGAATAATGGGGACGAGGGGCTTGGGGCCGATGTAGCCGATGATTCCGCACATGGTTCAGGCGCTGGGTTTCTGGCGGCGCTTCTCGCGCCAGCCGTCTTTGTTTTCCTGCCGCGCGCGGCCGACGCCGAGCGCGCCGGCCGGGACATCTTTCGTGACGGTCGACCCTGCTGCAATGTACGCGCCATCGGCCAGCGTAATCGGTGCCACCAGCGTGCTGTTGCTGCCGACGAACACGTTGTCGCCGATCGTGGTCTGGTGCTTCTTCTCGCCGTCGTAGTTGCAGGTGATGGTGCCGGCGCCGACGTTGGTCGCGGCTCCAATCGTGCTATCACCGAGATACGCGAGGTGATTCGCCTTGGAGCCCTTGCCCATCGAGGTCTTCTTCAACTCGACGAAGTTGCCGATGTGCGCGCCTTCGCCGACCTGAGATCCGGGCCGGATGTGGGCGAACGGACCGATGAAGGACCCAGCCTCGACTGTGGAATCTGTCACCACAGTGTGGTTGCGCACACACACCCGATCGCCAAGCGTGGAGTTCACGATCCGGCTGCCGGCGTGAATTTCGCACGCGGCGCCAATCTTCGTGGAGCCCTCCAGAAAGACGCACGGGTGAATCACCGTGTCGGCGCCAATCACGACATCGCTGTCGACGTAGGTGGTCGCGGGGTCGATCAACGTGACCCCCGCGGCCATCAACTCTTCGTTCTTCTGCTGGCGGACCATGGCACTGACCTCGGCAAGTTCTGTGCGGCTGTTGATGCCGCGAATCTCTTCCGCGTGTTCGACCGTCCACGTGGCAACGGTGCGCTTCTGTTTGCGATAGATGGCGACCAGATCGGGCAGGTAGTACTCGCCCTGGTTGTTTGAGGTGCCGACCGAATCAAGGGCGCCGAACAGCGGCGCCAGGTCGAACGCATAGATCCCGGAGTTAATCTCCGTGATTTTCTTCTGTGCCGGCGAGGCGTCGCGCTCCTCGACAATCTTCGCGATGCGGCCGTTGGTCCGAACGATGCGTCCGTAGCCGAAGGGCCTCGGCATGTTCGCCGTCACAACTGTGGCAGCAGCCTCGCATTGGGTGTGCGTCTCGATCAGCGAGCGCAGCGTGTTGCTGGTCAGCAGTGGCACATCGCCCGACAGCAGGATGACGACCCCGCTCTTCCCTTCCAGGAGGGGCCGGGCCTGCAACAGGGCGTGGCCGGTGCCGAGTTGCTGTTCCTGGACGACGAACTGAACATTCGCGCGCGAGCTGAGCGAGCCCTTAACCTCGTCCGCGCCGTGCCCGACCACCAGCGTGATGCTGGCGGGTGCGAGGGCATCAGCCGTGCGCAGGACGCGCTCAATCAGCGAGAAGCCCGAAATGCCGTGCAGGACCTTGGGCACCTGCGACTTCATCCGCGTGCCCTTGCCCGCGGCAAGCACCACGACGTGAATCTCAACCACGAGTGATTTTGACCCGTTCCAGGGCGTCGTAGACCACCTTTGTGGTCAGGCCCAGTCGTTCAGCAACCAGCCGCGCTGTGTCCCGTTTGGACTCGCCCAGGCCATTTTCTGTTAATTGACCAAATAAATTCTCGATATCATCGTCCGTCGCCGCCAGGGGTAGGCCCTGGTCCTTGGAACCCGGCGGAATCACCAGGGTGAACTCCCCTTGCGGGGCCTTGAACCTGGTCAGCAGCTCCTCAGGGGTGCCAAAAACGAATTCTTCGTGGATCTTGGTGAGCTCACGCCCTACCATTATCTGGCATTTGACCAATTGATGTAGTTCCTCGAGGGTCTTCAGTAGCCGATGGGGGGCCTCAAAGAACACCGCGGCACGGTCTCGGCTGGCCTCGACCAGGGCGAGGAACCACAATTTTCTGTCTTTTGACTTAATTGGAGCAAACCCATGAAAACAAAACCCTTCCGACTTCATCCCAGCCACAGACATGGCGGTCACCACGGCACTGGCGCCAGGAATGGGCTCCACGCGGAAGCCGGCTTCCCGGACGGCGGCCACCAGGGTCGCGCCAGGGTCAGAAACGCCCGGAGTACCAGCATCGGTGACCAGGGCAATGGAATCTCCAGCGGCCAGGCGAGTGAGCAAACGCGCGACCCGCGCGCCTTCGTTATGTTCGTGGACACTGAGGACGGGCGTCGCAATCTCGTAGTGGCGCAACAGGTTCCCGGTCCGCCGCGTATCTTCGGCGGCCACCAATTGCACGGACTTCAAGATGCGGAGAGCGCGAAGCGTGATGTCTTCGAGGTGGCCGATGGGTGTCGCGACGACGTACAGCGTCCCCTTCATCAGCCGCATTTTATTGTACCATTGCGAGATGGCCGCTTTTCCGAGATCGCGTCCTAGTGTCCTGCATGCACGCGGCTGAACCACTACCCCACTTCGTCGACGACTATCTCGCCTATCTCTACGAGGTCCACCCCACCGGGGCGACCATGGACGGTGTTCACATCCATGACGACCTGTTAGAGGACTTCCGGCGTACGGCCATTGACAGTCACACGAGTGCCCTTTCCGGCTTCGCCCGGCGGCTCGACAGCATTCCGCACGCGAACTTGCCGCTTCGGGAACAGGTTGAGCACCAGATTGTCGCGTCGAACATCCGGGCCCGGCAATTCGATCTGGAAGCCACGCGCCCGTGGGAGCGCAACCCGCACGTCTACGCCGACATCCTGGCCTCGAGTCTTGCCGCCCAGGCAATCTTCACCCACTCGCCCGAAACCGACCGGGCGCGCCGGGTACTCTCGAAACTGCGCCAGGTGCCGCGTCTCGTGCAGGCCGCGCGCGACAACATCAAGGATCCGCCTGCCATCTTCGTGAAGGTCGGCATCGATACCTGGCGTGGCGCCATGTCGTTTATCCAGACAGACCTGCCTCGCGCCTTCTCGAATGTCGATGACATTCACCTGCTTGGCGACTTGGACGATGCGTGCACCGAGTCGGTGAGGACGATTGGCGCCTACGTCGATGACCTCGAGAACGACATCCGGCCTAATGCCAAGGGGTCGTTCCGTCTCGGCCGCGACAGGTTCGAGCAGAAGCTGCGCCTGGAGGAGGGGATTACGCTCCCGGTCGAACGGCTGCTCGCCATTGCCACGCGCGAACTGGCGGCGACACAGGAAGAGTTCCGCCAGTTGGCCGGCGGACGAACTGGCGGCGACCCCATTGCGGCATGGCGAAAGGCGAAACAGCAGCACCCGGCGCCCGGCGCGCTGATCTCGACGGCCCATGCCCAGCTCGAAGAGCTGCACACCTTCTTGTCTCGCAACCCGGTGGTCAGCATTCCCGACAGCTCCGGTGTCGCCGTCGCCGCCACGCCAGAGTTCTTCCGCTGGTCATCGGCCAGCATGTGGACGCCTGGGCCCTACGAATCGAAGCCGTCGCGTGCGATGTACTACTTGACCGACGTCGATCAGAAGTGGGACGCCGAGCGCCAGCTCGAGCACCTGCGCAACTTCAACACGCCGACGCTGTGGGCCATTTCGATCCACGAGGTGTATCCCGGCCACTTCCTGCACTATCAGCACCTGCGGAAGGTCGATTCCAAAGTCCGCCGTTCAACCATGTTTGCGCCCGCCTCCTACATGGAAGGCTGGGCCCACTACTGCGAGCAGATGATGCTCGAGGCCGGCTTCGGCAAGGGCGATCAGTCGCTCAAGCTCGGCCAACTGGCCGAGTCGCTGGTGCGCCTGGCCCGCTTTATTGTCGGTATTCGCCTGCACACCGAGGACTGGTCGGTCGAGCAGGGGGTGCGGTTCTTCAAGGACGAGGCGTTTCTGGAAGACGCCAACGCGCGGCGCGAAGCCGAGCGCGGCACCTTCGATCCGACGTATCTTGTCTACTCGGCAGGCAAGCTGATGCTGCTGAAACTGCGCCGCGACTGGTACGAGCAACAAGGCGGCAAGCCCTCGTTGCGCGCGTTCCACGATGCGCTGCTGGCCCAGGGCTCGGCGCCCTTCTGGGCCCTGCGGCGCCTCATGCTTGATGGATCGTCAGACGTGGTGTTGGAGTAACAACATGCCCTTGTACGAATATGAATGCAGCGCGTGCGCGCACCGCTTCGAAGTGATTCAGAAGTACTCGGATGCGCCGATCGACATCTGCCCGAAATGCGGCGGCACGGTGAGCAAGCTGTTCTCGTCACCCGCGATCCAGTTCAAGGGTTCTGGTTTCTACCTGACCGACTACGGCCGCGGCGGCAAGAGCGACCTGGGCACCGGGTCGGCGAAAGAGGCGAGCGCCAACACGCCGGCGGGCGAGACCAAGACCGACTCGAAGTCCGAGGCCAAGGCCGAAACCAAGGCCGAGACCAAGACCGAAACCAAGACCGAGACCAAGACCGAAACGAAACCGAGCACGACGACCTGATCTCCTCAGCTCCTGTTCTTGACGACCTCTCTCAGGTACGCCAGGAACGGCGCGGCGAGTTCAGGTCGCTTCATCGCGAAGTAGACCGTCGCTTTCAAGAACCCCAGCTTGTTACCCGTATCGTGGCGGACACCGTCCACCTCGTAGGCGTAGATTGGCCGCGACTGCAGCAGCTGGCGCAAGCCGTTGGTCAGTTGAATTTCGCCGGACTTGTCCTTCGCGGTCTCGTGCAGGGCAGGGAAGATGTCGGGCGTGAGGATGTAGCGGCCGATGATGGCGAGGTCTGACGGCGCGTCCTCGCGCGCCGGTTTCTCGACCAGGTCGGTCACGCGGTAGACGCCCGTGCCGACTTCGGGTGCCGGCACGCCGGCAATCACGCCGTAGTTCGAGACCTGATCCATCGGCACGCGCTCGACGGCCAGCACCGGTCCGCCCGCCTTCTCGAACACGCCAATCATTTGTGCCAGCGCCGGTGGCGTCGCATCGATCACATCGTCGGCCAGGATCACCGCGAATGGTTCGTTGCCGATCAGGGTTTCGGCGACGAGCACGGCGTGACCCAGGCCGAGCGGTTCGCCCTGGCGCACGTACGAGACGTTAATCTGATCAGAGATCTTGCGGACCTCTTCGGCCAGGTCGCGCTTGCCCCGGCTTTCGAGGAATGACTCGAGCTCCTTCGAGACATCGAAGTGATCCTCGATGGCGTTCTTGCCGCGGCCGGTGACCAGGATGATGTTTGGGACGCCGGATTGGACCGCTTCTTCGACGCCGTATTGAATGGTCGGTTTGTCGACCAACGGCAGCATTTCCTTGGGCTGCGCCTTGGTGGCCGGCAGAAACCGCGTGCCCAGGCCGGCGGCGGGGAAGACGACCTTACGGACAGTCGAGCTCATACCCATTAGAATAGTGCAGTTATGCTCGACCCTCTTTACGTCCGCGACCACATCGAAACGGTGCAGCAGGGCCTTGCCAATCGCGGGCTCGACGCAACGGCTGAGTTGCAGCAACTCGCGACGTGTGAGACGCAGCGCCGCCGGTTGATTCCCGCCATCGAAGGGCTGAAGCGCGAGCAGAACTCGACCGGTGACCAGGTGGCGCGCGGCAAGCGGAATGGCGAAGAGGTGCAGCACCTGTACGAGGTCAGCAAGCAGCGGAACCAGAAGATTAAGCAGATGGAAGTGGAGCTCGATGCCGTCGAGCGCCAGCGCACGCTGATCCTCGAGGTGCTGCCCAACCTGCCGCACGCCAGCGTGCCGGTGGGGAAGAGCGCGGCCGGTAACGTGGTGGTACGGACATGGGGTGAGCCCACGGCGCTGGACTTCGAGCCCAAGGCGCACTGGGATCTCGGTCCGCAGCTCGGGATCATCGACTTCGAGCGCGCCACCAAGATTTCCGGCTCTCGCTTCGCGATCCTGATGGGCGCCGGTGCGCAACTCGAGCGCGCGCTGATCAATTTCATGTTGACGCTGCACACCACCGAACACGGCTACACCGAGATACTGCCGCCGTTCCTGGTGTCATCGGCGACGTTGTACGGCACCGGCCAGTTGCCGAAGTTCGAGACGGACCTGTTCAAGATCGCCGGGGAGTGGGACCTCTACCTGATCCCTACTGCCGAAGTGCCGGTCACCAACTTGTATCGCGGTGAAATTCTCGACGGCCGCCTGCTGCCGCTGAAGTACACCGCCTACACGCCGTGCTTCCGCAGCGAAGCGGGTTCGTATGGCGCCGATGTGCGCGGCCTGATTCGGCAGCATCAGTTCGACAAAGTGGAACTGGTGAAGTTCGCGACGCCCGACACGTCGTACGCCGAACTCGAAAGCCTCACCGCCAACGCCGAACGGGTGCTGCAGTTGCTGGGCCTGCCGTACCGGACGATGGCGCTTTGTACGGGGGACTTGGGCTTCGGTTCGTCGAAGACCTACGACCTCGAGGTGTGGCTGCCCAGCCAGAAGGCGTATCGCGAAATCTCGTCGTGCTCGAACTGCGAGGGGTTCCAGGCGCGGCGTGCCAACATCAAGTTCCGTCCCGAGGGCGCGGGCAAGGCGGAGCATGTCCACACCCTCAACGGCTCGGGCCTGGCGGTGGGGCGCACGCTGATCGCGATTCTCGAGAACTACCAGCAGGCCGACGGGTCGGTGCTGATTCCGGAGGCGCTTAAGCCATTCATGGGTGGGCGGGAACGCATCGAGGCGGTAAAATAGACCTTCTTGCGGAGAGATGGCTGAGTGGTCGATAGCGGCGGTCTTGAAAACCGTTGAACCTTCACGGGTTCCGGGGGTTCGAATCCCTCTCTCTCCGCCAATTCATCGTCTAGTCAAATCCAATAACATCCGGCAAAGCCCTTCTTAGCAACGACAGACGTCGACAAACTGGGCTCAAGCCGTCCCGTAACGGCCCGCTGACTCCAACCTCACTTGTGGGAGCGAATGGGGGAAGGCTCGTTAGTCTCGCGGAGGCACGGGAGGCGGCGCCGCGCTGACGGAAGGTGGCACAGCCAGCAGGGGCTGGCGTCGCTCGGCCGCCCGCGTCCACAGCAGGGCCGTGCTCAGACGCGGCGCGGACCCGGTGGACGCATATTCAATTTTCGTGACGCCTGACCACACTCGATCTCCGCGTAATCGTCGAAGAATGCCTGATGTCCGCGCTCCACGATTTCCTTTTTGGAAAGAGCCGGGATTTCCCGAGAACACGCCCATTTGCGCCGGATCAAAGCCCTGCTTTGATCTCGGTCCACCGGGCAGCAAAGAGAAACAGGGCATTCAGCACCAAAGAATGCGTGATGCGACCGGACCGGGCCCAGGCGTAAGCCTCGTCGACGGGCAACGTCATCACCTCGATCTCCTCATCGGGACCCCACTCCTGCTCGTTCGTGCGCTCCGCACCCTCGACGAGCACGAGGTGACAGCGATTGTTGAGGATGGCAGGGTTCGGGTTAACTGATCCGAGCAGGCGCGCGGTTTTTCCCGTGTAACCGGTTTCCTCCTGCAATTCGCGCACTCCCGCCGTAACCGGATCCTCCCCCGCATCGATGCCTCCGCCGGGAACTTCCCAGGAGAACGCATCGGTGCCGTAGCGAAACTGGTTCACCAACACGAGCCGATGATCGGGCGTGAGCGCGATCACATTGACCCAGTCGGGCGCGTCGATGACCACAAACTCGCGGCGCGTGTCCCGAACAGGATGGCGAAACTCAACGCCGCGAACATCAAAGATGCGCGTCGCCGCCAGCGAACGGCTGGCGCCTTTTTCCCAACGGGACAAAGAAGGGGTTGAACTCATGGGCAAAAACGATAATAAGCGAGATGAGCGGCCGCCCGTGTCCACAGCAGGGTCGTGCTCAGACGCGGCCGGATGGCACCGCAGTGCTCGAGGTGCCGTCCCCACGTGTCGAGGGCGTGGCGCGGCCGGGTCCGCATCAGGTACCATCTGAAGGGACCAGTTGGTGGCGGACTCTCCCTCCACCAACCTTCGCTCGGGAACCACTTGTCGAGTTACGGCTGGCAAGCCACATCACCAGATCACGAATGAGAACTAGATGAAAAGACTCACGATTGTGTCGCTGCTGTTGATGGTCACCGTTGCGTGCGGCGGCTCTGCTCAGAAATCCGAATCCACTGAAGGGGCACCGATGACTGATACCGGCGTTAAGGAATTGCAGATGGTCGACACCACAGTTGGCACCGGCGCCGAGGCGGTGGCGGGGCGGGTGGTGAGCGTTCACTACACCGGTTGGTTGTTCGAGGCTTCGAAGGGCGACAAGCGCGGCGCCAAGTTCGACAGCTCGAAAGACCGCAATGAACCGTTCGAGTTTCCGCTCGGCGGCGGCCAGGTGATTTCTGGTTGGGACAAGGGCTTTGCCGGCATGAAGGTCGGCGGCACGCGGGTGCTGACCATTCCACCCGACATGGGCTACGGCGCGCGCGGCGCCGGCGGCGTGATTCCACCCAACGCGACGCTGGTGTTTGAGGTCGAGCTGCTCGCGGTCAAATAGGCTTGAGGCTTGAGGCCTGAGGCCTGAAAAACCAAGCCCAAGCCCCAAGCCCCAGGCCCCAAGCCCAGTGAACTGCAAACATTTCGGCGTCTGCGGCGGCTGCAGCCTGCCCGGTGTTGAGTACGCCGAGCAGCTGCTCCAGAAGCAGGCGCGGCTGGCGCGGCTGCTGGGCATGCCGGTGCCGCCGCTGGTGCCGTCGCCGCGCGAGGACCGTTTCCGCACCAAGGTGTCGTTCGTGTTCGGCCCCGAAGGGCAGGGCCGCGGCCTGGTGATGGGCCACTACGCGCGTGGCTCCAAGCAGATTGTCCGCATCGACGAGTGTCCGGTCCACAGCGACCGCGGCAACCGCATCGCGTTCGCGCTGCGCGATCGCCTGAGGCGCGCCCGCATCTACGGCGCCGGCGCCCAGCGCAACGGCCTCGTCCGCCACATCATTGTCCGGACCACCGAGGACGATCGGCAGGCGGTGGCGATGCTGGTGGTGACCAAGAACGACAAGGCGCTGCGCACGCCGATTCGTGGCTTGCTGGCATCCGCGGATCGGCCCGACGGTTTCTTCATCAACATCAACGACCGCCCGGGGCCGTTCATGGTGGGGTCGGAAACCATCAAGATCGACGGTCACAGCCACGTCAAGCAGGACGGGATCATCGACACCTCGTTCCTGGTGTCGCCAACGGCGTTTTTCCAGACCAATGTCGGCGCGGCGCGCGCGCTTGTCCAACTGGTAATCGACGGCGTTGGCACGTTCGACAAACCTGAAGGTTCGTCGCCACAGGTTCTGGACCTGTACAGCGGAAGCGGGCTGTTTGCCTTGCCGCTCGTCAAGGCCGGCGTGCGTGTGACGGCGGTTGAAGAAAACCGGCAGGCCATGAAGGATGCCGAGGCGAACATTCGCCTGAACCGTATTCCGGGTGGCATGATGCGGCTGCTCACGTCGAGTGTCGAAGAGGCGTTGCCGCGGGTGGCACGCGACCGCTGGGACGCCGTGGTCCTCGACCCGCCACGGCAGGGCTGCCCGCCGGAGGTCCTCGACAGCGTCTTCAACCAGATCGCGCCGCCGCGGGCCGTCTATGTTTCCTGCAATCCGGAAGCGCTGGCGGCGGAATTGCCGGTTATCCTCACTGCCGGGTATCGCGTGACGCGCATCCAGCCAGTTGACATGTTTCCCCACACCGACCACATTGAAACCGTGGTGGCGCTTTCGCGCGGATGAACCGGTTCACGAAGGGCCTGGTGATCGTCTCGACGCTGATGGCCGCGGGCGTCGAGCTGTACCTGGCGACGAGCGCGGCCTACGCGCCGCTGCTGCCGATCGCGATTGGCGGCTTTGTCGTAGCTGCAGGCGCGGGCGCCTATTGGCCGGGCCAGGTGTCGGTGGCCATCCTGGTGCTGCCGTACCTCGCGCGGGCCGGCGTCCTCTACGCTTTCGGCACCGAGTTCGAGCCGGTCGAGATTGTCTGGGCCTTCCCTTTACTGGGCCTGATCCTGTCCGGCCGCGGCGCGCTGCAGTGGAACTTCCCGAAGCGATTTCGCTGGCCGCTCGTTACCTGGTCGCTCGTGGTGGTCGCGTCGTGGCCAATCGTGTTTTTGCGCGAGCTGGATTTCGATGTCGCGGTCCTATATCTCTCGAACGCCGCGAACACCAGTGTCGGAATTCTGCCGTGGGAGGCTGCCACAGGCGTCGCGTACTGGGTGCTGGTTCACAATCTTGGACTGCTGTGGTTCGATCGACTGTTTAATTGCTACGCGAATGGCGGGATTGCGCCGTTGCGCAACCGCGTGCTGCTCCCCCTGGCGACGGCTCTTGCGATCGGTTGCGGTCTCGCGATCTACCAGGGGTTTGTCGACCTCACATTCCTGAATCCCCACTTGTGGCCGCACATGGGGCGCGCCAGCGGCACCCTTGGTGACGCGAACGTCTTTGGCATGATCGCGGCACTCTGGATCCCGGGCGCCGTGCTGGTGGCGCGGACGCTGCCGCGGCCGTGGCCGGTGCCGTTCGGCGTGGTCGGAGTGTCGCTAGCGGCTGCGGGTGTCTTCACCTCAGGCTCGCGCACCGCGCTTGGCGTCATGGCGGTCGGTTGTGGCGCGCTCGCGTACGAAGGCTTCAGGGCCTGGAAGCGGAGCGAAGGCCAGACACGGCTGACCGCCAGGCGGCTGGCGCTGGTCGTGGTTGCGATCGTGGTCCTCGGGGCCGCGGCGCAGACGGTGACGCGACGATCGGCCATCACTACGGTGATCGATCGCGGCACACTGGGATTCATTCCTGGATTCGGCGAACGCCGTATCGCCACGTCGCTCCGGGAAGTGTTTTGGGATCGTTTCGGTTACGGGCCGGTCGCGGTCTCGATGATCATCGACCACCCGTGGGCCGGCGTCGGCGTCGGCTCGTTCACGACACTGGTGCCCGACTTCTCGGTGGCACGCAACGCGCGCCATCTGGCCCCGGACAACGCCCAGAGCTGGTCTCGTCACCTCCTGGCCGAACTAGGTCTGCTGGGCAGCATTCCCTGGATCGCGTGGTGCGTGCTCTTCGCCATGACGCTGTTCGCGAGGACGACCGGCGATCGTGACCGCTTCTCGATCGGCGTACTTCGTGCCACCCTCGCCGGCTTTGGGTTCATTTCGCTGATGGGCGTCCCGGGGCAGTCACTGCCCGTGGTCCTGACCCTGTGGACCTTCGTCTTCTGGTTCCTGACCGTGCAGGGGACTGAGGTTGATGTGTCCGTCTCGCGTCATCAACCACCGTCCAGCCTGTTTTGGATCGCCGCCCTCGCCCTGGTCGCTGTACACGCGGCCCTGACGCTTGCCGACGCCCGCGGCGAGCTGCGTCCGAGAAATCGCGCCATCCGCTTCGGTTGGGAATACGCTCAGGGCATCGGCGACCTTGAGCGGAGTACCGACGGCACGCCCGGCCGCCGATGGACCGAACGCCGCGCCATCACCCAGATTCCGGTCAGGGGGCGGGCCTTGAAGTTTGTCGGCTGGGTCGATCATCCTGACGCCGATGAGAGTCCGGTCCACGTGACGGTGTGGGCCGACGGACGCGTGGTGTTCGAGGGTGACCTGAAACGGCCGCCTTCGCTCGTCGAGATCGACATTCCCGCGACACCGGGACAGACCCACCTGTTATTGGAGACGGAAGTCAGCCGCGTCTGGTGGCCACGGGCCTATGGCCGCCGCGATCCGCGCCAACTGGGACTGTCGATCCGGGACTGGCTCTGGGTAGGAGATCAGGAGTAACGGGAGATCAGGAGAGGAGGAATCTACTTCCGAATAGTCTTCTCCAGGTACTTCCGAATCGTCTCGTAGGTTTGCGGTTGCATCCAGGCGTGAACGACGCGCGCGTTGAGGTCTGATAGACAGGCGGCACGATCAAGAATGAGCGTGGTGAACGCCTCCTTGGTCAGCGCAAAGGCGCCGGCGGGAATGGCCGCGAGCCGGTTCGCCGCCGCCACGGCGCGAGCGATCAACTCGTCGGGCGGACATTTCTCATCGATCAGCCCAATCGTGACCGCTTCGTCCGCTTGCACGGTCCGGCCGGTGAGCACGAGGTCGCGGAACATCGCGTCGGTCATGCGCGCGGCGACAATCTGCAACGGCAACGCCGGAAACGGCACGCCGATCACGAGTTCCGGGATGCCGATGCGCCCGGTGCCCTCGGCCATGATGCGGTGATCGCACGCCGCCGTCAGGATGCAGCCGCCGGCAATGGCATGGCCGTTGACCGCGGCGACCAGCGGTTTGGAGAATGTCAGCGTATCGCGGAGCATCGTGTCGAGTACGGGCAGGAAGCGCTGGCCGTAGTCGGGCCCGTCCTTGATCAGCCGGAACAGATCCACGCCGGCCGAGAAAGACGAGCCGGTGCCCGTGACCACCACGCCGCGGACCGCGTCCTCAGCGGCCGACTTCAGCTCGGCGGTGAACGCTTCGCCCAGCTCGATGTCCATGGCGCTGACCTTGCCGTGCGCCAGTCGCAGCACGCGGATGCCATCGCGATCCTGTCGTTCGATCATGCGTGGCAGATTATCCTATTGAGCCATGACCCAGATCGTCGACGCACGACCTGCCGCCACGGTCGTCGTGCTGCGCGCCGGCGACCCGTTCGAGTTTCTATTGCTGCGTCGCAACGACAAGGTGGCGTTCATGGCGGGCTCGTACGTGTTTCCCGGCGGACGCGTGGACCCGGCCGACCATCCCGCGCCAGGGTCGGTGCTTCCGCCACCCACGTTTGCCGACCTCAGTGCCGCAGAAGAAGCGGCTTATCGGCAAGCCGCCGTTCGTGAGGTCATGGAAGAGGCCAACGTCACCATCGCGCCCGCCGACCTCGCGCCGCTGGCACACTGGGTCACGCCCGAGATCGAGATCCGCCGGTACGACACACGGTTCTTCCTGGCCCGCCTGCCCGACGGCCAGCAGCCTCGTCATGATGAGGGGGAGATGACGGCCATGGCGTGGCTGTCGCCCAAGGCTGCGATCGAGAAGTTCGAGCGTCGCGAATTGTTGTTGCCGCCGCCGACCTGGACCACGATTCGGCAGTTGGAGAAACTCGGCTCGATCGATGAGGTGTTTGCCTGGGCGCGTCGACGAACCGTGGTTCGGGTGATGCCAGGCTTCATCAAGACCGGCACGCTGACCATGCTGACGCTGCCGGGCGACCCGTTGTTTCCCACCATCCCGGGTTGGGACGTGCCGGAAGAAACGCGATTCGTGCTCGAGGAAGGCGCCCGATGGCAACCACTGAAGCCCTGAACGACACCATCGATCGCGTCATCGCACTATTCAACACGCGAGGATGGATCTGCCAGACGGTTTCTTCGAGCAGCGAACCGATTGTTGCCCGACGGCAAGATGAAGGTCATCGATCGGGTTAAGGGCAAGGACGGCACCTGGCGGGTGTTCGGTCAGTCGGGATTGATGAAGCGGTAGAGCACGCGAATGATGCGGTAGGCGTCGGGCATCGAGTCGCGCGTGAACTCCACCGTGTCAGGCGCCACGAGCTGAATCTCCCTGAACGCAGTGGCGACTTCTGGAATGGTGAAGTTTCGTAATTGCATGCGGACCTTGTAAGCGGCCAGGCGTTCGCGCGCCACCTTGCGAGAGGCCGCGACACTCTCCTTGGCGCCGGCCTGAATCTCGCGCCGCGCTTCGGCTGGTGATTTGCCTTCAACCGCGCGCATGTTGATGGCGCGCTTCACCACGACGCCGCGAATGCCCGGGGTCCATTCCTTCTGCTGCTCCACCGCCACATCGTCGCCCGTGATCATCACCACCGGCACGCCGTACCACTGGGCCATCAGCGTGTTCAGGCCGCCTTCGCCCGCCGACTTGCCGTTCACCTGCACGTCCTTGACGACGCCCGAGCCGGTGTGGGCGAAGAGGCCGCGCGGTGAGTCGGCCTTGGCGTGGTAACCGACGAAGATCACCGCGTCGAACGATTCGTCGAGCCCTTCGACCATGCCGTGGCGCTTGAAGCTGTGGCTGATCAGGCGGGCGCGCGGATCGAGATCTTCGGGGAGCAGGTTGCGCTGGCTGCCGTGCGAATCGTTGACCACCACCTCGGCGGCGCCACCCTCGAAGGCGCCGCGAATGGCGGCGTTGGCGTCTTCGGCCATCAGCTTGCGCGAGCGGTTGTACTCGGCGCCACCGGCGCTGGTCTGGTCGTCGCCGACCACGCCGCTGATGCCTTCCATGTCGACGGAGATGTAGACCTTTTTGCCCTGCGCCGACACGTCAAAGGCCAACACGAAGGAGGCGAGGAGGAACGCCACGAGGGTCTTTGTCATTGAAGCTCCGGCAAGTCGAGCGCCGCGCGGACGAAGTCCTGTTCCGGCAGGCCGCCCATGATCTCGATGGTCTCGTTGACGATGGTCTTCGGGACGCCGGTGACGCGGTACTTCCGGCTCAGGTCCATGAATTCGGTTGCTTCAATCGCGTCCGCGGTGATCAGCGGGTTCGCGGCTGCCATCTTGTGTGCGAGGACGACCGCCCTCGGACAGTGCGGTCAAGTCGGTGTGGAAAAGACCTGGATGTGGGTCGGCGTGGTCACCGCCTGAATCCACGCCATGGTTTCGGGTTCCAGATCGATATTGCCGGTGCCGGCGACCAGGATCGCTTCGACCAGGCCCACGAACTCGTACCCAGTCGGCGCGCCGTACATCCGCATGCGCGTGTCGACATCGTCGCTGAGAATGACAATGGCGGGGGCCTTGTCGATCCGGTATTTCGCCTTGTCCTCGAGATCGAGGACGAAGTTTTTTTCCACGACGGTGATCTTGTCGTTCAGTCCGGCGATCTCGTTGAGGATCTGCTTGGCCACCTGGCCGGTTTCGGATCCGCCAAAGGCCTGTGTGAACAGGACCAGTTGGACCGGTTTCGAGATCGTCGAGAGATGCTGCTTGAGGACGGTTTCGTCTTGCCCAGACAGTAAGCCCATATCTTGATTATCGCTCAGCGGTTCGCCAGTAGAGACACAGCGGAATACGGCCATCTAGAACTTGAACAGGTCGTCGAACGCCTTCTTGGCGCCGGTCGGCTCGTTGGGGTTCTGGCTCACGGCCGCGGTGGTCTCGCGCTCGAACGAGGTGCGGCCCGAAAACAGCGTGCAATCATTGGCGACATCTTTCGGCGACACGCGGACAGGAATTCTCTCGGCGCACTCCAGGCTGGCGCTCGGGTCGAAACTCACGCACTGGACACACGAGCGCAAGTCGACCTGGCATTTCGGACACTTGCTGCGCGACAGAATCTCGGCATCGACGATGGTGCCGCAGCGGGCGCAGCGGGCGACCTGCCGCGACGACATCATGCGCGGGTTACGCGCGCCTTCGGAGGAGATGCGTCGCGCGCCGGCTGGCGCGCCAGGCTCGCGTTCCGGCTTCGGCGTCGACGGCCGATCGGGCCGTGGTCCCGATGGCCGGTCACTTTCCTGGTATCCGCGCTGCTTGTATTTACGGTCGTCAGACATCGACGGGCTCACTATACGACAGGAAGCTAGAAGAGGAGGCACAGGAACCTTTCCCACACGGACGGCGGCGCAGACCTACTAATAGTGGTTGGTCGAAAGCCCAACCACTAGCAATAATCCGACCTAAATTGTCGGCATTCTGCCGGTTTAGCCCTTGTGGAAATGCCGATTTGTTTTCTGTACAATCACCTTGCGAAACTTTTCACAAGAGTCGTTCCCGGAGAGTTTCGGGGTAACGTGTGCGACTCTGGCATCGCTCCTTTGAGCTGGTGCCCTAACAGGCCGGGGGCTGCAAGAACGCATGTCGCAGGTATTCCCAAAAAGCGCTAACGCCTGGTCGAAAGCCAGCGTGCTTGCCATCGTGTTCGTGCTGCTCAGCGTTGGCTGGATGGTGCTCACGATTCAACGATCTGATTACGTCACGACCGCGAATCAGTTCATCGAGCAGCCGGTCCAATTCAGTCACCAACACCACTCGGGTGGTATCGGCATCGATTGCCGGTACTGCCACACGTCGGTGGAGGTGTCGCCGTCGGCCGGCATTCCGCCGACCAAAACCTGCATCAATTGCCATTCGCAGATCTGGGCGACGAGTCCGTATCTGGAACCGGTGCGGGCGAGCTTCCGCGACGACAAGCCGCTCAAGTGGGTGAAGGTCCATGACCTGCCTGACTTCGTCTACTTCAACCACGGCATCCACGTGACCAAGGGCGTCGGTTGTGAAACGTGCCACGGCCGCGTCGACAAGATGCCGTTGATGATTCAGAAGGTGTCGCTGCAGATGGAGTGGTGCCTGGATTGCCACCGCGACCCTTCGCGTTACGTCCGCCCTCGCGATCAGGTCACGACCATGGGTTATCAGCCGGCGATGGCCCAGGCTGAGCTCGGTCCGCGGCTGGTCAAGGAATACAAGATTGCCGGTCTCGAACACATGACCAGTTGCTCGGTATGCCACCGATGACGCCGATTACACTCACCAAGGCCACCGACTTGTCTTCCGTCGCGCACAGCGCGGAGGAGGATCAGAAGGCTCACCGATCCATGAGTGTGCCGATTGATATCCAGGCAGTTCGTGCCCGCCTTGAACAGCAGGGTAGCCCGCAGGTGTGGCGCAGTCTCGAAGCGGTCGCCGAAACGACCGAATTCAAGGATTATCTGCACCGTGAGTTCCCGACCAACGCGTCGGAGTGGCTCGATCCGGTTGGCCGCCGCTCGTTCATGAAGTTGATGAGCGCATCGATGGCGCTGGCCGGTGTGACCGCCTGCACGGTGCAGCCGACCGAACTGATCGTGCCGTACGTCCGTCAGCCAGAAGAAGTGATTCCCGGCCGGCCGTTGTTCTTTGCGACCGCCATGTCGCTTGGCGGCGTCGCCAGCGGCGTGCTGGTGGAAAGCCACGAAGGGCGCCCAACGAAGATCGAGGGCAACCCCGAACATCCGGCCAGCCAGGGCGCAACTGACTTGTTCGCGCAGGGCTCGGTGCTCACGCTGTACGATCCCGATCGCTCGCAGGTGATTACGCAGCTCGGCGAGATTCGACCCTGGAGCGCGGTGATCGCGGCCGTCCGCGGCGGCCTGTCGGCGCAGTCGGCCACCAAGGGCGCCGGCCTGCGCATTCTCACCGAGACGGTGAACTCGCCGTCGCTTGCCGCGCAGATTCAACAGGTCTTGCAGCTGCAACCCAACGCGAAGTGGATTCAGTGGGAGCCGATGCCGCGTGATAACGCGCGGGCCGGCGCCCGCACTGCGTTTGGTGAGTACCTCGAATCGGTCTACGACTTGTCCAAGGCCGACGTCATTCTCTCGCTCGAGGCCGACTTCCTGTCCTCGGAAGGCGCCAGCAACCTGCGCTACGCCCGTCAGTTCGCCGGCCGCCGCAAGGTCGAGGACAGCGCCGACAACCTCAACCGCCTCTACGTTGTCGAGTCCAATCACTCGGTGACGGGCGGCCGCGCCGACAACCGCCTGCCGATCAAGTCGAGTCAGATTGAAGCGTTTGCGCGCGCCGTGGCACAGCAGGTGGGCGTCACCGGCGTGACCGGTACGGCTCCGGCGGGTAGCGAGGCGTTTGCCGATGCGGTCGCGAAGGATCTGACCGCGCACCGTGGCCGAGCGGTGGTGATGGCCGGCGACTCACAGCCGTCCGCCGTCCACGCCATTGCCCACGCCCTGAACGCCGCGATCGGCGCCGCCGGCGCGACCGTGTCGTATCTGCCGACACCGGAGATCGTGCCGAGCGAACAGCACGCGGCGTTGCGCGAATTGGTGACCGACATCGAGGCTGGCCGCGTGCAGATGTTGGTGATCGTCGGCGAGTCGAACCCGGTGCTGAGCGCGCCGGCCGACTTCAAGTTCGCGGAGGCGATGGGCAAGGTTGCTGTCCGCGTGCATTCGGGCCTGTTCTTTGACGAGACGGCGACGCTCAGCCACTGGCACGTGCCAGCCACGCACTATCTCGAAGCGTGGGGCGATGCCCGCAGCTTCGACGGTACCACCTCGATCGTGCAGCCGCTGATTCAGCCACTCTACAGCGGCAAGTCTGCCCACGAAGTGATCGCGACGCTCTCCGATCGCCCCGAACGCAACGGCTACGACGTCGTCAGGGAATACTGGATGGCCAACGGGGTGGGTCAGGCGGGTGGGGTAATACCAACCGCAGCCGCAGCCGCAGCCGCCCCGACCGCACCCGCCCGGCCGGCCCAACCCGTCTCAGCAGCCTCGACATTCGAGCAGCACTGGCGCAAGTGGTTGCACGACGGCTTCATCGCCGGCACGGCGTTCGCGCCGTCGGCCGCGGTGGTGGCACCCGACGTCGCGACCCGCATCACGGCTTCGGCCGCAGTTGAGGGAGTTGAAATCAACTTCCGCCGCGACGAGACCATTTACGACGGCCGCTTTGCCAACAACGGCTGGCTGCAGGAACTGCCCAAGCCGGTGACCAAGCTGACGTGGGACAACGCCGCGTTGATGGCGCCTTCGACGGCTGAAGCTAACGGTCTGCACACCGGCGACATCATTGCCATTCAACACGATGGCCGCACGCTGAACATCCCGGTGTGGATCACGCCCGGTCATGCCAGAGAGGCGATCACGGTGTCGGTGGGCTACGGTCGCACCAAGGCCGGCCGCGTCGGCAACGGCGCCGGTTTCAACAGCTATGCTTTGCGCGGTTCGGCCGCGCCGTGGTACGGCGCCGCCACCATCACCAAGACCGGCGACACCTACGACCTGGTCGGCACGCAGGACCACTGGTCGATCGAAGGCCGCAACATCATCCGCTCGGCGACGCTCGAGGAATTCAAGGCCAAGCCCACCTTCGTCAAGGAGATGGAGCACCTCAAGCTCGACCAGCGCATCTCGTTGTACGCCGACAAGGAATACAAGGGCGACCAGTGGGGCATGGCGATCGACATGAACGCCTGCACCGGTTGCTCGGCCTGCATCATCGCCTGCGTCGCCGAGAACAATATTCCGGTGGTCGGCAAGGACCAGGTCAAGCGCAACCGCGAGATGCACTGGCTGCGCATCGACCGCTACTTCGCCGGCAACCTCGATACGCCCGACACCTATTACCAGCCGATGCCCTGCCAGCAGTGCGAGAACGCGCCCTGCGAAGTGGTGTGCCCGGTGTCGGCCACCGTTCACAGCGATGAAGGCCTGAACGACATGGTCTACAACCGCTGCGTCGGCACCCGCTACTGCTCGAACAACTGCCCGTGGAAGGTGCGCCGGTTCAACTTCCTGCTGTACCAGGATTTCAACACGCCACAGTTCAAGTTGCAGCGCAACCCGGACGTCACCGTCCGCAGCCGCGGCATCATGGAGAAGTGCACTTACTGCGTGCAGCGCATCAATGCCGCGCGCATTCAGTCGAAGCGCGAGGATCGCGCGATTCGCGATGGCGAAATCGTGACCGCCTGCCAGGCGGTCTGCCCGACCGAAGCGATTGTGTTCGGCAACATCAACGACCCGAACAGCAAGGTTGCCAAGCTCAAGTCGAGCCCGCGCAACTACACGACGCTCGACGACCTCAACACCCGCCCGCGCACGACCTACCTGGCGGCGGTGCGCAACCCGAACCCGGCCCTGCCGTCGAACCCGATGGTCGGTGGCCACCACGCCGAGACGGAATCGGGGGGTGGTCACTAAATGGCCAACCACGGGCCCAACACCGCCTTGCGCGAAGAGACGCCGGTCATCCTACCAGGGCACGACTTCGAGACGGTCACCGAGACCGTCGCGGAGATCCCGCTCTCGAAGCGCTTCCCGCTCGGCTGGATCGGCATGTTGCTGATTGGCCTCAGCCTCGCCGGCATGTTGCACATGGCCCTGGGCTACCTGGTCCTCAAGGGCATCGGCATCTGGGGCAATAACGTTCCGGTCGGCTGGGCGTTTGACATCATCAACTTCGTCTGGTGGATCGGCATTGGCCACGCCGGCACGCTGATCTCGGCGATCCTGCTGCTGTTTAAACAGCAGTGGCGGATGTCGATCAGCCGCTTCGCCGAAGCCATGACCATCTTCGCGGTGATCTGCGCGGCGATCTTCCCGGTGTTCCATACCGGCCGTCCGTGGCTCGCCGCCTACTGGCTGTTCCCCTATCCCAACACCATGGGCTTGTGGCCGCAGTTCAAGAGCCCGCTGATCTGGGACGTGTTCGCGGTGTCGACCTATGCCACGGTCTCGATTGTGTTCTGGTATGTCGGCATGATTCCCGACATGGCGACACTGCGCGACCGCGCGGTGTCAAAGGTGAAGGCGTCGATCTACGGAATGCTGTCGCTCGGCTGGCGCGGTTCCGCGCGCCACTGGCACCGCTACGAAGTGGCGACGCTGATTCTCGCCGGTCTCTCGACGCCGCTGGTGCTGTCGGTGCACACGGTCGTGAGCTTCGACTTCGCGGTGTCGGTGATTCCCGGCTGGCACGCCACGATCTTCCCGCCGTACTTCGTCGCCGGCGCCATCTATGCCGGCTTCGCGATGGTGTTGACGCTGGCAATTCCGGTCCGCCGTTTCTACGGCATGGAAAGCCTGATCACCATGCGGCACATCGACAACATGGCCAAGATCACGCTGGCCACGGGCCTGATGGTCAGTTACGGCTACGCGATGGAAGCGTTCTTCGCCTGGTACAGCGGCAGTCCGCACGAGCGGTTCATGATGTGGAACCGCATGTTCGGCCCCTACGCCTGGTCGTACTGGACGCTGATCGCGATCAACATGGTGATGATTCAGTTGCTGTGGTTCCCGAAAGTGCGCCACAACACCACCGTGCTGTTCGTGATGTCGTTGCTGATCGGCGTCGGCATGTGGCTGGAGCGCTTCGTCATCATCGTGACTTCGCTCAACCGCGACTTCATCCCGGCGTCGTGGGGCATGTATTACCCGACGCAGTGGGACTTCATGACGTTCTTCGGAACGATTGGCCTGTTCCTGACGCTGTTCCTGCTGTTCCTGCGGTTTGTGCCGATGATTTCGATCTTCGAAGTCAAGATGCTGCTGCCGCAGTCGAAAGTGAAGGGCGACCATGCACACTAACGAGCCGACTAACCGCCGGCACGGCGTGATGGCCGAATTCGAATCGGCCCAGGCCGTGGTCGACGCCGCGCGCAAAGTCATGGCGCACGGCTTCACGAAGGTCGAGGGCTACTCGCCCGTGCCGATTGAAGAGCTGAACGACATCATCCACCAGACTCGTACCGTGCTGCCGAAGCTGGTACTCGCCGGCGGCCTGACCGGCATGGCCACCGGCTTCGCGCTGCAGTACTGGGCGTCGGTGATTGAGTATCCGATGAACATCGGCGGCCGGCCTCAGGCCAGCTGGATCACCTTCATCATCCCGTCGTACGAACTGACGATTCTGTTTGCCGCCCTGACCGCGGCGATCGGCATGATTGTCCTGAACGGGTTGCCGCAGCCGTATCACCCGGTGTTCAACGTCGATCGCTTCGCGATGGCCAGCTCCGACAAGTTCTTCCTGGTGGTCGAGTCGGCCGACCCGAAGTTCGATCAAGCCGGAACCAGCGAGTTCCTGCGCAGCACGGGCGCGAAGGGAGTCTACGACGTTGACGAATAAACCCGCGACCCGCGGCCCGGCCGTGACCTTCGCGCTCCTCGCGGCCGCGACGCTGCTCTTCGCCGGCTGCCGCCAGGACATGCACGACGCGCCGCGCTACGAAGCGTACGAGGCCAGCACGTCGTTTGCCGACGGCCGCGCCTCGCGCACGGCCCCGGTGGGCACGGTGGCCCGTGGCTGGCTGCGCGACGATGAGGCGCTCTACACCGGCAAGGTGGCCGGCCAGACGGTCGAACAGTTCCCGTTCGCGATTACCCATGCAGACCTGCAGCGCGGACAGCAGCGTTTCAATATCTACTGCACGCCGTGCCACGGCCAGCTCGGTGACGGCAACGGCATGGTGGTGCAGCGTGGTCTTCGCCAGGCGGCCTCCTATCACCAGGATCGGCTCCGGCAAGAGAAGGTCGGCTACTTCTACGACGTCATCACCAACGGCTTTGGCGCCATGCAGGGCTACGCGGAACAGGTGCCGGTGCGCGACCGGTGGCTGATCGTCGCCTACCTGCGCGCCCTGCAACTGAGCCAGCACGCCCCGGTCAGCGACGTGCCGGCCGACCGGCGCGCCGAGCTTGATGCCGCCCCGGCCGCAACGGAGAGACACTAGTGTCGAGCGTCACTTCTGAAACATTCAAGGCGGGCGACACGCCGCTGCCGGGCCTGAAACAGTTCGGCCTGATCGCCGCGGTGCTGGGCGTGGTGCTGACCGGCGCCGGCTTCATGATGTCGGGCAGTGAAGGCGCCGACCGCTTCTTCCGCGCCTACCTGGTGGCCTACACCTTCTGGGCCGGCGTGGCGCTCGGCAGCCTCGCGCTGTTGATGGTGAATCACCTCACCGGCGGCGCCTGGGGCATCGTGCTGCGGCGGCCGCTCGAAGCGGCGGTCCGCACCATCCCGTTCCTGGCAGTGTTGTTCCTGCCGATCGCCTTCGGCCTGCACTCGCTCTACGAATGGACCCACGAGAGCGCGAAGACCGATCCGTTGCTGATGCTGAAGGCCGGCTATCTGAACACGCCGTTCTTTCTTGCCCGCCAGGTGATCTACTTCGCTATCTGGTCGGCAATCGGTTACCTGCTGACCTCTTGGTCGGCCGAGCAGGACCGCACCGGTGATCCGGCCATCGCGGGCAAGATGGAGCGGCTCTCGGGCGGCGGCCTGGTCGTGTACTTCCTGACGATCACCTTCGCCATGGTTGACTGGACGATGTCGGTCAACCCGCATTGGTTCTCGACCATCTGGGGCCTGCTCTACATCGGTGGCCAGGGCCTGTCGGCGTTCGCCTTCTGCATCATGGTGCTGGTGATGCTGTCGCAGACCGCGCCGTTGAACAAGGTGCTGAGCACGCACCACTTCCACGACCTAGGCAAGTTCCTGTTCGCGTTCCTGATGCTGTGGGCGTACCTGTCGTTCTCGCAGCTGCTGATCATCTGGTCGGCCAACCTCCCGGAAGAAATTCCGCACTACATCATCCGCTGGGAAACCAGCTGGCGCTACCTGAGCGCTTTCATCATCATCGGGCACTTCATCGTGCCGTACGCATTGCTGCTGTCGCGCGACCTGAAGAAGAATGCCGGCAAGCTGAAGGTGGTCGCGATCTGGATCATCTTCGCCCGCCTCGCCGACTACTACTGGCACGTCGCCCCCGAGTTCTACCACGGCGGGATGAGCCTCAGCCTGCTCGACCTCGCGCTGCCGCTGGCGCTCGGCGGGATTTTCATTTCGATCTTCGTGTCACAGCTGTCCGCGCGCTCGCTGCTGCCCGTCAACGACGCCGGGCTGGAGAAGGCACTGACCCATCATGTCCACTAACGAGCACCCGACCGAACACGACCTCGAGTACGGGCCGACGCCGCCCGGCGCCAAGTACGAGCACACCGACATCGACGCGTCGGTCGGCTACCAATTCGCGCTGTGGCTGACTGTCGCGATGGTGATTTCGGTGGCGATTATCTACGGGTCGTTCTGGTTCTTCGAAAACCAGAGCACGAACGCTGACGCCGTGGCGCAGAAGTATCCGCTCGCGGTCGGCCAGGTCAAGACGCCGCCCCTGCCGAACCTGCAGACGCAGCCCTTCAAGGACGTCTACCTGCTGCGCCAGGCCGAGGCCGAGAAGCTGGACAGCTATGGCTGGGTCGACAAGGAAGGTGGCATCACGCGTCTGCCGATCGATCGCGCCATGGAAGTGTTGCTGGAGCGCGGCCTGCCGGCGCGCGCCAATGGCGGCACTGGCCTGAATGTGGTGACGCAAGACAGTTCGGCCGGTCGCACGATCGGCCCGAGATAGTCGAAGGGTGCTGAGAGGTTCTGAACGGTGCTGACAGGTTCGAGACGGCGAACGGCGATGGCGATGATGAGCGCGGTGGCGCTCATGACGGCCGTCGTGTCGGCGCAGGGCGAGGCGCCGGGGATTCGTCCCGCGGCGGCGTTGCCGTCGAACCAGGTGCCCGGCGTGCTGGGCAAGGTGGCATTCGAGCAGCACCTCAACGAGCAGTTGCCGTTGGACCTGCCGTTCACCGACGAATCAGGCCAGGCCGTGAAGCTGGGCGATTATTTCGGCCGCAAGCCGGTGGTGCTGGCGTTCGTGTACTACGAGTGCCCGATGTTGTGCACGCAGGTGCTGAACGGCCTCGAGAGTGCGCTGCGGGTGATCGACGAGAGCATCGGCAAGGAATTCGACGTCGTCACGGTCAGCTTCGACGCGCGCGAGACGCCGGTGCTGGCCGCCGCGAAGAAGCAGGCGTACCTCGACCGCTACAAGCGCCCCGAGGCCGCGCAGGGCTGGCATTTCCTGACCGGCAGCCAGGCGTCGATTGACGCGCTGACCAAGTCGGCCGGGTTCAGCTTCAGCTGGGACGAGCCGTCGCAGCAGTTCGCGCACGCCAGCGGCATCATCGTCGCGACGCCGGAAGGCAAGCTGTCGCGTTACTTCTTCGGCATCGACTACTCACCTCGCGACATCAAGTTTGCGTTAATCGAGTCGTCAGCCGGCAAGATCGGGTCGCTGGCCGATCAATTGTTGCTCTACTGCTATCACTACGATCCGGCGGCGGGCAATTACGGCTTCGTCGCGATGCGGGCCGTTCGGGTTGGTGGCGCCGTCACGCTGGTGGCGCTGTTTGGATTCATGTTCGTGTCGATTCGGCGCGACAATCGCGCGACCGGACACTAGCTAATGAAAATATTCGGCATTCCCATATTTCCGGAACAGGCTTCGACGTTCGCCGCGGACGTCGACGCGTTGTATTTCTTCGTGCTCGCCACCTGCGCCTTCTTCGCGATCGGCGTGGCGGTAGCGGTGATCTACTTTGGCATCCGCTATCACAAGAAACACGACGGCGAAATCGGCGCCCGCATCGAGGGCAGCCTGCCGCTCGAGCTGCTGTGGAGCGTCATTCCCACGATCATCGCGATGGTGATGTTCGGCTGGGGCGCGTCGGTCTTCTATCACCTGCGCCGTCCGCCCGCCGAGGCGATGCACATTTACGCCGTCGGCAAGCAGTGGATGTGGAAGTTCCAGCACCTCGAAGGCCAGCGCGAAATCAACGAGCTGCACATCCCGGCCGGCCGGCCGATCAAGGTCACGATCAGCTCCGAAGACGTGCTGCACAGCCTGTTTTTCCCGGCCTTCCGAACCAAGATGGACGCCATCCCGGGCCGCTATACCGAACTCTGGTTCGAGGCGCAGACGCCGGGCGAGTACCACATCTTCTGCACCGAGTACTGCGGCACCAACCACTCCGGCATGATTGGCACCGTCAAGGTGCTCGAGCCGGCGCAATACCAGGCCTGGCTGCAGGGCGGCAGCATGGAAGGCACGCTGGCGCAGCGCGGCGCCAAGCTGTTTAACGACCTCGCCTGCTCGACTTGCCACCTCGACACCGGCCAGGGCCGCGGTCCGTCGCTCAAGGACATTCTTGGCAAGACCGTGGACCTGCAGGACGGCTCATCCGCGATCGTGGATGAAGGCTACCTGCGCGAGTCGATCCTCAACTCGCAAGCCAAGATCGTGAAGGGCTTCCAGCCGCTGATGCCGACCTTCCAGGGCCTGATCAGCGAAGAGAACCTGGTCGCGCTGATCGAACACCTCAAGTCACTGTCACCCAATGCGACCACGGCAGCCGCCCCCGCCACGGGCGCCGCCGCCGCCACGCCACAGCCGGCCGCCGCCGCGGTTGAGAAGAAGTAAGCCATGTTGGACCAGCTCAAGATGCCGGCGCGCAACTACCTGAACAATGGTCACGGCCTCGCCTCGTGGCTGTTGACCAAGGACCACAAGCGGATCGCGATCATGTATTTGATCTCGATCTCGGTGATGTTCTTCCTGGGCGGCCTGTTCGCCGTCGGCATCCGCCTCGAACTGGCAACCCCGGCGGGCGACTTCGTCCAGGCCGGCACCTACAACAAGTTCTTCACCGCGCACGGCGTGATCATGGTGTTCTTCTTCCTGATCCCGTCGATTCCGGCGGTGCTCGGCAACTTCCTGATCCCACCGATGATTGGCGCGAAGGACCTGGCCTTTCCGCGCATCAACCTGATCAGTCTTTATATCTACTGGATTGGCGGCGTCTTCACGCTCTACGCCATGCTTTCCGGCGGCGTCGACACCGGCTGGACGTTCTACACCCCGTATAGCGCCACCGGCTCGAACAGCAATGTCGTGCCGGTCGCCCTCGGCATCTTCATTGCCGGCTTCTCATCGATTCTCACCGGCCTGAACTTCATCGTCACCATCCACCGCATGCGCGCCCCAGGCATGACGTGGTTCCGCCTGCCGCTGTTCGTGTGGGCGCACTATGCCACCAGCCTGGTGCAGGTGCTCGGCACGCCGGTGATCGCCATCACGATCGTGATGCTGGCGGTCGAACGCGGTCTGGGCTTTGGCATCTTCGACCCCTCTCGCGGCGGCGATCCGGTGCTGTTCCAGCACCTGTTCTGGTTCTATTCGCATCCGGCGGTCTACATCATGATCCTGCCTGCTCTCGGCGTGCAGAGCGAACTGATCTCGACCTTCTCGCGCAAGACCATCTTCGGCTACAGCTTCGTGGCCTTCTCGTCGGTGGCGATTGCGGTGTTCGGCTTCATCGTGTGGGCGCACCACATGTTCGTGTCCGGCATCTCGACCTACGCCGCGATGGTGTTCTCGTTCCTCAGCTTCTCGGTCGCCATCCCCTCGGCGCTCAAGGTCTTCAACTGGGCGGCGACGCTCTACAAGGGCGCCATCTCGTTCGAGACGCCGATGCTCTATGCCTACGGCTTCATGGGCCTGTTTACCATCGGTGGCCTGACCGGGTTGTTCCTGGCCACCCTCGGCATGGACATCCACCTGCATGACACTTACTTTGTGGTCGCGCACTTCCACTACATCATGGTCGGCGGCGCGATCATGGGCTACCTGGGCGGCCTGCACTTCTGGTGGCCGAAGATCACCGGCCGGATGTATTCCGAGTTCTTCTCGCGGATTGCCGCGATCCTGGTGTTTGTCGGCTTCAACCTGACGTTCTTCCCCCAGTTCGTGGTCGGCTACCTCGGCATGCCGCGCCGCTACCACTCGTATCCGGACGAGATGCAGGTGCTCAACGTGTTGTCGTCGGCGGGTGCCAGTGTGCTCGGCCTCGGCTATCTCCTACCGGCGATCTACCTGGTGTGGTCGCTGAAGAAGGGTGAAGTCGCCGGCCCGAACCCATGGGGCGCCTCGGGCCTTGAGTGGCAGACGCAGTCACCGCCGCTGACCGAGAACTTCGTCGAGGTCCCGATCGTCGACCGCGAGCCCTACGAGTACGAGCACGTCGCCGCCAAGGAGAAGCATCTTGTCTAACGTGGCAGCGCACGCGGACGATCGCGGTCACGCGCACGCACACCATCCGGCGCTGCAGCACCACTTCGACACGATGGCGCAGCAGAAAGAAGCTGCCGTCGTTGGGATGTGGGTGTTCCTGTTGACCGAAATCCTGTTCTTTGGCGGCCTGTTCGCGGCCTACATGGTTTACCGCATCTGGTACTTCGATGCGTTCGCCGAAGCCAGCCGTTCGCTCAGCCTGTTCTGGGGCGGCCTCAACACCGCGGTGCTGATCGGCAGCTCGTTGACCATGGCCATGGCGGTGCGCTGTGCGCAGACCAACAAGCGCACGGCGACCGTGAACTGGCTGATCCTGACAATGATTCTTGGCGCCGTGTTCCTGGGCGTGAAGGTCATCGAGTACGCCGACAAGTTCGAACACCACCACGTGCCCGGCTACAACTTCCAGTGGGCGGCGGCGCATGAAGCACCCGCGGCCGGCGAGCATGCGGTCGCCGCCAGCGAAGGCGCGGCGGCGGCAGAAGGCCACCGCGAGTTGTCGCTGACGCCGGCTCAGCTGCAGTTGACGACGCAGATTTACTTCAGCCTGTATTTCACGATGACCGGGCTGCACGCGCTCCACATGATCATCGGCATCGGCATCATGCTGGTCATCACGAGGATGGCGTACCAGGGCAAGTTCGACCAGGAGTACTACACCCCGGTCGAGATGGCCGGTTTGTACTGGCACTTCGTCGACATCGTCTGGATCTTCCTGTTCCCGCTGCTGTACCTCGTCGAGAGGCACGTCTAATGTCTGGACACGTTTCCCCGATCAGCCTCTACATCACCATCTTCATGGCGTTGATGGTGCTTACTGTTGCCACGGTCGGCGCGGCCTTCGTCGACCTCGGCCAGTTCAACTTCCTGGTCGCGATGATCATCGCCGGCTTCAAGGCGACGCTGGTCATCTGGTACTTCATGCACGTGAAGTACGCGAGCAAGCTGACTAAGCTGACGGTAGCCACCGGCATTTTCTTCCTGGCGATTCTGCTGGGATTGTTCCTGGTCGACTACGGTTCGAAGGCGTTTACGCAAATGCCGCCGTTTCTCAGCTAGGCAGAACGAAGTAGTAGCGGCGGCACCGAAGTGCCGCCCTCCTGGCCTCGCTACAGGCGCGCAAAGACGTTGAGGCGCGCCTCGTCCCCCGCGACATGTTCCATCTGCACCGCTGAGACCCCGATCTCGGCGAAGGCGTGCAGGAGCCATCGCCGATCAAACCTGGCTTCAGGCACCGCCAGAATCGCGACCGCATGGGTGGCCTTGGCGGCCATCCGCGCCAGCACGCCACGGGCGTAGTCAACGTCCGGGAACGACCCGAACGCCCTGCACACCACCACCTGCCACGGCTGGGTTGGATCGAGCTCCGTCAGGAAGCTGGTGGTGAAGTGGCCAGCCGGCATGGCAGTCCTGGCCCTGGCCACCAACGCCGGATCAGCATCGAGTCCGCCGACGATGAAGCCGTTGTCGTGCAAGGGGACGAGAAACTCGCCGGCGCCGCAGGCGACTTCGAAAACCTCGGTGCCTGGCCCGATGTCCAGGGTCTCGGCGAGGTATTCAGCAGAGTCCAAACTACTTCTTGTCGAGTGAAGCCAGATCGATGGTGGCGGTCTCGATCTGTAGCGAGGCGACCCTGGTGCCGGCCGGCACCCGAAAAGGAAACGCGCACTCGTAAGCGGGCAGCGAGCCTGGATCGATAATCGCCACTGAGGTGTTATAGGCCTTGCCGGTGCTGTCGGTCATCACCGGTTTCTTGACGATGGTCTCCTTGAACGCGGGCGTGACCTTGAAGGCGAGGGTGACAACGGCGAATTCCTCGCCGCCTCGGGCATTGCCGCGCTGGCTGTTGGTACCGGGCGGGCAATCGAGAAGCGGCACGTTTTGCGCGCGCGCCACGCCGAGCAGCGTGATCTCGAGGCCTTTGTGGTTGGTGGGTTTGCCTGTCTGCCCAGCGGTGGTTGCCACCAGGCAGACAGCAAAGATCATGGTCAGGAACGGTCTATTCAAGCCCCAAGCCTCAAGCTTTTTACAGCGGTGCGTCTGGATTCGCCAGCGTGCGCCACATGTGCGCGCTCGGGCTGTTGTCGTTGCCGAGGCCTTCCTTCGGACTCTTGAAGTGGCGGCCGATGATGTCCGTAAACGGCTCGATCGACACCTTGGCGTTGGGGTCGAAGGCGTAGAGGTCGTTGACCGTCACCATGCGCGGCTCGATGTACCACTTGTGGTTGCGGAGCATCTTGTAGGTCGCCTCGATGTGTGGCGGCGGCGTGTAGTCCTGGCCGAAGATTCGGTAATACAGGTCCGGGTATTCGTAGCCGGCATCGGGGTCGGCGTAGAACCGCAGCGCCTGGTGATAGCGAATGCCAAAGGCGGATTTCTCCGGGATGTACGGCTCGAACAACTGCGCGCCCCACCAGCCGTGATCCGATTTCATCAGCGCCTGGGCGCAGTCATGCAGCAGGCAGGCCAGGATGATCTCTTCCGACATGCCGGTCTTCAAGGCGCGGGTCGCGCTCTGCAGCACGTGATTGGCGGGCGCAAAGCGGAGGCGGAAGAAATCCTGCAGGGTCGGATTCTTCGGCATCGCTTCGAGCTTCTTGACGTTCCCACGGGTGTTCACAAAGACGTTGCCGGTGCCGCGGCGGTAGTTGCGCGTTTCGATCTGCGCCTCGAGCTCGGCGACGGTGGGGAACTTCTCGGGGGCGGCACCTTGGCCGGCGGCGGCCTGTTGGTCCAGACTGTCCTCCATCCAGTGCTCAAGGGCGTCGGCTTTGGCCTCCGAATCCATCAGGCTGATGGCCGCGGTACCACCGAGACTGGCGATGAAGGCTCTGCGATCGATTTCCATAGTGTCTCCCAGGCAAACGATAGACCCATTAGGGTGGGGGTGCAACCCTATTTCACCCTTTGGACCCCCTCGCCTTGGCGACAGGAGCCCCCGCCGACAGTTCGGCCAGCCACTTCCGGGCGAATTCGCGCGCCGCGTCGGTCGCGGATTTACCGGCGCGGAAGCACATTTTCCACTCGCTGGGCCTGGCTTCCAACCCTGGGTCGGCGAACTTCTGCACCTTTCCCTGTTCGACCAGCCTGGCCGAGAAGTCCAGGTTGTTGGTCGTGTCGAGGAACTGCCGCAGCCGCATGGCCACCAGCGCCCGCGGGTCGGCCGGGAACATGGTGTTGAATTCCTTGGTTGCGGCGGCATGGCCGGCGACCTGCTCGGCGCGCTGGCCCTTGAGCATGGTCTCCATTTCGGCGCGCTGCGGGCCCTTCTCCATCTCGGTGAAGCGCGCCCGCATGGCTTCGAAGCCTTCTTCGAGTGTCGCCTTCTGCTCAGGCGTAATGGCATCGTCCACGAACTGCTTGCGGAGGGCTTCGACCTGCTGTTCGAAGCCGGCGCGCTGCTTGGCCAGCACCTGGTCGGCGGTTTGTTCCAGGGGCAGTGGATCGGGTCCGTTGGCTTCGCGATGGTCAGCGTAGCGGCGCTTGAACTCATCGCTCTCGACAAACGCGCGTGCCAGCGTGGTCGCCGCGGCCACCATGGCCGCACGCGCCTGCGGCGGGGCGGCGGTGAACACCTCGGCCTTGCCGGCGAGCGACACTGCGCCGGCCATGAACGAATCGAACACCGCTTCTTTCGCCCTGCCTTCGGTGATGCCGAGTTGCGTGGTGACGGCCTGGGCAGTGAGAGTCGCGCCGACGGTGCCGGCGACCAGGATGCCAACGAGGGCGCTGCGATTCATGCCGTAAGAATACCCGAGGGTGAGACCCTGTTCGCCTTCATCTTCACCACGTTCATTCTCTTCAGCTGGCTCTAGTCGCAGCCACGTCTGCGACAGCCTAGCGCGCCGGCTTCGACTGCACCGTCACCCGGTGGCCGCGGATCTGGGTTCGCTTCAGGGCTGTGACGACCCGTTCCGCCAGCTCGGCCGGAATTTCCACCAGCGAGTAATCGTCGTGCACCTTGATGGCGCCGATCACCCCCGACGGGATCTTTGCCTCGCCGGCGATGGCGCCCACCAGGTCGGCGGGCCGCACGCTCTCGTCCTTGCCGACGCTGATGCGCAACACCATCATCGGGCCTTCATCGCGCGACTCCCGAGGTTCGCGCGACGGGCGCGACTCGCGCTGATAGCCGCGCTCGCCGCGGTCGTCTCGCGACGGACCGTCGTACGAGCGGGGTTGACGCTCATCGGCCACCGGAATGTCGGCCACCACCGTCTTGTCGGCGCTGTCGTTGGCCATCGCCACCGCGGCGGCGGCGATGTCGATCATCTCGAATTCCTGGGCGAGTGACTCGACCAGTTCCCTGGTGTCGTCGAGGCCGCCGGCCGTGATGCGTTCGCGGATCGCATCCTTGGCCGCTTCGAGCCGGCGCTTACGCAAGTCGGCTTCGGTTGGCAGCTTGCCAATCTCGACGCGCTGCTTGGTCAGGCGTTCGGCGTACTGAAGAAAGCGCTGCTCGCGCGGTGCGCACAGCGTGATCGCAACGCCTTCGCGCCCAATCCGGCCGGTGCGGCCGATGCGATGCACGTAGACCTCGGGGGCGGTCGGCAGGTCGTAGTTGATCACGTGCGAGACGTGATCGATGTCGAGGCCGCGGGCGGCCACGTCGGTGGCGACTAGGATGTCGGCCTTCTCGCTGCGGAACAGTTGCATCACGCGGTCGCGCTGCTTCTGCATCATGCCGCCGTGCAGCGCCTGCGCGCCGTAGCCGTGGGCGTTCAGCGTGTCGGTGAGCTCATCCACCTCAAGGCGGGTGCGGCAGAAGATGATCGCCGACTTGGGGCTTTCGAAGTCGAGGATGCGGCTGAGCGCGCCGGTCTTCTGTCCGCGTCCGACGATGTAGGCGACCTGGCGAACCTGGGGCAGCTTGCCCGGGGCGCGCTTCTCTTGCGCGATCTGCACCTTCTTCGGGGTCTTGAGGTGCTTGCCGGCAATCGAGAGAATGCGCGGCGCAAACGTCGCCGCGAAGAGCGCCGTCTGTCGCGTCCCCGGTGTTTCGGCGACGATCAGATCGATGTCTTCCGAGAAGCCCATGTCGAGCATCTCGTCGGCTTCGTCGAGCACGAGCATTTCGACCGCAGCGAGATTCAGCGTTTGCCGGCGCAGGTGATCGAGCACGCGGCCGGGTGTCCCGACCACGACCTCCGCGCCGCGACGCAGCGCGCGGATCTGGTGATCCATCGGCGCGCCACCGTAGACCGGGACGACGTTCAGGTTCGAGCCCTTGGCGTACTTGTGTAGGGCTTCGGCGACCTGCATCGCGAGTTCGCGCGTCGGCACCAGCACCAGCGCGCGGGCCTTGCCGCGATTGGTCTTGGTGTCTTCCGACAGCTTGTTGAGCAGCGGCAGCGCGAAGGCCGCCGTCTTGCCCGTGCCGGTGGCCGCCTGGCCGAGCATGTCGTGACCGGCCAGCAGTACCGGGATGGCTTCACGCTGAATCGGCGTGGGTTCTTCGTAACCGAGGGCGGACACCGCGGCGACCAGCGGAGCGGCGAGTCCGAGCGAGGCGAAACCGGACGTGTCGCCGGCGGATGGGGTCTTCATGTGAATTGTTCTCTGTCTTCTGTTTGTCGATTAAGAAAGTTGCCGGTCGGTCATTGCTGTCGGCAGTTGGCCGCCAGCCAATCCGCGTAGCCCGATTCCGTGAGTTCGCCGGCGGCCAATGCCAGCGTCTGAATGGTGGCGTCCACTTCCGACGCCATGAAGGTGTCGCCGTTTCGCTCGAGGAACATGATGGCGATCGTGAAGCCCGTCCGCTTGTTTCCATCGACGAACGGATGGTTCTTCACGATCCCGAACGCATACGCCGCAGCCAATTCGAAGTTCGATGGTTGGCCATCGGCCAGCAGGTTCTCCGGCCGGGCAAAGGCGGAGTCGAGCAGGCCGCTGTCACGAACGCCTGGCGCGCCGCCAAAATCCGACAACAGCCGCTCGTGGGTGGCGAGCACCGCCTCCCGGAGCAGCCATACCGGCGCCATCATTTCGCTAGTTCGCGCAGGGTGTTACGGTAGCGCTGGATCACGCTTTCGGCTGCTTCCATCTGCTTCTTGAACTCGTCGTTCGACGGACCCACACGCAGGCTACCGTCGACCGTTTCGGTCACGCAGATGGTGTCTCCTTCGCCAACCTTGAGGTGGTTCAGCACTTCTTTCGGAAGCACCACGCCCACTGAGTTGCCGATCTTTCGGAGTTTGAGCTCGACGACCATGCGGTCATTGTATCAACAAATGTTATAACGCGTAAGGACTAGCCGCGGCAGGTGGCGATCGACGAGGCCCAGATTCTTCCCGGCCAAATCCGGTCGCAACAGCCAGTACGACGATCACCAGGAGAGCCCACGAGTAGAAGTTGTGGAATCCGGCGTCGAAAGCCGAGATCCGCGGCATGCCCAAGGCGACGCCCGAAGCGGTGGCGTTGGACGACAGGATAGTGGGCAGGAAGTACGGCAGCAGAAACGGCCAGATGCAGACCGTCAGGTCAAGGAGATTGGCGCGGCGATACGCGCCGATCCCGGCTCGGGCGCCGGTCGCGCTGGCCAACGGACCCACGGCGAGGATGGCCACCACGCTGTGCGTGGTCAGCAGGACCGCGGCCGAGACCGTGGCGACGATCCACGACTCCGCACGAGCGGCACTCGTGACCCTGACGCCGCCGGAAACCAGGCGTGTCAGCGTGCCGGTGGCTTCGAATGCCGCGACCAGCGCGACCAGCAACAGCGTGAAGATCGACACGCCGACACCTCGCTCGAGGCCGTCAATCACCAGGCTGCGCGCGGTGAAGCTGCCTGCCTCAAAGCGCATCAACTGGTCGGGCCGCAGCAAGCCCAGGGCGAGGCCCAGCGCAATGGCGCCAACGGCGCCCGCGATCAGCGACTCGACCAGGTGCCGCTTGAGCAGCAACAAACCGATCACCATGACCGGGATCAGGATCATGGGCAGGCCGTCTGGCCGTCCGACCGCGGCGGCCAGCGCGCTGGCGGTCACCCCATCCGCGCCGTCACCAATCGCCGCATATGTCACGAGCGCCACCAATGCTGCCGGCAGCACGTACTTCAGTCGCGCCCGCACGGTTCCGGCGATGTCCGCATTCTGCGTGCCGGCCGAGGCGATGGTGGTGTCGGAGATCGGCGAGATGCTGTCGCCAAACGTCGCGCCGCCAAGAATGGCGCCGATCAGCATGGCCGGATCTGCGCCGGTCGCGGCGCCAGCCGGATAGAGCAGCGGTCCGCCGATGATGATGGTGCCGAAGCTCGTGCCGGTGGACGTCGCCACCAGGCAACAGACGACAAACGCCGCGGCGACGTAGCCGCCACCGCTGACGCCCCCGCTGCGCGCCATCCAGATCAAGGCCTCGACGAACCCGCTCGCGCCGAGCAGCGTGCTCAACACCCCGGCCAGCAGCCACGCCATGATCATCAGCATGACGATCGGCTGGGCCATGCCGGCGAGCAGCGCGTCACAATAGCGATGGCGATCGCGCGCCAGGGCAATGCCGGTCGCCATTGCCGCCAACAGGATCGGCCAGAACCCACGCTCGTCGGGCGCGCCCATCAGCGCGAGCCATCCCACCCCTGTGAGAAAAACGGCAAATGGCGCGAGGGCACCGACAACGCCACCGCGCATCACGACGCTGGGGCGTCCGCTTTTAGGCGGACCATCAAGAGCCGATTCCGGCATCGCGCTATAGTACCCGCCATGGCCGACCGTGACGACAGCTTCGAGCTGTATGACTTGCGCGTGGCAGTCATCGCCACCGACCGGCCCATGGTGTGCGGCCACACCACGGGCGACTGGTTCGAAGTGCGCGGCGAGAACCTGATGCTGCCGCCGGGGCAGGCCTTCTCGATTTACGCGCTTGCGGCCCTGTTGCCACTGTTGCCGGCGAAGCAGCGTGTCACGCACGCCAATGACTGGCTGACGACCGACACCGACATTGCCTGTCCGGATCCCAACTGCGGCGCGCGGTTTCGCATCACGAGAGTGGCGACGCGGACGTTCCGTCACAGCGACGTGACTGCCGTGCCGCTGCCGCCGGCATGAGCATCCCGCGCATCGCGATCGCGCCGGGCTACACCATTTCGCGCATCCTCAAGGGTGGCTGGCAGCTCGCTGGCGGACATGGCCCCCTCGACCGTGCCACCGCACTTGATGACATGGCGCGGTTCGTCGAAGCTGGTGTCACCACGTTCGACTGCGCCGACATCTACACCGGCGTCGAGGCGTTGATCGGAGAGTTCCTCCGCAGTCGTCACGGCAGGCCGGCGATCCAGGTGCACACCAAGTACGTGCCGGACATCGACACGTTGGCCACCTTGACGCGTCGCGATGTTGAGGCCGCGATTGATCGCTCGCTCACTCGGCTTGGCGTCGAACAACTGGACTTGGTCCAGTTTCACTGGTGGAACTACGGCGTGCCACGGTTTATCGAGGTTGCGCGCTGGCTCAATGAGTGTCGAACTGCCGGCAAGATCGCGAACCTCGGTGCCACCAACTTTGCCACGGCGCCCTTGCGCGAGATGCTGGACGCCGGCGTCCCGATCGTCAGTCACCAGGTCCAGTACTCGGTGTTGGACCGTCGACCGTCGGGGGCGATGACCGCGCTGTGCGAAGAGAAGGGCGTTCACCTGCTGTGCTACGGCGGCGTCGCCGGTGGCTTCCTGTCGGATCGCTTTCTCGATCGTCCGTCACCCGCAGAGCCACTGGATAACCGATCGCTTGTCAAGTACCGGCTGATGATCGACGAGGTTGGAGGCTGGGATCGTTTCCAGGAGATGTTGCGGGTGCTTCGCGCGATCGCCGATCGGCACGACGTCTCGATCAGCGCCGTCGCCCTGCGCTGGGTACTGGATCAGCCGCGCGTCACCGGCGCCATCGTCGGCGCCCGCCACGCGGGCCACATCGCTGATTTGTGCCGCGTCGCGTCACTCACACTGACATCAACCGACCGCGCCGACATTGCCCTCGCGCAGGACGCATCAGCTGGCCCATCTGGAGATGTCTACGAGCTCGAGCGGGTGCCCGGAGGCGTCCACGGTGCCATCATGCGATACACGCTGAACGCGTGAGGCAGTGTGCGAAATCTGTCCCCAATCATCCCAAAGTGTGATTTTCTTGACCTGACCCCAATGAGAATCACCCGCATCCTGGCGTATCGCGTCGACCTGCCGCTCCACGAGACCACCTACAAGTGGTCAGGCGGCAAGTCGGTGACCGTGTTTGATTCCACCGTCGTGCGCGTCGAGACCGATGCCGGCATCGTCGGGCATGGCGAGGTCTGTCCGCTGGGGCCGTTCTATCTGCCCGCCTACGCCGAGGGCGTGCGGTCGGGGATCCGGGAGCTTGGGCCCCACCTGATTGGCGCCGACCCGCGCCAACTGACCAAACTGAATGGCGTGATGGACGCGGCCCTGAAGGGGCACGCCTACGTCAAGAGCGGCATCGACATCGCCTGCTGGGACATCCTGGGGCAGTTCGCGGGCCTTCCCGTGTGCGAGCTGCTGGGTGGACGCTATGGCGACGACTTCCACCTGTATCGCGCCATCTCGCAGGAGTCGCCCGACGCGATGGCCGCTCGCGTCGCCGCCTATCGCGCCGAAGGATATCGCCGCTTCCAGCTCAAGGTCGGCGGCGATCCCGATGTCGACATCGCCCGCATCCATGCCGTGGCCGCCGTGCTGCAACCAGGCGACCGCCTGATCGCCGACGCCAACACCGGCTGGACCCAGCACGAGGCCATGCGCGTGGTGAAGGGCGTGCGCGACGTCGACGTCTATCTCGAGCAGCCGTGCCTCTCCTACGAGGAGTGCCTGAGCGTCCGCCAGCATACGAATCATCCATTCGTGCTGGACGAGAATATCGACGGTCTCGATGTCCTGCTGCGCGCGCGTGCCGATCTCGCGATGGACGTCGTCAACCTGAAGATCAGCAAGTTCGGCGGGCTGACCAAGACGCGCCAGGCTCGCGACCTGTGCGCGAGCATGGGTGTGGCCATGACCATCGAAGACAGTTGGGGCGGCGACATCGTCACCGCCGCGATCGCGCACCTGGCGCACAGCACGCCAACGCCGCTGCTGTTCACGAGCACCGACTTCAACAGCTACGTCACCGTGTCAATCGCCGAGGGCGCGCCACAGCGCGTGAACGGCCGGCTCGCGGCGTCGACGAAGCCGGGCCTCGGCATCACGCCCCGCCTGAATGTGCTCGGCGCGCCGGTGGTGGTTGTGGAGTGAGCAGGTAGGCCAGGAGGCGGCCAGGAATAGCGCCGCGGCGCCGAAAATTGCGCATATGAGACCGAACAACCGGAACTGCCAGAAGCCCATGGCGCGCACCGCCGCGCTCGATGTCACCGTGCCACCGGTAGAGCTGCGGGCTACTCGCCGGCGCAGATTCGTGCCCTGGCCTCGGCGTACTCGCGCTTGAAGCGAGCGACTAGTGCCGCTGCAGGCACCACCTCGCGGATTGCGCCGATGCCCTGCCCGCAACCCCAGATGTCTTTCCAAGCCTTCGCGGCGGCATCACCGTCACCGCTGGCGAAGTTCATCTGGCTGGGGTCGCTCTGCGGCAGGTTGTCCGGGTCGATGCCGGCGTTCCTGATGCTGCTCTTGAGGTAGTTGCCGTGCACGCCGGTGTAGAAGTTGCTGTAGACGATGTCGTCCGAATTGGACTCGGTGATCATCTGTTTGTAACCCGCCACCGCGCGGGCTTCATCGGTGGCGATGAAGGCCGAGCCGATGTAGGCGAAGTCCGCTCCGATGGCCTGCGCCGCCAGAATGGCACCGCCCGACGAGATGGCGCCTGACAGCGCCAGCGGGCCGCCGAACCACTCGCGAATTTCCGCGACCATCGCGAACGGGCTCTTGACGCTGGCGTGACCGCCCGCCCCGGCCGCCACCGGAATCAACCCGTCGGCGCCTTTCTCGATCGCCTTGTGCGCAAACACGTTGTTGATCACGTCGTGCAGCACCACGCCGCCCCAGGCGTGCACACCCTGGTTCACGTCCTCGCGCGCCCCGAGGCTGGTGATGACAATCGGCACTTTGTACTTGGCGCACACCTGCATGTCGTGCTCCAGGCGGTCGTTGCTCCGGTGTACGATCTGGTTGATGGCGAAAGGCGCGGCCGGCGCATCAGGGTGCGTCCGGTCGTGCGCGGCGAGCGCCTCGGTGATTTCGGCCAGCCATTCGTCGAGCTGCGCCGCCGGGCGGGCGTTGAGCGCCGGCATGGCGCCAACCACACCCGCCTGGCACTGGGCGATCACCAGCTTCGGGTTGCTGATGATGAACAGCGGCGCGCCGATGACAGGGAACGCGACGTTTTTCAGAACCGGGGGCAGGGTGCGGTCGGGTCCAGTCGTGTCGATCGGCGTCCGCATGGCTCGACCAGCCTACAGCATGCTCTTATCTTCTCGCGCTCAACCTTGGAGCGACTTCGAGACCTTCCGCGCGCAGGCAGCGCATCTGCGCGACGGCCAGGGTCTGCCGCGCTTTGGCGCGGCCTTGAACCTGAACGTGCACATTCACGCGCTCGTGCTGGACGGGGTATTTGCGCCCGACGGACGTGGTGGCGTGTCGTTCCGCGCACATGGCCGCCGGGACGATGAGGTCGGACCACTGCTGGTGACCATTCAACGCCGGATCGAGGCGTTGTTGCCTCGCCGCAACGTATTGGATGGCCGCGAGGGATGTGACACACCGGACGCCTGGGCCGAGGACGCGTCGACCCTGGCCGCTGGCACGCGCGCCAGCACGGGTTCGATCTGCATGCGGGCGTCGGCGTGCCCGCCGGTAAGGCAGGACCGGCTGCAACTGATGCCGGATGGCAAGGCCGTGCTGGAGCGGTTGGCCGCCACCGCGTTTCCTCAATCGCACCTGGGCCGATTCGATGTTGCGCAGTTTCGGCTTCGACGTGCTGGCGTGCCCGCGTTGCGAGGGTCGGTTGAAGCTGGTGGCGTTGATTCAGGATGGCGCGGTGATCCAGCGCATCCTGCGGCACTTGGGCCTGCCGGACGCCGTGCCTGAACTGCGGTCCTCGCGCGCCCCGCCGCTGCCGTTCGAAGCCGACGACGACCGCGGATCTGGAGGCGACTACTGAGATCAGCCCGTTTTTCAGCACGGCCGGAGGTGTGCGGTGCGTTGACCCGGGCGGCCGCTAATATCGCTTATCGTCACCAAGACCTTGACGATGATCAAGTCGACGTCACGGCGCACGAGCTTGGGAATGGATTCGATTGAGGGCCCCTGCCGCGAAGCGATCGAGCTGACCTAGCTTCGATCGGCCGGCGCTCACGACGCTTTCGCATGTTACGATTCGGGCGATGACGCAGGAACAGATCCGCGCATTCGTCACCCGCGATTGGGCGGGCTTGGCTGCTGCGAAGGCGTGCGCCTGGCAGGCCGGCAAACGAACAGCGGGCGGAGATCTGCACGCTGCCGACCAATTGCGGCGCTATGTGATGACCGTTCGGCCCGATTGGCCCAGTCCCGACGATCGCGCCGACGACCTGCGAAACCACCTCCGAGTCTGCGAGGCGCTCGGTGCCATCGCCATCCGACCCCGCTAGCCTGCTTCGCGCGCTGTCGAAGGCGCTCTCGGCGCACGGCTGCCGCTGGTATCTCTTCGGCGCTCAAGCCGTGACCATTTGGGGCCGTCCCCGGCTCACAACCGATGTGGATGTCACCGTCGAGATCGCATCTGCTGGTTCAGAAGCATTGGTGGCGGTCCTCGGCGCCGCCGGTTTCCGGTTGTCGGAGGCGTTCTCAGACCAGTTCGTCCGCAGCGCTCGCGTGCTGCCGCTAATTCACATCGAGTCAACGATGCCGCTCGACGTGGTCCTGGCCGGTCCTGGACTGGAGGAGCAGTTCCTGGATCGCGTGATCGCCGTTCAGGTTGGCGACTTCACGGTACCAGTGATCTCTCCAGAGGATCTCGTGTTGACCAAGTTGCTCGCGGGGCGGGAGAAGGACGTCGGCGACATCAGGGGCGTCTTGCATGCCCGCACCGACTCACTGGACCTCGACTACATTCGTCGCACACTGCGGGTCATCGAGGAGGCGATGGGCCAGAGTGACCTGGTATCAATGTTTGAAACCGAATGGCAGCGCGTCACCGGCAGCCGCCGACGCGAATAGCCAAGGCACGACGCGAAGGCTGAGTTCAGTTCGCAGGAAGGCGACATCGAAGCCGCCACCGTCGCCCGCTTCGGCGCCCTCGTCACTCTCTGTGCCCATTAAGCCGCTGTAGGCGTGCTACTTGCCCGCGGTCACCGGCGTCACGGCGCCGCTGTCGAGGTCGTAGCGGGCACCAACAATCTTGAGCTCGCCTTTCGCGGCCATTCCCGCCAGTGCCGGACTTCGTTTGGAGATCGCCATCAGCACCTCCCGCACATTCTCGACCATGGCCCGGTCGAGCAGATCGGTCTTGGCCGGATCGGCCTTGGCGCGGCCGGCAGCGGGCGCGATGGCGTCGAGGACACTGTCGATGTTGCCACCGGCACGCCCGCCCTTCAGCGCCGCGTCCACGGCGCCGCAGTACTCATGACCGAGCACCATCAGGAATCTCGCGCCCAGCACCTGAGCGCCGTACTCGAGGCTACCGAGCGCGTTGGAGTCGGCGATGTTGCCGGCGACCCGAACCACGAATAGATCGCCGAGGCCCTGATCGAAGAGGATCTCGGGCGGCACCCGTGAGTCGGCGCAGCTCAGCACCATGGCGAAGGGCTTCTGTCCCTTAGCCACCTCGGCCCGGCGCGCGTGATCCTGGTTAAGGTGGGTGCTCTGGCCTGACAGGTACCGCGCGTTGCCAGCCATTAAACGCTGCAGCTGATCCGGCGTGGCCGGCTGAGCGTTGCTCGTCGCGGCCAACGCCAGCGCCGTCATCATCACTATGGGTCGCAACATCATTGACTCCCGTTCGCCGATTTCGACTGGACCAGTATTGAGCCAGCGCGACGACTTTTCGAATTTTCCATCCCATCGCGCCAGCCGGAGATTCAGGAATAGATAATTCAAGACCGACAGGCATGTTTTTCCAGCGGGGACGATAGAACGTTTTTGCGGCCTCAACTGTTAACGAAAGACTCGTCTCCCTGCTGGCCGCCGAGCGTCTATCTGTCGTGCCCGGCGGGTGAGTGTGGACCGGCAGCTTGGCGCCAGCCTCGTAGTGCACGCGTAGCTACTGCGGTCGTCTACGCCCGCTTCGGCGAACGCGTCCCGGCGTTCGCGGCACTTGCTGCACAGTCCGCAATGCCGCGGTAGCGCTTCGGCAGTGACTGGGTTCATACCGGACAACGTCAGTTCCAGCGGCACCCCCAACTCGACACCGCGCAAAATGACCTGCCTGGGTCTGAGAACAGGCCTTATGTTGACCCGGGAGGCCGCTAATAGCGCTTATTGTCATCGTCCAGTCCGAGGATGTGGTCGGCGTGGCTGTGCGTGAACAGGATCGCGTCGACGCGGCGCCGAGCATGGTGATTTTCAGTCGCAAGGGGCTCTCTCGTGTCGGTTCTTACGAATTCTACAGGCAACGCGCACCGGCCCCGCACCTCCGGGCCGACTACAATGGCGTGCGCATGATCACGCCGGTATCCGCAAGGATGCTCCTCCTTGCCTCGCTCTGCTTCGCAGGGTTTTCGTTCATTCCCTCGACCGCGTTCTCTCAGGCCCCAGCATCGCCCGCGACTCCCGCCGGCATCAACGGTCCGCCTGCGCCGGTGCCTCCAGCCATGTCGGTGCGCGACGAGCAGGGGCGCATCACGATGCGCGCGGTGCGGATCGACAAGCCGCTGACGCTCGACGGCCGGCTCGATGAAGACATCTACCGGCGCACCGACCCGGTGAACGGCTTCATCCAGCAGGAGCCGCACGAAGGCGAGAACACCACGGAGGACACCGACTTCTGGGTGTTCTACGACGACAACAACCTCTACCTCGCCGGCCGCATGTGGGACAGCCATCCCGAGAGCCTGCAGGCGAACGAAATGCGTCGCGACAACCGGAGCATCGGCCAGAACGACAGCTTCAGCGTGTCGCTCGACACCTTCTACGACCGGCGCAGCGGCTACTACTTCCAGACGAACTCGCTCGGCGCCATCCGCGACGCGCTGGTGGCTGACGAGCGCAGCGGCAACAACTACGACTGGAACACCGTGTGGGACACGCGCAGCGCCCACTTCGACCAGGGGTGGACCAGCGAGATGGTGATTCCCTTCAAGTCGCTGCGCTACCGTCAGGGCGGCGAGCAGGTGTGGAGCGTGAACGTCCGTCGCATCGTGCGCTGGAAGAACGAAACGTCCTACCTGTCACCGGTGCCGGCGTCGTATGGCCCAATGGGCGCCACGCGGTTCAACGTCGCCGCCACGCTCGTCGGCATCGAGGTGCCGTCGGCGTCGCGCAATCTCGAACTGAAGCCCTACGCCATCTCCGAGGTACTGACCAACAAGGTAGCAGCCGCCCCCTACACGAACGACCTGAAGGGCGACTTCGGGGTGGACGCCAAGTACGGCATCACGCGAAGCCTGACGCTCGACTTCACCTACAACACCGACTTCGCCCAGGTGGAGGAAGACGAGCAGCAGGTGAACCTCACCCGCTTCAGCCAGTTCTTCCCGGAGCGTCGCGATTTCTTCCTCGAAGGCCAGGGGCTCTTCCAGTTCGCGAGCGTCGGGGCACGCGGCGGTGGTGAAAGCGGAGGCGGCGCCCCGAACGAGACCCCGCTGCTCTTCTTCAGCCGGCGCATCGGCCTGCAGAACGGCGTGCCGACGCCCATCACGGCCGGCGGACGCCTGACCGGACGCCTCGGTGGGTTCAGTGTCGGCCTGCTCGACATCCAGACGGCCGACGACACCCTGGCCAAAGCCGAGAGCACCAACTTCTCCGTCGTCCGCCTGAAGCGCGACATCCTGCGGCGCAGCAGCATCGGCGTCATCGCCACGAACCGCTCGGTGGGCACGGCGGGCACCGGGTCGAACCAGGCGACCGGTGTCGACGCCAACTTCGGCTTCTACGAGAACCTGAACATCGGCGGTTACTTCGCCGGCACGCAGTCGGACGGTCGCGACGGCGACTCGCAGAGCTACCGCGCGCAGTTCGATTACAACGCCGACCGCTACGGCCTGAACTACGAACTACTGAAGGTGGGCGAAGACTTCAATCCCGAGATCGGCTTCCTGCGACGCGAGAACTTCCGCCGCCACTACGGGCAGCTGCGCTTCAGCCCGCGGCCGCGCGGCATCCGCGCCATCCGGAAGCTTTACTACGAGGCCAATTTCGACTACATCGTCAACAACACCGACGGCCAGATCCAGTCGCGGCTGGCGCAGGGGACGATCAAGGCGGATTTGCAGAGCGGGGATCAGGTTGAACTGAACTATAACCGCAACTACGAGGCGTTGACCAATCTGTTCGAGATCTCGAAGGGCGTGACGCTCGCGCCGGGTGGCTACGGATTCAACTATGTCGACGCGCTCTATCGGTTGGGGCCGCAGCGGCGAGTGGGTGGCGACGTGCGCGTCATCCGCGGCAACTTCTACAGCGGCACGCGGACGCAAGTGAGCTACTCGGGCCGGGTCGAGCTGACGCCGCGCCTCTCGCTCGAGCCGCGCGTGTCGGTGTCGTTGGCGAAGCTGCCCGAGGGCGACTTCGTGACGAAGCTGCTCGCCAACCGCGCCACGTTCACGCTCACGCCGCGCGTGTTTGCGAGCGGACTCGTGCAGTACAACTCCAGCACGAACGCGTTCTCGATGAATGTGCGCCTGCGGTGGGAGTACCGACCCGGGAGCGATCTGTTCGCGGTGTTCAGTGAAGGACGCGACACAACGCCGAACGCGCGCGAGCCGCTGCAGAACCGCGGCTTCGTCGTGAAGTACACGCGCCTGTTCCGCTTCTGACAGGGTCGCGCGCCGGCGCGGTGTCAGCGGCCGGGACATTGAACGGCGTGCCATCGGCGCGCGAGCTGGGCACAGTGCCCGCGCGCATAAAATAACCGCCGTCAGTTGTTGAGCGTCGCGTAGACAAACAACGTCAGCAGCCCCGCGACGAGCACGGTCATCACCCGCAGACCGGCGAACAATCGGCGGAGCGCGTCGCGCGTCGCATTGTTCTTCAGGCAGAGGCTGTGCACCTGGATGGCGATCTCGGCATTGAGCTGACCGGTCTGCACCTCGTTCCACGCTCGCCAGTAACCGACGGCGTCGCGCTGGATCACGTCTTCGAAGTACCGCACGCCCATCGGGTAGTCGTCCGCATCCTTCGACCAGTTGCCCAGCCGCGGCTTGAACCGACCGGGTCGCAGCGCTTCGATCGCCTGCAGAAAGAAGTACACGGCGGTCACCGCGTACAGCCCGAGCAGGCCCCCCACAGCAATGGGAAACTCGCCGAACACGCCCTGCAGCAGGTCGGTGCGTGTCGACACCACCAGCACCGCCGCGTTGAGGGCGCCCATCAGCACGAGGGCAAAGCGGGCTTCGCGGTTGTTGATGTCGATGAGGTCGTACGCCTCGTCCATGGCGTCGTTGAGCGCGCGATAACGCTCGGACCAATCGAGCGGCCGGGACCCTTCGAGCAGCCGCTTCAGTTCTTTCTTGCGGGCCTTGCTGCTGTCCTCCGGTGGTGTCGAGTCCTTGGCGGCGCCGGGCGGGGACGTCAGATCCACGGCCCCGATTGTAACGCCATTGTTCCCTCCATTCCGGCACATCGCAGACCAGGTGGAATCACGAGGTGACGCGGCCCGAGCGAGCTCACCAAGTGGCGGTCGCCATTACCGTATGGGGTGTCGAAGTAGTTGAGCGAGATCGCCGGCTCCATCAGGAAGCGTGGCCCGAATTCCGCGCCACCTGATCGCGCGCAGCGGATAGCCGTAGCAGCCGCCATAGGTCAATTGCAGCGTGCCCGACACGGGCCGGGCCGGCGACAGCGTGTCGAGGTCCCGGCTCTGCGTGAACTCGTAAGCGCCAACCGGCACCGTCACGCCGGTGGCTGGCACCAACCGCGCGTTCAGCTTTCCGAACAGGCGGGAAAACTCGAACGCCCACTGATCGCTGTTGCTGAACTCCATCCGCATGGCGCCGTACGCCGCGCGCGATTCCGGACCGTGGTTGGGATCCTCGTAGTAGTCGTAGCTCGCCTTGTAGAACACCTTGCGGATGTTCCACCAACCCGTTGACCGTGGGCTGTAGCGAGCCGAGCCAAAGGTGCGGGCGAACGCCGATCGCCGACCACGGTGTGGTCCAACTGGAAGCTCGTGCGATCGGTGTTGCAGTTGACGTGGCTAGCGGCATAGCAACAGTTGTCGCGATTTTTGAAGCTGACAGTACTTGGACACTCAACGTGGACTTCTGGGAAGCGGTCTGGTCGGCCCTGAGTCTGAGAACGGGCCTGATGTTGACCCGGGAGACCGCTAATAGCGCTTATTGTCTTGCCAGCCGAGGCGCGGTCAACGGCCGGCGCCGTGACGATTCACCGCTTCGGTAGGTTTTCTAGAGGCTTTCAGCTACCAGGACGGGCATTTACGCCCATTGGGTGACGCCCGTCCCGGCGGCCGCGTTGCGTTACGAACTAGAAATTCAGCTTCAAGCCAATCCGAGCCAGCCGCGGCGGGACGATGCTCAGGGGTCGGTCAAACGCGGTGCCTGAGCTCCACTGCAGGTTTTGCGCCGGGTTGTCATTCGTCAGGTTATAGATGTCGAAGAACACTGAAATGTCGCGGCGGGCGCCGACCTTCGCGGTCTTCTCGATGCGGATGTCGGCAATCGTGATCGCATCCTGCCGCCGCGTGCCGAGCGGCTCAGCCAGGAACCGTACGCTACCGTAGCTCAACGTTGCCGCGAAGGTGCGGCCGAACGGAAAGCCCTGCTGGTAGCGCAACATTGGCGACACCGAGATGCCCCACCAGGGCGAATTCCAGGTGCCCGAGAGCTTGACGTTCTGCCGCGAGTATTCATAGCGGCCCTCGGCCGTGTTGATCTTGTCGTTTGGCGTCGCCGGCAGGGCATTCTGCCGGACGGTGTTGCCGAGGAAAGCGGTCTGGCCGTTGTCAAAGCTCTTGGTGTAGCCGTACGACGCCAGCAGGCTCCAGTCATTGCTCATGCGCTTGGTGCCGGTGATCTCAAAGGTGTGGTACGAGGCATCGCCGCCGGCGACGTTGGTGGTCATGTTGATCGGGGTTCGACCGCGGAATGCCGGATCCAGGTCATACGCGGTGAGCGCCGCCCCGTCATCAGCCGTTCCGAGGCGGCCGTCTGGGCCGGGGTCGGGCACCTGCACCGGCACGGTGAAGGCGGAATAGGGTTGCGCCGCGTTGATCCGCGCGTATTGATTGCGGACGCCGCGCCAGACGTAGCCGGTGCGCACGCCGAAGTTAGCCATCAGTTCGTGCTCGAAGAACGCGGCGATCTCGTCCGTGCGCGAGTTCTCGAGGTTGGGATCGAGGGACTCGATTGCGGCGCCGCCTCGGCTCGACACCAACGCACCCTGTTCGCCTTCGTTCCACCGCCCGTCACGGTTGGCATCGGTCCAGCGATGGCGGCGCCACCAGGCATTCGAGTTCTCGTTGACGTTGAACAGGAAGTCGGCACCGGGATTCCACCAGTACTTGCCGTAGTTGACCTTCATCACGTTCTTGCCGTTGCCGGTGACGTCAAACGTCATGCCCAGGCGCGGCGCGAACAGGTTGAAGTCGACGACGTTGTCCTTGGCCGCGAAGGTGATCACCGACGGGTTGTAGCGGCCCGCTGCGTGCTCCTGCCCCGGCAGGAAGGCGCGGTAGCGATCGAATCGGCCGCCGACGTTGGCGGTCACGCGGTCACTGATTCGCCAGGTATCGTTGATGAAGGTGCCGTAGGTCCACAGGCCGTTCTGCGAGACGTTCGGCGCCTGGAAGAAGATGATGTCGAGCGGCACGCCGTTCTGCATCACGTGCACGAGGTCTTCTTCGTAGCCGTCCAGGTAGATGTCGTTGACGCTCTCTTGAAAGATCTCGCCACCGATCTTCAGGTTGTGGTCGCCGAAGTCGGTGCTCCTGAACAGGCTGAGGGTGCCGAGCACCTGGTTGCGGCGGCGCTCGCGTTTCCAGTTCCGGTTGCGCCCGTAGATCAGGTTGTTGCTGATGTCCTCGTAGCGCAGGCCGGTGCCGTTCACACCGTTGGTCCAGTCATAGCCGTACTGGCCGCCGCGGATCTCGGCAAAGGCGTTGTCGCTCAGCACGCCGTTCCATTCCGCCTTGTGCACCCAGGCCCAGAAGTTCTGGTTCCAGGTAGTGGCCTCGGAGGTGTTGATGCCGGTGTCGACACCCAGCAGGAACGAGTCGAAGCGCTGCGGCTGCCTCTTCTGCGACAGTTGGGTATAGGCGATGAACTTGTTGTTTTGCGACAGGTTGTACGTGAACTTGGCGCTGTAGTTGTTGAGAATGGTCTGCTGCGGTTTGACCGGGAAGTTGACGAACCGCGCCTTGATGTCCTGATGGCGATACGAGCCGTAATACCACAGGCGGTCTTTGGCGAGGTAGCCGCCCAGGCCGACGTTCTCGTCCTGATAGGCCGACAGTCGATTGACGTCGGTCGGCAACAGGCCGCCGCCACCCAGCAGGCCACGGGCAATCTGGTCAGCGTCGATGTTGGTCGCCTGCCAGCTTTCATTCGAGTAGCCGCCAAAGAACGTGCCCCGGAACTGGTTGCCGCCCGACTTGCTGATGAACTGCGATTGCACGCCCGGCGTCGAGGCTTCGGCGGAGTGGGCGGCGGTGTTGATCTGCACTTCTTCCATCGCGCCGACATCCGGGTAGTTGCCGAACGCGCCGGTCGCCTCGGTGGCGTTGATGCCCTCGATGTTGGCGCGCACCTGGCCGGTGGTGCCGTAGACCACAAACCCCTGCTGGGTGCCGTTGGTGCTGCCGCCCACGTCGATGCGGCTCATTTGCACCGCCGGCGAACCGGCGAGCAGCGAAAAGTAGTCGCGCGACGTCGGCAGGGCCGCCAGCTGTTTGGCGTCGAAGCTGTTGCCGATCTGCGTGGCCGAGGTATCGACCACCGGCGACTGGCCAGTGACGACGATCGACTCCGAGAGGGAGGCGACCTTGAGCTCCGCGTTGACCGTGGCGGTGAAGCCGAGGCTCACACGAATGCCCTCGTTGCGGACGGTCGAGAAGCCAGCCAGCTCGAACAACAGGACATAGTCCCCTGGTGGGACCGCGGTAAAGCGGTAGAGGCCGTCGGCATCGCTCACGGCGGAGCGGACGCCCATCAGCGACGGACTGGTCAGCGAGATCGTGACGCCAGGCATGACCGCCTGGGTGTTGTCAGTGACCTTGCCGTTGATGGCACCGGTGCCGGACGTCACCGCCTGGGCGAATGACAGGGAAGTGAAGGTGAGGACGAACAGGAGTGCAAGTCCAAACGTGCGACGCATGAATACCCCTCCGGTCTGGTTGCCGTCGATGAACGAGAGAAATGAGAGCGTCTGCTGGCATGATGGAGATGCGATTAGATGCGCGTATCTTGCGACTAGCGTTGCACCGTCGTCAATAGAACTTTGTGGGCTGATCCACAACTGCCGCCTCTGGCGAGGTGGGCGATCAGCCTCGCCGCTCATGAAGGTGTGGCCGTTCTCGCTCAGCAGATAGACCTTGCCGTCAGACGCCCACGCTCTGAGCCTCGCGTCTCACGTACTCCGCGGGGGTGACGATCGCGACTCCACGGAACGGGTGAAGCGCCAGGAGATCTCCGTCGCCCGCCACAATCACATCGGCGCGACCATTCACTGCGACGTCGAGGAACTTGTCATCCTTCGGATCGCGCGACGCGTGAAACGTTTGCAGGATCGTCACGAGCTCGACCAGCGGCGCCAGGTGCAGCAGGAGCGCTTCCCGTTGTTCGCGCGACACGCAGGCATCGAACTTGGGCGACAGCAGCTTCTCGGTCAGCTCGCGAAGCGTCTCCGTCGATGCCAGCAGGTCGCCCTTGGCGACCGCCATCTCCAGAGCACGTGCCGGCGTGGAGGTGGTCGAGAGCGCGCCACTGATCAGGAGGTTGGTGTCGAAGACGATTCGCTCACGTGCCATCGGTCAGCAGGCTGGCCAGCCGGTCGTCGGTCAGTCCGGCGGCGGCGGCTTGTGCCGCGACCTCGTTGCGCAACTCCAGAAACGCGCGGACGTTGCCTGACGTGAGTCGCTCGTCATCGGCCATCGACATCACCACCGCGATGTCCCGATCCTGCCGGCGAATCACGATGGGTTCGCGCTGGGCCTCATCGAGGATGGCGCCGAGTCTGTTCTGTGCAATCTTTGTAATCTGCGGCTGTGATGTCCCGGATGGGACGGGCGATGTCACCAAGACGCATACCGCGTGGAAACTGAGCCGCGGCGCGCCGCTGACGCCATCGCCACCTGCCTTGATGCGCGCACTGGCACCCAGATTTGGCAGCAGCGGCTGGGTGGCACGTATTCAGCGTCACCCGTTTTTGCCGGCGGGAGCATATACTTTCCGGCTGAGCAGGGCGTGGCCACGGTCATTGCCCCGGGCCGAGAATTTCGCCGGTTGGCCACCAACCGCCTCGATGGCGGGCTGCTGGCGTCGATGGCCGTCTCGGGCGGCTCGTTGTTCTTAAGGACTGATAGTTACCTGTAGCGAATCATGGAGACACCCCGATGAGCACACGTCGCGCAATTTCTTCTCTGGTAGTGGCAATGACGGTGATGGTGAGCGCGTCGGCCTCTGCGCAGGCCCCGGCGGCTGGACAGACGCCCTTCGAGCCCCAGGTCGGCCAGGCCGGCAAAGACGTGGTCTGGGTTCCCACCCCGCAAGGCGTGGTCGACAAGATGCTCGACATGGCCAAGGTCACGAAGGACGACTTCGTGATGGACCTCGGTTCGGGTGACGGCCGCACGGTGATCACCGCCGCCAAGCGCGGCGCCCGCGCGATGGGCATCGAGTACAACCCTGACATGGTCGACCTGTCGAAGAAGAACGCCGAGGCGGCGGGCATGACGGCGCGCGCGACGTTCATGAAAGCCGACTTGTTCGAGACCGACCTGTCGAAGGCCAACGTCATCACCATGTTCCTGCTGCCGTCCATCAACATGAAGCTGCGGCCGACGATCCTCAACCTGCGGCCAGGTACCCGCATCGTCGCCAACACCTTCACCATGGAAGACTGGCAGGCCGATGAAACGGCGACGGTGACGGACGGTTGCTCGAGCAGCTGGTGCACGGCGCTCCTCTGGATTGTTCCCGCCAAGGTCGAAGGCACGTGGGCTATACCGGGCGGCGACTTGAAGCTGACGCAGACCTTCCAGATAATCTCGGGCACGCTCGGCACGCAAGCCGTTCAGGGCCGGCTGCACGGTGCAGCGATCGAGTTCACGGCCGGTACGACCAAGTACTCTGGCACGGTCGAAGGCAACACCATCAAGATGACGGCGCCTTCGGCCATGACGGCCACCAAGAAGATGTGATGACGCAGACGACTGGCGCGCCGGGCTACGGCACCAGGATGGACTCGCCCTTGAGCAATGGGGTGTGCACCGGGAGCCGGCGCGCACGCGAGAGTTGCTCAAAGCTGTAGCCGAGGGCCAGCAACCGCGGTTCGCTGAACGCGGGCCCAAGAAACGACAGGCCGACCGGCAGGCGGTCGCCGGTGAATCCCGCGGGCACGATCAGATCCGGAAAGCCCGTCAGGTTGGCGATGTTCGCCGGGGAGGTCGCGCCGCCACCCGGCACGTCTGGTGGTGCGGCGATGAGCTGCGGACGGGTCGACGCGGTCGGATACACGATCGCGTCGAGCGTCTGCGCGGCCAGCAGGCCCTCGACCACGCCGCGCACCAGCGGCAGTCCGTGGTCGCGGACCGCGACGTAGCCATAAGCGTCGAGACTGCCGCTGCCGGCCTCCCGCTTCATCAGCGTCCATCGACCGGGGTTGGGTCCGCCGCCGTCGGGCCGTGGCGCGTTCACTTTCCGCGCCCGTTCGATCAACTGGTCGAGCGTCTTGGGATACTGCGGGCCGGTGGTGGCAAGGTAGTCGGTGATCTGGGCGGCAAACTCCGGATACCGGATCGCGTTGTAGAACTCGCCTTTGGCCGCGAGCAACCACGACGGAAAGCGCACGTCGACGATCGTCGCGCCGGCCTGGCGCATGGCCTCGAGCGCGGACTCCATCACCCAGTCGACGTCGGCGTCCTGTCCCATGAAGTCGCGGCCGACGCCAATGCGCGCGCCCTTCAACGCGCCGGCATTCAGGTACTTGGTGTAGTTGGTCTCGAAGCGTCCCTCGCTTTTTTTCGTCGCCGGGTCGGCCGGGTCGACGCCGGTCATGACGCCGAGCACGGCGGCGACATCCGACACGCTTCTGGCCATCGGCCCGCCGGTGTCGAAGCTGAGCGCGAGCGGGATGATGCCGTCGCGGCTCAACAGACCATGTGTCGGCTTCAGTCCGGCGATGCCGTTGGCCGTGGCGGGTCCGCGAATCGATCCGCCGGTGTCAGTGCCGAGGCCGACTGTGGCGAAGGCCGCGGCGATCGCGGCGCCGGTGCCGCCCGACGATCCTGCCGGGGTACGCAACAGGTCGTGGGGGTTGCGGGTCGGTCCGCCGAGTGAGCTGATGGCCGCGCCCGAGGCAAACTCCGACATGTTGAGCTTGGCGAGAACAATCGCGCCGGCGGCGCGCAGCTTCTTGACGAGGAAGGCGTCGTCTGGCGGAAGGGAGCCTTCGAGCAGGACCGAGCCGCCGGTCGTCGGGAGGTCGGCCGTGTCGTAGTTGTCCTTGAGCACGACGGGAATGCCGTGAAGCGGCGAGCGCGGGCCCTTCGCCTTGCGTTCGGCGTCCAGGGCGCGCGCGGTCTCGAGGGCCTTGGGGTTGAGCGCGATGACGGCACGCAATGCCGGTCCCTGCCGGTCGTAAGCCTGAATGCGCGCGAGGTGGCGTTGCACCAACTGTTCGGAGGTCAACGTCCCGGCCGCGAAGGCGGCGCCCAGGTCCGCGATGGTCGCCGAGTCGAGGTCAACCGCCCTCTGGGCTCCAACTGGTACCAGCGCGCCGAGAATCACCCCGATCGACAGGAGCCCGCGTAAGGTCATCACCGGCACATTATGCGCCAGGCAGGGTGCGGTTTCAGGCCTGATTGTCTGCAAATGTCACCAAAAGTCATCTCTCATGGGCTCATCCATCTGGCCCCGAGATTGGGTGTATAGTCGGCGCAGATACGAAAGCTAGGAAGCCGAGCTAGCTAGCGGCTTGGCACCTGGCACAGCGGGAGTGTTGGAATGAAGAGCGTCGGTTCCATCACCCTGGGCACAGCAGCCGTGTGCCTCGGGCTTGTAGTTGTACTCGCGGGACAGCAGCCTGCCCCGAAGCCAGTGCCATCGGTACCAGCGTCTGCCGTGGCGGACAAATCTTCCACGTTCGCGCCACGCGCTTCGGCGGACAAGAAAGGTTTGTCCCTACAGGTGGCGCTGCAAGCCTCGGCGACCTCGCACGAGGAACAGAACGCGCTCGTGAAGCGCTACTGCGCTGGTTGCCACAGCGATCGTGGCAAGGCGGGCAACCTCACGCTCGCGTCGTTTGACATCGCGAAGGTCGGCCACGACTCCGACGTGGCCGAGCGGATGATTCGCAAGATGCAGGCGAGCATGATGCCGCCGCCGGGCATGCCGCGGCCGGAACCGGCCGCCTATCAGAAACTGATCACCTCGCTCGAGACCACGGTTGACACCTACGCCAGGGCCAACCCCAATCCCGGCGGGCGCACCTTTCAGCGCTTGAATCGCCCCGAGTACACTCGCGCCGTCAAGGAACTGCTCGCTCTGGATGTCGACGCCGGCAGCTGGCTGCCGAACGACACCATGAGCGCGAATTTCGACAACATCGCCGACGAACAGGCGCTGTCGCCGACGTTGCTCGAGTCGTACCTGAACGGCGCCGCCGACATCAGCCGTATGGCGGTGGGTGACAAGGACGCGCCGTCGATCGACACCACCTACGCCAACCCGAGCTACATGTCCCAGCACCCGTGGGATCATGTCGAGGGTGCGCCCTACGGCACCCGCGGCGGCATGGTCATCAACCACGTGTTCCCGGCTGACGGCGAGTACACCTTCGGGATGACCTTCAACTCGGGCGAGAACACACGGTTTGAGGACATCGACCTGTCGATTGATGGCCAGCGCCTGGCGCTGGTCGAGTACGAATTGGTCAACATTGCCGGCGCCGATGGCCGCGGCCAGACGCCCCTGCGCACCGAGCCCTTCCTGGTGCGGGCCGGGCAGCACAAGGTGGCGGCCGCGTTTGTCCGCAAGATCGACGGCCCCTACGAAGACCTGATCCGGCCTCACGACTGGTCTTATGCCGGCGGCGGCTCGGGCGGCAGCGGTATCACCACCCTGCCTCACATGCGCGACTTCGTGATTCGCGGGCCGATGAAGACCACCGGCATCTCGACCACCGCGAGCCGCCAGAAGATTTTCACCTGCCGGCCAACCTCGACGACCGACGAGGTTCCGTGCGCGCGCAAGATCGTGACGCACCTTGGCACCGCGGCGTATCGCCGTCCCGTGACGGCCGCTGAAGTCGATCGGCTGATGCCGTTCTACGAGACCGCTGCGGCCAAGGGTGGCTTTGAGATGGGCGTGCGTGGCGCGCTCGAAGCGATTCTCGCCAGCCCGCACTTCATCTTCCGCCTTGAACGCGCGCCGACCGACGCGCGCAGCGGCGGCACCTACCGCGTTGCCGATGTCGACCTGGCGTCGCGCCTGTCGTTCTTCCTCTGGGGCCTGCCGCCAGACAAGGACTTGATCGACGCCGCGGCGCGCCGCGAGTTGTCGACGGCCGCCGGCCTCGACAAGTACGCCCGCCGCATGCTGGCCGACCCGCGCTCGGAAGCGCTGGCCAGCCGTTTTGCCGCCCAGTGGCTACGGCTGCAGGATGTCGAAAAGGTGCATCCCGACCCCAACTTCTACCCGAATTTCGACGAGAACCTCGCCGCCGCGATGCGCACCGAGACCCGGATGTTCTTCAACAGCCTGGTCAAGGAAGACCGCAGCGTGCTGGATCTGCTGACGGCCGACTACACCTACCTCAACGAGCGGTTGGCGCGTCACTACGGCTACCGCGGCGTGGTCGGCAACCAGTTCCGACGCTTCGAATATCCCGATGCCTCGCGCCGCGGCGTACTCGGCCAGGGCAGCGTGCTGGTGCAGACGTCGCTGGCCAACCGCACCTCACCGGTGCTGCGTGGCAAGTGGGTGATGGAAGTGCTGCTCGGCACCCCGCCACCGCCGCCACCGCCCAACATTCCCGCGCTCGAAGAAGCCGGCGAGGCCAAGGAAGGCCGCCTGCTGACGACGCGCGAGAAGATGGAAATCCATCGCCAGAACCCGACCTGCAATTCGTGCCACCGGTTCATGGATCCGATTGGCCTGGCGCTCGACAACTTCGACGTGACGGCCAAGTGGCGGGTGCGCGAAAACGGCATGCCGCTCGACACCGCCGGCGATTTCTACGACGGCACCAAGGTCACCTCGCTGTCGGAACTGACGACCGCGCTGACCAAGCGGCCGACGCCGCTGGTGCGCAACTTCACCGAGAACTTGATGGCCTATGCCCTCGGCCGGCGCGTCGAGTCCTACGACCAGCCGACGGTGCGCGCGATTGCCCGCGCCGCCGAGTCCACGAACTACAAAGTATCTTCGTTCGTCCTGGGGGTCGTGAAGAGCGATGCCTTCAGGATGAAGCGGGTAGAGACCGAAGTCACCACGACCGAAACCAAGGCAGGGAGATAACGATGTCGTACCTCACTGGTAAGCACATGCCGCGTCGCACGTTCATTCGGGGAGCCATGGGCGCTGCGGTGGCGCTGCCGTTCCTGGATGCCATGGTCGCCGCCAGGGGCATGGGTGCCGCGCCCGCGGCGGCCGATCGCACCCGCCTGATCTGCATCGAAGAGGTCCACGGCCTGGCCGGCTGTAACAAGTGGGGTGCCACCAAGCACCTGTTCGCGCCCGAGGCGGTGGGTAAGGACTTCACGATGGCGGCCGACAGCGCGCTCAGCTCGCTCGAGCCGTATCGCGACTACCTGACCATTGTCAGCAACACCGACGTCCGGATGGCCGAGGCGTTTACCGCCCCGGAAATCGGCGGCGACCACTTCCGCTCGAGCGCGGTGTTCCTGACCCAGGCGCACCCCAAGCAGACGCAGGGCTCGGACATCTGGGCCGGCACCTCGTTCGACCAGCTCTACGCCCAGCAGTTCGGTCAGGGCACGCCGCTGCCGTCGATGCAGTTCTGCATCGAGAACCTCGACCAGGCCGGCGGCTGCACCTACAACTACTCGTGCGCCTACACCGATTCGATCAGCTGGGCGTCGCCCAACGAGCCGCTGCCGATGATTCGCGATCCGCGGGTCGCCTTCGACATGCTGTTCGGCACCGGCGGCTCGCCGGCCGACCGCGTCGCCCGCCGGCAGTCGCGCCGCAGCATCCTCGACTGGATTCAGGGTGAAGTGGCGACGGTGCGCAAGGAACTCGGCACCGGCGACAAGACCCGGCTCGACCGCTACCTGAACAACGTCCGCGAGATCGAACGCCGCATCCAGGCGATTGAAGCGCGCAACACCAGCGGCGAACATCGCGAGCTGCCGGAAGCGCCGGCCGGGGTGCCCGACTCGTTCTCGGAACACATGAAGCTGATGTTCGACCTGCAGGTCCTCGCACTCGAGACCGACATGACGCGCATCATCTCGTTCAAGACCGGCCGCGACTCGCAGAACCGCGTCTTTCCCGAGAGCGGCTCGCTGCAGCCGTTCCACCCGGCGTCGCACCACGGCGACCGCGAAGACCGGATTCTGGAGTTCAACAAGATCTGCAAGTACCGCATCAGCCAGGTGACCTACCTGCTCGACAAGCTCAAGGAGTCGATGGATGGCGACCAGAGCCTGCTCGAGAAGTCGATGATCGTGTGGGGCTCACCGATGGCCGACCCGAACGTGCACAATCACCGCCGCTGTCCGCTGATCGTTCTTGGCCACGCCAACGGCGCGTTGAAGGGCAACCTCCACATCAAGGCCGCGGCCGACACGCCGATGGCCAACGCGTTCCTGACCATGGGCCACGCGCTTGGCATGGAGATGGATCACTTCGGCGACAGCACGGGTGAACTCTCGCTCACCCAGGCGCTGCCGCAGACCGCCGCGCTTTAGTAACAGCCCGGGGTCCGGGGTCCGGGGTCCGGGAAATTCGTGCCAGGAGGGCGGCACTTTATGTGCCGCCCAAGTTCGTTCAGGGAGAGCCGAATGAAGCGTCACGTTTCCATTAATCTGATTGTCGCGCTGGTGCTGACTGCCGCGCTTGGCGCTCAGCAGCAGGTCTCGCCGGTCGCCGATGCGGCGATGCGCGGCGACAAGGCCGCTGTCCGCGAGTTGCTCAAGCAGGGCGCCGATGTCAACGGCGCGCAGGGCGACGGCATGAGCGCGTTGCACTGGGCCGCCGAACGTGGCGACGCCGAGCTGACCGACATGCTGATCTATGCCGGCGCCAACATCGCCGCCGTGACCCGCATCGGGCAATACACGCCGCTGCATCTCGCCGGCAAGTCGGGCAGCGTGCCGCTGGCCAAGGCGCTGCTCAAGGCCGGCGCCGACGTCAACGCCCGCTCGACCACCAGCGGCGTGACGGCACTGCATATGGCCGCGTCGGCCGGCAGCGCCGACGTCATCAACCTGCTCGTCGATGCCAGGGCCGACGTCAACGCGAAAGAAGCCGAAGCCGGCCAGACCCCACTGATTTTCGCCGCCGCCCTCAACCGGGTCGCCGCCATCAAGGCCCTCATCGCGCGCGGCGCCGACGCAGCGATCACCACCAAGGTCATCGACGTCCCCAAGTCCAGCGCCCTCGACCGCGCCGCCGCGGATCGTCAGCGCAAGGTGCTCGCCACATTTGTCGGCAAGGATCAGGAAGGCAACGCGTCGCCAAGCCAGATGCAGTCAGCCATCCAGGCCGGCCGCGAGATCGTGCGCTCGGGCAAGATTCCGCCGCCTGATCCGGCCGATGCCAACAACCCGCGCCAGAATTTCAATCCTGATGAGATCAACCCGCCGGTCGCGACCAAGGGCGGCATGACCGCGCTGTTGCACACCGCGCGCCAGGGCTACATCGAAGCCGCCGAAGCGTTGCTCGATGGCGGCGCGAAGATCGATCAGCAGAATGCCGGCGATGGCACCACGGCGCTGCTGACCGCGATCATCAACGGCCAGTTCGACCTGTCGATGGTGCTGCTCAAGCGCAGCGCCAACACCAACCTGATTGCCAGCAACAACGGCGTCTCGCCGCTGTGGGCCGCCGCGAACGTGCCCTGGCAACCGCGCACGCGCTTTCCGCAGCCGCAGGAGATGGAGCTGCAGAAGGCGACCTATCTCGACGTGATGCAGGCGCTGCTTGACAAGGGTGCCGACCCGAACCACCGCATTGGCTCGCACCCGTGGTACCTGGTCTACACCGGCTGCGGCAACCGCAACTGCGGCCTGGCCGACACCTCGGGCTCGACCGCCTTCTGGCGTGCCGCCTACGGCGTCGACGTGATGGCCATGAAGCTGCTGGTCGCCTACGGCGCCGACCCGAACATTCCGACCACGGCGCCGCGCCAGCAGATTCGCCGCGGCGGCGACTTCCCGGGCGGCGGACAGCCGCAGGGCGCTGGCGGCGCGATCATGCCGACCGCCGACAAGGACATGCGCAAGTACGACGCACCGGTGATTGCCTACGGCGGTCCGGGCGCGTTCGCGATCCACGCCGCGACCGGGGTGGAGTACGGCGAAGGCTTTGCCGGCAACGCCCATCGCCACGCCCCCGAAGCCTGGCTGGCGGCGGTCGAGTACCTGGTTGAAGAACTGGGCGCCGACGTCAATCACCGCGACAACGACGGCTACACGCCACTTCACCACGCCGCCGCCCGCGGTGACAACGAGATGATCATGTATCTCGTCAGCAAGGGCGCCGACGTGACGGCGGTCGCGCGCAGCGGCCAGACCACCGCCGACATGGCCAACGGTCCGGTGCAGCGGCTGTCGGCCATCCCGGAGACCATCACGTTGCTGATGAAGCTCGGCTCGAAAAACAACAACCGCTGCGTCACCTGTTAAAGGATCCCCCCCCAATGAGCGAGATGAACCGTCGTGACGTGATGAAGACCGGGTTGGCCATGGCGGCGCTGGGCGCGGCGAGCAACTTTGACTGGGTGCTGCCGGCGCTGGCGCAGGGCGAAACGGTGATGCGGTTCACCGAGTTCCCGCCCACTTTCAACCCGGCCCCGGCCGTCGATCGACGCCTGTTCGACACGCACACGTTGAGCGGCGCCTTCACGCCACCCGATCAGTTCTTCACCACGCAGCACTACGGCCATCCCGAAATCGATCAGGCCGCGTATCGCCTGAAGGTCGGCGGCCTCGTCAAGACGCCGAAGGCGTTGACCATCGACGAGCTGCGCAAGATGGGCAGCACCGAGCTCGTCGCCGGCTTCGAGTGTTCCGGCAATCGTCGTCCGGTGCAGGGCCTGGTCGGCAACGGCCGCTGGACCGGCGTGCCGCTCAAGACCGTGCTGGAAAGTGCCGGCCTCAATCCCGATGCGCGCGAGATTGTGTTCTTCGGCGCCGACCGTGGCAAGGAGACCGTCAACTTCCGCGGCACCAACTTCGATGTCGAGCAGCAGTACGGCCGCAGCATCCAGCGCGACCGCGCGTTGTCGCCCGAGCCGTTCCTGGCCTTCGCGTTGAACGGTGCGCCACTGACCAAGCATCAGGGCGCGCCGCTGCGCTTGCTCATGCCGGGCTGGTACGGCGCTCCCAACGTCAAGTGGCTGTCGGAAATCGTCGCACAGGCGGATCCCTATCTCGGCAAGTTCCAGGCGAACTGGTATCGCACGCTCAAGGGCGAGATGATCAACGGCGAGATGAAGTGGGTCGAGAGCGCGATCACCCACCTGCAGCTCAAGTCGTTCGTCGCCCGCGTCACCAAGAACGGCAACGCTCACAAGATCACGTCGATTGTGCTGAACGACGGCACTGCGATCAAATCGGTCGAGGTAAAGATCGACGACGGCCCATGGCAGATGGCGACTGCCGACCCCTCGACGACGGCGAAGTACGGCTGGAAGCTCTACAACTACACCTGGAACGGCGCCAGCGCCGGCGAGCACACCGTGATGTCGCGAGTCACCGATGCCACCGGCAAGGTGCAGCCGACCGAAGCCGAGCTCGCGAACAAGAAGACCTTCCTCGAGGACAACTCGCAGCATCCGCGCAAGGTGATGATTTCCTAGGACCCGACGCGTCACCATCCGCCACGGAGTGATCCCATGACCCGCATTAACGGCCGTCTCGTTCGCTCGTCGTGCCTGTCGGTCCTGGTTGTCGCCGCGCTGGTTCTGGGCGCCTGCAAGCCGGCGCCGGACGCGCAGAATGCCGCGGCGACGGGCACAGAGGTCCTGTGGGACAAGTACGGCGTCCCGCACATCTTCGCGCCCGACCATCCGAGCCTGTTTCGGGCCTACGGCTACGCCCAGATGGAGGCTCACAGCGAGCTGCTGATTCGCCTCTACGCGCAGGCGCGCGGCCGCGGCGCCGAGTTCTACGGCGAGCAATATCTCGATTCCGACCGCTGGGTGCGCACTAACGGCCTGCCAGCGACGGCGAAGCAGTGGGCGGCGGGGCAGAGTCCGGAATTCGCTTTGCTCATCGCCGCCTTTGCCAAAGGCTTGAACGCGTGGGCAGAGGAGCACAAGGCCGAGATCAGCGCCGAAGCCAACGGCGTGCTACCGATCACAGTCGAGGACGTCTATGCTCACGGCCTGCGCGTCATCCACTACGACTGGGTCGTGAGCCCGCGCCGACTCGAAACCCGGCTGGCGCGCTGGGAACAGGACGTCCACGGCTCGAACGAATGGGCCATCGCCCCGGCCCGCTCGGCCACCGGCAAGGCGCTGCTGATGAGCAACTCGCACCTTCAGTGGGGCGATATCCACACTTACTTCGAGGTGCAGCTTACCGCGCCCGGCGTCACCTCCTACGGCGCCGTATGGGTCGGCTTCCCGGTGCTGCGCCAGTGTTTCACCGAGTACGTCGGCTGGACGCAGACCACCAACAATCCCTCGCAATCAGACCTCTACAAGCTGGTCCTGAAAGACGGCGGCTACCTGCTCGACGGCCAGGTCAGGCAGTTCGACACCCATACCGAGACCATCAAGGTGCGGCAGTCCGACGGCACGACCAAGGATGAGATGCTGACCGTGAGGCGCAGCGAGCACGGGCCGGTGGTGGCCGAACGCGGCGGCGCGCCGATCGCGATGCGCGTGGCCGCCCTGGACCGCCCCAGGATGTTCGAGCAGTTCTGGCGCATGGGCCTGGCGAAAAACTTCACCGAGTGGGACGCGGCCATGCGCATGCACCAACTACCGCTCTTCCACACCGCCTACGCCGACCGCGATGGCCACATCGCCTACGTCTACAACGCGACGCTGTGGAAGCACCCGACCGGCGACTACCGCTTCTGGCAAGGCGTCGTGCCCGGCGACAAGTCGGAGCTCATCGGCACCGAGATCGTGCCTTACGACGAGATTCCGAAGGTCATCGACCCGCCGCAGGGCTGGGTGCAGAACTCGAACGACATGCCGTGGACCTCCACGTATCCGATGACCCTCGACCCGGCCAGGTTCGCCGCCGGGTTCGCCGCGCCGCAGGGCATCACGCAGCGCGCGCAGCGCGGCATCCGCATTCTCAGCACGATGCCCGAGAAGATCACCTTCGAGGACGTGAAGCAGGGCAAGCTGTCGACGCGAGTCGAGACGGCTGACCAGTTCGTGGACGAGATCGTGGCCACCGCCAAGGCTCGTGGCACCGCGCGCGCCAGGCGCGCCGCCGACGTGCTGGCCAAGTGGGACCGTCAGGCTGAAGTGGACAGCGACGGCATGCTGCTGTTCTACAAGTTCATGACGGCTGCCGGGCCGGCGTTTGGTGACATCGGCGGCTTCAAGGTGCCCACAGACGACGCGCGTCCGCTCGAGACGCCGCGCGGCTTCAAGGACCCAATCAAAGCGATGGCCGCGCTCGACCGGGTGGCTGGCGAAGTCGAAAAAGAATATGGGTCGTTGGCGGTGAAGTGGGGCGACGTGATGCGCTTCCGCCGCGGCAACATCGACCTTCCCGGCAACGGCGCGCCGTCGCAGCTCGGGGCCATTCGCACGATCGGCGTCAGCCCGTTCAAGGACGGCAAGGTCGAGGCAGTGCAGGGCGACACGTTCTATGCGGTTATCGAGTACTCGGTGCCGCAGCGCGGCGAGGTGCTGCTCAACTACGGCAACTGGTCGAAGAAGGGCTCCAAGCACATCGACGATCAGTTACCGCTCGCCTCGCGCAAGGAAATGCGGCCGATGTGGCGTACCAAGGCGGAGATCGAGGCGAACCTCGAGAGCCGAAAAGTGTTTTAAAGGCGTCGTCGAAGTTGCAGTACAAGGGCGCAGCTTCAAGTCCGAAGCCAACTCACGCCGGACCTCTCGCCCGGGTGGCGGCAGAACCAACGGCCCGTAGAAGACCCCGTAAAGCGTACTGCGCAACATCACAACATTGTGATGTTACGGTATCCACGTAGGATCGTTCAGCGGCCGAGGTTCTCGTTACGGTGCCGGCTTGGGCGCCTTGCCGAACACCTCGACGATGGTCGCGGTGACGGCGCCGGTGTTCTTGAAGGTGTGCATGGCACCGCCCTTCAGGTCGATGACATCACCGGCTTTCACGTCGACCGGTGGCTGACCCTCGATCGTCAACACGAGTTGGCCGGTGAGCAATGTGAACACATGGTAGCTGGCATCCGCGTGGTTGTGCATTCGGCGGACGGCGCCCGGCTCTGCCCAATCGCGCAGCACGCGGAAGTCGGGCCGGTCCATCACCACCATCGATGAAATGCCGGGGTCGCCGGCCACGGCCCGGCCCTTCTCGGGCCCGCCAATGGCCTGCTCCCTCTTCGCCAAGGCTAAGGGGGACCAGGCTGCGACGCATGACACAAACACCGCGAGCAGACTGAATCGCTTAACGCTCATGCGCCCTATACTACCGTTCGACATGGCCGCGCGAGACGTTGTTTACGATCTGGGATCTGGTGACGGCCGCATTCCCATCATCGCCGCGCAGAAGTACGGCGCGCGTCGAGGGGCAGACGAGGCTGACATTTTGTTGTGGAGAGTTCCGAAATGACCACCGCCGCGCGCACCCTCGAAATGCGAGGCACGCTCGAAGCCGCCTTCGCCGATGTCCTGACTCCCGCGGCTATTGCCGCGCTCGAGCACCTCGCGCACTTCGATCGCGATCGCAAGGACCTGATGGAAGCGCGGATCGCGCGTCGCCACGACCGAGCCATCAATCGACAACGGATTGCGTTTCTCGATCCGGCTGCGCGCATTGGACGCACGACGATGACGGTGCGTGAGGCCCGCGACGGACAATTCACCGGCAGCGAGATCCCGGCCGACCTGCAACGCCAATGGATTCAAGGCACCGGTCCGGCGGCCCGGCCGCATGCGCCGGCCGAAGTCAGCATCCGCAACGTCGCCTACGCGCTGTTGTCCGGTGCCGATGGCTGGATGTTCGACGGCGAAGACGCACTTGGCCAGGTGTCGACGATGTCGCTGGAGAACCAGCGGAACCTGAAGCTGGCGATTCACGACGATCCGATCTTTCTGACGATCGCCGAACAGGTGGCCGGCGAGATGAACCAGTGGTCGGCCGGCTTCTTTAAGCGGCCGATCGTCACCGACTGGCGCCAGCAACTTCGCTTCACCACCAAGCTCTTCCGCGCCCGCGGCCTCCATCTCGACGACCGCCAGGTGCGCCTGGCCAGCGGCGAGGGCTTCTCGGCGTCGATTGTCGACGCGACGCTGTATGTCGTGAATAACTACCAGCGCCTCCGGGACACCGGCGCGTCGGTGGTGTTGTACCTGCCGAAGATCCAGACGGCGGAAGAAGCGGCGCTGTGGAGCGACATTCTGTCGGCGCTCGAACATCACCTTGGGATGAAGCCCGGCACGATCAAGGCCTACGTCCTGGTGGAGCAGGTCGAGGCCTGCTTCCAGTTGATGGAGATCCGCGCGGCACTCGGGCTGCACTTTGTTGGCTTCAACACCGGCCGGTGGGATTACATCAACAGCGTGTCAGATGCGGAGGCGTGGGACGAGGCCTTCGTCAACCCCAACATCGACGCCATCACCATGACCTATGGCTACATGCGCCAGTACGAGGACCGCGTGCGCCGCGCGGTCAACACGCCCGATCGGGCGGGCCGATGTGCGTTATGGCAAGGCGGCATGGAGCCGAACATCCCCGTCGGGTCAGAGGCCGGCGTAGCGGCTGGCATGAAGCGTGCGCTGGGCGGAGCCGAGCGCGAACAGCACGAGGGCGCCAGCGGCAAATGGGTCGCCCACTGGAAGATGGTCCACATCGTCCGGCCAGTCTGGGAGAAAGCTGGTGACGCCAACCAGATGGGCCGCGCGTTCCCGCGGCTGACCTACACCGACGCCGATGCGGCCGGCCTGACGCAACTGGAACCCGCGCCGCGAACCATTCGCGGCGCCCGCGATCTGATCAGCGTTGCCATTCAGTACGGCAACGCCTTTGGACAAGGTCTACAGGCCGCTGCGCTGAAGCCCGCTGACTTTTTCGGTAATGACGATGTGCTGTATTTGATGGAAGACATGGCGACGGGCGAGATTCGCCTGAGCATTTTGTGGGAGTGGCGCCACAAGCAAGCCGTGATCACCGAAGGCGAACATGCCGGTGAGGTGTTCACGGCCAATCTCTGCGCCCGTCTGATCGATGAGGAGTACGCCAAGCTGCTCGCGGCCGCGAATCGCGACGTGCACGAAGTGTCGAAGACGACGACGCTGCCGATTGCGCGAGAGATGGTCGCGACCTACGTCATGGATACCGTGAAGTTGCCGTGGTACATCGACCTGCTGAACATCAATCTCGGCAACCACGATCTCGTTGAGGCCAAGCGGCGCATCGGGCTACTGAGGGACGCGTTTGCCAGTGATGGGACGCGGATCACGGCCAATCTCGATTTTGGCCGCGGATAAGACCGCCATTGATTTGAGACGGACCAACCATGAAACAGCTCCAACTACTTGTCGCCATGTTCACCGTCGTCGCGTCTGCCGCGCCGGCGATCGCGCAGCCGCCGGCCGCTCCGCGTCCCGTGCCCACAAGTGCGTGGGCCCCCAAGCCGGTCAAGACGCCGGGTTATGTCGCGCCGCAACAGCCGTGGGTCAAGCTCGCGGATCTCAAGACTCGGCATCGAGGCCAGGCTAACTGGTCTGAGCTGCTCGTTGATGATGGCCGCCTGACCGCTGAGTACTTCTACGCGGCGCCGGGCACGAAAATGGGGCAGCGCTTTCATCCCGACACCCGCGAGTGGTTCGCCGTGGTCGAAGGTGAAGTGCGGGTGGAGATTGAAGGCCAGGCGCCGATCACTGCGACGCGTGGATCGCTCGTCAACATTCCGCGCCAGACGATCTATTCGGTCGAGACGATCGGCACCGCGCCCAGCCTGCGGTTCGTGGTCAACGTCGCGCACGCCAAGACGCTGTTTCCGCAAGAGGCCCCGCCGCCGGCGCCGGCCGCAGGCACCGCCTGGGTGCCCGTGACGATCAATCGGACCCCGGCCCGCTACGACGAGTTCAACCAGCCGCATCTGAACATTCACCAGGAGGCTGCGAAGGACGAGAAGTATGCGGGTGGCCGCTTCGTCCGCGACGATAAGTCAGAAATGCTGGTGCTGTACGGCCACGAGAAGAACATGCCGCCGCTCGATTCGTTGGACAAGGGGCACTTCCACGCCGAGAGCGCGGAGTTCTGGCTGGTGTTCACTGGACAGATCCGCTACGCCTTTGAAGGGCAGCAGCCGTTTGTCGCGAGCGAAGGAGATGTGGTGTACGTGCCCGCCAGCACGTGGCATGCCACGCGCTACACGGGCCCGGACCCATCGTGCCGCCTGTCGATCACCGAATACGTCGGCAACGCGCTGTTGCTCGAACCGCGCAAGCTGCAGTGATGCCGCTTGAAGGCGCGATTTGTGTAAGATCCTTGTTATGAAGAACCTGACGATTGCTGCGGCCTTCGCCGTGATGGCGAGCGTGGCTCCTGATATCGCCCTGGCCCAGGGCGGGGTTGACCCGCGGCCCCCAAACAATCCTGAGCAGAAGCCCGCGCTGGCGAGCCAGACCGACGCGCCGGAAATGAAGTCGACTGTTGCGTTCGAGGTCGTGACCGTGGCCGAGGGCCTGCAGAATCCCTGGAGCCTGGCGTTCCTGCCCGGCGGCAAGATGCTCGTGACTGAACGCCCCGGCCGCTTGCGCGTGGTTGGTGCCGACGGCAAGCTGTCGGCTGCGGTGACGGGCCTGCCGGCCGTGGACGCGCGTGGCCAGGGCGGCCTGCTCGACGTCGTGGTCGACCCGGCGTTCGCCAGGAACAACCTGATCTACTGGAGCTTCGCCGAGCCCAAGGAAGGCCAGCCCGGCGTCAACAACACGGCGGTTGCGCGTGGCAAGTTCGTGGACGATGCCGTGGCGCCGCGCGTCGATGACGTGCAGGTGATTTACCACCAGCGACCGTCGCTGAACTCGCCGCTGCACTTTGGCAGCCGCCTGGTGTTCGGCCGCGACGGCACCCTGTTCGTGACGCAGGGCGATCGGTCGATCACCGAAGGCCGGATGCAGGCGCAGAAGCTGGACAGCGGTCTCGGCAAGCTGGTGCGCATCAATACCGACGGTTCGATTCCGAAAGACAATCCGTTTGTCGGCAAGGAAGGCGTGTTGCCGGAGATCTGGTCGTTCGGCCAGCGCAACATCCAGGCGGCGGCGCTGCACCCGACGACTGGTGAGTTGTGGACTGGAGAGTACGGCACGCGCGGCGGCGACGAGATCAACATCGCCCGCCAGGGCAAGGACTACGGCTGGCCGACCATCGCGTATGGCATTGAATACCGCGGCGGCCCCATCACCGGCGGCCTCACGCAGCAGGCCGGCATGGAACAGCCGCTGTACTACTGGGATCCGATCATCGGGCCGAGCGGCATGATCTTCTATACCGGCACGCTGTTTCCGGCCTGGAAGGGCAACCTGTTCATTGGCGGCCACGGCACCAACGAGCTGGTCCGCCTGGTCCTCGATGGCGAGAAGGTGATTGGCGAGGAGCGGTTGCTCAAGGACCTGCAGCCCAAGCCGGAACGCATCCGCGACGTCCGGCAGGGTCCTGATGGCGCGATCTACATGGTGACCGACAGCGCCACCGGGCGCATGATCAAGCTCGTTCCGAAATAGGAAACATGAGTTCAGGAGTTCAGGAGACGATGCTCCTGGCCTCCTCAACTCCTGTCGAGACGACCGCCGGTTCCTAAAACGTCTGACGCGCCACCCATTCCCGGTAGAGAGAGTCGCTCGCGACGTAGCGGCCGCCTTCCTTCATGACGATGTCCTGCCGCACCAGCGCGGCGAGCGCCGCTTGCACGGTGGACGCGCCAGGCAGCCGGTGCCGCATCCGGACGTCCGCCGACAGCAGCTCGCGGCCGTCCTCGAGCACCAGCGCGCGCAGCACCGCGCGCTGCGGCAGCGTGAGACGCAGCCAGGACTCTTCGCAGATGGTGTGTTGCTCGCCGAGTAAGCGCGTCAGTGTGGCATGCAGGTCGGCGAGCCCCACGGTCTTGCGACCGGCGGCCTTGATGTCGTCCCAGGTCTCGTGGGCCAGGCGCTGCACGTCGTACGGCACATTGGCGGCGAGGTCGACAATGGCGGCGCCGAGGCCTTCCTCCGGTCGCATGCCGCTGGCGACGAAACGGCCGTCCAGGAAATCGGCAAACAGGGCCTCGTTGATCTTTTCCAGCCGCATGACCGGCCCGGCCTTGTAGAACGGCCGCCGCGGGCCCAGCATTCGTTCCATCAGCGACGGCTCCGAGCCGGCGAACACGTAACCAACGGCGCGTTGATCCTGCACGGCCGCCCGCAGGGCATGCTCGACGCTGCCGCCGTTGAACGAGGCGATGGCCTGGAACTCGTCGAGCGCGATCGCCAGGCGTTGCTTGCGGGCGGCGGCGATTCGTCCGGGCAGCGCGAACACCTCGGTGGCCAGACGCGCGGTGTCGCGCGTGGTCCGGACCGACGGGAACGCCAGCGCGAAGCGCGACTGGCCCACCGCATCGGTGTCGAACCGAAGTTCGGGCCGCACCACCTGCAGCAGCTCGCCGGCCCACCGGCGCAGGCGGCTGGCCGGGGTGTCGGCGGCGATCAATGCCTGGGCGTAGGATTCAAGGAAGCCGACGTACGAACTGGACGCCGCGACCGTCACCTCGACGGTCAGGATCTTCTGCCTGGCGAGGCCGCGCAGCACATCGCGAATCAGCGACGACTTGCCGTAGCGGCGCGGTGAGATCAGGAACACCTTCTGGCCGGCGGCCAGGTCGCGGGTCAGCCGCTTGCGTTCGCCCTCGCGGTCGGCGAAGGCGCCGGCCCCGACGAGCTCGCCGTAGATGAACGGGTTGTCAGGCTCCATTACGTTATTATACGTAATGATTACGCAAAACGACGTAATATGAGCCAGCCGCGCGGGCGGCTTCCTCCATGGCCATCCTGACCATCGGCGTGATGTATGCGGCGTTCCTGCTGATCGGCTGGCTGGCCACCCGCCGTCACGGCGATCGCTCGGCCGCCGACTTCATCGTCGCCGGCCGCGCCCTGCCGCTGTGGCTCGCCACCCTGACCATGACGGCGACCTGGGTCGACGGCGGCTATTTGCTCGGCACCGCCGAGGGCGCCTACCAGTCGAGCATCGCCACTGGCCTGCAGGGCGGCGTGTTCTTCGGCGTCAGCCTGATCCTGGGCGGGCTGTTCTTCGCCCGCGTCATGCGCCGCCATGCCTTCACTACCTTGATCGATCCGTTCGAGGCCCGCTACGGACCGCGCTGGGCCGTCGTGCTGTCAGTGCCGGCGATGCTGGCGGAGATGTTCTGGAGCGCCGAGCTGCTGGTCGCGCTCGGGTCGACGTTTGGCGTCGTCCTGGAGATTGATCTCACGACCGCGATCCTGGTCTCGGCAGTGGTGGTCACGCTCTACACGATGGCCGGCGGGATGTGGGCGGTGGCCTACACCGACGCGTTTCAGTTGATGCTGGTGGCGATTGGACTCGCCGCGGCGTTGCCGGTCGCGCTGGGCGCGGTTGGTGGCCTGACCGCGGCATGGCACACCTACCAGGCGGCGCGGCCCGATGCCGCCGTGTTGCTGCCACCACTGGCCGCGTCGGGAACGTTGTGGACGCGCCAGGCCATCGTGTCGTGGTGGGACGTCAGCATCATGCTGATGCTGGGCGGCATTCCCTGGAACTGCTACTTCCAGCGCGTGCTGTCGTGCCGCACGCCGGCCGATGCGGTGCGGCATTCGCTGCTGGCCGGCCTGTTGACGATCGGCCTGACCATTCCACCGCTGCTGTTCGGCCTGGTGGCGTTCGCGTATCCGTGGTCCCCGGAACTGGCCGCCCGGCTGGCGGCGCAGCCGGCCGACGCCCTCCCGCTGATCTTCAAGCACGTCGTCCCGCCGGTGATCGGCCTGTTCGGCCTGGCGGCGATCGTCGGGGCGGTGACCTCCAGTTTCTCGGCGTCGATCCTCTCGGCCGGAGCGATGTTCAGCTGGAACACCTGCATGCGCCTCTTGAGCCCGACGATGACGTTCGGCCGGATGAAGGTGGTCATGCGGGTGACGATCGCGGCGCTCGGTGCCGGTGCGGTGTGGATGGCGTTGGAAGTGCAGAGCGTGCGGGCGCTGTGGTTCTTCACGAGCGACCTGGTGTTCGTGCTGCTGTTCCCGCAACTGGCGTGCGCGCTGTTCGACCCCAGGGCCAACCTGGCCGGGTCGATGGCGGCGTTCGCGGTATCGCTGGCCCTGCGGGTTGGCGGCGGCGAGCCGCTGTTCGGTCTTCCTGCCTTGGTGGCCTATCCCGAGTGGCTGCCGTTCAAGACCGTGGCCGCCGGCGCCGGCCTGGTCCTGCTGCCGGTGGTGTCGCGGCTGACCTGGCGCTGGTCGGCACCCCGGCCGCTGCCCGACCCGGCCGGGAGTTGACACCAACTAATTAAATGAACGACCATTAATTTTTCATGGCCCGCCCCAAGAACGCCGACGGACAACGCACCCGCCTGGCGATTCTCGACGCCGCGCTCGACCTGTTCGCCGACAAGGGTTTTTTCGGCACCAGCCTGCGCGACGTCGCCAAGGCGGTCGGCGTGCGCGAGAGCGCCCTCTACAACTACTTCACCGGCAAGGACGCGCTGTTCGACGCCCTGCTCGAAGCCCACCAGGCCACCAAGTCGGAACGGCTGACCGTCTTTGCCGAGGGCCCGATCACCGACGGCCGCGCCCTGCTCGAGCAGCTGGCGATCACCACGCTGGAGGGGTTCGTGGAACCCCGGGAACAAAAGCTGTTCCGCATCCTGATGTCGGATGGCGTGCGCATGGCCAAGCTCGGTCGCTTCAACCTCTACGAGCGCATGACCAGCGGCCGCGTCAGCCTGGCCGCGATCCTGGGCCGCCTGACGCGCGAGGGCTGGCTGCGCCGCGCCGACTCGCACCTGCAGGGCATGGCCTTCATGAGCCCGCTGGTGACCTGGCGGCAATTGCATGCCATTGATGCCGACCTGCCGATGATCAAGAACCCGCGCCTGTTCGCCAGGCAACATGTTGGCTTGTTCTTGCGGGGCGCCGCCGCTTCGTCCGTGCGGCGGCCCGCGCCCGGTCGCCCGCGCGCCCGGGCCTCGAAAACCTCACCGCGCGCGGCCAAGTCGCGGCGTCCGTCGCAGTAACCCTGAAGGAGCGTCGCCCGTGTTTCGTCGAAATCTCTGCCTCACCCTCTTAGCCGCCGTGCTTGCGGTCGCGTGCAACGGTGCCGGCGCTGATGCCCCGGCCTCGCCCGCTGATGCCGCGGTGATCAACGTCTCGACCGTCGAGGTGGTGGAGCAGCCGATCAAGCGCTTCATCCGCGTCAGCGGCACCCTCACCGCGCAGGAGGAGGCTGAGGTCGCCGCCGAAGTGGCCGGCCGGGTGGTCGCGACCCCGGTGGAGCGTGGCAGCCGCGTCAGCACCAGCGACAGCCTCGTGAGACTGGCGGCGACTGAGGGTGAAGCGCAGGCGATTGAAGCGCAGGCCAACGCCGCGCAGATTGAAGCCAGGCTCGGCATTGCCAGCGGCGCCGCGTTTGCCGTGGAGAATGTGCCCGAGGTGGCCAGCGCTCGCGCCAATGTGCAACTCGGGCGCAGCGAGTTCGAACGGGCGCGCACGCTGCACGCGCAGAAGCTGCTGTCGCAGTCGGAGTTCGACCAAAGCAGTGCCAAGACCGAAGCCGCTGAACGCCAGTACGACATGGCCAGGAACACGGCGGCGCAGCAGTATCAATCGCTGCTCGCCGCTCGCGCCCGCGTGACCCTGGCGCAGAAGGCGTTGTCGGACACCACCGTCCGCGCCCCCTTCGCCGGCGTCGTCGGAGAGCGCTTCGTCTCGGTCGGCGACTACGTCACCCGCGGCACCAAGGTCGCCACGGTCATGCGAGTCGATCCCCTTCGCGTCGAGCTGACCGTGCCGGAGCAGTTTGTCTCGGTGGTCGCGACTGGCCGCGCCGTGACGTTCGAGGTCGATGCCTACCCCGGTGAAACGTTCGTGGGCCAGGTCCGCTTCGTGTCGCCGTCGGTGGTCGCCTCGACCCGTGCGCTGACGCTCGAAGCGATCGTCCCGAACAGCGCCAATCGCCTGAAGCCCGGCTTCTTTGCCACGGCGCAAATCGAACAGGCCAGCATGCTGCCGGGGCTGCTGGTCCCGGCGACAGCGGTTCGCACGGTGTCGGGTACCGCCCGCGTGTTCGTGGTGAATGGCGATCGTGTGGAAGAACGCGTGGTCATGGTCGGCCAGGCCGTGGGCGAGCGCGTGGAGATCACCAGCGGCCTGAAGGCCGGCGAGCGCGTGGTCGGCAGCGGCGTCGACCGCATCGTTGACGGCGTCCGCGTCGTGGTGAGGTAAGCCATGCAGTGGCTCGCTGAGATTTGTGTCCGTCGACCGGTGTTCGCCTGGGTGCTGGTGCTGTCCCTGACCGTGGTCGGGCTGTTTGCCTTTGGCCGGCTGGGCGTCGACCGCTTTCCCAACATCGACATTCCGACCATTTCGATCACCACGCGGCTACCCGGTGCCGCGCCCGAGCAGATCGAGACTGAGGTCACCGACAAGATCGAAGAGGCGGTCAATACCATCAGCAATATCGACACCCTGAGCTCGACCTCGTCCGAGGGCATCTCTCAGGTGGTCGTCTCCTTCACGCTCGACAAGAACGCCGACATTGCCGCCCAGGAGGTGCGCGACCGCATCAATCGCGTCTTGCCGCTGCTGCCGCGGACGGTGCTGCAGCCGACCGTGGAGAAACTCGACTTCACCGCCTCGCCGGTGATCACGGTCGCCGTGACCGCCGCCAAGCCGGTGCGCGACATCACCGAGTTTGCCGACAAGGTGCTGCGCCGGCGCCTGGAAAGTTCCGACGGCGTTGGCCAGGTCGTGGTCATCGGCGGGCGCAGCCGCCAGCTCAACCTCTGGCTCGATACGGCGTTGCTGCGCGCGCAGCGGCTGTCGGTCAACGACGTGGCCCGCGCGCTGCAGTCGCAGAACGCCGACATCCCCGGCGGTCGCATGGATCAAGGCGCGCAATCGGTGACGCTGCGCACGCGCGGCCGCCTGGAAACGGTCGACGCCTTTGGCGACGTGGTGTTGCGCGAGAGTGACGGCCACCCGGTCCGCTTGCGCGACGTCGCTCGGATCGAAGACGGCATGGCCGAGCCGCGCACCCAGGCCAGCGTCAACGGCGAAGCGACCGTGCTGCTGCAAATTCGCAAGCAGTCGGGCACCAACACGGTGCAGGTCGCCAACAACGTCAAGCAGCGCCTCGCCGACCTGCAGGGCATTCTCCCCGCCGGCTACCAGTTGCGCATCGTCCGCGACGAAGCGCAGTTCATCGAGGCGTCGATCGCCAGCGTGCAGGAACATTTGATCGTCGGCTCGATTCTCGCCGCGATCGTGGTGTTCCTGTTCCTTGGCAACCTGCGCTCGACCATTATCGCGGCGGTCTCCATTCCGACCTCAATCATCGCGACCTTCGCGCTGGTCTGGTACATGGGCTTCACGCTCAACATGCTGACAATGCTGGCGTTGACACTGTCGGTGGGCATCGTCATTGACGATGCGATCGTGGTGTTGGAGAACATCTTCCGGTTCATCGAGGAAAAAGGGATGCCGCCCATGCAGGCGGCGGTCGAGGCGACCAGGGAAATCGGCCTGGCCGTGATGGCGACCACGTTCTCGCTGGTCGCGATCTTCGCGCCGGTGGGTTTCATGAGCGGCATGGTCGGCAAGTTCATGCAGAGCTTTGGCCTGACCATGGCGTTTGCGGTGCTGGTCTCGCTGTTTGTCAGCTTCACGCTGACGCCGATGATGTCGGCGTACTGGCTCAAGCCGCAGCCGAAAGGCGCGCACACCGACTCGAAGCACAACCGGTTGTTCGATCCGCTCGATCGTGGTTACACGCACCTGCTCAATTGGGCGATGGCGCACCGGGGCCTGGTCGCGAGCGGCGCCGTGCTGGTGCTGCTGTCGAGCGTGCCGCTGTTCAGCTTCACGGCCGTCAACTTCACGCCCGAGGACGACCAGTCGCAGTTCGACGTCACCATGCGCGCGCCCGAAGGCACCAGCCTGGCGTCGATGGAACTGCTGGCCAACCGCATGAGCACGGCGGTGCGTGCCATTCCTGAAGTGGAGTTCACCCTGGTGACGGTGGCGGGCGATGCCGCCGGCAGCTTGAACACCGCGAGCATGCTGGTCCGCCTGCAGCCGATCGAAGACCGCGACCGCGACCAGTTCGTGGTGATGGCGCAGGTGCGCAACGAGATCCTGCCGCTCTATGCGAAGGCCGGAGTCCGGACCGCCGTGCAGCAGGGCGGTGGTCCCGGCGGCGGCGGTGGCGGCATCCAGTTCATGGTCCAGGGCCCCGACCTGAAGCAGCTTGAGCTCTACAGCGAGGCCCTGCGCGAGAAGGCGCTGGCGATTCCCGGCCTGGTTGACGTCGACACCACGCTCAACGCCGGCAAACCGGAAGTGTCGGTCTATCTCGATCGCCCGAAGGCCGCAGACCTTGGCGTGTCAATCGCCGACGCCGCCGACGCGATTCGGCTGCTGGTGGCCGGTGACCAGGTGACGACGTTCAACGACGCCGGCGAGCAGTACGAAGTGCACCTGCGCGCGGAAGAAGCCAATCGCAGCACGACCGACGCCATCGCCGGCTTGCCGGTGCCGTCATCGCGTCTGGGTATTGTCAGCCTCGACAACATCGCGTCGTTCAAGCGCGGCGACTCGCCGGCCACCATCAACCGAGTAGGGCGCCTACGACAAGTGACGCTCAGGGCCAATCTGCTGCCGGGCACTTCTCAAGGTGCGGCGCAAGAGCAGATCGCCGCCGCCGCGGCCGAGCTGAATATCGGCCCGGAGTACCGCGCCGACTTCGCCGGTCAGTCCCGAGAACTGAATCGAACCGCCACCGCGTTTCTCACGGCGATTGCCCTGTCGTTCATCTTCATGTACCTGATCCTGGCCGCCCAGTTCGAGTCGTGGCTGCATCCGGTGACGATCCTGCTGTCGTTGCCGCTGACGCTGCCGTTCGCGTTGCTGTCGCTGATCATCACGCAGCAGTCGCTGAACATCTTCTCGGGCCTGGGCTTGCTGGTGCTGTTCGGGGTCGTGAAGAAGAACTCGATTCTGCAGATCGATCACGCCAACCAGTTGAAAGAGACCGGCATGAACAGCCACGACGCGGTGGTGCAGGCGAGCCGCGATCGACTGCGGCCGATCCTGATGACGACGCTGGCGTTTGTGGCGGGCATGGTCCCGCTGGTGGTGTCGCAAGGCGTCGGTGCCGCCACCAACCACGCCATCGGCTGGGTCGTGATTGGTGGCCAGACCATGGTGCTGCTGGTCACGCTGCTGGTGACGCCGGTGGCCTATTCGCTGTTCGACGAGGTCCAGGGCGCGCAGGTTTTCGGGCGTACCTGGGCGTGGCTGAGAATCAGGCGTCCGGCGCACAACCCGGGAGACGGTCAATAGCGTGAGCAGCATCTACAAGTACTACGTAGCCGACAAGCTGATTAGCGAAGAGCGCGGGCGGTGCTGACGGTTGGATATGATGACCGGCATGACACTACCGGCCACGCTCACCTCGTCGCGCCGTCTCCGGGCCACGCTCGCAGCCGCCGCACTGGTCGCCGGCGTCGCGGCCACGGTGGGCCAGGCGTCACAGCCGTCGATACCCTTCGACCTGGTGCTCTCCGGCGGGCGAGTCATGGATCCCGCGTCCGGGCTGAACGCCGTGCGGCACGTCGGCATTCGCGGTGCCCGGATCGCCGCCATCAGTACCACGCCGCTGCCGGGTGCGACCACGGTTGATGTGTCGGGGCTGGTGGTCGCGCCGGGCTTCATCGACCCGCACGCCCATGCGCAGACGCTTGAAGGCAATCAGTTCCAGGCGCGCGACGGGGTGACCACGGCGCTCGAGCTCGAGAGCGGCGCCATGCCGATGAACGACTGGTACCGCTCGCGCGAGGGCCAGGCGCTGCTCAATTACGGCGCCACGGTCGGGCACATCTATTCACGAATTGCGATCATGCACGAGAAGCGGACGTGGGACGAGATTCGGGCCACGCGGCAATCGACGGCAGATCCCGCGCCAGACTGGGCATACCGGCCGGCCGAATCGTCCGAAGTTGACGGCATGATCGCGCGGCTCGATCGCGGCCTCGCCGACGGCGCGTTGGGAATCGGCATGGGGCCGGCCTACACTCCGGCGGCCGGGCGCGACGAGCTGCTCCGAGTCTTCGAGCTCGCGGCGAGCCGCAAGGCGCTGGCGTTCATCCACATGCGATCGGCCGGAGAGGTGGAACCGGGGGGCAGCATCGATGCCCTCCAGGAGGTGCTGGCCAACGTGGCCGCCACCGGCGCGTCGGTCCATATCGTGCACATCGGGAGCAACGGATTACGGCAGACGCCGCGGCTGCTGTCGATGATCGACGGAGCCCGCGCTCAGGGCCTCGACGTGACGACGGAGGTGTATCCATATACGGCCGCGTCCACGTATCTGCAATCGGCGCTCTTCGAGCCCGGCTGGCAGCAGCGTTTCGCCATCGGTTTCAACGACGTGCAATGGGCTGCGACCGGCGAACGCCTCACCGAAGGCAGTTTTTCCCGCTATCGCAAGCAGGGCGGGCTCGTGGTGATCCACATGATTCCCGAAGCCTCGGTGCGCGCGGCGCTGTCGCATCCCGGCGTGATGGTAGGCAGCGACGGTGTGCCCCTCACCAACGGCGGCGGCCATCCGCGCGGGGTGGGCACCTATGCGCGCGTGCTCGGCCGCTACGTTCGAGAAGAGAAAGTGCTCGACCTGATGACTGCGCTCCGCAAGATCAGCCTCATGGTGGCTGAGCGTCTGGAGCCGTTCGTCCCGGCGATGCGCTCGAAGGGACGGATCGCCGTGGGCGCCGACGCCGACGTGACCGTCTTCGACGCCGCCACCGTGATCGATCGTGCCACCTACGAAAAGCCCGCGCAGTTCTCCGAGGGTATTCGCCACGTCATCGTCGGCGGCACGTTCGTGGTCCGCGACGAGCAGCTCGTTCCGGGCGTGACACCAGGCCGAGCGGTCCGCGTGGCCCGTTAGTGCCGAACGATCGGTCAAGATGTCCTTCTGGATCACGGCCAAGTAAGGCCGCCCCGAGTGGCGACGGCTCGGCTGCCGCGCGGCAACCTGGCCGGCTTGCCGTTCCCTGACGCCGATCGCGCGCTCATCGCCCTCTTATGCAAGGTCCGGATTTAGCCGGGCGGTATTCTACAACGAGGTCCGGCTGGCACTCCCGCCTACACTCCACAGCCCGTGTCCCTCACTTAATTCCAAGCGGTCGCAGTTGCTTCCAGCGCTCGATGAACGCGACGGCGGCGTTGACTGACGCCTCGGTCTCGTCGCGTCCGCGCTCAGCGGTCGCGGTCTTCACGTCGAGTGCGCTCCACACGCCGGTCGCGGTCATGTCCTTGGTCGAGGTGCCCTTCCCCGTCGCCGCGGCCTTGAGCGCCTCGGCGAGGAACACGCGCGTCGCGGTGGGGTCGCCAGCCACGACCTCCGGCAGCATCTTCTGCAGATGCGGGAGCAGCGTCAGCGGCGCGGTGCGGGCCACGCTCATGTTCACCAGGTTCGGCGTCAGGTAGAGCGACCGCGAGGTCTCGCTCACGCCGCCGTGCCGGTCGAACCCCGGCGCCCCCTGCCGGATCGCGCGTGTCCGGAACGGCTGGGCGGCGTCGTCCAGTTCCACGGCAATACCGCCCGTCTCCTGGTTGATACGATCGACGACATACTGCGAGATGCTGGCATTGCCGCCGTGGCTGTTCAGAATCAGGAACCGCTTGAAGCCGTGCGCCAGCAGGCTTTGCGCCGCCTGGAAGAAGACCAGCTGGATGGTCTCGGCCGGCAGCGTGATGGTGCCGGGAAACGCCATGTGATACGGCGAGTTGCCGGGAAACAGAATCGGCGCCACCAGCACGTCGGTCTTCTGGGCGATCAGCTTGGCGCGTTCGAGGCCGCTCAGAAAGTCGGTGCCGATCGGGCCGTGCAGGCCGTGCTGCTCGAGCGACGCCACCGGCAGAATCACCATGTCGGTGCGCGTCAACAGGTCGGCGACTTCGGGTGAGGTCATGTGCGGCAGGTAGTTCTTGACCTTCTGCTCGTGCCACAGCGGATTCGCGGGTGCGGCTGCGGGCGCCTGCGCCAACAACGTCGAGGCTGACAAGACGCACACCATCACAACCGCCGCATTGACTCGCTTCATGAAGAACTCCTGTCTCTCGGGTGGGTGAGCCGACGCCTACTTGCTGCGTACGGCGGTCATCGTAATCTCAAGCCGCGCGCCGCGCGCCAGCTGTGTCACGGCCACGGTTGAACGCGTGGGATAGGCGCCGTTCGGGAAGTACGAGGTATAGATCGCGTTGAACCTCGCGAAGTCGGCCATGTCGGCCAGGTAGGTGGTGACGGCGACGACGTCGTTGAGCGACATGTCAGCGGCGGCCAGCACGGTCTGGACGTTGGTCATGATCTGTTTCATCTCGGGCTCGAGGCCGCCGGGCACCAACTGGCCCGAGACCGGGTCACCGCCCGTGCTGCCCGACAAGTACAGCGTGTCGCCCACCAGAATGCCCGGCACGAGCGGCGACGGTGTGGGCTTGTAGCCGGCGGGCTGAATCACGCGTCGAACCGGCGCTGGACTGCGGGTCTGCTGGCCCGCGGCGCCGCCGAAGTAGAGGACGTTCGGCGCCTCGGATCGCGCCACCGCGATGTCGAGCCGGCCGTCCTTGTCGAGGTCACCAATCGCCAGGCCGTAGGCGGTGCCTGCAGCATCGCCAAACAGCACCGGCGTGAATCGGCGGCCCGATCCGTGATTGAAGAACACGGCCGGCCGCGCTTCGATGTAGCCGACGACGATGTCGGTCTTGCTGTCGCCATCGAGGTCGCCAAGCGCGACCGCATACGGCGCCTTGTCGCCCAAACCAATCGGCACGGCCGCCGACAGCCGATTGCCGGTCTCGCCGAAGTAGACCGCCACGCCGGTCTTCTCGTCGATGGTGACCAGGTCCTGCCGGCCATCGCCGTTCAGATCGGCTGCGGCCGACATGCGGATGTTCGCATCCACAGGGCCGAACGGCACGCGAGCCGCGCCGGCGAACGTGCCCTTGCCACCGTTGACGTAGACATGACTCTGCCCACCGTCGCGGTGCGGCACGATCAGGTCCACCCGGCCATCACCGGTAACATCGGCGGCCGTGATCGTGGTGGCCGACTCGGTGGCGAACTTCTCGCACGCCGCCTCGAACTGGCCGCGGCCCTTGCCGAAGCAGATGTAGCTGGCGCCCGGCCGCTCGCCGGTGCGATTGGCAACGACGATGTCGGCGAAGCCATCGGCATTGAGATCCACCACGGTGGCGTGGCGCGTCGGCCACTCGGCTGAGCCATACGTGGACCCGGCACGGAAGTGGCCGGTGCCGTCGTTCAGGTAGACGAGCTTGGGATCGGGCCGGTCGTTGCTGATCACGACATCCAGGTCGCCATCGCCGTCGAGGTCGACGAGGTGGCCGGAATACGATCGGTCGGATGCGGTCCCCAAATCGTGAGCCGTCGGAAATCCGCCGCGGCCGTCGCCGAGCAACACGCGGTCGACCAGCGGCCAGTGGCGGCCCTTGGCAAGCACGAGGTCGGGGTTGCCGTCACCGTTGACGTCGCCAATGCTGACGTTGGCCGAGGTCTCGGAGGTCGACTCGAGCAGCACCGTCCGCTCGTACTGCGGCAGCGCCGCCGCCGGCGCCGGCGGTCGCGGCGTGCCGCCATCGAAGTAATCGACAATCTCGCGCGCCGCGCGGCCCATGCGGTCCTCGGCCTCGCCGTACGACCCGGTAATGCCGTTGACGAAGAACGAGATGATCACCGTGCCAGAGCGCGCCGACACCAGGCCGACATCGTTGGCGATCACGCCGCTGTCGCCGGTCTTGTGGGCCACCGGTACGTCGAGGAAGTGTGGCAGGCGGCGGCTGCCGGCCTGCTGCCGGCTCATGATCGTCTTCATGGCGGTGGCGCTCGCCTTCGACGTCAGCGTGCCGCGTTCAACGGCCTCGAGCAACCGGCCGGTCTCGCGCGGCGTCATATCACCCAGCCAATAGGCGCGGTCTTGCACCGTCAGACGGTTGCGATGCCCAGCTAATGTGCGGCGATTCACTGGATCTCGGACCAGCTCGACCCACTTCGCTCGCGGTCCCGTAAAGATGTCCGCATAGAGAGCAAACAGCGCGCTGTCCTGCGACGCATATTGCAGCCCCGTCGTTTCTTCGGGCGTCAGGTTCGCGAACTCGGGATTGATGAGCGTCAGCAGCTTCTTGCGGTACTCGTGGCCGCGGCCCACCATCTGCGTGTGCGTGAACCCCGAGGCCATGAGCCATTTGTTCAACGCCTCGACGCCGCCAATTTTCTGCACCATCAGGTCGGTGGCGGTGTTGTCGCTGGTGATCACCATCTCGGTGATCAGGTCGCGGTAGGTCGGCGTCAGGCCGAGGTCGTGATACTGCAGCACGCCGCTGCCGTCACGCAGGTCGGCGCGGCCGATGGTCACGCGCGCGTTCAGGTCGAGCGTCTTCGCATCGACCAACTGGAACGCGCGGATCATGATCGCGAGCTTGATGACGCTGGCGCTGCTGAACGACTCGTCGCCGCGCACGGCGGCTTCCTCGCCGGTGCCCAAGTGCTTGACGTAGAGGCCGGTGCGGGCCGGGAAACCCGCCAGGTGCGACTCGAGCAGCTGCGTGAGGCCGCTGACTTTAGGTGGCGTCTGCGCGGACAGGGCGGCGGCCAACGGCAGCAGCAGAATCAGGGCGATCGTTCGTGGATGCATGATGTTTACCGCAAGGGGTTGAGGCGATATGGTGGCGCCGGAGATTCACAGCCGCAGATGTTACGCCGATTCTCACCGGTCCTGCCACTACGGGCAGTGCGGACACGGCCGCCACTCGCCGTCGGCGCCTCGCGTCAGGTCCTTGCCACACTCCGGGCACTGCGCGATGCGGCCAACCGCCGGGCCGGCTCGCTCCTTCGGCCGGCCGGCCGCCAGCTCCCCGGCCGTCACCGCTTCCAGGAACTGTTCCGCGAACGAGATCTTGATGGTCTTGAGCTGGTCGCCGAAGCGGACGAACACGCTCTCGCCGTTACTGCCCTCGACCTTGCCAATACCCCAGTCAAGCCGCGACCGATGCCGTACGTGCTGCCCTGCGTCAATCGCCATGCTGATTCCAGCATAGCGCCTCGCAACGTGGTGGCCGTGATCGGGCATCGCCCTATCTGGGCCGCCGATCGGGTGCGATATCCTGTGCAGCATGACGACCCGCCTTGCCACCGGCGCGCTGTGCGCGCTTGTGCTCTCCGCCGCGTGCACCAGCACACCCGCCGTAGAGCCCGCCGACACGCTGCTGACCAACGGGCGCGTCTACACATTTACCTGGGACGACCCCGCCGCCGATGGCACGCCGGCGGCCAACGCCCCACACACCGCCGAGGGCTGGCGGCCCGATGCCGAAGCCATCGCCATCCGCGCCGGCCGCATTGTCTTTGCCGGCACGTCGCAGCAGGCCGAGGCCTACCGTGGTCCCGCGACGCGCGTGGTCGACCTGAAGGGCGCCACGGCGCTGCCGGGACTGGTGGATTCGCACGTGCACATCCGGGAGCTCGGCCAGGCCGAGACGCAACTGGACCTGACCGGCGTGGCCACCGAAGAGGAGGCCGTCGCTCGCACGGTGGCCTACGCGGCCAAGGTGCCCACGGGCGAGTGGGTGGTGGGACGCGGCTGGGATGAGGGCGCGTGGGCCGGCCGCTATCCGACCATGCGCCTGCTGAGCGAGCAGGTGCCCGACCACCCGGTGGTGCTCGACAGCCTGCACGGGTTCGCCGTGTGGGGTAACAAGCTGGCATTCGCAAAGGCCGGCATCACGCGCGCCACCAAGCCACCGGTGGGCGGCGAGATTCTGAAGGATGCGAAGGGCGAGCCGGCCGGCACGCTGCTGAATCGCGCCGTGACGTTGCTCGAGGGCGCGGTGCCGCCGCCGACGCCGGACCAGGCCCGAGCGTGGGTGCTGGCCGGACTGAAGCGCATGGCCCGCGACGGGTTCACTGGCGTGCACGAGGCCGGCGCCGACGCGGAACTGATGACGGCGTTCGAGTCACTCGACGCCTCGAGCGAACTGCCCGTGCGCGTCTACGCCATGCTCTCGGCGCGCGATACGGCGCTCAGCCGTGCCTGGCTGCAGAAAGGCCCTCGCCTCGATCCAGCCGCCATGCTGACGGTGCGGTCGGTGAAGGCGTACTACGACGGCTCGCTTGGTTCGCGCGGCGCGCGCCTGATCGACGACTACGCCGATCAGAAGGGCCACCGCGGCGTCAGCGGTGGCAACTACGGGTTCGACCAGGCCCTGGTGGCCGAGATGATGACGGCGGGCTTCCAGGTGGGCATCCACGCCATCGGCGACGCCGGCAACCGCGAGACGCTCGACTTCATCCAGTCGGTGCAAGACCGCAACCAGACCGTGCGCAACAATCGCAACCGCATCGAACACGCGCAGGTGGTTCACCCGGATGACTTCGCGCGCTACGCCTCGCTCGGCGTGATTGCCTCGGTCGAACCACCGCACGCCGTCGAAGACAAGCCGTGGGCCGAGACCCGTCTTGGGCCCGAGCGCGTCAAGGGCGCCTATGCGTGGCGCACGTTCCGGCAGAACGGCGTCCGCCTCGCCTTCGGCTCGGATCTCACCGGCTCGGACCACACGATCTTCTACGGCCTGCACGCGGCGGTGACGCGCCGCGACAAGACGCTGCAGCCCGAGGGCGGCTGGTATCCCGCGCAGCGCATGACGGCCGAGGAGGCCGTCCGCGGCTACTCGACGTGGGCCGCGTATGCCGCGTTTGCCGAAGGCGACCGCGGCACGCTGTCCCCGGGCCGCGCCGCCGACATCACGGTGATGGACCTCGATCCGCTCGTCGTGGGATCAACCAAGGCAGAGTCACTCTTGAAGGGCACGATCCGGTTGACGATGGTCGGCGGCCGCATCGCGCACGAAGCGCCGTAGATCTCAACAGCCGCAGACTCGACGCCAGGCTGATGCGCCGTCACACGATCGCCCCGGCCACTCTCGCCACGACCGACTGCGCCGCAATGACGAGCTTGCCGGTCCACTGGGCCATCGCCCGCCGCGCATCGTCGGCATGCCCCATGCAATCGATCACGATCAGGTCGAGGTCGGCGCCGCGCAGCTCGTCGGCCGCGCGCGCCATCTCGTCGTCTCGCGACGGTGACGCCCAGGTGACTGTCGGTTCGAAGCCATCCACCCGCCACTTGCGTTCGGCGTAGGGCACCTGCGCGCGGTTGGGCGTGACGATGCCGACGCGCCGGGTGCGGCTGAGCGCGCCGGCGACGGCGGGTACGATGCGGCCGGGGAGCAGCACGGGAACCGGACATGGCACATCTGGAAAGGCGCCCGCGCACGCCACCACGATCACCGAGGCGCCATCGGCGGCCAACTTGCGCGCTGCTGACGTGACGAGCGGCACCAGGCGGTCCAGCGGCACCTCGATGTGCGCGCCAGAGGCGAGGCGCACGAGCAGCGGATACTCGAGGTCGCGAGGACCTGACGTCTTGAGGTCCTGAAGGGCGGCCAGGTCTTCAGCGAGCATGCCGTCGAGCGCACCCGCGACGCGCACCTGCGCGTGCGGCGCCTCGGCGCCAAACGCCTCGGCCAGGTCAGGGCGCGGCGTCTGCCCGATGGTGACGATGCCGAGAATGGGGGTCACGCGGGTCTCACGAAGCGGCCGTGCCCGGCGGGACCGGTGATGGCGCCCTCGTGGAAGACGCGCACGCCGCGCACGAAGGTGGAGACCACGCGCCCGCGCATGCGCACGCCGTCGTAAATGGCCATGTTGTCGCGCGACTTGGTGATGGCGTCTCGCCGGTCGTAGACCCAATCCGCGCCCAGATCCACCAGCGTGAGGTCGGCGTCGGCGCCCTCGGCCACGCGTCCCTTGCCGGTCAATCGAAATAGATCAGCGGCGCGCGTGGCGCACAGTTCCACCATGCGCGTCAACGTGAGCCGGCCGTCGGCCACGGCCGTGAGCATCAGCGGCGCCATCACCTCGAGGCCGCATAGACCCGGCGGCGCCTTGAAGATGTCGTCGGTGGCCGCGGCCTTCTCGTGGGCGAGAAACGGCGAGTGGTCGGTGCCGAGGTAGTCAATGAGGCCGGCATCGAGCGCACGCCAGAGCGCTTGCACGCCCTCGGCCGAACGCAGCGGCGGGTTGCACTTGGCAAACGGGCCAAGGCGGTCGAGCGCCTCGTCCGTGAAGAACAGGTACGGCGGGCAGGTCTCGACCGTCGCGTCAATGCCGCGCGCCCGCGCGTCGGCCACCAGCTGCGCCGATCGCGCGCTCGAGCAGTGCACCACGCCCACCGGGCCGCCGCTCTCGGCAGCCAGCGTCAGCACCAACGCGACCGACACGTCTTCCACGATCAGTGGGCGGCTCTCGGCATGGGCCCGGCCGCGGCGTCGTCCGGCGGCGTCGAGTTGAGCCTGCAAGGCCTGGAACATCGGCGTGTCTTCGCAGTGGAAGCAGTGCCGCAGGCCGGTGGCCGCGACCGCCGCCATCACGCCCCGTAGCGCCGCGTGGTCGGTGCACCACAGGCCGAAAAACTCATCGAGGCGCGTCGGTGGAGGCGGCTGCAGAAAAGTCTTGAACGCCACCACACCCGCGGCGGCCTGACCGGCGATGTCGTGCAGGTTCTCGTGACCAGCGCCGCCGTAGAGGGCGAAGTCGATGTGCGCTTCTGGCGTCATGGCCGCCACGCGGCGCTGCACGCCGCTGGCGCTATTGGCCGGCACCTTGGCGATCGGCATCTCGAAGAGCGTCGTGATGCCGCCGGCGGCGGCCGCGGCGGTGCCCGACCGGAAGTCCTCGCGCTCGACGATGCCGGGATGGCGCGTGTGCACGTGCGTGTCGATCAGGCCGGGCAGCAGGTGCAGACCGCTGGCATCGATCACCTCGGCGGCCGGCGGCCGCGCAGCGGGATCCAGGATCGCGGCAATTCTGCCGCCTGCTACCGCGAGGGTGGCGGGACCGATGGTGGCACCGGTCACCACCTGGGCACCCGTAATCAGCAGGTCAAATGAGTCCGGCATCGCGGTGCGTCATCGCGGCAGGGCGAACACGAAGATGGTCGGCGACCCCGGGTTCTGGTCGACCCAGAAACTCGACGGGCTTCCTGACGCCGCCGCCACGTACTGCCTGCCGCCGGTCGCATAAGTGGCAATGCCGCCGCCCATGGGTCCGCCGGTATTGAAGCGATAGAGCACGTCCCCCGTTTGCGCATCCAGCGTCACGAAGTCGCCCGTCAACTCCCCGGCAAAGACCACCCGGCCAGCCGTCGTCGTCACGGCTGCGACCATGGGCCGCGGCGAGTGGAACTTCCACCGCACGGCACCGGTGGTGGCATCGACCGCCGTCACCCACCCGTGCGCCGTCGCTACTGGATCCTGGTTCACGTCGCCGCCCATGTAGAGCTTGCCGGGGATGTGGCGGACCTGTTCGAACGCGACAAACGTCGCGCACCAGTCGACCGCGGGCACGTAGAGCAGGTTGGTGCCGGGGTTGAAGGCGGGACCGTTCCACTCGACACCGCCGAGGAGGCCCGGACACGCGTGCAGCGGCGTGAGGCCGACAGGGATCTCGGCATTCTTGCGCGTGGTGACGGCGGTTTCATAGACGATGTTCTTCGAGTCGCGATCGATCGCGCGCAGCATGCCGTCTTTGCCGACCGTCGTCACCAGCCTGCGCACGGCGCCGCCGAGCGTCGTGGTGAAGAGCGGCGAAGCGTGCGTGAGGTCCCAATCGTGCGAGTCGTTCTTGATCAGCTGCCGATGCCAACGGAGCTTGCCGGTGCGCACGTCGAGCACGACGATCGAGTTGGTGTAGAGGTTGTCACCCTGCCGGATGTGAATGGGCAGGTCCGGCGCCGGGTTCGTCACGGCAATGTGCAGGTCGCCGGTGACCACATCGAGTGAGAACGACGTCCACACCGCGCCGCCGCCCACTGGAATCCTGGGCGGGTTCTTCCAACTGTCGTAGCCGGGCTCACCCGGCTTCGGCACGGTGTTGAAGCGCCACACCGGGCTGCCGTCGGTCACGCGAAAGGCGCCGACCCATCCCTGCACGTTGTTCTCGCTGCCGGCGGGTCCGATCAGCACCAGATCCTCGAAGATCATCGGTGCCATCGTGATCGTCTCGCCTTCGCTCGGCTTGGACACCTGCCGGGCCCAGAGCAACGCGCCGGTCTCGGTGCTCAGACCGAGCAGGTAACCATCGGGCGTCGCCCGCACGATCCGGCCATCCTTGATCGCGACACCGCGATTGCGCTGCCAGCCGGTGTCGTCCCTGGGCTGCCAGCTGTGGCGCCACTTCACGCGACAGGTTGCGGCATCGAGCGCGATAGTCGCAGTCATCGTCGTCACATACATCGTGCCCTGGTGGACGATGGGGCCGGTCTGGAAGTTGTCGCGTTCTCCCATCTGGAACGCGCATACCGGCGCCAAGCGCGAAGCGTTCTCGACTGTGATCGCGTCCAGTGGCGAATAGCGGGTGCCGGCGTAATCGTGGTTGTGGAACAGCCAGTCGGTCGACTCTGCCGCGGCGTTCAGCGTCGCTTGATCGGGACCGCTGGTGCCGGGGACGGCCCCGGCGGTTCCGGGCACGAAGGCTGGCGGAGCGGGTCGGGCCGGTTCCGGACCCGTCGCCGTGAACACGAGACGCTGTTGTGCGAGCTGGGGCATGTCGGCGGTCAGCGTCGTCTGGCCAGCGGTGTAGCCGTTGCGCTTCAGGATGAACGCGAACACGGCCGCGCGATCGGGGACTGACACCGTGCTGGTCGCATTAGGTGGCATGGTCGTGCGCAGGACGAAAAACAAGTCGTCCAGCGTCACGCGTGGGTCGGTCCGGGCGTCGGCCCGCGGCGCCAGCGACGCCGACGTGCCGCCGCTCCAGCTGCGCTCGAAGGCCGGCCCGACCAGCGGTGGGGCCGCGCCGCCCGTTAGTGCGGCGCCGTGGCACGACGCGCATGACTGGGCGTAGACCGCCTCTCCCCTGGTGGCCTGCGCCTCGGTGAAGAGGCCCGCGCGCGAGGATGGCGCTGGTCGGGCCGCCTGTCTCGATTGGTCAGGGCTCCGTCCCACAACGCCAACGGCGGTTGCCAACGCAAACCCGGTCACGAATAGCCATGTCATTCGATTCATCGACGGCCGCTCCTTTGCGCGGCTGGGAGGTCGCCCGCACTATGCCACAGTGCCGCCAGACCCGCGAACCTTCTGCCGGTTCCTCTACGGCGAGACTGAAGCGGCGCCGCTGAAGGTACTCACCACCTCGCGAACGAGCGTGCCGTTCGGGACCGCCGCCCGCGACGTTACTGCGGCGCGAACGCCAGCAGCACGTTGCCGCCGGTCCCGAACCCCAGGTAGTTGTAGCCCGAGTTCATGAACACCATGCCGCCGACGATCACCGGGCCGGGGCCGTTGAACGAACCGCCTTTTGCGGTCACGCTGTTCACGGTGGTGTAGGGCTGCGACGCGTCGTAGGTCCAGATGACCTTGCCGTCCTTGGTGTCGTAGGCGCGCATGATGCCGGTGGTCGTACCCGAGAAGACCGCACCGGAAATCAGCGAAATCGCCGCCGACTGCGCCTGGACGCAGTTGCGTGGATCCTTGCAATCGGCACGAGGCGGACGGGCTTCCCACACCGGCGCGCCGGTATCGAGACGCAAGGCATGGAGACCACCCGCCAATTCCTGGCCGAGCATCATGTCCGAGACCGGAAAGTAACCAGTCGAGCTGTCGGCCGCCGAGCCCCACTCGAGACCGCCGAGCGCGCTGCCCTTGCCGACGCGCTGCTGCCACACGATGGTGCCCTTCTGATCCGGATCGAGCGCCCACACCACGCCGGACTTCTGTCCGATCACGATGATGCTCTTGCCGCCCGGCAGGTCGCGGAGGATGGCCGAGTTGCCGAAATCAAAATCCGGACCTTCATCGTCCGGGCAGTTCTCGCGTTGCGCGTTGCAGCCCACGACGTAGACGTCCTTCGGCGTGACCTGACGGGTCCAGGCGATCTTGCCGCTGTCGAGATCGAGCGCGATCACCGCGTCGCTGGTCGGGCCGCCGGGCCCGGAGTACTCGTTGCCGGTGGCGACATACAGGACTTTGCGTTTCAGATCGATCGTCGGCGCTGACCAGATGGCGACGCCGGAGGGTTCGTAGAGCTGCGTGCCGAGCTTGTTCTTCTTCGACGGCTTTGGCGGATCGACCGTGAAGGTCTGCCAGACTTGCTTGCCGGTGGTGGCATCGTAGGCCGCGACGCTGCCTCTGAAGGTGCAGCACTCGTAGTTGTCGTTGGCTCCAGAGCCTTCCTCGAGCGACGAGACCGGCACATACAAGCGGCCGTTGGCCAGCGTCGGCGCACCCGTGATGCGCGCGAACGGATGCCGGTCCGCTCGCGCGGTCCAGATCTGCGCCCCGGTTTCCGCATCGATCGCAAACACGTTGGCTTTCAGGTCGCCGAAATACAGGGCAAAGCGATTACCGGAAGCGGTCTTGATCGCCCCGACCGTAATCGCCGTGCGCACGCCTGCCGTTGCCTCGAACGACCAGTAGACGCAACCGGAGGCGGCGTCGAGCGAATACACAAAACCGTTGTCCGAGCCGATGAACACGCGGCCACCGGCGACGGCGGGCTGTCCGTAGGCAGACGTGCCGTTTGGAAAGCCGAACGCCCACTTCAGCGCCAGCTTGGGAACCTGATCGGCGCGAAGCCCGGCGTTCTCGACGCTTTGCATTCGCGTGTTCATGACGTCCGCGCCCCATCCCGACCAGCGCGGACCGGTGGCCGGATTGAACGCCGGCTTAGCTTCGCAGCGGCCCGTCATGGCCGCCGCCTGGCCAGATGCCGAGCTGCCAATCGGGCGGCCGGAGATTAGTTCGGCGAGGCTCCGTTTCTGTCCGTCGGAAATGCCCTTCGCGTTGGCGACCATCGAACCGGTGGTCAGCACTTCCAGGATGTGCTCGGGCGTCAGTTGCGCGAGCATGGTGCGATCGGGCGCTCGCAACGCGGCGGCATTGCCGCCGTGGCACTGCGCGCACCGCGCCTCGAACACCGGCATCACCTGCAGGACCTGGGCGGCGGCCATCACCGGGACGACCAACAAGCCAGCGACGAGAACGGGGACGATCGCGCGAAGGTTCATGCGTGTTTCACCTGAATGATGTGGCCGTGGACGTCCACGACCACGCGGTCACCGTCTTTGACGTCGCTGAAGAGTAGCAAATCCGAGGCCGGTCAGCACGCCGCGAAGGAACTGGGACTGCCGGTGACGCCGAGGTAAAGTTGCAGCCGTGCCACAGATGCCGGATACCGCGCGGGCCGAGTTGGCGCCCAACGGCCGCCTGCGCGCCGCGCTGAACTACAGCAACACGCTGCTGATTTCGGCCCGCGGGCCGGAACCGACGGGCGTGGCCCCCGACCTGGCACGCGAGCTCGCCAGGCGGGCCGGGGCATCGGTCGAGTTCGTCGGCTACGCCAACGCCGGCCTTGCCGCTGATGCCGCCGCCACCGGGGCCTGGGATGTCGCGTTCATCGGCGCCGAACCCCAACGCGCCGGCGAGATTACTTTCTCGCCGGCCTACGTCGAGATCGAGGCCTCCTATCTGGTGCCCGCCGGGTCGCCATTGCTGCGGATCGATGACGTCGATCGCGACGGCGTTCACATTGCGACCGCCGCACGTGCCGCCTACACGTTGTTCCTGCAGCGATCGCTTCGGCACGCGGCCCTGGTCGAAGCCGAGGGCCTGCCTGGCGCGTTCGATCGGTTCGTCGCGATGAAACTGGACGCGCTGGCCGGGCTGACGCCGAACCTGATCGCCGACGCGCGGAAGGTGCCGGGCGCCCGCGTGCTCGAGGGGCGCTTTACTGCGGTGCAACAATCGATGGGCGTGCCGAAGCCGAGGACGGCGGCGGCCGCATACCTAGCGGGGTTCGTGAAAGAGATCGCGGCGTCCGGCCTGCTGCGTGACTTGATCGCGCGGCACCGCGTCGACGGCCTTGTAGAGGTGAGAAGTTGGAAGTGAGAAGTCAGAAGGCGATTCTTCTCACTCCTTACTTCCGACTTCTCGCTTCATTACTGCCTGTAGGGTGGCCGCGCCAGCCACTCCTGCGGCGCATCGCCAATCGGTGCGCCCGGAGGGGCGGCCGCGGTGGGAATCACCTTCTGCAGGTCGGCGGTTGGCCGTTCGATGAAGCGTTTGATGTCTGCCGCCAGCAGCGTGTGCGCGGCAACGTCGGAGTCGGTGCGACCCACCTCGGCGCGCAGCCGCGTCGCCAGGCGCTGCAGCTTGTAGGACGCAATTGCGCGGACCTGCGCGTTCTGCGCCCCGCTCGCCAGCCACATCACGCGATCGACCAGCACGCGCTCGGTGGCGCGACGGACTTCAGCTTCATAGGTGCCCGCCGTCGTCGCATCGAAGGTCGCCTTGACCAGCTTGTCGATTACCTCGCCCAGACCCGGAAGCGCCTGGTCCACCGCGTACTGCGCCACCATGCGAGCCGCGCGGTCGGGCTGCAACATGAAGCCGATGGTGACATCGGCGGCAATCGCGGCCGGGTTGACCGGATCGAAGCCCTCGCCAGTGGTGCGCGGGAACAGCTCGCGGTGCAGGCCGAAGCCTGGCGGACGCGGCGGAATCAGATCCAGGATCTTCTTCGGGATAGTGAGCTCCGACGGCTTCAGCGTCGCCGACAGCACATCGATGGTCTTGCGCTGAGATTCGCCTGATACCCAGGACGTGGGCGTGCGGCCGTCGCCGCGCATGGCATAGACGAATTCCTGCCCGGCGATCATCGAGGCGGCGCCCTCGACGGCATAGCGGTGATACATGTAAATCGGCACCAGCGGTTCTTCAATCATCGCCGTGGGCACGCCGGGACGGATGGTGTTCTCGCCGAGGTTGTTGAGGGCAATCCGGCGTACCCGCATCAGGCGCGACAGCTCCGCTTCCTGGTTGGCGCCGTTCGACCACTGCTCGACGCGCGGGTGAATGTCGGTGTCCTGGTTGGTGAAGTACTTCAGGTCCGCCGTCCACGCATCGTCCAGGATCCTGGTGAGCGCCGTCTTCTCGTTGGTGCCGCTCGGGAACTCGCGATAGCCGTAGTTGATGGCGACCTTGTCCCACGTCCCGATCTCTGCCGTGTAGGCCTGCGACAGATCGAGCGTGCCGTCCTCCCTGATCGTGCTGAGCGGATGGGGGTAGTCCATCACCGAGATGCGACCCGTGCTGCTGTCGTAGTAGTTGTGGCCGAGGCCCAGCGTGTGGCCGACCTCGTGCGCCGACAACTGCTTGATGCGCGCCAGCGCCGTGTCATAGAGAATCGACGGCTTCTCGTCGCCCTTCACGTAGGGCGACAGCAAACCTTCGAAAATCATGTAGTCCTGGCGGTCGCGCAGCGAGCCGAGCGTGACGGTGGCCTTGATGATCTCGCCGGTGCGTGGGTCCGACACCGAGCCGCCGGTGCTCCAGCCGCGTGTCGAGCGGTGCACCCAGTTGATCATGTTGTAGCGAATGTCCATCGGGTCGGCGCCCGCCGGCAGAATGTCGACCTTGAACGCGTTGCGGAAGCCCGCGGCCTCGAACGCCTGGTTCCACCAGCTCGCGCCCTCGACCAGCGCCTTCTTGACGTCTTCGGGCGCGCCCGAATCCACCCAGTACTGAATCGGCTTGACCGCTTCGCTGACCGCCGCCGTCGGATCCTTCTTCTGCAGGCGGTGCCGGCGGACGTAGCGGAACTGCATGGGCTCGCCAATCGGCGTGCTGTAATCCACGAACGTCAAGCCGCCGTAGCCGGCGCGTGGATCGTCGTAGCGCGGCTGGTAGTTGTTGTCGGGCAGCTCAACGAACGAGACGTGCTCGCGCAGCGTCACCGAGTCGGGCGACGGCGTCACGCTGCCGACCGAACCCGAGAACAGGCCGCCACCGAAGCCACCACCACCACCCCCACCCGTGCTGCCGATCGGCGTGGGACCCTGCGACGGTCCGCCGCCACCGCCGGGGCCGCCGCCGGTCGGTTCATTCACGAAGGTCAACATGACGTCGACCTCGGTGTTCTTCGGAAAGTTCCTGGTGTTGGGAGCGAAGATCGTGCTGCGCGTGCGGTCAATGCGGTAGTTGCCGGGCCGCAGGCGGGCGCCGGCGTTGTACCAGTCGCGCATGTAGAAGTCGGTGGCATCGACCAGCACCCGATCGCCGGTTACCGCGATCACCGTGAATCCCCACAACACCGACTTCGCGAACGAATCCTCAACCGACTTGCGCTCAAGCGGGTTCGTGCTGCTCGACCGGAACGACAGGTTGCCCTGCACCATCAGCACCTTGCGGCCGACCCGCTGGAACTGGACGATGCGGCTGCCGCCGCCCTGACCGCGATCGAGGCCAATGTCGTTCGAGCCGAGGCCGGCCGACAGTCCGTTCGAGAACAGGAAGTCGGTGTCGAACCGCGGAATCTCCAGCAGCAACTGGCCCGAGTCTTCGCCCCAGTAGAGGGGAAAGTAGCCGTCAAGTTTCGTAAAGCCGGTGACCCGCGATTCTATGGCACCGAGTGGCGCCAGTGGCGGCGCGGGTTGCTGCGCGTCAAGCGCGGGGCCCGCAAGCAGAATGATACCGACAAGCAACACGCACTGTTTGAGCATGACTAATCCTCGGGTGATATTCTATCCGCGCGAGTACGGAATCTCGGGGAACATCGGCAAGCCCGCCATCGTGATGATGTCGACCAGGCCGCGGCGTTCGTGGAATTCCTTGCTGTCGCGATCGATGACGATGGTGTTTGGATAGAGCGGCGCGAGCCGCCGGAACTCGGCATCGATCAGGCGGAACCGCCGCACCATGTTCTCGGCGCTTTCGTGCGGCCGATTGCGCAGGCGGATATGTTTCTCGATGGTATCGGTGCTCGACGTCAGTACGATGATCCGATCCGGATTCCAGGCGTCGCCGATCGCCAACACCTTTCTCAGCGCGGCATGGTGCTCCGGCGGATACTCAGCGATGTGCGCCTCCAGTGTGATGCGCGCGCCCTCGAAGAAGATCACCTTGCCGGCTGCGTCGTGGCTGTCGGCGTCCTGGTAATTGGCGTCGTAGAGCCGCGCGAAGTACTCGGTCACTCCCACGGCGTTGGTGCCGGCGGCAATGTCCTCGAGGACGCGCGGATCCCACACGCCCTTCTCGCCCTCACCGTAGGAGCCGTTGTGGTAAAGGTCGGCAAGCTGGCGGACCAGAGTGCTCTTGCCCACGCCCGGTCCCCCCACGATCGCGACGCGCATGGCGATGATCTTCGTCCGAACGGGGCTCCCCGTCCATCACTTTCCTGACCGCAGCTTCGCGGGCCGCTCCCGGCCAGTTGTACGGCGGCCGAGACACAAGGCGTTTTCTCAGGCACTCCGGATTCTATTCTCTTGATCTCCCGGGCTCCTGTTAACAAGATGGAGTGGTGAAGTGTTTGTGGGTCCTGGCCGGCCTCGTGCTGCTGGCCGGCTCGGCCTGTGCCAAGCCACCGCTCAGTCTCTCGAACATCCAGGTCGGTCGTTCGCTCAATCCCGACCGGAGTGTCGCCAGCATCACCTCGTTGTTCAAACCTAACGAAACGATCTACGTCGCCGTGCAGACCCGGGAAGCGGGTTCTGGTGCCGTCGGCGTAAGGTGGATGTTCGGCACCCAGGTCATTGATCAGCCGACCAAGCAGGTGTCGTACGACGGTGCGGCGAGCACCGAGTTCCACCTGCAGCACTCCGGCGGCTTCCCGCCGGGCGACTACAGCGTGGAGATTTTTCTCGACGGCAAAGCCGTCGGCAAGCGGGCCTTCAAAGTGGGTGAATTGTAAATGTCTACGCCTGGACTGATCGCCCTGGCGATCTCGCTGCTGGTGTCGGCCGGCCAATCGGCACTCCGTCCCGACCGGTCGATCAAGTGTTCGAGCTGCGACGAATGGAACGTGTCCATCGAGGGCTTCAAGGTGTTCGGCAACACCTACTACGTCGGCACCGCCGGCTTATCGGCGTTGTTGATCACCTCGGACCAGGGCCACATCCTGCTCGATGGCGGACTGACGCAGTCGGCGCCGCTGGTGGCCGCCAACATCGTCAAGCTGGGGTTCAAGGTCGAGGACATCAAGCTGATCCTGAACTCACACGCGCACTACGATCACGCCGCCGGGATTGCCGCCCTGCAGCGGGCGAGCGGCGCCACGGTCGTCTCGAGCGCATCAGGCGCCGAGGGATTCGCGCTCGGTAACGCGGTGCCAGACGACCCGCAGGCCGGATTCGGCAAGGCCGAGAATGCGTTCCCAGCAGTGAACAACGTGCGCGTGGTCAAGGACAAGGACGTCGTGCGCGTCGGGCCGCTCGCGGTTCAGATGCACAACACCGCCGGCCACACGCCCGGCAGCACGACCTGGACCTGGCAGTCGTGCGTCGATGGCAAGTGCCTGAACCTGGTCTACGCCGACAGCATTTCAGCCATCGCCGCACCCGGCTTCCGCTTCACCGGCGATGCGAAGACGCCCAGCCGCGTCGAGCAGTTCCGCAACAGCATCGCCACGGTCGGCGAGCTGCCGTGCGACATCATGATCACGACTCATCCGATGGCTACCGACCTGGCCGGCAAGCTGAAGAAGCGGGCGGCGAAGCCGGCCGCGGATCCCTTCATCGATCCGCAGGCCTGCCGCGTGTTGGCCGCCAACGCCATGAAGGCACTCGACGCCCGGGTGGCGGAGGAAAGCAAGAAGTAGAGCACCCGGTTGAGGGACCGAAGCGCGCCGCAAAGATTGGTGAGGATGGTCATGTCCGTTAAGCCGGATATCATTGAGCACAGCAATTGGAGGTTCACATGGTTCGCACGTTGATTGGTTTATTAATAGGCGCAAGCGTGTTGTCGGTCGGCGTTTCTGGCCAGACAATGTTGAAGTCGGCCCTGCATGACTATCGGGTCACGACCTTCGTCGATGCGCTCGTCCAGCCGTGGTCGATCGCGTTCCTGCCTGGCGGCGACACGCTGATCACCGAGCGTCCTGGGCGCCTGCGCATTGTGCGTAACGGCAAGCTGATGCCCCAGCCCGTGGAAGGTGTGCCGGCCGTCATCTACGCCAACCAGGGCGGGCTGCTCGAAGTTGCGCCGCACCCGGACTTCGCCGCCAACCGGTTCCTGTATCTGACCTTCTCGAAGCCCATCGGCGACGGCAAGGAAGGCACCACGGTCCTGGTCCGCGGTCGCTTCGAGAACGATCGCCTGACCAACGTGCAGCAGCTCTTCGAGTCGGTCTCGAAGGGCCGAGGCCACTACGGCGGCAAAATTGCCTTCGACGGCAAAGGCTTCCTGTTTCTCACGCTTGGCGATCGCCAGGTGCCGCCCGAGGGCAACCTTGAGGCGCATCCCGCGCAGGACCTCACCAACCATCACGGCAAGATCGTCCGCCTGCATGACGATGGGCGGGTGCCGGCCGACAACCCGTTTGTCAACCGTGCCGGCGCGCGGCCTGAGACCTGGAGCTACGGCCACCGCAATGTCCAGGGCATCGCCATTCATCCTGAGACCGGTGACGTCTACGCGACCGAACATGGTCCGATGGGCGGCGACGAGCTGAACCGCATTCTGCCCGGCCTCAACTACGGTTGGCCGGTGATCGGCTTCGGCGTGAACTACACCACCGGCCTGGCGATTCACAAGGGCACCATCCGCGAGGGCATGGAACAGCCGCGCTATCTGTGGGTGCCGTCGATTGGCATTTCGGGCGGGATGTTTTACACCGGCGATCGCTTTCCGCAGTGGCAGGGGAACTTCTTCACTGCCGGCATGGCCGGACAACAGCTGGCCCGCCTCACCCTGAAGGGCACGAGCGTCGTCAGCCAGGAGACGCTGGTGCCGCAGATGGGCCGCATCCGTGACGTGCGCCAGGGCCTCGACGGCTTCATCTACCTGGCCATCGAAGACCGGGACGGCAAGCCGACGCCGGTGCTGCGCCTGGAACCGGTCGAGAGATCCACGAGCAAATAACAGGAGGACAAGAGATCGGGAGAATTCTCCTGATCTCTTTAACTCCTGTTTGCACGGGTCACGGCGTAGACGATTGACGCCGCCGCGACACACACCCCGAAGCCGAGCCACTCATCGGCCGCCAAGCCTGTGAGCAGCCACACGATCACCGCCGTCGCCAGCCAGGGCACGACGCCGGCGAGCGGTACCGTGAAGCCGGCGCCTCCGGTCGAAGGGCTGCCCTGGACGCCCATTTGTCTCAGCCGCCACGAGGCGACCGCGCAACCGAGGTAGAGAACCAGCGCCGAGACGTTGGCGAGAATCGCGAGCTTCTCGAACGTGCCCGAGATCGCCAGCGTGAGCCCCAGCGCCGACTGGAACACGACCGCGGCCTGCGGTGTGCGATGGGTGGCATGGACGGCCGCCAGGGCGCGCGGCAGGAAGCCGTCGCGCGCTAGTGCGAACACCATCCGTGGCATCGACAGCGTCATGCCGCCGAGATACCCGAACATCGACAGGGTGGTGCCGCCGAGCAGCACCGCTCGCGCCCAGCCGCCGAGCGACGCGCCGGCCGCATCGGCCAGCGGCGACACCGTGGCCTGCGCCAGGCCACTGCCCAAAATGCCCTGCGCCACTACCTGCAAGACGACATAGAGCGCGGTGATGGTGACCATGGCCAGGGCAATGGCGCGCGGCACAGTACGCACGGTATCGCGGACCTCGCCGCTCGGCACCAGCGCGCACTCGATGCCGGCAAACGCGAAGATCAACAGCAGCGACGTGCGCGCGACGTCGCCAACGGCCGGCATGGCGGTCACGCGCAGGTTGTCGGTGTCGATGAAGAAGAGGCCCCCGATCGCCACGAGCAACAGCGGCAGGAGCTTGGCGACCGTGGCAATGGAGTTCAGTCGCACGCCCAGCGTCACGCCCTGAATGTTGATCAGCGTCCAGAAGCCGAAGGCCACGACCAGCAGGCCGATCTCCATGCCGCGACCCGCGAGCGACGGGATCAGCAGCCCAAGGCTCGAGGCGAAGACCGTGGCCACGGCGGCAGTGGCAAACGTGCCCAGCATCCACAGCAGCGCGCCCGACAAGAACCCCGCATACGGTCCGAACGCGGTGCCGACGTAGGCATAGAGTCCACCGGTGAGCGAGACGCGGCTGCCGGCATCGGCAATACAGAGGACGATCAGTCCCATGGCGATCGCGCACACAAGATAGGCCACGGGTGCCGCGGCGCCGAGCGAACCGGCCATGTTGGCCGGGAGGCGGAAGATGCCACCGCCGATCGTGATGTTGATAATGGCCGCCGCCAATCCGAACGTGCCGATCACGCGGACCAGCGGCTCGTTGGCAGCTGTAGCTGAAGACATGGACCGTGATGTTATCGTGTCCCTACACATGCGACTTTGGGATATTTCGCCGCCCATCTCGGCCGCGACGCCGCACTTTCCCGTCGACACTCCGTACGCGCAGCGCTGGAACGCGCAGATTGGACCGGACTGTCCGGTGAACGTGAGCGCGATCACGTTGTCGCCTCACCTCGGCGCGCACGCAGATGCGCCATTGCACTACGGCGTCGGCGCGCCCGCGATCGGCAGCGTTGAGCTGTCGCCGTTTCTCGGTCCCTGCCGCGTTATTCACGCCATCGACAAGGGCGCGCTGATCACGCCGGAACATCTAGGCAACCCTGAAGGGTTGCCTCCACGGGTACTGGTACGCACCTGCCGGCGCGCGCCCACGGAGTGGTCGCCGGTGTTTAGCGCCTTTGCGCCGGAGACCATCGCGTGGCTGGCCGGCCTCGGTGTTCGGCTAGTTGGCATTGACTCCCAATCCGTGGACCCCGCCGACAGCAAGACGCTCGCGAGCCATCAACAACTCCTCAAGCACGACATGCGCGTGCTGGAGAACCTGGTCCTGGATGACGTGGCGGAAGGCGACTACGAGCTGATCGCGCTGCCCTTGAAGCTCGTCACCGCGGACGCGTCACCCGTGCGGGCAGTGCTGCGGTCGCTGTCTTCAAGCCCCAAGCCCTCCGCCTCAAGCCCCTTGCCATGATCACGCGCCGCGATTGCCTTGCTCGTGACTCCGCCGATCCACTGGCGTCGCTACGCGCGCAGTTCGCGATGGCCGGCGCCGATGCCGAGGGCGTCATTTACCTCGATGGCAATTCGCTTGGTGCGCTGCCGGCTGCCACTGGCGACCGTATCAAGGCGGTGGTCGAGAGCGAGTGGGGCGTCGGCCTGATCCGCAGTTGGAACTCGGCCGGCTGGATCGACCTGGGCCAGCGCATTGCCGACAAGATCGCAACCCTGATCGGCGCCGCGCCCGGTGAGGTCGTGGTTGCCGATTCGACCTCGGTGAATCTTTACAAGGTCCTGAGTGCGGCGCTCGCCATCCAGAAGACACGGCCGGCGAGGGCTGCTGTTGTGTCGGAGCGCACGAACTTTCCGACCGACCTCTACATCGCCGACACGCTGGCGCGTGCGCACGGCCTCGAGCTGGTGCTGGCGGAGACCGACGAGATTCCCGCGCTACTGGACGAGCGCGTCGCCGTGCTGATGCTGACGCACGTCAACTACCGGACCGGCCGCATGCATCGCATGGCGGACATCACCGAGGCCGCGCACGCCGCCGGTGCCGTCGTGGTGTGGGACCTCGCGCACTCTGCTGGCGCGCTACCCGTTGACCTGAACGGCGCCGACGCCGACTTCGCCGTTGGCTGCGGCTACAAGTACCTGAACGGCGGCCCCGGCGCGCCGGCCTTTGCCTGGGCTCATGCGCGCCATCTCGCGTGGATGGATCAACAACAGTGGCGGCAACCACTTGCGGGGTGGCTTGGCCACGCCGCTCCGTTTGCGTTCACGCCGGATTACCGTCCTGGTGCCGGCATGGCGCGCTTCATCTGCGGCACGCCGCCCATGCTGTCGCTGGCGGCGCTTGAGTGCGGCGTCGACACGCTCCTGGCCGCGGAGCCATTCGGAGGGATTGCCGCCATCCGTGACAAGTCGATCGCGTTGACCGAGCTGTTCATCGCGCTGGTCGAGTCTCATTGTGCCGGCCACGAGCTGACGCTCGTTACACCGCGCGCGGCCGGTGCTCGCGGCAGCCAGGCCAGCTTCGCCCACGCCACTGGCGGCTACCAGGTCATGCAGGCGCTGATCGCACGCGGCGTGATCGGCGACTTCCGCGCGCCCGACATCTTGCGCTTCGGCTTCACGCCGCTCTACACCCGGTTCGTTGACGTCTGGGACGCCGTCGCCCAGCTAGAGGAAGTGATGACGTCCGGCGAGTGGCGGGAACCGAGATTCAACATCCGCGCCGCGGTCACCTAATTTCTTGCGATGTCGTACGAATGCAGCCTCGCCGCGTGATCGTAGACGTGCGACACGATGATCAGCTCGTCGGCCTTCGTCCGGTCGATGAACGCCGCCATCTGCCCGCGCACCGTCGCCGGTGATCCGACAAACGACACGCGCGTCGGTGGCGTGACGCCAGGTGTCTCGTTTGGATCGCGCTCCCATTCCTTCGACGGTGGCGGCAGTTGAATGGGCCGGCCCGCTCGCAAGCTGGCAAACGACTGCCGTCCGGATGACGCGAGAAAGCGTGCCTCGTCGTCCGTCTCAGCCGCCACCACGTTGACGCCGAGCATCAGGTACGGCTGCTGGAGATGTTCCGACGGCGTGAACCGTTCGCGGTAGATCGCGCTGGCCTCGTCCAGCATCGCCGGCGCAAAGTGCGATGCAAACGCGAAGGGCAGGCCCAGCGCCGCGGCGACCTGCGCGCCGAAGGTGCTCGAGCCGAGGATCCAAATCGGCACCGACAACCCACCACCAGGAACCGCGCGCACTGCCTGACCTGGCTGCGGCGTACGGAAAAAGTCCATCACCTCCATGACGTCCTGCGGGAACGCTTCGGGATTGGTGTTGAGCGTGCGCCGCAGGGCGTAGGCCGCCGCGCGATCGGTGCCCGGTGCGCGACCCAATCCAAGATCAACTCGACCCGGAAACAACGACGCCAGCGTGCCGAACTGCTCGGCCACCTGCAGCGGCGCGTGGTTGGGCAGCATGATGCCGCCGGCGCCAATGCGGATGGTCTTCGTGCCGGCGCCCACCTGCCCGATCAGCACCGCCGTCGCGGCACTGGCGATGCCGGGCATGTTGTGATGCTCAGCCAGCCAGAAGCGCTGGTACCCCCATTGCTCGGCATGCTGCGCCAGATCGACGGTGTTGCCAAAGGCATCCGCGGCCGTGCCGCCCGCAACGATGGGGCAGAGGTCGAGGACCGAGAGGGGAACGGTCAATTCGCGAACGCCGGAATGCCTGTCTGCGCCCGCCCCAGGATCAGCGCATGAATGTCGTGCGTGCCCTCGTAGGTGTTCACGACTTCCAGGTTGAGCAGGTGGCGGATCACCGCAAACTCGTCGGTGATGCCATTGCCGCCCATCATGTCGCGCGCCATGCGGGCAATGTCCAGCGCCTTACCGGCCGAGTTGCGCTTGAGCAGTGAGGTAATCTCGACCGCCGCCGTGCCTTCTTCCTTCATGCGGCCCAGCCGCAGGCAGCCCTGCAGGCCGAGTGCGATCTCGGTCTGCATGTCGGCCAGCTTCTTCTGGATCAACTGATTGGCCGCGAGCGGCCGGCCGAACTGCTTGCGCTCGAGCACGTAGTCGCGTGAGCGCAGCCAGCAATCCTCGGCGGCGCCGAGCGCGCCCCACGAAATGCCGTAGCGCGCGCTGTTCAGGCACGTAAACGGCCCCTTCAGGCCCTTCACATCCGGAAACGCGTTCTCTTCTGGACAGAACACGTTGTCCATCACGATTTCACCCGTGATGCTCGTGCGCAGGCCGACCTTGCCGTGAATGGGTGGCGCCGTCAGCCCCTTCATGCCCTTCTCCAGCACAAAGCCGCGAATCTCGTCCTCATCGTCCTTGGCCCAGATGATGAAGACGTCGGCGATCGGGCTATTGCTGATCCACGACTTTGTGCCCGTCAGCTGGTAGCCGCCATCCACTTTTACCGCGCGCGTCGTCATGCTGCCGGGGTCGGAGCCGGCGTTGGGCTCGGTCAAGCCGAAGCAACCAATGAACTCGCCGGTCGCGAGCTTCGGCAGGAACTTCTTCTTCTGCGCTTCGGTGCCGAATTCGTTGATCGGCACCATCACCAGCGAGCCCTGCACGCTCATCATCGAGCGGAAGCCCGAGTCGATGCGCTCAAGTTCGCGCGCGACCAGGCCATACGCGACGTAGCCCAGCCCCGCACCGCCGTACTCTTCGGGAATGACGATGCCCAGCATGTCGAGCGCGCCCAACTCGCGGAAGATGCTCGGGTCGGCCTGTTCCTTGCGGAACATCTCGAGCACGCGAGGCGCCAGCTTATCTTTGCAGTACGCCCTGGCGCTGTCGCGAATCATCCGCTCTTCGCTGGTCAGTTGCTGATCAAGGAGGAACGGGTCGCTCCAGTCGAAACGGGTCTTGGTCTTGGTAGCCATGTGTTCTCTCATCATTCCACGAAGCCGGGTCAGTGGGCCGAGCTGCGGCATGGGTTCGACAACTTTCTCGTATTGGACATGAGATAGCCACTACCTATTCAATATCGTCATGAACAACGCCGACATCGCGTGGATGCTCGTGTCCACGGCGCTGGTGCTGCTGATGACGCCGGCGCTGGCCTTCTTCTACGGCGGGTTGGTGCGGTCGAAGAACGCCCTCAACACCATGATGATGAGCTTCGTCGCACTGGGCCCGGTCGCCGTGGTCTGGGCGCTGCTGGGTTATTCGCTGGCTTTCGCGCCCGGCAACGCCGTCGTCGGCTCGCTGAACTACGCCGGCCTGCGCGGCGTCGGCCTCGAGGCGCAGGGTGCCATTCCCCACCTGCTGTTCATGTGCTTCCAGGGCACCTTCGCCATCATCACTCCGGCGCTGATCTCGGGCGCGGTGGTCGAGCGCATGCGGTTCAATGCCTATCTCGCCTTCATCACGCTGTGGGTGCTCGTTGTCTATGCGCCAGTGGCCCATTGGGTGTGGGGTGGCGGCTTCCTAGCGTCGATGGGTGCGCTTGATTTCGCCGGTGGCGCCGTCGTTCACGTGAACGCGGCCTCGGCCGCGCTCGTGGCCGCACTGGTCGTCGGGCCGCGCAAGGACTACGGCCGTCACGCCATCCTGCCGCACAACGTGCCCTTCGCCATGCTCGGCGCCGGGTTGCTGTGGTTCGGCTGGTTCGGCTTCAATGCCGGTAGCGCCTTGTCGGCCGGGACGACCGCGGCGCTGGCGTTTGCGAACACGCTGCTGGCGCCGGCCGCGACACTCGCCACCTGGACGCTCATCGACCTCATGCGCGGCGGCCCGGTCACCGCCGTCGGCGCTGCCACGGCGATTGTCGTCGGGCTGGTGGTGGTGACGCCGGCCGCGGGCTACATCAGCCCCGCCTCGGCCATCGCCATGGGCGCCATTGGTGCCTTCCCCAGCTACTTCGCCCTGATCTATCGTGCCAAGACCAAGCTGGATGATTCGCTCGACGTGGTGGCGGCGCACGGCCTGGGTGGCGCCACCGGCGCAATCCTGACCGGCGTGTTCGCGTCGGCGGCGTGGAGCGGCGGCGCGAATGGCCTGGTCGGCGGCCATCCCGGCCAGGTGCTGACGCAGATGGCCAGCGTGGTCATCGTGCTGGCATACAGTGGCGGCATGACGTTCGTCCTGCTGAAGGTCCTGTCGCTGGTGATGCCGCTGCGGATTGGCGACCGGCACGAGGGCCTGGGCCTCGACGTCACCGATCACGGCGAAGAGGCGTACACGCACGGTGACGGCGCGATTCTCGTAAAGCCGAAGCAATCGGCCATCGCCCACGCCGCGGTCGACGTGGTCGCGGTCCAGGACGGAGGCCAGTTGTGAAGCTGATTGTCGCCATTGTCCGTCCCGAGAAGCTGAGCGACGTGCTCGAGGCGCTGTTCCATGCCGACGTCCGCGGCCTGACCATCAGCCGCGTGCAGGGGCACGGCGGTGAGATCGAACACGTTGAGAACTACCGCGGCACCAGCGTCAAGATGGCGCTGGCCGAGAAGGTGCGAATTGAGATCGGCGTCTCGAACCACTTCGTGCAGCCGACGGTCGACATCATCCTCAGCGCCGCCCGCACCGGAGAGGTCGGCGATGGCAAGATCATGGTGCTGCCGATTGAGAAGATCTACCGCATCCGGACCGGCGAGTCCGACCAGGATGCAGTGACGCCCGTTCCGCCGGTCGAGTGAGGCCATTGCCATCCATCTCTTTATCGCATTCTAAAGATAAAAAGATTGCGCTTTTGTTATGCATGCCGATTCTCTCTAATAGCGTCTCAGCTTGGAGAGAACGCCATGGACGACCTCAGTGACCAGCGGGGCTTGTATCGCTCCACCGACGAGCACGACGCCTGCGGCGTCGGCTTTGTCGCGCACATCAAAGGCGTTCGTTCGCACTCGATAGTCCGCCAGGCCCTCGACCTCCTCGTCAATCTCGAACATCGCGGCGCGGCTGGTGCCGACCCTGATACCGGGGACGGTGCCGGCATCCTCGTCCAGATGCCGGACAAGTTTCTCCGCAAGACCGTGAACTTCCTGCTGCCGCTGGCGGGCGCCTACGGCGCGGGCTTGATCTTCATGCCCACCGACCACAAGGTCCAGTCCAAGCTGCGCGCCCTGGTCCACCGCATTGCGGTTGAGGAGGGCCTCGCCGTGCTCGGTTGGCGGCCGGTGCCGACGGATCTTTCCAAGATCGGCAAGAGCGCCGCGGCCGTGGCGCCGGTCTTCGAGCAGCTCTTCGTGTGCTCCGCCGACACCGGGGCGCGCACCCGGGGACCGGTGTTCGAGCGGCAGCTCTACATCGCTCGCAAGCGCATTGAGCACGAGGTCGAGACGCTCAGCCTGGCGCCGCACCACCGGAAGGACTTCTACCTCGCCAGCCTGTCGGCGAACACGGTCATCTACAAGGGCATGCTCACCGCGACGCAGATCGAGGGTATGTTCCCCGACCTGTCGGATCCCGACTTCGAGTCGGCGCTGGCGCTCGTGCACCAGCGCTTCTCGACCAACACCTTTCCGTCGTGGCCGCTGGCCCATCCGTATCGCTACGTGGCCCACAACGGCGAAATCAACACGCTGCGCGGCAATGCCAACTGGATGAAGGCCCGCGAAGGCCTGCTGAAGTCCAGCGTCTTTGGCGACGACTTGCCGAAGGTGCTGCCGGTGATCACGCCCGGTGGCAGCGACACCGCCACGTTCGACAACGTGCTGGAGTTCCTGGTCATGGCCGGGCGCACGCTGCCGCATGCGGTGCTGATGATGATTCCCGAGTCGTGGTCGGGCAACCCCGCCATGGCTCCGGCGGTGCGCGCGTTCTACGAGTACCACGCGTCGCTGATGGAACCATGGGACGGTCCGGCCTCGATCACTTTCACGGACGGCACGCTGATCGGCGCGGTGCTCGATCGCAACGGCCTGCGGCCGTCGCGCTACTGCATCACCAAGGACGACCTCGTGATCATGGCGTCGGAGGTCGGCGTGCTCGACATCCCCGCCGACAACATCGTCCGCAAGGATCGCCTGCGCCCTGGCAAGATGCTGCTGATCGACACCGGCCAGGGCCGCATCATCAGCGACGAAGAAATCAAGCGCACGCTGGCCGCCGAGCAGCCCTACGGCGAGTGGCTGCAGCAGAACTTCGTCGACATCGAGGACCTGCCGCCAGCGGCGGCCGAGCGCCCCGATCACCAGACGGTGTTCCGACGCCAGCAGGCCTTCGGCTACACGCAGGAAGACCTGCGCGTGCTGATGACGCCGATGGCGCAGCACGGCGAGGAGCCGATTGGCTCGATGGGCAGCGACACCGCGCTGGCGGTGCTGTCGGACCAGCCGCGGTTGTTGTACGACTACTTCACGCAGTTGTTCGCCCAGGTCACCAATCCGCCGCTCGACGCCATTCGCGAAGAACTGGTGACGTCGATGGGCGCCAGCATCGGCCCGGAAGGTAACCTGCTCGAGGCCGGGCCCGAGAACTGCCGCCAGATCAAGGTCGACTTCCCGGTGCTGCACAACGACCAGGTCGCCAAGCTCCGCCACCTGCCGCCGGGTTCGCGCTTCCGCTCGACGACGCTGCCGCTGCTCTACAACCCGGATGACGATGGTCCCGGCCTGGAACGGGCGATGGCGGAGTTGTGCCGCAAGGCCAGCGCCGCCGTGGCCGCCGGCTACGGCATCCTGATTCTGTCGGACCGCGGCGTGGACGCGAAGCACGCGCCCATTCCCAGTCTGCTGGCCACCGCCGGCGTGCATCATCACTTGGTGCGCGAAGGCACGCGCACCAAGTGCGGCCTGCTGATCGAAAGCGGCGACGCGCGCGAAGTGCACCACGTGGCGCTGCTGCTTGGCTACGGCGCGGGCTCGGTCAATCCCTACCTGGCGTTCGAGACGCTGGATGACCTCATTCGCCAGGGGTCGCTGCCCACTGTCACGCACAGCCAGGCGGTCACGAAGTACATCAAGGCGCTCAACAAGGGCGTGTTGAAAGTGATGTCGAAGATGGGCATTTCGACGCTGCAAAGCTACCGCGGCGCCCAGATCTTTGAAGCCATCGGCCTCGACCGGGAATTCGTCGAGAAGTACTTCACCTCGACTGCGTCACGCATCGGCGGTATCGGCGTGAAGGAGATCTCGGAAGAAGTTCGACAGCGACATGCGCGTGCCTTCGACAGCAATGCGTCGGCGGCGCTCGTGAACGGCGGCGAGTACCAGTGGCGGCGAGATGGCGAGGTCCATCTTTTCAATCCCGACACGGTCTTCAAACTGCAGCACGCCACCCGCTCGGGCCAATACCACATCTTCAAGGACTACACCCGCCTGGTCAACGACCAGAGCCGGCAGCGCGCGACCCTGCGCAGCCTGTTTGCGATCAAGCCGTTTGGCCCGCCGGTGCCACTCGACGAGGTCGAACCGCTTGAGAAGATTCTGCCGCGCTTCTCGACCGGCGCCATGTCATACGGCTCGATCAGCGGCGAAGCCCACGAGACGCTGGCCATTGCCATGAACCGGATGGGCGCCAAGTCCAATACCGGCGAAGGCGGTGAGGATCCGGCGCGCTACGTGCCCGACCCGAACGGCGATTCGCGGCGCAGCGCCATCAAGCAGGTCGCCTCGGGCCGCTTCGGTGTCACCAGCGAGTACCTGGTCAGTGCCGACGACATCCAGATCAAGATGGCACAGGGCGCCAAGCCCGGCGAGGGCGGCCAATTGCCCGGCCACAAGGTCTATCCGTGGATTGCCAAGGTACGTCACTCGACGCCGGGTGTCGGCCTGATCTCGCCGCCGCCGCACCACGACATTTACTCGATCGAAGATCTCGCGCAGTTGATCTTCGACTTGAAAAATGCCAACCCGGTCGCACGCATCCACGTGAAGCTGGTGGCCGAGTCAGGTGTCGGCACCGTGGCTGCTGGCGTCTCGAAGGCGCACGCCGACGTCGTGCTGATCTCGGGTCACGATGGCGGCACCGGGGCGTCGCCGCTCACCAGCCTGAAGCATGCCGGCGTGCCGTGGGAGCTGGGCCTCGCCGAGACCCAGCAGGTGCTGTTGATGAATCGCCTGCGCGATCGCATCGTGGTGCAGGTGGACGGCCAGATGAAGACCGGGCGCGATGTCGTCGTCGCCGCGCTGCTCGGCGCCGAGGAGTTTGGCTTCGCCACGGCGCCGCTGGTGGTGATGGGCTGCGTAATGATGCGCGTCTGCCATCTCAACACCTGCCCGGTGGGCATCGCCACGCAAGACCCGGAACTGCGCCAGACCTTCAGCGGCAAGCCGGAGTTTGTCGAGAACTTCTTCCATTTCATCAGCCAGGAAGTGCGCGAGCTGATGGCGGAGCTGGGCTTCCGGACAATGGACGAGATGGTAGGGCGGGCGGAATGCCTCGACTTCGAACCGGCGACGGACCACTGGAAAGCGAAAGGCGTGGACCTGTCGCAGTTGCTCTATGTCCCCGAGATGGCGGTCGACGCCGCTCGCCGGGCCACGACCAGGCAGGATGCGGGACTTGCCAACGTCCTCGACCGCCGCTTGATCGCACAGGCCGCTCCCGCACTCGACCATCGCTCGCCGGTGGAGCTGTCGTTCGCGATTCGCAACACCGACCGAACCACCGGCACGATGCTGGGCTACGAAGTGACTAAGCGCTACCGCGGCGAGGGACTGCCGGACGACACCATTCGCGTGAACTTCACCGGCTCGGCGGGCCAGAGCTTCGGCGCCTTCATCCCGCGCGGCATCACGCTGTCGCTGGCGGGTGAGGCGAACGACTTTGTCGGCAAGGGACTCTCGGGCGGGCGGCTGATCGTCCGGCCACCTCGCAACGCCGCGTTTGCCGCGGAAGAGAACGTGATCATCGGCAATGTCGCCCTCTACGGCGCCACCAGCGGCGAGGCGTTTGTGCGCGGCGTCGCCGGCGAGCGCTTCGCGGTTCGCAACAGCGGCGCGCAGGCGGTGGTCGAAGGGGTCGGCGATCACGGCTGCGAGTACATGACCGGCGGCCGGATTGTCGTGCTCGGCCCGACCGGCCGCAACTTCGCGGCCGGCATGAGCGGCGGCATTGCCTACGTGCTCGACCCCGACGGTTCGTTCGCCCTCAACTGCAACATCGACATGGTGGCGCTGGAACACCTGGACGACGCCGCCGAAATCGCCGCCGTCCGCGCGCTGATTACGCGTCACGTCGAGTTGACGGACAGCGCCGTCGGCGAGCGCGTCCTGCAGTCGTGGCCGACCTCACACCAGCAGTTGGTGGTGGTGATGCCGCGCGACTTCAAACGCGTGAAAGCGGCCGAGGCGAAAGCCCGCGCCGAATCACGCGAACCGGCATTGAGCGAGCTAGTGGCGTCAGAACAATCGCCACAGAGGACACCGAGAACGTCCGCGGTGTCCGCTGTGGCAAGAATTTATGGGTAAGGCTACCGGCTTCATCGAGTTCTCGCGCAGCAAGCCACCGTCACGCCCGGTCACCGAGCGGATTGGCGACTATCGCCACGTCTACCAGGCTTATCCCATTGAGGACCTGACGCGCCAGGCGGCGCGCTGCATGGACTGTGGCATTCCGTTCTGTCACCAGGGCTGCCCGCTCGGCAATCTCATCCCTGACTGGAACGACCTGGTCTACAACAACAACTGGCGCGCGGCCATCGAGCGCCTGCACCAGACCAACAACTTCCCGGAGTTTACCGGCCTGCTGTGCCCGGCGCCGTGCGAAGGCTCGTGCGTACTCGGCATCAACCAGGATCCGGTCACCATCAAGTCACTCGAGCTGTCGATTGTCGATCGCGCGTTCGAGGAGGGATGGATCGTTCCCGAGCCGCCGGTGACCCGCACCTGGAAGAAGGTGGCGGTGATCGGCTCCGGGCCGTCGGGCCTGGCCGCGGCGGCGCAGCTCAATCGCGCCGGCCATACCGTGACCGTGTTCGAGAAGTCCGGCCGCGCCGGCGGCCTGCTGCGGTATGGCATTCCCGAGTTCAAGATGGAGAAGCGGGTGCTCGATCGCCGCCTCGACTTGATGCGGGCTGAAGGCGTCGTGTTCCGCCCGGGCATGAACGTTGGCGAAGACGTGACCGCCGAGGACCTGCGCCGCGACTTCGACGCCATCCTGCTCGCCGGCGGCGCCGGCAATCCGCGCGACCTCACCGTCCCGGGCCGCGAGTTGAAGGGCGTTTACTTCGCCATGGAGTTCCTGACGCAGCAGAACCAGCGTTGCCAGGGTGACGACGCCAACCTGATGGAACCCATCACCGCTGCCGGCAAGCACGTCGTCATCATCGGCGGTGGCGACACCGGCGCCGACTGTCTCGGCACCGTCCATCGCCAGGGCGCGTTGTCGGTAAGCCAGCTCGAGCTGATGCCGACGCCGCCGAGCCTGCGCGCCAAAGACAACCCGTGGCCGCTGTGGCCCAATATCTTCCGCACTTCATCGGCTCACGAAGAGGGTGGCGACCGTGTCTATGCGGTGGCCACGACCGAGCTCTCCGGTGATGCGAATGGTCACGTTCGCACGCTGCACGGCCACCAGGTCAGCCGCGTGGTCACGAACGGCCGAGCGTCGTTCGAGCCGTTACCCAACAGCGGGTTCGAGATGAAGGCTGATCTGGTGCTGCTGGCGATGGGCTTCGTCGGACCCGAGAAAAGCCGCCTGCTCGCCGACCTGGATGTCCGCATGAACGACCGCGGCACGGTCGGACGCGATGATCAGTGGATGACCAACGTCCCCGGTGTCTTCACCGCCGGCGACATGCAGCGCGGACAGTCGCTAATTGTCTGGGCGATTGATGACGGCCGCCGGGCGGCAGCGGCGATAGATACCTACCTGGCCAACCAGCCGTCGTAACCGGACCCCGGATCCCGGCGGTACAAAACAAAGGGCCGGACACATTGCTGTGCCCGGCCCTTGTCCTCGTTCGCTGAAGACTACGGCAGCGCCATGGTCGTGTAGCCGCCGTTACGCGGCAGCACGATGTACTGCTTGCCCTGATGCAGGTAGGTCATCAGGCCGTACTGGCCGAGCACGCGGGTCGGCACCGCGCCCACGCGCTTGCCGGTCTTCTTGTCGATGGCGAACAGGTGCGGCCGGTTGTCGGCGGTCTGACCGGCCGACAGCAGCAGCGTTGACGTGGCCGCGAGCGCCGCGGTGCCACGGCGGCCCCAGTTGGTGTCGGCGGTCACGCCCTTCATCAGCGCGTTGTTCTTGAACGCATCCTGCGCCGCCTGCGCTGTGTCACCGTGCGGAATCATCCACAGGTGCTCGCCGGTGTTCATGTCGATGGCCGTGATGCGGCCGAGCGGACCTTTGAAGATGTCCGGGAAGCCGTTCAGCGGATCGTTCGGATCCGGCTTGGCGGGTGGCGCCCCTTCGCCGCGGGCGACTGCGAACATGGACAGCGTCGTGCCGGTCATCTTGTCGTTGTCCTTCTCTTTTGCGTCCGCCAGCAACGTCGGCGAGCAGCCGCTCGTGGACGCGACGAAGATGATGCCACTCTGCGGATCCGCCGCGGGCGGACCGGTGATGTTGGCGCCGCCACCGCCGCCGGGGCAGATGTTCGCCGGGCCCTTGCCCTCTTTGTTGCCGCGATGCGTTGGTGCGGCGAACAGCGGAGCCAGCAGGTCGCGCTCTTTAGCCCGAGCGAGCGCCAGGCGCTTGATCTCAGGCGTGTAGTCGATCACGTGCGCTTCGGTGCGTCCCTGCAGGTCGTACGGCGCCGGCTTCGTGACATGTGACTGCGTGGCCGGCAGTTTCTCAGTCGGCACCAGCGACTGCGGCGCCGGCCGATCGACCATGGGCCAGATGGGCTTGCCGGTCGTGCGGTCGTAGGAATATACCCACGACTGCTTGGTGATCTGGAACAAGCCGGGGATACGCTTGCCGTCAACGGTGACGTCCATCAGGATTGGCGCGGTCGGCGTGTCGTAATTCCAGATGTCGTGTTTCACCAACTGGTGGTGCCACACTCGTTTGCCGGTCTTCACATCGAGCGCAATCACGCTGGTGCCGAACAGGTTGTCGCCAGGGCGGAAGCCGCCGAAGTAGTCAACCGTGGCGCCGTTGGTCGGGATGTAGACGAGGCCGCGCGCCGGGTCCGCCGACATCGGCGCCCACGACGAGACGTCGCCGGTCCACTTCCACGCATCGTTCTCCCACGTGTCGTGGCCGAATTCGCCCGGCCGCGGAATGACGTGGAACTTCCAAAGATGCTTACCGGTCTTCGCGTCGTAGGCCAGGATGTCACCGGGCACGTTCTCGACGCGCGTCTGGTTGTAACCCTGTTCCGCCGAGTTGCCGACGATCAGCACGTCGTTGACGACGATCGGCGGCGACGAGGTGGTGACGTAGCCGAGCGACAGGGGCAGGCCCTGCGCGGCGTCATAGGGCAGCTTGGCGTTCTTCCAGGGATCCCAATCCGCGATCAGGTCTTTCAGCATGTCGACCGAGCCGGTCTTCGGAAAGCCGCGGACGGGCACCGCGCCGCCAAAGCCCTCGAGCGGTTGACCGGTCTTGGCGTCGAGCGCGTGCAGGAAGAAGCCCGGGGTCGTGACATACACCACGCCACGGCCGTTGACGCGGCCGTAGGCCACGCCCTTACCATGGTTCGAGCGCATCGAGTACGCGTGACGCGGTGTCTCGGGTTCCTGAAACGTCCACAGCGTCTTGCCGGTGGCCGGGTCGAGCGACACCACCGTGCGGCGCGGGCCCGAGGTCGTCAGCAGCATGCCGTCGACGTAGATCGGCAGCGAGCGGCCGTTGATGTCGCCGATGTCGACGCCGGGGGCATCGGCCGCGCCCCATTCCCACGCCATCTTCAGCGTATTGAAGTTCGAGGCATTGATCTGGTCGAGCGGGGAGTAGCGCGTCGAATTGTCGCCTCCCGTGATGTTCGGCCAATCCGCCTTGTTCTGGGCGTCACCCGCGAGCCCGGAAAGGGCCACCGCGATTACGATCGCGAACCCGCCAAACCACGTGTGACGCGTCCAGTCTCCAAAAATTCCCGTTTTCATCGGCACCTCGGCTAGTTGACTCTACCTACAGTGCCCAAGAGTGTGCCGGACGGCCGGTTGCTGTCAACTATTTGCGGTGGCATCAACCGTGGTGTACAAATTGAAGGCGCACCCCAGAACACCCATGTCGACCACAAAGCGCCGGGACCGGCGCGCGGAAACTCCCCACCGCCCTGAACGATCGTTCGATGCCCAGCCGGCACCGCTCGTCATACTGGCGCTGCCGCTGGCCTTTACGGCCAGCCTGCTGGCGCTCACCCTGTTGCCGCGGCTGCAGAGAAGCGATGCGCTGCTGTGGTCGTTCTGGAGCGCCGGTGCGGTGCTGCTGGCCTGGCTGGCCCTGATCGCCGTCGCCGCGATCAAGAACGGCGCGCCGTCGATCCACCTGGCGCCGCCGCGTCCGCAGCACTACATCCAGGCCTGCTGTCACCTGACCGTGTACGCCTTCTGGGGCTACTACTGGCGCCCGGTTTACGACTATGCGCCGCTGCTCGTCGGCCAGATCTTGTTCGCCTACGCGTTCGACATGCTGTTGTCGTGGTCGCGGCGCCAAAGCTACGGGCTTGGCCTGGGGCCGTTCCCGATCATCTTCAGCACCAACCTGTTCCTGTGGTTGGTGGACGACTGGTTCGCCTTCCAGTTCCTGCTGGTCGCGCTCGGGTTTGCCGGCAAGGCCTTCGTGCGATGGGAACGCGATGGTGAGCGCGTCCATATCTTCAATCCGTCGGCGTTCTCGCTTGCCATCTTCTCGGTGGTGTTGCTCACCACCGGCACGACCAGCCTGACCTGGGGCCAGGAGATCGCCACCACCTTCAGTCTCGGCCCGCATATCTACAAGGTGCTGTTCCTGGTCGGACTCGTGGTCATGTACTTCTTCTCGATCACGCCGGTGACCGCGATGGCGGCACTCACGCTGTTCGGCGGCAGCATGCTCTACACCGCCATCACCGGCGTGCCGTACTTTGTCGACTCCGACATCCCGTCGGCGGTGTTTCTCGGCCTGCACCTGCTGGTGACCGACCCGTCGACCTCGCCGCGCACGCCGCTTGGGCGGGCGATCTTCGGCGTCCTCTACGGCGTGGGTGTCTTCGGGTTGTATGCGCTGCTCGGTGCCTTCGGCCTGCCGACCTTCTACGACAAGCTGCTGTGCGTACCCCTGCTGAACCTGGCCGTCCCGTCGATTGACCGCGCTGTGCGCGCCATGGGCGACAAGCCGCTGCTGCACACGCTTGGTCTCGACCTGCCGCTCGGCCGCGCCAACCTGGCGCACATGGGCGTGTGGGTGTTGATCTTCGGCGTGATGACGAGCGTCGGTGCCGCCGACGGCAGGCACAAGGGCGACTCGCTGCCGTTTTGGGAGCAGGCGTGTGCCGCCGACAAGCCGCAAGCCTGCGCGCGACTGTTGCGCATTGAAGCGTCGTACTGCGGCGACAACGCCGGATGGGCCTGCAACGAGCTTGGCCGCCACTACACCGAAGGCAAGTTGGTGGCCAGTGACCCGGAGCGCGCGTTTGCGTACTTCTCACGCGCGTGCGAGGCGCGCGTCCAGGCCGGCTGCGTCAACCTGCTCGATTCGTCGCCACCCGCGCGCGCTAATCCGCGCGCCTTCGATCTGCGCCTGTTGGCGCGCGAGGGCGGACCGAACCTGATGACGATGGCGGAGCCTGAGTTGTACGCGCGTGCCTGCCAGCATGGCTGGGAGTTTGCCTGCAGCGCGGCGACCTCGCGATGAAGGTTCTCGCGATTCTCGCGCTTGCCGCGACGGTTGGCCTGGGGCTCGAAGCACGCCAGGACAACGCTCCGCTGCCAGACTTCGTCGAGATCCCCGCGGGCCCGTTCACCATGGGCGCCGATCCCGCCGTCGATCCACGAGCCTTCGACAACGAGAAGTGGTCTCGGTCTGCCAGCGAAGGCACCGTTGAACTTCCGGCGTTCTACCTCGCTCGGCACGAAGTGACCGTGGCGCAGTACGCCGCCTTCGTTCGTGCCACCAAGGCGCCGACGGATCCCAACCCGCTGGCCGGTCAACCCACGCATCCCGTGACGTTCGTGACGTGGCCCAATACGGTGGCGTATGGCCGGTGGCTCGAGAGCGTGCTCGCGAAAGCCCCCGGTCTGACCGGGGACCTCGTGCGCGCGGGATGGCGCGTGACATTGCCGACCGAAGCGCAGTGGGAAAAAGCGGCGCGTGGCGGCGACCGCCGCGCCTATCCGTGGGGCGACCAGCCGCGAAAAGACCGCAGCAACTTCGAGGGCACCGGCACCACGCCGGTGGGGCAGTACTCGTGCCCCGAGTGCCCGTACGGCTTGGCCGACATGAGCGGCAACGTGTGGGAGTGGACGAGCAGCCCGTACCAGCCGTATCCCTACGACCCAACCGATGACCGCGCCAACCTGGAGGCCGATGCGCTATGGGTGATGCGCGGTGGTCACTACGGGGATCCGGCGCGCACGGTGCGAACCACCACCCGCGGCGCCGCAGACCCGGGCGCGCGCCGCGCCTTCATCGGGTTTCGCGTCGCGCTAGTCCAGCAGTAAACACTCCTGTTCATTTCTGGCATGTCGCGCAATAGAACGTTGACCTCGCTGCCTGGGTGATCTGCCTGATCTCGCCCGGGCAACCTGTTCTCAAACATCGCTGCCCGGCCCGGTCGTAGACGCGGAATCGTCCCGCTCGATATGGCGTTTCCGATCGGCGAATCGCATTCGCGAGCACCGCCTTGATCGACGCCGCCAACCCCGCCGCCTCTTTCTTCGGCTTGCCGGTGATGGTCGCGATGCTCGACGCCTTGCGCAGCGGCGATAGTCTCGCGTGGTGCAGCGCCTCGCTTGCGTAGATGTTGCCCAGCCCGCCCACCACCTTCTGGTCGAGCAGCGTCACCTTGATCGACGCCTTCTTTCCGCGGCACGCCTGCGCGAGTGATGCGGCCGTGAACTCCGGCGACAGCGGCTCGGGCCCCATCGCCTTGAGCGACGGATACTCGTCGGCCTGGCCCGCGAGCGCCAGGTCCATGAAGCCAAACCGGCGCGGGTCGTTGAACACCACGCGCTGACCCGACGACATCACGAACTCGACATGATCGTGCGCATCGGCTTCGCGGGTGCGGTCACCGATCGCCGCGACGTGGAACCATCCCGACATGCCGAGATGCATGATCAGCGTCTCGCCTGACGACAGCGACACCACCAGGTACTTGCCCCGGCGCATGACCAGCGACACGGTGATGCCGCGCAGTCGATCGGCAAACCGCTCGGGAAACGGAATTCGCAGGTTGGGACGATTGACGATGACCCGGCGAAACCGGGCGCCCTGCATCGCCGGCTCGAGCAGGCGGCGGACAGTTTCAACCTCTGGAAGTTCAGGCATGTTTTTGACAAGAGGTTAGAAGATCAGGAGAACTCTTTATCTCCTGTCCTCCTGTTAATACTGGATGGTCTCGCCGGCGAGCGGGGGCACGGCCTTTGGCGAGAGCCTGTTGTGACTCGCCAGTTCGTAGCCGTGCGCGATCTTCAGCAGCGTGGCGTCGCTGAACGGCCGCCCCATGATCTCCAGCGCGAGCGGCAGGCCTTCGGCATCCCACCCCGCCGGCACCACGATCGCCGGCATGCCCGCCGTCGACACCAGGTTGTTGTCCCTCAGCCCATCGTCTGACGCGCCCACAGCCGGAGCGCCGAGCGACTTCATGGGATACACGAGCGCCGCGACGCCGTAGCGATCCATCAGGCTGATCAACTGCTGCCGCATCATCTTCTGGTTGAGCAGCCGCGCCTGGTATTCGGTGTTGGTGGTGAGGTCGCCGGCCTTCATGGTGTCGTTGAAGCGCGCCTCAAGCACGCCGCCCTTCAGCCACTTGCCGCTGTTGAACAGCTCCGCAAACGACTGCACGGGTCGGGCCGGACCGCGGCGCTTCAGGTAACTGTCGAACGACGAGCGCAGCTCGTAGCTGTTGACGCGCAGCGATGGCATCAGGCCCACGAGGTCCGTGCCAGTGGAGAGGCCGTCGATCACGATGGCGCCGTTGGCCGTGAGCAAAGCCAGCTGCTTTTCGATAAGCGCGTTGCCGGCAGCGGCTTCCTGGTCCTTGCGGAACAGGTCGCGCAGCACCCCAACGCGCACACCGCGCAGGCTGTTGGCCGGCAACGCCGTCAGTTCAGCGACCTGCTGCTCGAGGCTCTCAGCCGTCGCGAGGTCATCCGCATCGAAACCGCGAATCACACTCAACACCACTGCGGCATCAGCGGTTGTCTTGGCGTGCACGCCGACGCGATCTTGGGTAAACGAGATAGGGAGTACGCCGGCGCGGCTCACCAGCCCGCGCGACGGCACCACGCCGACGAGCGCGTTGTTCGAGGCAGGGCTGCGGATGGACACACCGGTTTCGGTGGCCAGGCCAACGGTGGCGAAGCTGGCCGCGATCGCCACACCGGTGCCGCCACTTGATCCACCGGGATTCTTCGCGAGGTTGTAAGGATTCAGGATCTGCCCGCCCACGGTGCTGAAACCACGCACCGACTGCGCCATTTCATCCATGTTGGTCTTGGCGATGATGATGGCGCCGGCCTGCCGCAGTTTCTCAATCACCGTCGCGTCGATGGCGGGGCGGTTGCCCGCAAACACTTCATTGCCGCCCGTCGTCGGCAGGTCGGCGGTGTCGATGTTGTCTTTCGCCACCATCGGGATGCCGTGCAGCGGACCGCGCCGGCCCTTGGCCTTGCGCTCGGCGTCCAGCTCACGCGCAATCTCGAGCGCGCGCGGGTTCACGGTGATGATCGCGTTCAGCCGCGGGCCCTTCTTGTCGTAGGCGTCGATGCGCTTGAGATACAGCCCGACCAGGCCCTCATAGGTCAGCTTGCCGGCATCCACCGCCGCTTGAATGTCGGCAATACTCGCCGTCGTCAGCTCAAACGATCGCGTCTGCGCGCGAGGCGTGGCCAGCGAGAGGACGACGAGAGCAACGGCGAGGACGAATCGGCTGGAACGCATGCGCGCAATGTTACCTGCAAGTCGCCGGGGCGGATCGTGGCTCGGCCAATCTGACCTCCAGAAATTGAACCTTCGGCGGCATGGTCGGCGCCAGCGTGATCGAGACGTTCAAGTCTCCGCGCTCGCACGTCATGGTCCACTGCCCGCGCAGCCAGTTCTCAACCGTGTCGAACGTCGTTGGCGCCCTGCAGCTCCCCACCTTGGCGCGTAGCTCGGCGATCTGCTTCTGCCGGCGGTCCTTCGACGTATCCATGAACAGGTTCATGGCGGCCATGTCGTCGGCCTGCTGGTCGTCCCAGCTCATGATCAACCGCGACACCGCATCCCGTGACGCCACCAGCGTCGGCGACGGCTGGGGCGTTCGCGGCTGCAGGCCGCCGGTCTTCGCCATCAAGTCGAACGCCTGCGTCACCACGCCACCCCAGCCGGTGTAGGTGACGTTGCCGAACGCGATCATGCCGACGCCGTGACTGGGCAGCCAGCGCATCATCGATCCGTAGCCCGGCAATCCACCGCTGTGCGCGACGATCTGATCGAACTCGCAGGATTGGGTGATGCCGAGGCCGAAGGCGTAGCCTCCGGAGTTGAGGTTGACGGCACCGGCGGCCGTGCGAGTGACGGTTGCTGGCCGCGATCGCCAGATCTGCTGCATCTCGCGCAGCGACCAGCGACGGATGGGTCCGCCTTCCGCGCCATCCCGTGGCGGGAACGCCGCCAGCAAGGTGCCGACGTACTTCGTCAGATCCGAGATCGACGTCAGCATGCCGCCCATCACGCCGAAGGCGCCATCGGCCAGCGCGGGCTCGAGCTTCCACTGCTCGTCTTCCCATCGATAGCCAAGCGCCATGCGGTCCGCAGCGACCTCTCGTGGCTCGAGCGTCGTCGAGGTCATGCCGAGCGGCTTGAGGATCGTCTCGCTCAGGAATTGCCGATATGGCTTGCCCGACACGTTGGTAACAATGCGGCCGACGATGGCGAAGGCGTAGTTGGAGTATTCGTAGGCCATGCCTGGCGGGTTCGAGAAGGGGATGCCCTGCGCCATCATCCGCGAGAACGCGTCTTCGGTGGCCGACAGTTGCTGATCGCCCCACGGGTTGTCTTCCGGAAAGCCCGACGCGTGCGACAAGACTTCGCGGATGCGAAGTCGAGGTGAATCGGTGGTGGGGTAACGCAGGTTCTTCAGTTCGGGCACGTGCTTCTCGACCAGGTCGTCGAGCGACAGCTTGCCCTGATCGCGCAGCGCCAGAATGGACATGGCGGCGAAGCTCTTCGACATCGACGCGATGCGGAATACCGAGTCGCGTGTCACCGGCGACCTGGCGGCGAGGTCGCGATAGCCGGCCACGCCAATGTGCGCCAGCTCGCCGTCAATCACGATGCCCCACGCCGCCCCGGGCACGTGCGAGCGCGTCATGAACTCCGCGACCACCTTATCGATTTCGGGGAACGCCGTTGCCAGCCTGGCGCGGCGATTGGGGTCGTTGAATGCCGCGGGCGGATTGGCCGTCGCGACGGCAGCAGCGACCTGTGCCGACACGGGCGCCGTGTTGTGCGTGGAGAGAGTGACCAGGGCGAAAACGGCAAGGGTCCAGCGAATGCGAGCGCTCATGCCGAGCACTTTACCTCAGCACTCGGCCTGCGGCCCAAGCGTGACCTTGTCTTTGCACTCCGGATACATTGCTCTGAACACCGTGACGCCAACCATGGCGATGACGGCGGGCTTGAAGCGCCGCACCTGGCGCCGCCGCCGGAGCGGTCCTGCCACGGGCCTGAAGATCAGTGCCCAATCGCCCAGACGTGGCTGAGCGTGCGGATGATCAGCAAGCCGTCTGAGATCGCCGGTGATGCCATGATCACCTGGCCCATCGGGTTCTTGCCCAGCTCGACGTATTCGCGCCCGGCCTGCACCACGAACACGTCGCCGTCTTCGCTGGCCATGTAGAGCCGGCCATCGCTCGCGACCGGCGATGCCGAAAACGCCCCGCCGCCGCCGACGCGCGCGCGGTAGAGTCGCTCGCCGCTGGTGGCGTCATACGCGGTCAGGATGCCGTTGTTGTTCAGCGTGTAGAGCAAGCCGCGATAGACGATCGGCGACGAGATGTAGGTGCCGTCGCGATCGTGGCTCCAGGCAATGGCGTCGCTCGTCGTGCGGCCCGCCGGCAGCGAGATGTCGCCGCGCGCGCCGGCCCGCACCGCGTAGACCGGACGGACGGGCGGATAACCCGCCGTCACGATCGCCAGGTTGCCGTGGATGACGGGCGAGCCGATGGCGATCTCCGAGTTGGGCGCCAGTGTCCACAGCAGCGCGCCGGTGCCTGGATCGTAGCCGCGCACCTTGGTGCCGTTGGTCACCAGCTCATCGCCCTTAGCGCCCGTCACGATCGCCGGCGTCGCCCACGTCGAGACCTCATCAGGTCGTTCCGTGCGCCACAACGGCTTGCCGGTTGCCACCTCGAACGCGGCCAGGTACGAACCCTTCTGCTGATCCGCCTGCACGATCACCGCTGACTTGTAGATCACCGGCGAGCTCGAGTGGCCCCACTGATAGCTCGGGTCGAGGAACCAGCCGCTGTCGAGCGCGCCGATCTGCTTCTGCCACACCAGCGTGCCGTGCATGTCGTAGCACACCATCAAGCCGATCGAGCCGAACAGCGCGACGATATGACGGCCGTTGGTGACGGGGGTGGCGTTGGCCTGGCTGGACTTGAAGTGGCGCTTGGTGAGGGGCTTGCCGACGAAGGCATCGCGCTGCCACACCACTTTGCCGGTTGCGCGATCGAGCGCATGGACACGGAACGTGTGCGTGGGCAGCGTGGCGATCGGCGTGATGTCGCCGGTGAGGCCGGTGCGAAACGAGGTGTCTTCATCGCTGGCGGCGCTGACCACCATCACGCGGTCGCCCCACGTGATGGGGCTCGAGGTGGCAAGCCCGGGGATGGCCGTCTTCCACTTCACGTTCCGGCCGGTCGCGGCATCCCACTCGGGAACCACGCCCTGGCCGTCGGCCACGCCGGCGGCGTTGGTGCCCCTGAACGACGGCCACGGTTGCGGCGCGAGGCGTGCGACGGGATCTGCAGCGGTCGTGGTTGCGGCAGCCGTGCGCGCCGGCGTCGCCGCATTGGGATCGGCGGCGGCGGAGGTGGCATCACCAAAGCCTTCGCGCTCGTAGCGCACCGACGAAGTGCCACGCACGATCGACAGCCGCTCGATGATGCCGCCGCGTCCCGCAAAGGCCACGTTCAACTCTGGCGCCTCGTCGGCGATGAAGCGGCGCTCCTCGATCGGCTGCAGTCGAAGCGGCGTCTGTCCATCGGCGGTGAGCGTGAGGCGCGTGCCGTCGAAGGCGACCTTCACGCCGGCGCCGGTGGTGGCGTTCTGGTAGGCGCCTTCGTAGGCGCGCAGCAGTGTCACCGCAACAGTAATCGGCACGGGCGCCACGGCGGGCGTCGCATCGGCGGCGGTCTTGACCATGGCGATGATGGCCGCGTTGCCAGCCTGCTTCGCAATGGTGTTCGCGGTGGCGAGCGCCGTGGCATCCACTTGACTGGAGGCGAGGGCAGCCTTCACGCCGCCGGTGTTCCGTTGCCTGATGGCGGCGTTCAGCACGCTCGCGGCTCCGGGCGACTTGTGCTCCAGCAGATAAAGGGCAATGTCGAGGTGCCCGCCACGTAGCGCCATGTCGAGCGGGCGCGAGCCGTAGAACGAATCGGTAATCGTGACGTCGGCGCCGCGCTCCACCAGCAGGCGGACCACGTCGAAGTGCCCGCGCTCGGCGGCAAAGCCAAGCGCGCTCACGCCGTACTTGCTGGCGGTGTTGACGCTCGTGCCGGCATCGAGCAGCGACGCGACGCGGGCGCGATCGCCGGTCCGTGCCGCATCGAACAACGCCTCCACCTGTCCGGCAGGAACTGGTTGTGCGAGCACGGTGGCCGAGAGCAGTAGAACCAGCGAAAGCGAATGGCGCATGCGGGCCTCTGGGGCAGATTATGTGCCGGAGATCACGGATCGGGGATCAGGGACCACGGCTGGCGGTCATATGTCAACATTCCTATCGATCGGCATTCCGAAAGACGATGGTATGATCGATCAAGATTTATGGAGACAGTCACCATTTCTCCCAAATTTCAGGTGGTCATCCCCAAGGGCATCCGCGAGCGGCTCAAGCTGCGGCCTGGCCAGAAGGTGCAGGCCATCCTGTATGACGACCGCATTGAGCTGGTGCCCGTGCGGCCGGCGAAGGCCATGAAGGGCTTTCTGAAGGGTATCGACACCACCGTCGCCCGCGAGGACGACCGGCTGTGAACGTCGTCGACTCGTCCGGGTGGCTCGAGTATTTCGCCGGCGGCCCGAACGCGAACTTCTTTGCCAAGCCGATCGAGGCCACCGCGGAGTTGGTGGTTCCGACCCTGAGCCTCTACGAGGTCTTCAAGAAGATCGCGCAGCAGCGCGGCGAGGGCGACGCGCTCCAGGCCGTGGCGGTGATGCAACAGGGCAAGGTCGTCGAACTGTCATCGACGCTGGCGCTGTCAGCGGCGAAGGTCAGCATGCAGCTGTCGATTCCGATGGCCGACAGCGTAATCCTCGCGACGGCCCGTGCAGCTGATGCCGTGCTCTGGACGCAGGACGCCGACTTCGCAACCGTGCCCGGCGTGCGCTACGTGGCGAAGAAGTAGAGCGAAGTTACTCCTTACCCCTTCAGCCGGGTTGTCCACGCTTAGTGGCGATGCGTCAGTGACAGCACCGCGTAGGCCGTGGCGGCGTCGTTCATGAACTTGCCGGTGTCCGATTCAGGATCGCGCTGCTTGTTGGGCGAGACGGCCGTCCACCGGCCACTGACGCGGTCCTGATTGCGGCGCAACCAGTCGAGGCCCTTGCCGACGCGCGCGTCGGAGGCCGGCACGCCCGCCGCCTGCAGCCCCAGAGTGGCCACGGCGGTGGCGTAGCCGTCCGTGCGCGTGTCGCTGTCGCTGTTATCGATCCGTTTATAGCCGCCGAGCGCCACCGTGCTCCATCCGCCATCCGGCTGCTGGAGGGCGAGCGCCGCATCAATGGTGGCGCGACGTTGTTCGTCGGTCAGCAGGCCGGGCACCCGGCTGTCGGCCCACAGCCCGTGCAGCTGGTTGAGCAGCGACACCGTGCCGTGCTGCCGCTGGAAGTAGGTACGAAGCGCCTTCAGGCGATCGGCGATCTCGGGTGACGCCACGTAGCCGACGGGCGCCGAGCCGATGGCCAGCGCCGCCAGCGAGGCGCCGAAGTACGGCGACTTCGGCGACTCCCACGGGTCCATGCCGAAGTTCAGCCACGTCCACGCGCCGGCCTCGGGACCGGTCTTCATCTGCAGCGCCCACATGACGTCGAGTGCGGTCTTCGCATCGGTGCTACGCGCGCCGGCCACGGCATCACGCCGGCTCAGCACCAGCGCATTCATCACCGACTCGATGGCGCGCGACTCGCTGGTCTTCGGAATGCCGCGCGTCTGATCGGGATACCAGGGCTCCACGTCGTGCCACTGACGGGCGCGGGTCAAGAGATTGCCAACGATCTTGTCTTCCGCCGCGGACGGGCCCGGCTCGTTCAGCAGGGCGCGCAGCTCGGGACGGGCAAGGGCGTACGGCAACGTCGTGTGGCACGACATGCAGTAAGTGCCGCGGTCGCGCGCGGCGTTGGGCCAGGTTGTCCACCAGGTGGCCCGTCCGTCGAGGTAGGCGGCCGCCGCCTTCGGATCCCAGCCCGCCGCGTCGGTGCCGCTTTGTGCGCTCGGCGCACTTTCGATCGCGAGCATCGTGATCAACACCGCCGCCGGGGCGACGAGCAGCCGAAGTGAAGACGTCAACACACTCATTGGGTCATTTTTTACGCACCAGATTCAACACTGAAACCATGATAATTTTTAGGGCCAGAATACGCAAATTTCGACAGACCAGAATTTATGGCCCGCCACGCCGTCATCGCCAGTCTTCCATTCGCCTGAGCCCTCGATCGCGCATCCCGCAACCTGGGCAAGCAACTCGCGCAGGCCCTGCGGCTGGCGATTCGAAAAAGTGATCTTGGTGGTGGCGATGCGCTGCCGTCCACGCGGGCCCTGGCAAACGCGCTCGGCGTCTGTCGCAGCACGGTGGTGAAAGCGTTCGAGCAGCTCATCGCCGAAGGCTTCCTCGAGTCGCGAACGGTACTCTTCGCATCCTCACCCCCGTCGCGTCAAACACCGCATTCGCGACCGCCGCCAGCATCGGCTTCACCATCGTCTCGCCCGCCCCATAGTGCTGCAGGTCAGGGCGATTCGGGTTCGGGTCGCCGTTCACGATCACCACGTCAATCCGCTCCGGCGTGTCCTCGTGCCGCAGCGTCGGGTGCGTCACCCAGTCCACACTGGTCACCTTCTCGGCGTCGAACTTCACCTCTTCATGCAGGGCGCGGCTGAGGCCGTAGAGCGCGCCGGCTTCGACCACGCGGACGAGCGCTTCGGGGTTGATCACCAGGCCGCAGTCGTGGGCCACGACAATGCGCTTGGCCCAAATGCGGCCGGTCTGCTTGTTGACCTCCACCTCAACGATGGTGGCGACGACGGTTTGGCTGCGGTAGGCGTAGGCGATGCCGCGGCCGGTGAGGATGTCTCCCGACAAACCTGAAGGTTTGTCGCCACGGGGTGAGGGGCGAGGGTCCCAGCCGAACTTCTCGGCGGCGGCTTTGATACACGCAATGGAACGCGCGCGCTTGAAGCCGCTGTCGTCCTGGGTGCTCGCCTGCAGCATCCGCAGGCGGAACTCCACCGGATCCGCCTTCGCCTTGTGCGCGAGCTCGTCGATGAACGACTCGAGCGCGAACTGAACTTGCGGGCCATCGGGGTCGCGCAGGTTGCCCGTGCGAAGCGGCGTCTCGAACGGCATGGGCAGCGGCACCACGCGCGTGGTGCTCTTGCGGTTGGCGATGGCATACATGTCCGACGGCAGCGAGGCGCGGCCCTGCGACACCGGACTCTTGCGCGTGCCCATCAACTGCGAGATCAGCACCGTCTCGTGCTCGTTGTAACCAAGATGATTGTGATCCGCCGCGCACGCGTCGTAATGCAGCGCAACGACATTCCCCTGCGCGTCAAGGCCGCCGCGCATTTTGACGGCATAGGCCGGACCCTTGGTGTCCCACGCGGTCTCTTCCGCGCGGCTCCACTGCACCTTCACCGGCCGGCCGATCTCCTTCGCAAGATACGCCGCCTCAAACCCCGCATCGTCCGCCGCCGTGCGGCCGTAGCCCTGCGGGCCGTCCATCCAGATCACCCGCACCTGGTCGCGCGGCATGCCCAGGAACTGCGCGACGCCGTTACGCATGCCATACGACTTCATGTCGTTGGTGTAGATGGTCATCTGCCCGTTCGACGGATCCGCCATCGCATGCGCGGGACCAATCGAGGTGTGACCCTGAAACGGCACGTCGTACTCCGCCTCGATCACCGTGGATGCATTGGCTAGAGCGGCATCGACGTTGCCGGTCTCGACCGGTTTGCCCGTGGATGACGGTGTGGCCGTGCGCATGTAGGTGAAGAGATTCTCAGACGAGGGGAAGGGCGCCGTCGCCGGCTTTTTCCACTCCACCTTCAGCTGCCGCGCCGCGCGAATGGCGTTCTCCTCGCGCTCGAATACCACCGCGACGTAGTTGCCCTTGCTCACGACCTTCACCAAGCCGGGGATGTTGCGGATGGACGCCTCGTTTATGCTGACCAGCGTCGCGCCCGCCACCGGCGGCTTGACGTTGCGCGCGTGGACCATCCCGGGCGCCGTCATGTCAACCGCCCACTTCACGGTGCCATCCACCTTGCCAGGGATGTCGTGGCGCTGCGGCGACTTGCCGACGTTCTTCATCTCCTGCACCGGCTTCAGCTTGGCAATGCCGGTAGTGGTGTCGGTGTTCTTGCCGGACAGGGTGACGTTGAACTGGCGGCCGCCAATCAGATCGCCGTAAGTGAGAGAGCCGACACCGGTGGTGTTGTCTTCGGTCACCGAGACCACACCATCGCTGACCGCGAGGTGAGAGACAGGCACGCCCAGCTGCTTGGCGGCCATCTCCAGCAACACGCGTCGCGCTTCAGCCGCGACGCGGCGCATGGGATAGCCGTCGGTCTGCAACGCGTCGGAACCACCCGAGCCACCTTGATCGACGGTGTTGTGCGTGCTGCCCATCACGCAGCTGGTCTTGTCGAACGCAATGTCGAGCTCGTCCGACATGATTTGCCGGAACGCCGTCCCGGTGCCCTGGCCCAGGTCGGTCTTGCCGACGAAAAAGGTGGCGGTGTTGTCGGCGCGGATGACGATCCACGAGTCGAGTTGCAGGAAGTCAAGATCAGGGTAAGGTCCCGGCGATTGAGCGAGGCGGGCGAAAAGTGAGTCGTTGGCCGCGAGGCCGACGACGAGGGCGCCGGTGGTTTTGACGAAGTCGCGGCGGTTCATGCCATCACCTTCGCAGCGCGTTTGATCGCGGCGTTGATTCGGTAATACGTCATGCAGCGGCACAGCGTGCCGTTCATGCCCTGGCGAATCTGCGCGTCGGTGGGATTCGGCGTCTTGTCGAGCAGCGCCTTGGCGGTAAGAATCTGCCCGTTCTGGCAGAACCCGCACTGCGGCACCTGCTCGTCGATCCAGGCCTGCTGAATGGGATGGAGCTTGCCGTTCTGCGCCAGGCCCTCCAGCGTGGTGATCTCGTCGTTGCCCACCGCCGACACGGGCCGGATGCAACTGCGCACCGCCTCGCCCTTGAGCAGCACGGTGCACGCACCGCACTGGCCCAGGCCGCAGCCAAAGCGCGGGCCCGACAGGTCCAGGTCGTTGCGAAGGACATAGAGGAGGGGAGTGGAAGGCTCGACGTCAACCGTGTGAGCCTTGCCGTTCACCCGCAGGGTGATGTTCGCCATGCGGGGAGTGTGGCTCGGACGTTAACAGGAGATCAAGAGATCACGAGGCCAGGGGGTTCTGCCAATCCAATCCGGCAAACCGGGCGAAGTCGCCATCGGTCGAACACAGCGTCAAACCATGTTCAATCGCGAGGGCCGCAAGGTGCGCATCTGGCACGAGCCGCGATGTCATCGACGAGGGTGCAAACAAGGCGCCCAGAATCTCTGCATGCCGCGACGTCGGCTGCGGGGTCCACGCCGGACCCGCCGAGAGCCACTGCTCGACTTGCTGCCATGCCGTCGCGACCGGCACTGGCTGTCTCATCACTAGCGGATTGCTCGCCAACCGCACGAACACGAGCAACGCGGGCCACGGCAGTCCCACTCGCGCCGTTCCGCTGAGCCGGGAATCCAGCCACTCGCGCGCAGGCCGATGTTCGGGCGCCGCCTGATTCGCCGCGTACAGGAGGAGGTTGGCGTCGACTAGGATCACTTGTGCTCCTCACCCTCGACCCGCGCCAGCACACCGTGCACATCGTCCAAGCTGCCGACCAGACTCGGGCCAAGGTTAAAGCCCACGGTCTGAAACACCGCGGTGGCCGCAGGCTTGTCGATCACCGACAGGCCGGCGCGCAGTGCGTCGTTGACGATGGTCTTGAAGGGCAGCCGCCGTTTCTTCACCGCCTGCTCAAGGCGGGCGGCAACATCCTTGTCCAGGCTCAGGGTCGTTCTCATGACTTGATGCTAACAACTTGATGCCTTGATGTCGATCCCCGTCTTGTGATCTGAATGGCTCTTGATCTCCTGTGAGCCATACTTTGACGCGTCAACAATGGCGCAACCCTTTCCAGGAGCCTCAATGACCCGCGCGACCTTTGTTCGATTGCCTGCCCTGATGCTGATGGCCGTTATCACTCTGACCTCGGTCACCCAGGCGCAGGCGCCGGCCGCCCCGGCCGCTCCCGCGCCGGCTGTGCCACAGGTGATGACTTACGAGATGGCCGTGCAGATCATCGATGCCGCCGAGGCCGAGGCGCGCACGAACAAGTGGAACGTGACCATTGTCGTCACCGACGCCGCTGGCATGCCGGTCGTGCTGCGCCGCCTGACCGGCGCCAGCCCGCGCTCGTACGACATCGCCATGCGCAAGGCCGCGACCGTCGTGGCCGCGAAGATGACCACCGCCGACTACGGCGTGAAGCTCAAGACCAAAGAAGTGACGGAAGTGCCCAACGGCATTACCTTCGCCGGCGGCGTTCCGGTCTTGCGCGGCGTGGAGTTCATCGGCGCCGTCGGCACCAGCGGCGTGCAGGCCATTCAGGACGAGCAGGTCTCGAAGGCCGGGGCCAGCATCATCAAGTAAGAGCCCTCGTCCAGGATTCTTCCGACCGGCCTCCCAGTCGTTACAATATTGGGATGGCCGGCCGGGAGTGTCACCACTGCAAGCAATGGATCGACGAAGGCACCGCGCACGACTGCTGGACCACCACCGAAGCGGCGCTGACCGCCGACCTGTCTGAAGACCTGCGCGATGCGTGGCAGCGGTTGCGTGAGACCCTGACCGAGCTGGGCGATCAGCGCATCTACGCGTCTGGCACCTGCATCATGTTCGCGCGCGCAGCCGTCTACTGCTTCGTGCGGCCCAGGCGCAGCTTTCTCGAAGTGTCGGTGTTCCTCTCGCGCGCCCTCAAGTCGCCGCACATCAAGCGCGTCGAACAACGCTCGAAAGCGAAGGTCGCCAACATCCTGAAGATCGCCCACCGCGACGCGGTCGAATCCCCGCTGACCGACTGGCTGCGAGAGGCCTACGACCTGGAAGGCGCCACCGCAGTCAAGAAGAAGACCGCGAAGAAGGCGAAGCGCCCAAAAGTCTCGGCGAAGTTTCTCAGCTAAGCGCCGGTTGCAGCACCGGCGGCGCCTTGAACGTCGTGCGGCCCAGTGTGAGGAACGACATCCCGGCCAGCACGCACAGTCCGCCGGTAATCCAGAAGGCCAGGTCGTAGGTGCCGGTTCCGGTGCGGATGGCTCCCGCGCTCAGGGCGGCCGTAGCGGCTCCCAATGGGTGGCAGGCGCCGATCCAGCCTCAGACGACACCCATGTTCTCGTTGCCGAAGGCTTCGCCAGTGAGGTGGACCGTGGGCGGCACGGTGGCGATCCAATCAAGGCCGGAGAAGACCGCGAAGATGCCGCACAGCGTGTAGTACCCGAACAACAGGTGACGGCTCGAATAGCGATCGGTCAGCCACCCCGATTTGCGTCACTGCTAGCGTGGCCGCCCCGGGATGGCGATAGCACCGGCGGCTTTCACTTGGTTCCAAATGCGACGGCCCACCTTGTCGGCCTCGGCGACCAGCGCGACTTCGTCCACCGTGGTGATCTTCCGGTCGCGCATCACGAACTGGCCGTCGATCATCACCGACTCAATGTCGTTGGGCTGGCCGTTGTGAATCCAGGTGGAGACGATGCGTCCGGAGGGGACGAGGTGGGCACGCACGGTGTCGACGACCAGCAGGTCGGCCTTCTTGCCGACCTCCAGTGAGCCGACCATCTTCTGCTGATTCACCGCGCGAGCACCGCCAAGCGTCGCGTCTTCCAGGATGTCTTCTGGCTGCGGCCGAACACCAGGGAACTCGTCGTCGCGGCGGATGCGCTCGGTCAGCAACGCGATGCGCATCACTTCAAACAAGTCGTTGGTATTGTTGTCGGTGCCGTTAGCGATGGGGCAGCCGGCGGCGCGCAGTGCGGGGATGGGCGGGATGACGCCGCGATTGGCCGCCATCGCGGCCTGGTGCGAGACGATCGTCCCCGACTTGGCGAGCAGCGCGATGTCGCCGGCATCCACGTAGCGGCAGTGCGCCGCGAACAGACGCGGACCGAGGAAGCCGTGGCGATCGAGAAACGCCGGCGGCCGCACGCCGTGATGCTTCACCATGAAGTCCACTTCCGCTCGGCTCTGCGACAAGTGGATGGTGTAGCCGAGGCTGTGCTTCTCGGCGAAGGCGCGGACGGCCTCCAGCAACTCCGGCGATGCCGTCTCGGCGAGCGCGGCGGCGGGGAACACGCTGATGCGTCCCTGGTTGGCGCCGTGCCACTTGCTGAACAGATCGTTGATGCGCTGCATGCCCTCGTCTCGCAGCTTTGCCGAAAAGGTCGGCGGCACGCTCTTGGCCAACCCCTCGGGCGACATCGGACCCGCGACGTTCTCGCTGTCGCGGATCGATTCCGCGAACACCCAGCGCAGTCCCGTCTGCGCCAGCGCACTGGCGTTACGGGCAATACCGCCGGTGTTCTCGACCAGCGTCGTCGTTCCCGTGCGAATGCCTTCGAGCGCGCCGATGACGGCCATCAGCGTGCCCTCTTCGCCCTGCAGCAGGCTGGTCGGCTGCACGGCCAGGCGTGCCGAGTTGGGGAAGCCGAAGTCTTCATTGAAGCCGCGGCCCAGGGTCTGCGCGAGGTGTGCGTGGCAGTTGATTAGGCCGGGGAACAACGCCTTGCCACGCCCGTTGTAGATCTCCGCATTGGGATACGACTTGAGCACCTGGTCGGTCGGGCCGATCGCCACAATCGTGTCACCGGTCACCGCGAGTGCGACCTCATCGCGCACCGCATCCACGGTGACGACGGTGGTGTTGGCGAAGACGACCGTTCGTGCGGTGGAGGGCTGCGCCTGGAGGCTACCTGGCTGCAAGAGAAGAGCGGCGGCGCCGGCGCCGGCTCCAGCCAGCAGTTCGCGTCGCGTCAGGTCAGTTGGCATGGCGCATTGTATGCGACCGCAAGCACCGGAGTATGGTGGGTGCGGGCAAGCTCGTATTCTCGCTTTCACGACCCCACGTCATGACCGCAGATCCTGCCTCGACGAAGCCATCTACTCGCAGGTGCCTTCGATTACCGAGTTCGTCCAGCAGGAACCGCAGAACGGCGCCGCTGTCTCTGAATCGACGACCGCCCGGTAGCGAGTTGTTCGTCGTCTACTCTGATGCGCACGACACGTCAGATACCTTTGCCCGCTACGACCTGCAGAACCGTGGGCTGGTGGTGAAGGTCAACAAGCTCTTCCGGTTCTGATCAGATCACGAGCGGCGATTTTCTTGCGACTGCAGCCGGGCGCGCCAGCGCGGCTGCAACAATTCGAGAGCCGCCAGAACCAGCACGCCGGCACCAAGCGTCAGCGCCAGGTCGTCGGCATGCAGGGGCCCGACCGCAAGAGACGCGAGGCCTGACCGTCACTCCCGCGGGTCAGCGCCGGCGGGTTCGCCTTTCTGCGTGGCCGGGTGGAACGAGAGCCAGCTGTGCCAGAACTCCTGCGACGCCGCAATCGGCGTGAGTGCAGGGGCGGCGCCGGTGACTTCATGGCCGGAGAAATCGTAGGAGCGGCCGTTGGCCACGAGCACGGGACCAGCGATGGCGAAGGCGGGCACGTCGACCGGGCGTTCGAAGGCGACGAAGCCCTGGCCGTCTTCCGACAGCGCCAGCACAATCGGGGTATCGCCGACGCGGTCGTTGATGATGCGGCGCGCCTTTAGATCGTTCCAGTCGTAGGCCTTGCTCGCCAAGCCACGCTCGAAGCGTCCTTCGGTGTCGTAATCGGACACAAACGCTGGATCGGGCTGCATCACCATGGCATTTGGGTGCAGCGCGAGAAACTGGCGCAGCGTCAGCTGCACGGAACTGACTTCGGCCAGGCTCGTGCCTTTGAGCGGCCCGGTCACGGCCGTACCCGTCGCCTGCCGCCACCAGCTGCCGGTGCGGCTGTCCTCGAACATCGCGTTGAACGTGTCCATGCCGACCAGGCGGAAGGTCTCGTGCTGTCCGCCGACGATCGGCTCGAAGACCCGGCCGGTCCGGCACACGTTCCAATAGGTCACGAGGATTGGCTTGCCGCCGATCGCGTCCTGCACCTGATGGTGATAGAGGATGAACCGGATCGGCCACGCCCTGGCTTCACCGTCCCGCGCGACGCCGACCACGACGCTGTTTTCATCAACGAGGTTGGCGCTTCGCGGCGCTAGGACGAGATGCTCGGGCTGCCTGAACATCCGATCGGCCGTGAGAACGTAGTTGGCGGCGTAGCCGACACCAGCGGTGCCGAGCAGGACGAGAACGGGAACCGCGCGCCACCAACCGCGCAGGGTGAAAGCGGCGCGGATGCCAGCGCCAATGCCGACGAGCGCCACGAGGCGGACCGCCCAGCGCCAGGTGTGCAGCGCGTACGCTGCGTCGAGGCTCTTGATGCGCTGGCTGCCCGGCATGGGCATGATAAAGTAGACCTTCGCCAGTTCGAAGAGCGCGAGACCAACCAGGCCGAGATAGAAGAGTGTCCGCACGCGCGATCGTGGTCCGGTAGACACCGAATAGAGTCTAGCAGAGCGATGTGGGACGGTGTCGTCCGCGGTCTCGAACGTCACCAGGTCACGGCAGCCGCTACAATTCATATGCGCAGCGTCGGAACGGATGACCTTGGTTGTACAACGGAGACTGACATGACACGAGTTGCCATTGCCTACGCGGTTCTCGGCCTTGCGGTGTTACCCGCGGCCGTGATGGCCCAGAATCCGCCGGCCCCTGCGCCCGCTCCGGCGGCACGCCGGACGTTCGAGAAGTTCACCGTCGAAGGGCAGCCCGTCGACCGCCGCGCACCAGAGCTCGACACCGATCACCCGGTCTTCCCCGGTCAGACCCGTGCGCCGTATCGCAAGACGGTGGACGTCGAGGTGACGACCGTTGCCAGCGGCCTCGAGATGCCGTGGGCCGTGGAGCAGCTGCCGAGTGGCCGCTTTCTGATCACGGAGAAGGCCGGCCGGCTGCGGATCCTGAACAGGGATGGATCGTCGCTGCACACGATCACGGCGAGCATGCCGCCGGTGTACTTCCGCGGCCAGGCGGGCCTGCTTGACGTGGCGCTCGACAAGGACTTTGCGACCAACCACCGCATCTACTTCGTCTACCTGCGCAACATCGACGCCCAGAACTGCGCGCACGCGGTTGACAGCGCGATCCTGGACGAGAACGCCGGTACGATCTCGAACGTCACCACCATCTTCCAGGCCGCTCCGTTCACCAATCGGGCGGTGTCGCAGTCGGGCTCGCGCATTGCCATCGACCCGAAGGACGGCACGCTGTTCGTCTCGGTGGGCGATCGCTCGACCGGCGATCCACTGCCGTTGCAAGCGCAGCAGCTCGACACCTACCTCGGCAAGGTGATTCACATCCTGCCCGACGGCAAGCCGGCGCCGGGCAATCCATCACTGGGCCTGCCGGGCACGTGGACCATGGGCCACCGAACGCCGCAGGGGCTGACTTTTGCGCCCGACGGCCGGCTGTGGGAAACGGAGCACGGCCCCCGGGGTGGTGACGAGCTGAATCTGATCGAGAAGGGCAAGAACTACGGCTGGCCGGTGATCGTGCACGGCATCAACTACCCCGGCACCAAGATCGGTGAGGCGATTGTCGAGAAGCCCGGCATGGAGCAGCCGCGCTACTACTGGGATCCGGTGATCGCGCCTGGCGCCCTGGCCTTCTACAAGGGCAACTTGTTCCCGCAGTGGAAGACGAGCGCCCTAGTGGGCGCGCTGGCGGGCCAGGCCCTGTTCCGGCTCGAGCTCGGCAAGGACGACAAGGTGATCAACGAGGAGCCGTTGCTGATGGACCTCAACGCGCGCATCCGCGACGTGCAGGTGTTTGCCGACGGCGCCGTCTACGTGCTCACCGAAGGCGCCAACGGCACGCTGCTGAAGGTGACGCCCAAGCCGGCGACGAGCGGCCGGTAGCGGCGCCTCCGCGGCTGCGCCGCTGCGGCCACAACTCTCCCAGTCCGAGATGCCTTCAGCGCCCGGCGGGCTGGAGCGTCCGAAGCGCGGTGCGCGTCGCACGCGTCAGGCGGTCGTCGAAGCACGAGAACCGCACCGCCGCTTTACCAGCAGCACGTGCCAGGTGCAGAAACGCGGCCAGGTGCACGCTGTCGTAGCCTCGCAAGCCATGGCGCTCCGCCAGGGCGCCTGCCTCACGGCACACCGCGGACGTCACGTCGATGGCCAGGTATCGGGGCCAGTCGTCGTCGAGTGCCCGCTTTGCCGCCGCCAAGGCCCGTGCCGGCAGGTTTCCCTCACGTCGGCGGCGTGCCAGCGCCGCGCGTGCTTCGGGGTAGGCAATCGCGGCGGTCGCGACGATGTCGGCGTCGTCCACCAGCCGGCGCACCGACTCGCTCTCGGCCTCGGCCACGTACAGCTTCACCAGGCTGCTCGTGTCGAGGTAGAGCGTCATCGGCGGTCCTCGAGTACCGCCGCCGAGACCGAAGGCCCTGAGACCGTTGGCTCCAGACGCTTGGCGCCCGCGGGCTTGCCGCCGGCCCACTGTGCTCGTCCACCGATCACCAGCGCGTGCGCCCATTTCAGGTCGGCTGCGAGAGTGACCGGCGTGATGGTCGCAATCGCTCGGCCGCGCTCAGTCACGGTCAGGCGCGCCCCGGCGCGCACCCGCTTCAAGTAGCGGCTCAGCCCGCTTTTCAGTTCGCGAATGCCGACTGTTTCCACCTGCGACACCTCCACATGTAGTCACAATAATAGCACGATGTGGTCTCTGAGGCCGCGCCGCCGCGGCGAGTCGGCCGGACTGCTGGTGAGTTCGCGAAGGCTGGCTG
>NSIL01000029.1 GCA_002737365.1 Acidobacterium sp. | reverse complement strand
TATCAGTGCCGGTCGTGCGACCACCAGTTCGAGCTGTTGGTTCGCGAGTCGACCCGCTACGAGTGCCCCAAGTGCACCAGCCGTGAACTCGACAAGCAGCTCTCGGTCTTCGCGGTCAGCGCGCCATCTGGCGGCGGCATGGCGATCGGCGCTGTTCCCTCGGCCTGCGGCGCGTGCGGCGACCCGCGCGGTGCCGGCAGTTGCCGCAACTAGCCATGGCGCGCCTTCTCTTTCGTCCCACTCTTGCCGCCGTCGCGCTCGTCGCCGCGACCTCGTGGACGGTCACCAGCGCCTCGCAGCGGGCTGTCGTCGTCACTCCCCAGGCACTTCGCTCACCCACCGGCGCCAACTCGGCGCAGCCGCAACTGTCGGTGTCGTCGCGCGGTGTGCTCCTGAGTTGGATGGAACGCACCGGCGACCTCACCACCCTGAAATTCTCGGCGCGCACGGCCACGGGCTGGAGCGAGGCACGCACGGTCGCGTCCGGACGCGATTGGTTCGTCAACTGGGCCGACGTGCCATCGGTCATGCGCCTGCCGTCGGGCACCATCGTCGCGCACTGGCTGCAGAAGAGCGGTCCCGACACCTATGCCTACGACGTGCGCTTGTCGTACTCGACAGACGAGGGCACGACCTGGTCGCCGTCGTTCATTCCGCATCACGATGGCACCAAGACCGAGCACGGGTTCGCGTCGCTATTTCCGATCGGCGACGGCCTCGGCTTGATCTGGCTGGACGGCCGGAACATGAAACCCACCGCCGGACACGACGATCACGGTGGCGGCGGCGCGATGACGGTGCACTACGCGCGCTTCGACCGGAACTGGAAGCAGGTCGAGGAATCAGCCGTCGACGCGCGCGTTTGCGAATGCTGCCCGACCGCAGCGACCGTCACCAGTGAAGGCGTCATCGCCGCCTTCCGCGACCGCAGCGCCAACGAGATCCGCGACATCTACACCTCGCGTCTCGTGAACGGCAAGTGGTCTGATCCCGCGGCGGTTCACGCCGATGGCTGGAACATCGCGGCGTGCCCGGTCAACGGACCGGCGCTCAGCGCCAGCGGCCGCCACGTCGCGGCCTCGTGGTTCACGGTCAAGGGTGACCAGGGCCAGGCCTACCTCGCCTTCTCGTCCGACGCCGGCCGCACCTACGGCGCACCGATTCGCGTCGATGACGGCGGCTCGCTCGGGCGCGTGGATGTCGCGCTGGTTACCGACGGCAGCGCCGCGATTGCGACCTGGATTGAGTTCGCGGATCAGCGCTCGCAGTTCCGTGTTCGCCGCATCGACCGCTCGGGCGCCCGTTCCGCGCCGGTCACCATTGCCGGTCTCGCCGCGGGAAGGGCCAGCGGCTATCCGCGCATGGCCCTCAACGGCCGCGAGTTGGTGTTTGCGTGGACCGAGTCGGGCGCCGGCGGCACCATGCAGGTCAAGACGGCCACGGCACCGTTACCGCAATAGGCACGGGCAGGCATTGATGAAGCGCGCCCTTCGATTCGCGGCCTGGCTGCTCTTCCTGCTGGTGCTGGTCGTCGCCGGCGCGCTGCTGGCCGTCCAGGGCCGCGGCGTCAGCGCCCGCCCGGACCCGTCGTGGGCCGAGGCGCGGGTCGCGTTGCTGCTTCGGAGTTGGCTGACGCCACCCACTTACAAGGGCCTCCGGAACCCGGTCACCGCGACACCAGAGAACTTCGCCGGGGCGCGCCAGCACTTCGCGGATCACTGCGCGAGCTGCCATGCCAACGACGGCAGCGGCAAGATCCAGATGGGCGAGTCGCTCTATCCCAAGGCGCCGGACATGCGCCTGCCCCGCACCCAGGACCTGAGCGACGGCGAGCTCTATTACTTCATCGAGAACGGCATCCGCCTGACCGGCATGCCCGCCTGGAGCACCGGCACGCCCGAGGGCGAACAAGCCAGCTGGGAGCTGGTGCATTTCATCCGCCGCCTGTCGTCCCTGACGCCGGACGACCTGGCGATCATGGCGCGCTTCAACCCCACGTCGCGCGACCAAATCGAAGAAGAACAACGGATCGAAGACTTCCTGAAGGGCGCCGAGCCGGCCCCCACGCCCGCCGCCGACCCCCACGCCGGGCACCAGCCCCCCACGCCCGAATAGCCCAGTGTTCGTCACAATAGCGTATAGTTGAGATTAAGTCTCAACTTCGGAAGCACTGCCATCGTGACCAGCAAACCCGGTTCCCTCGCCGCCCTCCCTGTCGGTGGCACTGCCATCGTGTCGCGCGTTCGTGGCGAGCGCGCCGTCGTCCGCCGGCTGCTGGAGATCGGCCTGGTGCCCGGCACGAAGGTCACCCTGCGGCGCGTGGCGCCGATGGGCGACCCCATCGAGCTGAAGGTCCGGAACTTCACGCTGTCGATCCGCCGGTCTGAAGCGCTCGGCATCGACATCGAGTGACGCTGCCTCAAGTGACGCCGCTGCCCATCGTCCTGGTTGCGGGCAATCCGAACTCGGGCAAGTCCACGATCTTCAATGCGCTCTCGGGCTCCCGCGCGCACGTCGCCAACTACCCTGGTGTCACCATCGATCGGGTCTCAGCGCCGGTCACCATCGACGGCCGCGACCTCGAACTGGTGGACCTGCCGGGCACCTACAGTCTGAGCGCGCGGTCTCGCGAAGAGCAGATTGCGGTGGATTCGCTGCTCGGCCGCAACCTGCCCTCACCAGCGGCCATGGTCGTCGTCGTCGACGCGGCCGCGCTGGGCCGGGCGCTGTTCATGGCGCTTGAAGTGATCGCGACCGGCGTGCCCGTCGTGATTGCCGTCAACATGTCGGACGAAGTTGCTCGCGACGGCATCGTCATCGACCTCGCCAAGCTCGGGGCGATGACCGGCGCCGAGGTCGTGCGGACCGTGGCCACCAAGGGCGGCGGCATTGCGAATCTCAAGGCGGCAATCGGCCGCGCCGCCGCCAGGGCCCCATCCGAAGCGCCCCTGGTTGAACGGCCGGCCGCCGTGGCGCTCGACCTCGCCGCGCTCGAGGCCGCCATTCTCGCCGAGCAGGTCCTCGAACGGCCTGGCGCGGCGCGGGCGTGGGCGACGTGGCTGCTGTTGTCACTCGATGACGATGGAGCCGACGATCTGATCGGCGTCCCCCCCGCTCTCCGCACACTAACCCTGGACATTCGCCGTCGGGCCGCGGCCGCGGGCCGCAACGTCGATCTCGAAATCATCTCCTCGTTTTACCAACGCGTCGACACCATCGTCGAAGCGGTCGTGACGCGACCGCCCGAACCCCGCCGGCATCAGACTGATCGCATCGATGCGGTCCTGACGCACGGCCTCTACGGCGGCGCCGTATTCGCGGTGGTGATGCTGGTGGTGTTCCAAGCCCTCTTTACCTGGTCAGAGCCGGCGATTGCGTTGATCGAGTCGGGGGTGGCTGGTGTCCAGGCACTGGCGGCGACGGCGCTGCCGGCCGGACCGCTGACCGATCTGATCATCAACGGCATCATCGCCGGCGTCGGCAACGTCGTGGTGTTCGTGCCGCAGATCGGCTTGCTGTTCCTGTTCATCGGGCTGCTGGAAGACTCCGGCTATCTCGCCAGGGTCGCGTTCGTCATCGACCGGCTGATGCGCAGCGTCGGCCTGAATGGCCGCGCCTTTGTGCCCATGCTCTCCGGGTTCTCGTGCGCGGTGCCGGCGGTGATGGCGACGCGCACCATCGAGAGCCGGACCGATCGGCTGCTGACAATGCTGGTGCTGCCGCTGATGTCGTGTAGCGCGCGGCTACCGGTCTACGTGCTGGTGACCGCGACGGTGTTCGCACCGGGTACGCGTTTCGGTTACTTAAGTGCCGGCGCGGTTCTGCTGTTCGCGATGTACATGTTATCGGTGGTGGCGGCGCTCACGGCGGCCGCGGTGTTGAGGCGAACGGTGTTGAAGGGACCGGGCGCGCCGCTGGTCCTGGAGTTGCCGCCGTACCGGCTGCCGGCGCCCCGCGTGCTGCTGTTCAACGTGTGGCAACGCGTCCGCGCGTTCCTGATCGGCGCGGGCACCGTGATTCTCGCGCTGACCATCGTGCTGTGGGCACTGCTGTCGTATCCCAGGGCCGGCGACGCGTCGGCCGGCGACCAGTTGCGACAGAGTTTCGCGGGCCGGCTGGGCCATGCCATCGAGCCGGCGATTGAACCACTCGGCTTCGATTGGCGGATCGGCGTCGGCATCATCGGCGCGTTTGCCGCGCGCGAAGTCTTTGTGTCAACCCTGGCCATCGTCTTCGACATCGAATCAGGCGGCGCCGAAGATGAGCCGCTACGCGACGCGTTGCGCGCGGCGACGTGGCCTGATGGGCGCCGCCTGATGACGCCGCTGGCCGGCGTATCGCTGATGGTGTTCTTCGTGCTGGCCTGCCAGTGCATGAGCACCATCGCCGTCGTCCGGCGCGAATCGGGCACCTGGACTTGGCCGCTGTTCATGCTGGCGTACATGACGGTGCTCGCCTACGCGGCCTCGCTGGCCGTCTACCAGATTGGCAGCCGTCTCGGTCTCGGGCTGGGCTGATGGTGCAGGACATTGGCGTCGCTATCGTCGTGCTCGCGGCCCTGGCCTTCCTGGCGCGGCAATTCTTCGGCATCGGCCGCAAGCCCCCCATGGCGGAGACCTTCATCCCGCTGGGCAGCCTGAAAAAGCAGAAGACCGACGAGAACTGCCACTAACCACCACCCCAGCGCTTCACGTCAGCCATTTACATATACCCCCCATAGGTATCTAATCGACTCAGGGGGTATCTGCCATGACGGCCATGTCCGTCCCAACCGAGACAGTCACGCTGCCCGTTGAGGGCATGACCTGCGCGGCGTGCCAGGCTACGGTGCAGCGCGCGCTCAGCACACAGCCCGGAGTGACCAAGGCCGCCGTGAACCTCATGATGAACGAGGCCACGGTGCATTTCGATCCGGCGGCCACCAGTCCCGGCCAGCTCGTGGCCGCGATCAACGACATCGGCTACGTGTCGCGGCTTCCGCTCGCGGCCGACGCCACCAGCAGTGCCGATGATCAACGGGAACAGCAGCAACGGCGCGAGTACGAAACACTTCGCGCCAAGTCCCTGGTGAGCCTGGCCATCGGCGCCGTGGCGATGATGGCGTCCATGCCGTTGATGGGTGGCAGGTCACCTCATGCCGAGCACGCCGGCGACCCGCTGCTCCGCTGGGTGATGACGGCGGTCGATCCGCCCGCCAGGGCGGCGCTCCCCTGGCTGTATGCCCTCGCTCCGCAGGTCCTGACCTACGCGCTGCTGGCCGCAACCATCCTGGTCATGACGTGGGCCGGCCGGCACTTCTACACTCGCGCCTGGTCTGGCCTCACGCACGGCACGGCGGACATGAGCACGCTGATCGCCGTGGGCACGGGCGCCGCGTTTCTCTACTCGCTGGCCGCCACGCTGACGCCCCAGTGGTTCGTCACCGATGGCGCCAGGCCCGACGTCTACTACGAAGCGGTGATCATCATCATTGCGCTGGTCTTGCTCGGCAACGCCATGGAGGCGCGCGCAAAGACGCAGACCACGAGGGCGTTGCGGCAACTAGCGAAGCTGCAGGCCTCGAGTGCGCGCGTGCGGCGCGACGGGCAGGAACTGGACATCCCGATCGCCGAGGTCCGTGCCGGTGACATCGTCCTGGTGCGGCCGGGCGAGCGCTTCCCCGTTGACGGCGAAATCACCAGCGGCAGCGGTGCCGTAGACGAATCGATGCTGACCGGAGAGTCGATGCCGGTCGAGAAAGCCGTTGGCGACCGGGTGATCGGCGCCACCGTCAACAAGACGGCGGCGCTCGAGGTGCGGGCCACGGCCATCGGCACCACCAGCGTCTTGGCGCGCATCGTCACACTGATGAAAGAAGCGCAAGGCTCGCAGGCGCCGATCCAGCGGCTGGCCGATCGCATTTCGGCGGTGTTCGTGCCGGTCGTGATCTTGATTGCGATCGCGACCTTCGCGGCGTGGATGGTGCTGCCCGAGACACCGTCGTTCGCGTCGGCGATTACCGCCGCGGTCTCGGTCTTGATCATCGCCTGCCCGTGCGCCATGGGACTGGCCGTGCCGACGGCGGTGCTGGTGGCCAGCGGGCGGGGCGCGGCCGCCGGCATTCTGATCAAGGGCGGCGAGCCGCTCGAGCGGCTGGCCGCAGTTGACACCGTCGTCTTCGACAAGACCGGCACACTCACTGAAGGTACGCCGCACGTCGCCGACATGCTGATTGCGCCAGGCCATCAACGCCAGACCGTGCTGCGGGTCGCAGCTGCGCTCGAGAGCCACTCCGAGCACCCACTCGCCAAGGCGGTGGTCGCAGCGGCCGGCCCACTGGCGGAGCCGCAGCCGGCGGTCGACAACGTGATCGCCCTCCCCGGCAAGGGCGTGTTCGGCATTGTCGACGGCACGCACGTGATTGCCGGCACCGAGGCACTGCTGCGCGCATCGGGCGTCGATGTGACGCCCCTCGAGTCGCGGGCCCGCGAGTGGGCGGCAGAGGCCAACACCGTGATCTTCGTGGCCATGGCCGGCCAGGCCGTCGCTGCATTCGCGATTGCCGACACGGTTCGCCCGAACGCCAGGGCAGTGGTCGCGGCACTGCGCGGCCACGGCCTGCGCACGGTGATGCTGACCGGGGACCGCCGGGCCACCGCCGAGGCCGTGGCGAAGCACGCCGGCGTGAACGAGGTCATCGCCGAAGTGCTGCCTGACGGCAAGGTGGCCGCGATCAAGGCCCTGCAGGCGGCCGGGCAGGTCGTGGCCATGGTCGGCGACGGCCTCAACGACGCCCCGGCACTGGCCCAGGCCGACATCGGCATGGCCATGGCGTCTGGCACCGACATCGCAAGCGAAGCCGCGTCGGTTACGCTCATGCGCAGCGATCTGGCCAGCGTCACTGAAGCCATCGTCCTGGCCCGCAAGACCATGCGGACGATGAAGCAGAACCTGTTCTGGGCGTTTGTCTACAACGTGATCGGCATCCCGGTGGCGGCGGGCGTGCTGTATCCGGTGTTCGGCATCCTGCTCAGCCCGATCCTGGCGAGCGCCGCCATGGCGTTCAGCTCGGTGAGTGTCGTCTCCAACAGCCTTCGTCTTCGAGCAGTGAAACTGTCGTGAAGCATGCACACGAGCACGCGGCAGCCGTGGACCCAGCCATCAAGGACGCCAACCTGAAGCGGCTGCGCCGCATCGAGGGCCAGATCCGCGGCATCCACAAGATGGTAGAAGAGAATCGCTACTGCCCCGACATCATCACGCAGATCGCGTCGGCGCAGCAGGCCCTGCGCGGTGTTGCCAGGCAGTTGCTGCGCAATCATTTGAAGCACTGTGCGACGACCGCGATCAAGAAGGGACCGAAAGAAGCCGATGCGACGTATGACGAGCTGCTGGAACTCGTCTACCGGCACCTTCGCTAGGGTCTGACCCCGAGCAGGCGTTCCGTAGGGCACCCCTTTATGGGGTGCCTACTTCAGCAGATCCAACGCCGTAACAAATCTCGGCTCGATGTCGACCGGCACCGACGTCAGCCGGTCGAGCAACGTCTTGGTCTGTGGGCGAATCACACCGAGTGTCTCGATCAGTTGCCTGGCCTTGAGGTAACTGCCCTCGGCCTGCAAGGTCATGATCTCCCGCGTCAGCGCAGTGACGCCGTCGCGAATCTTCGCGGTGTCCACGGCAAACGTGCCGTCGCTGTTGACCTTGAATCCGCCCTGGTCCAGCAAGTAGTTCAACTGGATCGCCTGGCCGCGGCCGTGCGCCTCGTTGACGCCGAAGCGCAGCGAGCGGAACGCTGACGTCAGAAACGTCGTGTACATCGTCTGCTGGAGGCCCTTGTCGAGCTGCCCCTGGTCGATCAGGAACTGCAACGCGAACAGGCCCGAGATGTCGGCCTTCGCCTCTTCGATGGCGCTGTAGGTCTCCTTCAGCTCCTGGCGCACGGTGGTGGTGCGGCCACCGACGACAATGTCGTGAGGCCCGAGGCCGTGCATCAACTCGTGCATCAGGATGTGGGTGAAGAACGCCTCGAACGCGAGGTTGCCCTGGTTCGTCGTAGCCAGGGCGACCTTCGAGATCGGCGTCAACACCTTGTCGAACTTGGCCTGCTGGTTGTTCTTCAGCATGACGCGCTTGCTGCCCTTCTCGCGAATCACGCGCTCGTCGTTGGGCAGGTTGAATGCGGCGGTCTGCACGCCGCGGTTGCCGTCGCCGGCCGAGAACACGGTGTTGACCACGGCGATCGGGGCGAGCGCCCCCAGCTTCGGGTTGCGGTACTTCGGGTCAATCGGCAGGTTGTTCTCGATCTCTTGCAGCGAACCCGAGAACTTCTGCAGCTGGTCGGATTCCGTGCGGTCCTTCACCGTGATGAACGCTTCGAAGGCTGCCTTGTAATTGAACCACTCATCTTCGTAGACCTCGTACGGTCCAATCGTCGGCTCGATGGTGGCGTCCAGCTCCATCCACTTCACGTCGCTGTCGTAGTAGTCGTTCGACACGAACGCGGCGGCCCGCGCTTCAAGATAGGCCTTCAGCGTAGGCTGATCGGTCGCGGCAGCGGCCGCACGCAGGTGCTGCGCGGCGACCGACAACTCGCCCTCGTACTCCGTACTGTAGGGCACGGCGATCAGCTTGCCGTCAGGTCCGCGGCGAATAGTCGTGAAGAATCCGGTGGCCGCCGTCTTCTCGACCGCGCTCAGCCCGGCGAGCCACTTCTCCACTTCCGCCTTGGTCGCACCGACGGGATAGAAATTGGCCGAGGCCGGCTTCTCCGGCGCGCCGGGCACGAAGGCCTCGTTGTGATCAAGCCGGGACCACGGCCCCTTGTTGACGAGGAAAGCATGGAGCCGCGCCTTGCCGAGCGGCGTCTCGTCCCTCACCAGCGCCTGGAACATGGTCTCGTTGCCGGCCCAGGCCTGCTCGAGAAACAGCGCGTCCATCACCTGCGCGGCGCGCACCATGTGCGCCAGCGCCTCACGTTCGTTGGCCGGCAGAGCCGAGATATCAGCGCTCAGGTCCGTAACCGCAAACCGCGCGGTCTTCTGCTGCAAGTCGGCGACAGCCTGGTCGGCGGTCGACGCGGGAGCCACATTCGCCGGAAGTGACGAGGGCGCCTGTGCGCGACACCCCGTCAGCGCCAGAACAAGAGAAGCCACCGCTACCGCCATGATGACCCGTCCCATGATTCACTCCTCTTCACGATCAGTGCACTCCCGACGAGCCTTGCAACATCGACGGTTCGGCGCCAAGACGACGAATCGCGGTTTCCCACATCTCATCCACTGGTATCGAGAAAATCAGATCCGATTCCGCCGGTGCGAGCAGCCACGACGACTCGGCCAGTTCGCCATCCAGTTGTCCGGCGCCCCAACCGGAGTAGCCGACGACCATTCGAACACGCGGATCAGGTGCGGTCTCGAGCGTGCGGCGCACCAGCGACGGCGACGCCGACAGGTAGACCCCGGACATGACTTCGAGCGCCTCGGAGTCGAGCTCGGGCTTCGCGGTCAGAATCCACGCCCGGGTCGGCTCCACGGGTCCACCTGTGAACAAGTGCATCCTGGGATGGATCAATAGCGGCTCGTCGGCGGTGACGATCGCCTGCGCCGGCTCAGGCATGCGCCGGTTCAGCACCAGCCCGAACGCCCCATGCGCGCCGTATTCCGCGAGCAGAACCACGGTCTTCGAGAAGTTCGGATCCAGCATCTGCGGCATCGACACCAGCAGGACCGGGGCGAGAGAGGCGTTCGCCATGAATCGATACTAGCTCAGACTTGGGGCTTGGCGTTCAAGCCGCTTTTTGGCCCACGCCACGGCGCCCTCTACGACGGGCGTGTGCGCGCTGTGGGCGGCATTCTTGACGCCGCGGCCGGGGCGATCGAGCACTGGACCGAGCGAGCCCTCGCCGCTGTTGCCGATCACGGTCGCCAGGTTGCGGCGCAGGCCCGCCAGCGACAGATGGGTCATGGCGCTGCCCTTCACGAACTGGTGCAACTCATCATCGGTTCGCTGCCACAGCTCGGCGGCCGAAGCGCCATGTCTCGGGGTGGCCGCCCAGGCGGGGTCGGCGGTCAGAACCGGGGCCAGGTTCCACGGGCAGACCTCCTGGCAAATGTCGCAACCGTAGGCGTGATCGCCAATCTGCGCTCGCTGCGCTTCAGGCATGGCGCCGTCGATTTCGATGGTGAGATACGAAATGCACTTGGTGGCGTCGAGGACATGCGCATCAACAATGGCGCCAGTGGGACACGAGTCGATGCACAGGGTGCAGGCACCGCACTGATCGGTAGCCGGCGCATCCACCTCGAGCGGCAGGCTCGTGGCAATGCCGCACAGGAACAGGAACGAGCCAAGCTCGAGATTGATAACGCAACTGTTCTTGCCGATCCACCCCACGCCGGCGTGCTGCGCATAGACGCGCTCCTGCACGTGGTGCTTGTCGACGAAGATCGCGGTGTCGAACGGACCGGCTTGCTGCTCGCGCATCCAGGCCACGAGCTGCTCGAGCCTCTCGGCCAGGACGAGGTGGTAATCCTGCCCGCGCGCGTACCGCGCAACCTGTATTTGAACGGATCCCGGATCCCGGATCCCGGCTCCCGGCTGCTCAGTGTTGTAAATCGCTCCCGCGACGATCACCGCGCGTGCGGAGGGGAGGAAATTCCGGATATCAGCCCGCGCGTGGGCAGACTTGTGGAGATAGATCATGTCGCCCGCATAGCCGCGAGCGAGCCATTCAGGCAGGAACGACAGTTCCGGCAGCGCCGTGGCAGGCGCCACCCCGCAGACCTCGAATCCGAGGGTGAGCGCCCGGCTCTTGATCGACGCGGACGTCAGCACATTATTTCGAGCTTCGGACCAACTGACGCAGCACATACGGCAGGATGCCGCCATTCGAGAACGACACGATCTCTTCCGGCGTGTCAATGCGGGCCACCGCCGTGAAGGTCTTGGTCGAGCCATCCTCGGCCGTCGCCGTGATGCTGACCTCGGCGCGCGGCTTCAGCGCCGAGCCGGCGCCGGCAAACGCGAAGGTCTCGCGGCCGGTCAGGCCAACGCTGGCCGCGCTCTGCCCGTCCGTGAACTGCAGCGGCAGCACGCCCATGTTGACGAGGTTGCTGCGGTGAATGCGCTCGTAGCTTTCCGCCACCACCACCTTCACGCCCAGCAGCATGGTGCCCTTGGCGGCCCAGTCACGTGACGAGCCCGAGCCATACTCCTTGCCCGCAATCACTACCAGTGGCACGCCGGCCGCCTGATACTGCATCGCCGCGTCGTAAATCGGCATTACGTCGCCACCCGGCAGGTAGGCGGTGACGCCGCCTTCGATGCCGGGCACCATCTGGTTCTTGATGCGGGTGTTGGCAAAGGTGCCGCGCATCATCACCTCGTGGTTGCCGCGACGAGCGCCGTAGGAGTTGAAGTCCTTCGGATCCACACCGTGCTCGACGAGATACTTGCCCGCCGGGCTGTTCGCCTTGATGTTGCCGGCCGGAGAGATGTGGTCGGTGGTGATGCTGTCGCCGAGCACCGCGAGCGCGCGCGCCCCGGCAATGTCGGTCAGCGGCGCCGGCGTCATCGACAGGTTCTCGAGGAATGGCGGCTTGCGGATGTAGGTCGAGTCAGCTTCCCACGCGAAGCGGTCGCCGGTCGGCACCGGCAGGTTCCGCCAGCGCGCCTGGCCCTCGAACACGTTGGCGTATTGCCGGCGATAGGCATCCGAGGTCACGCTGGTCAGCATGGCCGCCTGGATTTCCTTCTCGGTCGGCCACACGTCCTTCAGGTAGACCGGCTTGCCGTCCTTGCCCGTGCCCAGCGGCTCGGTGGTGATGTCGATGGTCATCGACCCAGCCAGCGCGTAGGCCACCACCAGCGGCGGCGAGGCCAGGTAGTTGGCGCGCACTTCCTGCTGAATGCGTCCTTCGAAGTTGCGGTTGCCGCTCAGCACCGACGCCACGACCAGGCCGCGCTCGATGATCTCGGCCGACACTTCCTCGGGCAGCGGACCGCTGTTGCCGATGCACGTAGTGCAGCCGTAGCCGACCAGGTTGAAGCCGAGCTGATCGAGGTAGGTGTCGAGCCCGGCCTTCTTCAGGTAGTCGGTCACCACTTTCGACCCTGGGGCGAGGCTGGTCTTCACCCACGGCTTGCGCGTGAGGCCCTTTTCCACGGCCTTCTTGGCCACAAGCCCCGCGCCAATCATCACGCTGGGGTTCGACGTGTTCGTGCAGCTGGTGATCGCGGCGATCACCACGGAGCCATGTTCGAGCTGCGTCGCGGTGGCGACGGCAGCCTGCCCTGAGCCTGTCGAAGGCTTCACGCCCTTCTTCAGCTCATCGAGCGAACCGGCAAACGAACCCTTCGCGTTGGACAGCGACACGCGATCCTGCGGACGACGCGGGCCGGCCAGGCTCGGCACTACGCTCGCCAAGTCCATCTCCATGGTCTCGGTGTAGACAGCGTCGGGCGTGTCGGCCGTGGCGAACATGCCCTGGGCCCTGGCATACGCCTCGACCAGCGCCACCTGCGAGGCCTCACGGCCGGTCAGGCGCAGATACGCCAACGTCATCTCGTCGATCGGGAAGATCGCGACGGTCGCGCCGTACTCCGGACACATGTTGCCGAGCGTGACGCGGTCGGCGATGGTCAGGTGTGCCAGGCCGGGGCCGTAGAACTCCACGAACTTGCCCACCACGCCGCGCTTGCGCAGCGCCTCGGTGATGGTCAACACCAGGTCGGTTGCGGTGGCACCCTCGGGCAACTTGCCCGACAGACGGTAGCCAAGCACCGGCGGAATCAACATCGAGCTGGGCTGGCCCAGCATCGCCGCCTCTGCTTCAATACCGCCAACGCCCCAACCCACGACGCCCAGCCCGTTCACCATCGTCGTGTGCGAGTCGGTGCCGAACACCGTATCGGGATAGGCCGTGCCGTCGTCATCGCGGCACACCACGCGCGCCAGGTACTCGATATTCACCTGGTGCACGATGCCGGTCTCGGGCGGGACGACGCGGAAGTTGCGGAAGCCGGTCTGGCCCCAGCGCAGGAACACGTAGCGCTCGCGGTTGCGGTGATACTCGAGGTCGGCGTTCAGGTCCTTGGCGTCCATCGTCCCGAAGTGATCGACCTGCACCGAGTGGTCGATGACCAGTTCGACCGGCTGCAGCGGGTTCACTTTTTGCGGGTCGCCGCCGAGCGCGACAATGCCGTCGCGCATCGCCGCCAGGTCGACCACGCAAGGCACGCCGGTGAAGTCCTGCAACAGGACACGGGCCGGCATGAACGACAGTTCCTTCTCGCCGATGGTCTTGGGATCCCACGATGCCAACGCCTTGATGTCGGCGGTCTTGACGAAACCGTTGTCCTCGCGGCGCAGCAGGTTCTCGAGCAGGATCTTCAGGGAGTACGGCAGCCGGTCGACGTTGGGGAACCCGGCTCTGGCGAGGGCGGGCAAGCTGTAGATGCTGACCGTCTCGGCGCCGACGGACAGTGGGGTGCGGGTCTTGTAAGTGTCGAGGCTTGGCATGATGGCGACAGGCTCCTGATCTAGAACCCATCAATCTTATCAAGGAACGCGCGGACGACGGTGGCGGGCTCTTGCTTCTCGCTATCAACGGCGAAATTCATCTGCTGCATGTCGGCCGCTGAGACCCGGCCGGCCAGGCTGCGAATGGCGAAGGCCGCCGCTGGATACTGCAGCATGACCGACGCGCGCGCGACCGGGGCCGCATCGTAGACCGGGAAATAGTGCCGGTCGTCATCGAGGACCGCCAGCCCGAGGGCCCCAATCAGTCCACTTGTGGCATCCCCCGCCGTGACGTCGATTTCGCCAGCGGCCAGGGCCCGGTAGATCAGGTTCAGATCCATTACCCGTGGTGCCTGGGCAAACGACAGGCCGTAGGCGGCGCTCAACCCCTTGAACCCATCCGGTCTCTCAAGAAACTCGTAGCCAAAGCCGGCCTTCCATGTCGCTTGTGTGGCCACCTCGCTGATCGACTTCATCCCCAATCGCCTGACATCGTCGCCGCGGACGAGAATCGCAAACGTGTTGTTGAAGCCCAATCGCGGTAACAACGTGAGGCCGTGCGCGGCATATCGGTCGCGGACGGTGGCGAACACCTGTTCCGAATCCGCCGATGGCGGTTGCTTGAAGATCGCCGTCAGCGAGGTGCCGGTGTACTCGACGTAGACATCGATGCCGCCGCTCAGCAGCGCCTCATGCGCGATGGCAGTACCACCGAGGTTGAGGCGGCGTTCGACGGTGAGCCCGGTGCGGCGTTCGATCGCCTGTGCCAGCAGCTCGCCCAGCACGACTTGTTCGGTGAAATTCTTGGAGCCCACCACCAGATCGGCACGACCGGCTGAGGCGCGTCCCGACACCGCGGTCATCACCGCCAGGATGGCGACGACGGCTAGAACAGCGACCGGGCGGCGCGACCGCCGGCGAGGATCGGCCAATTGTCCAGCGGCCGCCAATGCCGCATCTGCCGCCAGGGCCAGCAGCGCGGCCGGCAGCGCGCCGGCCAGGATCACCGTGGCATCAATCATCGCCAGGCCGCGGAAGATGTAGTCGCCCAAGCCGCCCGCGCCGATGGCCGAGGCAATGGTCGCGGTGCCAACCCCAATCACCACCGCCACGCGCAGCCCCGACACGATCGACGGCAACGCCAGCGGCCACTCCACTTGCCGCAGCACCTGCCGCGGCGTCAGTCCCATCGCCACCGCGCACTCCACCACCGCCGGCGGCACGCCCTGAAGGCCGGTAATGGTGGCGCGCAGGATCGGCAGCACCGCATAAACCGTGAGGGCGACGAGCGCCGTGCGTGTGCCGATGCCACCAATGTACGGCAGCGGGATCAGGAACCCGAACAGGGCCAGGCTCGGAATGGTCTGCGCCAGGTTGGCGACGGCGACGATCGGTCGCGCCAGCGCGGGTCGACGCGCCGCGATCAGTCCCAGGGGAATACCCATCGCCGCGGCAATCGCCGTCGAAGCGGCGACCAGGACGACGTGCTCGCCGAGGCGGGTCGCCATCTCCGCGCGATGTGACGCAATGAACGTCAGCAGTTCGTTCACGGGTTCACCCGTGGAGTAGCCTCCGGCTTCAGCCGGAGCTCACCAAACAGCGACGTGACCCGAACGTCATTTGCTGCGACCACGTTCGCAGGCGTGTCGCAGGCGATGACTTCGCCGTCATGCAGCACCGCGATCTGGTCCGCCAGCAGGCACGCCTCGGCCATGTCGTGGGTCACCAGGATGACGGATCGATGCAGCGTACGCTGCACACGCTGAAACTCGGCATGCAGCTCGCCCTTGGTGATCGGATCAAGCGCGCCGAACGGTTCGTCCATCAACAGCAGCGGCGGGTCGGCCGCCAGCGCGCGCGCCAGCCCGGCGCGTTGCCGCTGTCCGCCCGATAGCTGGTCGGGCCAGCGGCCGCGAAACACCGCGGGATCCAGGCCGACCAAGGTCAGCAATTCGTCGACGCGCGCCTCGATGCGGGCCGACGGCCACTCGAGCAGCCGCGGCACCGTCGCGATGTTGCCAGCGACCGTGACGTGGGGAAAGAGGCCGGCGTCCTGAATGACGTAGCCAGTCCGGCGGCGCAGGTCGACGGGGTTCCACGCCCTGGTGCTGAGGCCGTCGACGAGCACGTCCCCGCTGTCAGGATCGAGCAGCCGGTTCACCAGCCGCAGCAAGGTGGTCTTGCCCGACCCGCTGCGTCCGACGAGGGCCACGGTCTGGCCCGCCGCCACCGAGAGCGAGACCTGCCGCAACACAGTTCGCCCGCCACGACTGGCAGAGACCTCCGCGAACTGGACGGCGGGAGGGGACATGATGCCTCAGAGGCTGAGAAAGAGGTGGACGGCCAGCGTCGGGAAGACGCGGTTCTTGTCCTCGAAGTCGATGCCGCCGCGGCGCAGGTTGGCGCGCAGATCACCGCGCAGGCCGAACGCACGGGCGGTCCCTGAGCCGCCGCGCAACCAGTAGCGAGCGCCAAACCCGAAGTAATAGAGCTGACCGGTCTCGACCAGCGTGCGCTCCTCGTGCAACTGCCGCAGGTAGCCACCACCACCGACCACGAACGGCCGCAGGCGCGCGCCCCCTCGCCGGGGCAGGTGCCAGACCACGGCAGCGTCGAACAGGTACTGCTTCAACTGCTCGCCTTCGAGCGGCTGCGGACTGGCCTCGACATCGCGAGTGATGGCGACATGTATGCGCGGCATGCCGAACGCGACGCCGCCTTCAACGGCCAGGCGCGGCGTCAGCGTGAACCCGACGCGCGCAACGGCACCCGGCGCGGAGCCCACTTCCGAGCTGGCCGAGAACAGGGTAAACGGCGGCGGCGTGCTGCCCGTCGCATTGCTGCGCAAGAGCGCCGTGGCATCGCCGATTCCGTAGCTGCCCGACCACATGATGCCACCATCAAGCACGAGTCGAGGTGCGCGCAAATCGGGCGCGTCCTGTGCGTACGCCGCCCCGGCACCGAGCACCAGCACGAGCACCAGGCACCAACCCGGCACCGTCGGCACCCCAGGCACCCTATGCAGCTTCATTTCGGCACCACCTTGATCTCGATCGGCGCCGACGCTCCTCCCCTCGGAGCCACCACCATCCGGCTCGCGTAGGCCACGCGGAAGTCGACGTCGATGGCGGTCGAGAAGAAGCTCTCGACCTCGGCATCATCTAGTGGCTCGACTCTCAGGATGTACGGCCCGGGTTCAAGGCGAACGATGGCGAACTCACCCTTGGCGTTCAAGGCGAAATTCGCCACCATCGCGCCGGTTTCGGGATTGAGGGCCACGACGTGCGCGCCCAGCAGGCCCTGGCCGTTCTTCGTCACCCGGCCCGTGATCCCACCGGTCGAGGTCAACTGGCCGGTGGCGGGATAGAGATCTGAGATGCCGGCCCGGTCGTCGGCCTGCAAGACGCGATCGGCGATGGTGCCGGGCGCCATGGCAATGGGAAACATCACGGCGCCCGAAGCGATGACCCGGCGACCGCCCGAGCCGGTCAGCTCGGTTTCGCCGAGCGCGGAATGGCTTAGGCCCAGGAGATGCCCCAGCTCGTGTAGCGCCACCGACTCCAGGTCGACGCGTCCCGGGGTGCCGGCGGCCGCCACCGACCACTTGAACCTGGAGTTGAAGAACACGTCGGCTTCGACAATGGCCCCGTCGGTGGTATCGATCAGGAAGCTGGTGGCGGCGAGCACGCGGTCCAGCTCTGGGCGGTCCTGAAAGCCTAGCGTCGTGCGGCCATCCACCATGCCTGGCACCGCCGCGGTCATGCCGAGAAACTCAAGTCGCACGGTGGCCGACGACACGGCCTGCCAGGTGGCGCTGGCACGCGACACCGCGCCACGAAGGTCACTGGCCGAGACGCCGCCGTCGGCGTCGGCGTCGGAGACGAAATAGCGGACGGGCGCGCGCCAGGTGACGTCAACCACCCGCCCATCGATCGAGGCGCCAAGCTTCAAGTACGCCTCCACCGGTGTCGACGCCGACACCATCGCCCACGCCGCCAGCAGCCGAGCGACCAGTCTCATCGCACGCGGTCCTCGACGGCCTTGATGCCGTCTTGAACCGCTCGCACCGCATCCTCGAAGGTCGCCATCGGCACCGGCTTGCGACGGCTGTCGCCGCGAACACTCTGTTGGCCGGCCGCCTCAACCACGGGAGGTGCCACCAGCGCGGCACCGGATGAGGCGTCGCGAGTCACTCGGTAAATGCCTTGGGTGAATCCGGTCGTCACCGGCAACCGGGGCCCCCGCGCGGTCAGGAACAACACGGCCAGGTCACCACGGGCGAACGACGGCGCACCCGGCAGGAGATTGCGATAGCGGCCCACTTGTCCACCGGGCACCGTCAATGTCAGCTCGGCAGCCGAGGTGCCTTTCAGCCCCTTGATCACCGTCACCGTCACCAGGCTGTCAATGCGGCGCCGGTCGTCGGTCCACTGGCCGCGAACGTCCGTGACCCTGGCATAGATGACGCTCGATGAGTGACGAACTAGCTCCTCGAAGCTGAGGGGGGCCACGGTGACGGCCTGCGTCGGCATCACCGCCAGGGCAACCAGCAGAACAACGACCTGGCTACGGCGCATGCGCCGAGTGTACGACATCGAGTACCGCCTCGGCAGCGCGCTCACTCGCACCGGCACCGCCCAGACGGCGGCGGACCTCGGCCAGCTCGTCGACCATCTGCTGGCGGTAGGCGCGGTCGGTGAGAATGCGAATCGTTTCGGCCGCGACCGCCTCAGGGGTGCAGTCGTCCTGGATCAGCTCCCGGACAACGCGCTGGCCGGCGATCAGGTTGACCATGGCATAGGTATCGACCAGCGCCAGTCGGCGGCCCAGCCGATAGGTCATCGGCGACAGCTTGTAGAGGACGACCATCGGCTTGTCGTGCAAGGCCGTTTGCACGGTGGCGGTGCCCGACGCCGTGATCACCGTATCGGAGGCATGCAGCACTTCGTCCGCTTGCCCTTTCACCATGCGCAGCGTCACGCCGGGAATGCCGAACCCTTCGAACCAGTGATTCGACAAGTTGGGGGCCTGGGCGACCACGAACTGCGCCTCCGGCACCCGCGCCACGATCATTGGCAGGGCCGCCGCCATCACGGGGGCCAGCCGTTCGAGCTCGTTGATGCGGCTGCCCGGCAGCAACGCGACGACGGGCAGTGCCGGGTCGAGGTTCCATCGCTGGATGAGCACCTCGCGCGATGGCACCGGCGCGATCAGTTCGATCAGCGGATGGCCGACGAACCGCACCGCCACGCCAGCCTGCTGGTAGAGCGCCTCCTCGAACGGGAAGATCGGCAGCACCCGATCGACGAACCGCTTCATCGTCTTCATGCGGCCGGCCCGCCACGCCCACAGCTGCGGGCTGACGTAATAGATCACCGGCACGCCGAGCCCCTTGATGGCGCGCATCAGGCGGAAATTGAAATCCGGGTAGTCAATCACGACCAGCGCGTCCGGCTTGCGAGTCCGCGCGGCTTCGGTCAAGAGCCGCAGCATGCGCCACGAGCGCGGCAGCACGGCCAGGGCTTCGGTGAGCCCGGTCACCGACAAGCCATGAAAGTCGGCGACCAGTTCGGCGCCGGCGGCCTTCAGCCGTTCACCGCCGAGACCGAACACTTCGAGGTCGGGTTCACGGCGACGCAAGGCGGCGACCAGCGCGCCGGCGTAGAGATCGCCAGACGGCTCGCCGCACGAGATCATGAGACGTGTCACCGTGGCCTGGCGGGCGCCCGGCGCTGAAAGTCCGCCGACAGCAAGTCGACACTCTCAATCGGAATGCGCTCGTAGTCGCCGAAGCCGATCCCCTTGAGGTCCTTCACAAACGCGTCGGCGTTCCCGACCAGCACCACCGACAACTGGCCGGGACGAATGAACCAGCGGGCCACCCGCTGAATCTCGTCCGCCGTCACCTTCAAGACGCGCTCGCGATACTTCGGCAGGTCGTCCACCGGCAATTCGTAGAACAACTGGTTCAGCACCTGCGTCGCAATGGCGTCGGGGGCTTCGAGCGTCAGCGGGAAATGCCCCACCATGTAGTCCTGGGCGCCGGCCAGCTCCTCGGCAAACACGCGTTCGCGCTGCAGCCGCGAGAACTCGTCCACGACAATCCGCAGGGCCTCGGCGGTGTTCGACGTCTGGGTGTCGGTTTCGGCCACCACGGCGCCGGCCAGCTGGTAGGTATCGAGGTCCGCCGACGCGCCGTAGGTCAGCTGCCGCTGCGAACGGAGGACCTGCTGCAGACGATTGGCGCCTTCGCCGCCGAGAATCTTGACCACCTGGTCGACCGCCTCGTAGTCGTTGTGTTTGCGTGGAATGGCGAGGTGCCCGACGCGAATCTCCGTCTGCACGGCATCCTTCTTATCGATCACGATCACGCGCTTGGTGGGCTGGGGCGGCTCGGTCGCGGACTGCGCGGGCACGACGCCGGGTTGCCACCCACCGAAGTGCTTCTCGAGGCCGATCATCGCTTCGGCCGCGCCGATGTCGCCGACGACCGCGATCAGGGCGTTGTTCGGCACGAAGTACTTCTGGTGATAGTCGACGAAGTCAGCCCGCGTCAGCGAGGCCAGTGAGGCGGCGGTCCCGCCACCCGGCAGACCGTAGGGGTGAAATCCGTAGATCAGGCGATCGATCACCTGGCCGGCCACCGCGTCCGGATCGTCGGCCGACACCTTCAGGGCCGACAGCGCCTGCTGGCGTTGACGCTCGACCTCTTCTGGTGCGAAGGTGGGCCGTTGCACGATATCGGCCATCAGCTCGAGCGCGAGGTCATAACTGTCCTTCATGACCACGGCGTTGACGAAACTCAAGTCGCTGCCGGCACCGGTGCCGAGCGCGCCGCCGACGAAGTCGATGGTGTCGGCAATCTGTTCGGCCGACCGGTTGCCGGCGCCCTGATCGAGCAACGTGGCCGTGAGCATGGCCATGCCGTGCTTGTCTTTCGGATCCTGCGCAGCCCCGGCGCGGATGAGTAGCCGCACGCTGACCGACGGCTGCTCGTTGTGGTTCACCAGCACGACCTGCAGTCCGTTGGCGAGCTTGCGAATCTCGTAGGGCGGGAAGACGACCGGGCGCGGCGCCAGCGGGCGCGGCGGTCCCTCGCGGGGCCAGCTGGTGACGCGCGCGCCCTGCTGGGTGGTGCCGAATGCTGGCACCGCCTGCGCCGCGACCAGGGCCGTGAGCAGCGAGAACACGCCAAGGGTGGCCATCGCCTTGAGCTTCACTTCGCCACCTCGTTGACTCCGCCTTTGGGCATGATGCGCATCACCAGTCGTCGCTCGGGCACGAAGTAGGTCAGGGCTGCGCGTTTGATGTCGGCCGTCGACACGTTCAGAAACGTGTCGAACTCGCCATCAGCACTGGCCATATCCTTCTGAATCACCTCGGCGTGCCCTATCTGCGAGGCCTTGTCCTTGATCGTGAGGCGGCTCAGGATGTAGTCGCGCGAGAACTGGTTCTTGGCGCGCTGTAATTCCCGCTCGGTAATGCCATCGGCCTTGAGCTTGTCGAACTCGGCAATCAGGGCCTGCTCCACTTCATCCGGTGACTTGCCTGGGTTGACCAGTGCCACCGCATAGAAAATGCCGGGGTCTTCGAGAAAGTTGCCGCTCCCGAACGCGGTCAGCGCCAGGCCAGTCTCGTAGACCAGCTTGCGGTAGATCCGCGAGGTCTGGCCGTCAGACAACGTCTTCGACATCACGAACATCGGGTACGAATCCGGGTGCCCGTTATAGGGTGCCTGGTAGGCCACTACGACCGCCGGCAGCGGCCACGGCTGCTCGAGATTGATGCGGCGTTCCTTGCTACGCATCGGCTCGCGCGGAATGTCGCGCGGCACCGGTTTGGCCGATCTCGGAATGCGCGCAAAATACTGATTCACCAGGTTGATCGCCGTGTCGCTGTCGAAGTCACCGACAATCAGCAGGGTCGCGTTGTCGGGCACGTAGTAGGTGTTGTAAAAGTCGCGCACCTCGTCGATGGTGGCGGCATTCAGGTCGTTCATGCTGCCAATCACCGGGTGCTTGTAGGGATGCTGGTCGAAGGCGTGGAAGCTGATCAGCTCGTTGAGCAGGCCGAAGGGCGGATTCTCAATGCGCATGCGGCGCTCTTCCTTGACCACTTCGCGCTCGGCCACGAACATCTTCTCGTCGACCCGCAGGCTGGCCATGCGGTCAGCTTCCATCCACAACGCCAGCGGCAGGTACTGCGCCGGAATGGACTGGTGGAACACGGTCGTGTCTTCGTTGGTGTAGGCGTTGGCCTGGCCCCCGACCGAGGCAATTATCGAGGTGTGCTGCTCCGGCTCGACGTTCTTGGAACCCTTGAACATCATGTGCTCGAAGAAGTGCGCAAAGCCGGTTCGGCCCGGCTTCTCGTTCTTCGAGCCGACGTGGTACCACAGCTCCACGTGCACGATCGGCGTCGACTTGTCCTGGTGCAGCACCACCACCATGCCGTTGGGGAGCACGAGCCGCTGGTATTGCAGTTTCGGCGGACGAATCGCCGCCTGCAGGGGCACCAGCCAGAGCACGGTGCCGAGGGCCACGAGGGCCAGGAACGCACACGAGAGTTTCCGCATTATTTATCCGTCTCTTCGATCTTCTGGAGCCGCGCCGCGAGGTTCTTCAACTGGCGACGCATCTCCGGGAGCTTGCGAAACACTGCCGACGACCGGCGCCACTCGTGGTTCGGGATGGCCGGGTAGCCCGACACGAACTGATCGGCCTCCACCGAATTGGTGATGCCCGACTGCCCTACGGCTTTGACGCGATCGCCAATCGTGAGGTGCCCGCCAACCCCGACCTGTCCGCCGAAGGTCACGTGGTCGCCAATCACCGTGCTGCCGGCAATGCCGACCTGCGCGGCCAGCAGCACGTGCCGGCCCAGCACGACGCCGTGGGCAATCTGCACCAGGTTGTCGATCTTCGTGCCGGTCTTGATCCGCGTTTCGCCCACCGCCGGACGATCGATGGTCGTGTTGGCGCCAATCTCCACGTCGTCTTCGATCACCACCGGCGCGGTCTGCGGGATCTTTTCGTGCGAGCCGTCGGGCCGCGGCGCGAAACCGTAGCCGTCGCTGCCAATCACCGCGCCGTTCTGCACCACGACGCGGGCGCCCAGCGTGCATCGCTCGCGAATTGAGACGTGCGAGTGAATCACGCAGTCGGGTCCGATCACCGCCTCGCCGGCAATCACCGCGTGGGGATGAATGATGGTCCGTGCGCCGACGCGGGCACCGGCGCCGATCACCGCAAAGGGGCCGACCGAGGCCGTCGGATCAACCGTCGCGTCGGCAGCCACCCACGCCTGCGGATGCACACCCGGCTCGGGACGACGCTCCGGCGACAAGGCCTGGGCCGCCCGCGCGAAGGTCAGGTACGGCGTGGCGCTGCGAATGATCGCGCACGGGGCGACGGTGATGGCCGCGTCGGCAATCACCGCGCTGGCCCTGGTTGCCGCCAGGGCCGATGCGTATTTGGGGTTGGCCAGAAAGGTCACGTCGCCGGGGCCGGCGGTTTCGATCTTGGCCACGCGGTGAATCTCGATGCCGGCCTCGCCCTCGACGGGGCATTCCAGACGCCGAGCCAGCTCGCCGAGGGTCACGAGGTCGAGAATATCACGCGGTTGCCGCAGTCATTCGCTCGACAAACCGGGCCAGCCTGGGCAGGTGGAGGCGGTGGGTCACGTCGAGGATCACGCGATGGCGGTCGGCGGGCGCCAGCGCGAAGGCTCGCCGAAGATCGGTCAGAGGCGTGCTGGCGGCGACCGTCCACCGTACCTGGCTCACACCGCGGCGCGCACCACGCCACGATAGGAAGTGACCCACGACGGTAAAGGTGAACAGATACCCCAGGACGTTGGGCCCAGGCACAAACGCCACGGGCGCCGCCAAAACCAAGCCGACGGAGTGCAGGGCCAGCAAGCGGAGATGCCGGTCGGCATCGCGCTTCATCGCCGCCCGCATCAGGCCTTCGGCCGCCTCCGGGTTCATGTCAGAGGCCACGTGCAGGGTGGCCACCTCGACCGTGCGCAGCTTCCACAGCAGCCGCTGTTCGGCAATGCGCTCGGCGATCCACTTCAACGATCGCGTCTGCATTCGGCCGAGAAAGGTCCTGGGTTCTTCGGGCGTCGCCTGATGACGAGCCTGTTCCGCCTCGTTCAGCTGCGACTGAAACCGCACGCGCAAGCGGCCGAAGAAGCCCAGACCGTCGGCCGGCTCCACCGCCTCATCGTCATCGGCCGCTTCGTAATAGGCTTCGAAGCGGTCCGACGCGATCGGCACGAGATAGACATCCATCACTGCTTGGGACGGCGAATACGGCGCGGAGTTCGCACCGGCTCGGCAGGAATCGCCGGCTTGCCGGCCTGTTCCCAGGCGCCGATGATCATCGAGGCCACGGCCGTGATCGACTCGTTCAGCCGCCGCTCGAGCGTCGGCAGTGCTCCCTTCGCAAACGCCTCGAAGTAGGCATCGTCATAGAACTCGCGGCCTTCGGCGGCCCGGGCATCGGACTGGAGCACGTTGGCGGCGGCGCGATTGCTGGCCAGCAAGGTGTCGAACATGAAGTCACGCGGATTGCTGATGCCCTTGGCCGCAGCCGGCGCGATGGTCAGACGCGTGCGGTGGCGCTCGAACAGCTCCGACTCCCAGCGGGAATGCAGGCCACCCTGCGACGTGAGCTGGCCGTTGTAGTTCACCACGGCATGCAGCGGCACGTGGCCATCCGAGGTGTAGTGCGCCAGGATGGCGGCGTGCAGCAGGATGTTGTCGATGGCATAGCCTGGGGCGGGCTGGCGCGTGAGCGATGCGAACTCGCGTTGCAAATTGCCGTAGAACTCGGCCGTGCGCCACGGCAGCAGCCCCTGCGCGTGGACGACCTCTTGGCCGAATTTCTGGACAGCCAGAGTGTAGTCGCGCGGCAAGGCGTCGAACGGATACGGGCCAAACGCCGTGTAATCCAGGTCGAGGAAGTGGTTCGGCGGCTCGGCTTCCCACCCGACGTTCCGCCACAGATCCGGATCGACCGACCGTTCGACGATGAAGGCGCGATGCTTTTCAAACAGCGGCTTCAACTCCGGCGGCAACAGCTCGACCATGCGATCGACGATGAACTTGTGCGCCTCAAAGCCCCACGCGGACGCGGAGTTCGGGATCGCGACCAGGGCGGCCAGGATGATGATGGCAACACGCATTCATCTATTATGACGCCGGGTTCATTTTCGGTGCGACCGTGAAAAATGAACCCGGCGTCTTTACTGGATTCTGGTCGCCGACCAGCCAAACGCACCAACGTTGGCGTAGCGGTAGTCGTTGAGCCAGATGGTGGGCGGTGAGGTGTGACGTTCGACCTGGACGAATGGAAAGCGCGACCAGCGCAGGAACGCGAGGGCGCGGGGTGACTGCAATGCCGCCTGCGCCTCGGGGTCGTCCAGGCTCTTCGGCATACCGAAGCCGGCCAGCCGGAAATGCGGGCGCGGCTCAAACCACAAGTTGCCCTTCTCGTAGCGATCGCCGACGTCAACGATCACTTCGCGACTGAACGGATTGACCGCCACCGGCGTCACCATGAACCGGGCGTCGGCGGTTCGTCCCGCCCGCTGCAAGCCGGCGCGCACGGTGTCACGCGCGACGATGTTCGAGACGGTCATGGCCAGGATGTAGCTCGCCGCCACGGCCACGCCCATGCGCGCGGGCCGGTTCGCGTGACCATCGCCGCGAGCTTGGCGCCGACGCGACACCCACCATCCCAACCCCAGCGCCAGATAGAGCCATGGCTCGACAATGAACAGCGCGTCGCCATAAAACCACTGCCCCGTGAACGGCATCAACAGCCGGACGCCGTAGCTGTTCAGCAGGTCCATACCCACGTGCAGCAGCACGCCGAGGTACGACAACAGCAGCAACTCGCCCGCGACGGCGGGAGGCGGTGGGTTCGCACGCCTGCGGATCACCAGGCGATCGTACGCGAGCATCGCGCCGGTCAGCAGGACCGGCAGCACGGCCTGCGCGAGGACACCATGGGTCCAGCCGCGCCGAAACGACATGGCGAGCGTATTGGTGGCAAACACGGCGACGTCGATGTCGGGCAGGTTGTTGGCGATGACGAGCGTGCTCATGCCGAGGGTGGTGCGCCTGGCGAGCCCGGCCTGTCCCAAGGCGGCTCCCACCAGCGCGTGACAAAGGTTATCCACGCCGCTCCAGGAAGACTCGCAGCGCTTCGTCGCGCAGGTCCTTGCGCAGCACCTTGCCGACGTTGGTCTTGGGCAGGTCGTCGCGAAACACGACGATCCGCGGCACCTTGTACGCCGTCAGGGTCTTCCGGCAGTGCTGCCGCACCTCGTCCTCGGTGAGCGCCTGATCCTTCTTGGTGACAAATGCCACGACGATTTCACCGGTCTCATCGTCGGGGACGCCGACGACCGCGGTGTCGATCACGCCCGGATGCTCGGCGATGGTGGCTTCCACTTCGTTTGGATAGACATTGAAGCCACTGACGAGAATCATGTCCTTCTTGCGGTCGACGATCTCGAGGTAGCCCTCGTCATCCATCTGGGCAATGTCGCCGGTGGCGAGCCAACCGTCGGACAGGGAGCGGGCGGTCTCGTCAGGCCGCTGCCAGTAGCCCTGCATCACCTGCGGTCCCTTGATGAACAGCTCGCCGACCTCTCCGAACGGCACCGTCTGCCCTTCCGCATTCACGAACTTCACGTCCGTACCGGGAACGGGAACGCCAATCGCCGCGCGCTTCGGCCGCTGGAACGGATTGAGGGTCGCGACCGGCGAGGTTTCGGTGAGGCCATAGCCCTGGTAGATCGGCGTCTTCGTCATCGCTTCCCACCGCTCGCCGATCACTGGCACCAGCGCCATGCCGCCCGCCACTGATCCGCGCAACTGCCAGTTGGTGTGCTCCTTGAACCACGGCTCGTGCATCAGGCCCGCGAACAAGGTATTCACGCCGGTAAACCACGTCACCGGCTCGGTGAGCATCACCGTTTTCAGGTTCGACAGCGGCCGGGGACTCGGCACCAGGACATTGCGGCCGCCGGCCATGAAAAAGATCATCAGGTTCGCGGTGAAGGCGAAGATGTGGTAGAGCGGCAGCGCGGTCAGCATCACTTCCTCGCCCAGTCGAAGAAAGGGCTTCCACATCTCGAGGCTTTGAATGGTATTCGCCACGAGGTTGCCGTGCGTCAGCGCGGCGCCCTTGGCGACGCCGGTGGTGCCGCCGGTGTACTGCAGGGCGGCGATGCTGTGGTGATCCAGTGATTCCGCATACAGCTTGGGGTCGGCGCCCGCGGCGATGCGATCGGCGCCAACGGCCAACGCCCGCGGAAAGGTGATGTAGGTAAACGTGATCGGCGGCAACATCTTCTTGACGTATTTCTGCACCGCGCGAATCACCAGCCGCTTCAACGGCGAGAGCAAGTCGGCGATCGACACCACGATCACCGTCTTGATGGCGGTCTTGGGCAGCACCTCGGCGACCTTGGTGGCAAACAGATCGATCGCAATCAGGCCAGTCGCGCCGCTGTCGGCAAACTGGTGCACCATCTCGGCCGGCGTGTAGAGCGGGTTGGTGTTCACCATGATCAAACCGGCCTTGAGAATCCCGAAGACCGCCACGGGATAGGCCAGGCAATTCGGCATCTGGATGGCGACGCGGTCGCCGGCCTTGAAGCCGGCCACTTCACGCAAGTAG
>NSIL01000028.1 GCA_002737365.1 Acidobacterium sp. | reverse complement strand
GAACACTCGTTCTGAATTGAGGGTTGCAGATGAGAATGACGAAGAGCCTGAGCTGCTGTGTTGTGGCTGTCGTGGCGCTGGCTGGTGCTCTCTGCATTCCAGTCAACTCGAGCGCTCAAACCACTGGTGTCGAGGTGACGTTTACCAAGGACGTCGCACCAATCCTCCAGCGTTCCTGCCAGGGCTGTCATCGCGCCGGAGAGCTGGCGCCGATGTCTCTTGGAAGCTACCAGGAAGTGCGGCCGTGGGCGCGTTCGATCAAAGCCAAGGTCGCCTCGCGAGCCATGCCGCCGTGGCATGTCGACCAGACCATCGGCATTACGAAATTCAAGGACGATCCAGCGCTGTCGGACCGCGAGATCGAAACGATCGTGAAATGGGTCGACGCCGGGGCTCCCCAGGGCAACCCGGCCGACTTGCCGGCCCCCCGGCAATTCACCGAGGCGGGAGCCTGGCAGATCGGCACCCCGGATCTCATCATCAAGTTCCCGGCCTATGCCGTGGCAGCGGCCGGTCCCGACCTGTTCGGAGAATTGCTGGCTGACATCCCAATCGACGAGGATCGCTACATTAAGGCGATCCAGACCCGCTCGGTGACGCGTTCGTCGCACAAGGTGGTGCATCACGCGCTGTCCTACTCGGCCGACCGGGGCGAGGGCAGCACCATGGGTGACGGTGGCCAATTCCTGGTTGAGTACGCCCAGGGCAAGAACGCGGAGGTCTATCCCGAAGGCACTGGCGTGCTGCTCAAGAAGGGCCAGCAGGCCCGCCTCAGTTATCACTTCCACTCGATCGGTGAAGAGGCCAAAGCGGAAGTCGAGCTCGGGCTGGTGCTGTACCCCAAGGGCTACGCGCCGAAGCACATCCGATGGTCGCGGCAGCTCGCGCAGCCGACCACGCCACTCGATATTCCCGCCGGCACAGTGGCGCGCAGCGATGGCTACACGATTCTTCACAAGCCAGCCAGGCTAATCTCGTTTCAGCCGCACATGCACAACCTGGGCAAGCGCCAATGCCTCGAGTTGATCTACCCGACGTCGGGGACACGAACCACGACCGAGCTCATCAACTGCGCTGACTTCAACAACAACTGGCATCTCACCTACAACTATGCGGACGACGTGCAGCCGCTGGTGCCCGCCGGCACGATTCTTCACAACATTCAGTGGCACGACAACTCGGCCGCCAACCCGCGCGCGCTCGACCCCAAGAACTGGGTGGGCGATGGTCAGCGCACGATCGATGAGATGGGATTCTTCTGGATCGGCTGGGTCGAGCTGACCGAGGAAGAATACAAGACTCAGCTGGCGGAGCGGAAGGCGGCCCAGCGGATGGCCGTCCCCTCGGGACGACAGTAGGCAACATGCTGTCGCATGTACTAGGGGCGCTCGCGACCGGCGCGGCGATCGTGCTGCTGAGTGGCGCGGCACCGTCCGCGCAGGAGCAGTTCACCAACAACTTCAAGTACAACACCGGGCAGAGTGTGCAGCCCATCTTCGAGGGCTGGTCGTGGGCACCCGATGGCAGCATCAACCTGCACTTCGGATATCTGAACCGAAACTATGTGCAGGAACCGACAGTTCCCGTCGGCGCCAACAACAGCATCCAGCCCGGTGGGCCTGATCGTGGCCAGCCGACGTTCTTTTACAGCCGGACACAGCGGAACCTGTTCACCGTGAATGTGCCCAAAGACTGGGACCGGAAGCGCGAGGTCATCTGGACCGTCACGGTGAACGGCAAGGCCGAGAAGGCGGTCGGCTGGCTGCAGGCTGAATGGGAAATCGACCCGGTGGGCGGCGCCGGTGCCGGCGGTGGCGATACCGATCCCGAGCGCAAGATGAACCAGGCGCCGGCCATTACGGTTGACCCGCTGGCGCCCGTCACGTTACCCGGTGTGGCCACGCTCATGGCGACGATCACCGATGATGGGCTGCCGAAACCAAGGCCGCGCAGTAAACCTGCGGTCGGTCAGGAAACTCCGCCCACGCTTCAGGGTGGCGTCGACGCCCCGGTCAACGTGCCGGCTGTCGCCACCGCCACGCGCGAAACTCCTCCTGGTGCAAGCCCGGGCGCAGCGGGTGCGCGTCCGCTCGGCCTGAGTGTTTCGTGGATCGTGTGGCGAGGCCCGGCGGCCGCGGCCTTCTCTCCGCAATTAGTGGAACCGAAAGACACGAAGGCGGTCACCACCGCCACCTTCAGTGCGCCGGGCGAGTATGTGCTGCGCGCCAGGGTGACCGATACCTTCAAGACGGTGACCCTGGACACCAGGGTCACCGTGCGCCAGGCCGCCCCTAATCCATGACTGACAGGTTGCTGAAGCTGGCGGAAAGACCGCTACGGACTGAACAAAGTCGTACTAGTGTTGGTCTCTGTAGAAGCGAAGCTATCTCACCATCCCCAATCAGTCGCTCCAGCTGCAGATTTGACGCAGATTTTTTGGCTCGGGGCTGACTCGGCACCGTTGGATTCGTGCGACGTCGAGATCTGAGGCCCCTGATCTGCGGCTGCGGACCGCTCATGCTAGGCTACCGGCTATGCGAGCAACACTGCTGACCTTCGCCCTCCTGTCCACGACTCTCCTCGCACAAACGCCCGCGCAGCCCGACTGGGCGAAACTCGACGAAGAAACCCTGCGTCACTACCTCGCCATCATCAGAATGGACACCACCGACCCGCCGGGAGGTGAGAAGCCGGTGGTGGATTACCTCAAGCAGGTGCTCGAGGCCGAGGGCATTGCCGTCCAGACCTTCGCGCTGGAGCCCCACCGGCCCAACCTGGTGGCTCGCATCAAGGGCAGCGGCAAGCAGCGGCCGCTGCTGCTGATGGGCCACAGCGACACCGTCAACGTCGACCCCAAGAAATGGACCCACCCGCCATTCGGCGGCATGCGCGAGGGCGGCTACATTTACGGCCGCGGCACGGTCGACGACAAGGACAACGTCATCGCCCACGTGATGACCATGCTGATGCTCAAGCGGCTGAACGTGAAGCTGGATCGCGACGTCATCCTGCTGATTGAAGCCGGTGAAGAAGGCACGACGCGGGTCGGCATCCAGTTCATGGTCAACCAGCACTTCGCCGAGATCGACGCCGAGTTCTGTTACGCCGAGGGCGGCAGCCTGACGCGGACCGGCGGCGAGGTGAAGTACGCGCGGGTGCAGACGGTGGAGAAGATTCCACGCGCCATCACGGTCACCTCGAAGGGCGTCGCCGGCCACGGCTCGGTGCCACTCGAAACCAACGCCCTTGCCCATCTCGGCGAAGCGGTTGGCGCGATTGCGGCGTGGACGCCGCCGATGCGCATCAATGAAACCACGGCGGCCTACTTCAAGCGCCTCGCCACGGTGTCGTCGCCGGCCGACGCTGCGCGCTATCGCGACCTGCTCAGTCCTGATCCGAAGATCTCCGGCCCGGCCGATGCCTACTTGCGCAAGAACGAACCCAGTCACTGGTCGATGCTGCGGACCTCGCTGTCACCGACGATGATCACTGGTGGCTATCGCACCAACGTGATTCCGTCCGAGGGCACGGCCAACATCGACACCCGCCTGGCGCCCGATGAGGATCCGGCGAAGTTCCTCGAACTAGTCAAGCAGGTGGTCAACGATCCGCAGGTCGAGGTCAGCTACGGCGCCCGCGACACGCGGCCGCCGACGCCCACCGCCAAGCTCGACTCCGAGGCGTTCAAGGTGATCGAGGCCAACATCACCAAGCACTACAAGACCATCACCCTGCCGACCATGAGCACGGGTGCCACCGACATGTCGTACCTGCGGCAGAAGGGCATGCAATGCTACGGCCTCGGGCCGGCGCTCGACAGCGAAGACGGCCCCAAGGGCTTCGGCGCGCACAGCGACCAGGAGCGTATTGTTGAGAGCGAGCTCTATCGCTTCGTCCGCTTCAACTGGGACGCGGTTGTCGATCTCGCGCGCGCGAAGTAACCGGATGCCGTCATACCCGCCCTCACGCCAGGGCGACGTCGTTGATGTTTACGGCGCGACGCGGGTCGCGGATCGGTATCGCTGGATGGAAGACCTCGAATCACCCGAGGTCGCCGAGTGGGTGGCCGCGCAGAATGCGGTCACCCGCGCCTACCTCGACTCCCTGCCCCATCGCCAGCCGCTGGTCGCCCGCCTCACCGAGCTGTGGAACTACTCGCGCACCAGCGTGCCCGTGATCGAAAACGGCGCGCTGTTCTACTCGCGTAACAGCGGCCTGCAGCGGCAAGCGCCGGTCTACATGCGGACCGGGGCCGGTGGCGTCGAGACCGTGGCGATCGATCCAAATGCGCTCTCGCCGGACGGCTCGGTGTCGCTTGCGCACTACGCGCCGTCGCCGGATGCGACGCTCGTCGCGTATGCCGGCGCCGTGGGCGGCGCAGACTGGGAGACCATCCACCTCCGCGACCTCGTCACGGGTCAAGACCGCGAGGATGAAGTGCGCTGGGTGCGCTTTTCGGATTTGTCGTGGACGCAAGACTCGCGCGGTTTCTTCTACTCCCGCTACCCCGAGCCGCCCGCGCACAAGGTGCTCGAAGCGGCGCTCTCGGGGCAGGCCATCTACTATCACCGCCTGGGCACGCCCCAGTCGGCCGACGAGCTGATCTATCAGCGGCTCGATCACCCGGCCTGGATTGTGAACGGCACGGTCACCGAGAACGGCTGGTATTTGCTGATTCGCACCTATCGCGGTGCCGACCACAACAATCAGCTGCATTACCTGGAGCTGGCCGATCGCCCGAGAATGGCGGGACCGATCGTGCCGGTGATCGAGTCTGGCGATGCCGAGTACTCGCCGATCGGCGCCTGCGGCTCGCGCATTTACCTGCGTAGCGACCAGGACGCGCCTAACCGGCGAGTGATCGCGATCGACCTCGAACATCCAGAGCCGGCGGCGTGGAAGGTGGTCATCCCCGAGGGCGCAGATGCCATTGAGCAGGCCGCACTTATTGGCGGACGGCTCGTCATCCACTACCTGCAGGATGTGCAGAGCCGCCTGCGAGTCTTCGGGCTCGACGGCACGGCGATGGGCGACCTCCCCTTGCCGGGCGTCGGCACGGTGTCGGGGCTCGCCGGCCGGGGCGATGCGCCGGCGGTGTGGTTTGGCTACAGCACACCGCTCGTGCCGGGCACCGTGTATCACTACGATCTCGACACCCGAATCGCCACCGCTTTCGAGCCGCCAGTGCCGCCGATCGACGCCGGTCAGTACGAGACCCGCGCCATGTTTGCCGTGTCGAAGGACGGCACGCAGATCCCGTTCTTCCTGACGGCGCGCAAGGGCATCGCACTCGACGGATCGCATCCGACGATGATCTACGGCTACGGCGGCTTCTCGATCAGCGTCCTCCCTGCCTATCGCCCAGACGTGCCGGCGTGGCTGGAGCTCGGGGGCATCTTCGTCTCGGTCAACCTGCGCGGCGGCGCCGAGTACGGCGAGGCATGGCACAAGGCCGGCTCTCTCGACAAGAAGCAGAATGTGTTTGACGACTTCGTCGCGGTGGCCGAACACCTGATCCGCGAGAACTACACGAGTCCGTCACGACTAGGCATCATGGGTGGCTCGAACGGTGGGTTGCTGGTCGGCGCGGTGATGGAACAGCGTCCCGACCTGTTTGCGGTGGCCATGCCGGCGGTCGGCGTGATGGACATGCTGCGCTACGACCGTTTCACCGGCGGCCGCTTGTGGGCCACCGAGTACGGCTCGGCGTCAGACCCCACTCAGTTTCAGTACTTAATCAAGTACTCGCCCCTGCACAACCTGAAGCCCGGCACCTGCTATCCGGCGACGCTCGTGACCACCGCCGATCACGACGACCGCGTCGTCCCCAGCCACTCGTTCAAATTCACCGCGGCGCTGCAGGCCGCACAAGGCTGCGACCGGCCCACCCTGATCCGGGTCGAGGTGCAGGGCTCGCACGGCTACCGCCCCACCGACAAACTGATCTTCGAAAAGGCCGATCAGTGGGCGTTCGCGGCGGCCAATATGGGCGTCGTGGCGACCAACTTTTAGGTTTGTCGTTACGTCCGCGCCATCCCCCGCATCGCGTTGAACAACTCGATGTGGGTGTCGACGACGCGCTTGCGCTCGTCCTCGTTGATGGTCAGCGACCAATCGTCGCGGATCGAGGTGCCGCCGAGGACAATGCCATCGGACCGCGGCATCATGTGGATGAAGCCGGCATCGGGAGTCACCGGCGCGCGCGCCCCGCCGCTGGTCGAGTACAGAATCTCCGACTGCGGCACGAGGATGGTCAGTTGGCCTTTCAACGGCATCAACTCGGGATCGTTGAAGAGCGCTTTTGAGCCGAGGCCCGTGCAGTTGATGACGAGGTTCTCGCCGAGCGTCGTCACGTCGCGCAGCGTCTCGAACTTGCGGATCACCACTTTGCCGCCCCACAGCAGGAAGTCGTTCATCAGCGCGTCGAGGTAAATCGACGGCTCAATGCGCATCTCGGGACGCTCGATGGCGTACTTGGTCGGGAACGGATGCTCGCCCGGCTGCAGTAGCACGCGCGGGTTGGTGATGTCGTCGGGCATCAGCACGTTGCCGCCGCGCACGGCCTGTTCGTTGTCGGTCGGCGCGTAGTTCGTGATCCAGGTGATGCCGTACTTCGGACCGGTGAGCAACTGCAGGCGACGATACGCAATTCGAACCGCGGTGCGGAACTGCTCGTCCCATTCGGGCGTCCGGATCTTGAAATCGACCAGGCCCGACGTTGGCGTCCAGCCTGCCAGCGACATATTCGAGGTCGTATCGGGCGGCACCGTCGCCGCGTAAATCGTCACGGCGAAACCGTGGCGCTGCAGCTCACGCGCCGAGGTGAGGCCGACCACACCCGAGCCCATCACCGCCGCGGTGCGCTCGGTGTGCGCCATCGCCAGGTCGGTCGCCATCGACGCCGTGCCCCACGACAGCGACATGCCGGAGCCACCGTGTCCGAAGTTGTGGATGAGCGTCTTGCTATCGAGCTTGTCGGCCTTGAGGACGAATCCCGAAGGCCGATGCGGACGCAGGCCGATGGTGGTGCGAATCACGCGGTCCCACGCCGCGTTCACGCGCGGCAGGCGCACTGGCGGCCGCGTCGGCGCGGTGACGACGGGCTTGGCGGCGGCTTTCGGCGCGCACGCCTGCGCCGCCATGCCAACGGCGGCCAGGCCGCCGAACTTCAGCAGGGAACGTCTGTCCATGTGACGGACATGATACTGCGAGTGCGACCGCCACCATCGTCACGGGATCGGTCGGCGGCACCCTGGCCGCGAAGAATCCGAAATCCGAAGACGAAGTCATTCATGGCTGGCACCTGCGACCCGCGTGAGCGCGGCGGAAAACGTTTCCCAAATCGATCGCTGCTTCGCGAGCACACCGTGACCGCCAGGCGTCAGGCGGTAGTAGCGCCGCCGGCGCGTACCGGATTTGTCAACCCAGCGCCCTTCGATTAACCCCTTCCCTTCAAGTCGGTACAGCGTCGGATAAAGCGAGGTCGCGTGAAAGGTGATCGCGCCGGCGCTGCGTTCGGCGATGAGTTGACTGATTTGATAGCCGTGCCGCTCCTGCTCTTCGAGCAGGGCCAGGATGAGGAGTTCGGCACTGCCACGCTTGAGCTCTCGTGCAAGGGATGTTACAGCCATATGTTGGCACAAACAATATCATTAAACTACTGACCGATAAAGCTTTGTAGTCATGACACAACTATTACAGAGGGTTCGTCTCGCTCCTGTTAGTGTCTGTCTCAATCATGATTGCTGTCACCGACATCTACGGCCGCAAGGCGGCCACCGGCACCGTCAACTGGATCACCGCCATTGCGATGGTCGCGTTCCACCTGCTCGCGGTGGCCGCCCTCTTCTACATCGACCTCGGTGCGATCGCCGTTGCGGCCGTGTTGTGGTGGATGGCCGGCTCCCTCGGCATTGGCATGGGCTATCACCGTCTACTGACGCACCGCGGCTACAAGACGCCGAAGTGGGTGGAGTATTTCCTGACGCTGTGCGGCACACTGGCGCTCGAGGGCGGACCCATTTTCTGGGTCGCCACGCACCGCATTCATCACCAGCACTCGGATGAAGAGGGTGATCCGCACACGCCCCGCGAAGGCACCTACTGGGCGCACATGGGCTGGATCATGACCGGCCGCGCCATGCACCACAACACCGAGATCTTCGCGCGCTACACGCCCGATCTCAGCAAAGACAAGTTCCACGTGTGGCTGACGACCTGGCACTGGATTCCGCAGGTGGTGGTCGGCCTGGCGCTGCTCGCCTACGGCGGCTGGACCTATGTGCTGTGGGGCACGTTTTTCCGCACCACCTACGGCCTGCATGCCACGTGGCTGGTGAATTCCGCCACGCACCTATGGGGCTCGCGCCGCTTCAAGACCAAGGACGACTCGCGCAACAGCTGGTGGGTCGCGCTGCTGACCTTCGGCGAAGGCTGGCACAATAACCACCACGCGCACCCGGTGTCGGCGCGCCACGGCCTGGCCTGGTACGAGTTCGACATGAACTGGATCGGCATCAGCACCCTCAAGGCGCTTGGCCTGGCGTGGGACGTCAAGGTGGCCAAGGTCCGGCAGGAGATGGAAGAAGAAGCAGCGTAAAATCAGGCGGTGACGCGACGTCAGACCGCCTCGATCGTCTTCGTCGTCCTCTGCGTCGTCCTCGTCGCGGCGGCGGTCACGCTCAACATCGGCTGGATTCTGGTCAACGGGCGGCGCCTCGCGCCGCTCGTACTCGGCGTCATCACCTTCTCGCTGATCATCGCCGGCCTGATCGTCTACACGGTGTTCCTGGTCCGCGAAATGGGCATCACCGAACAACAAGACAGCTTTCTCAACTCGGTCACGCACGAGTTGAAGACGCCGATCGCGTCGATTCGGCTGTACCTGGAGACGTTGCAGTCGCGCGAAATCGGCGACGCGCAGCGCAAGGAGTTCTATCGGATCATGCTGCAGGACGCCGATCGCCTGCAGCACACGGTGGAACAGGTGCTGCGCGCCGGCCATGCCCGCCAGAAGCGCCGACTCGACCATCGCGCGCCGGTCGACCTGGGGTGGCTGGTGCAGGACTGCATCGATACGGCGCGCATGCGGCACAACCTGCCGGCCAGCGCGGTCGTGCGGGCCGATTACGATCCGGCCACCATGCTGGTCGTTGAAGGCGATGTCGATCAGCTCCGCACCGCGATTGCCAACCTGCTCGACAATGCGGTGAAGTATTCGAGCACCACGCCGCAGGTGACCGTGCAGGCGGTGGGCGCCACGCCCGATACCGCGTGGGTGCGCGTCAAGGACGCCGGCGTCGGCATTCCGAAGGCACAGATTGGCCGCCTCTTCACCCGCTTCTACCGCTTTCAGCCAAGCGGCTTCACGGTCAAGGGCACCGGCCTCGGCCTCTACATCGTGCGCTCGATCGCCAAGGCGCACGGCGGCCGCGTGTTCGCGGAGAGCACGGGCGAGGGCAAGGGTGCGACCTTCACGCTCGAGTTGCCGCGGATGAAGGCGAAGTGAGCCACCTCCTCATCGTCGAAGACGAGGCGCACCTGGCCGAAGGCCTGCGCTTCAACCTCGAAGCTGAAGGGCACGCGGTCGATGTCGATGGCGACGGCCAGGCCGCGCTCGATCGACTGCTCGCCAATCGCACCACCTACGATGCGGTGGTCCTCGATGTGATGCTGCCAGGCCTCAACGGCTTCGAGGTCGTGAAGCAGTTGCGCGCGGCGGGCCACTTCGTTCCGGTGTTGATGTTGACCGCGCGCAGCCGTCCGGCCGATGTGTTGCAAGGGTTCGAGGCGGGCGCTGATGATTACCTGCCCAAGCCGTTTGAGTTGCAGATCCTGCTGGCGCGGCTGCGGGGCTTGCTGCGCCGCCGGCAGTGGCTGCAGCAGGATCAGCACGAACACGAGCACCTGGCGTTTGCCGGCCGCACGCTGGACCTGGAAGCGCTGGAGCTGAAGGTGGGCGACAAGACCTATCAGCTCACGCAGATGGAATGCGACCTGTTGCAGTACCTGGTGCGAAACGCCGGCCGGGCGGTGTCGCGCAAGGCGATTCTCGAGGAAGTGTGGGACCTGCACGAAGACACCGACACCCGCGCGATCGACAACTTCATCGTGCGGCTGCGACGATACCTGGAAGTAGACCCGACCAAGCCCAAGCACCTGTTGACGGTGAGAGGGGTCGGCTACAAGTTCGTTGAGTAGGGTCAGACCCCGCACCCCAAACAACAGGAACGCGGTCTTCTGCGTCTTGCGGAAGTGGTCGTCCGACATCACCAGCAGCGTCGGCCGGCCCTGCCATCGTCACGACACTGGCCACAAAGCCGATCAGCAGCCGCACGGTCCGTGTCAGAATCGTCCGTTCAGGGATCACCGTTCACCTTAAGGAGCCTCAAGCATGACACGCCAGCTCACGGCTATCGCCATCGCCGCACTCGTCTTCTTGCCGGCCACCGCGTTCGCGCAGGCCAACCCGTTCAGCGACGCGGTCAAGGCGCAGCTCGCCCAGATCAAGACGCCGATCACCCGCACCGCCGAGAAGGTGGGCGAGGAACTGTATGCGTTCAAGCCGACGCCCGACGTCCGCAGCCTCGGCCAGCTGATCGGCCACATCGCCGACGGCAACTACGGTATTTGCGGCATGGCCAGCGGCATGAAGCCGACCGCCAGCGGCATTGAGAAAAGCACCACGACGAAGGCGGCGCTGCAGCAGGCGCTGGCCGATTCGTTCGCGTTCTGCGAGCAGGCCATCGCCGGCATGGACGAGAAGAAGGCCGCTGAGGCAATCAAGGCGTTTGGCAGCATGCAGCCGCGCTTGATGGTGCTGGCGTTCAACAACTCGCACCTCAACGAACACTACGGCAACCTCGTCACCTACATGCGGCTGAAGGGCATCGTCCCGCCCTCATCTGAACCCAAGTAGCGTCCGGCGGGTGTTTTTGGCGTCCTCGGTTTTTCGCCCCGCCGTAGCCTTGGCAGAGGCGGGTTACTTCGTCTTGACGTCGTAGGCGTAGACGTTGTCCTGATCGCGGATGATCAGCAGGCCGCCGGAAATGATCGGATGGCTCCACGTCGGCAGGCCGCTCTGCTGGGCCAGCGTGAACCGTCCGTGTTCGCGGTAACCGGCCGGCGATGCTTCGGCCAACCCGACCACGCCGTTCTCGCTATAGAGATAGAGCCGCTGGTCCGCAAAGATCAGCGAGCTTTTGCCGACGCTGCGATCGCGCCACGCCATGACACCGGTGTCGAACTTCAACGCCGTGAGAATGCTGCTCGAGAAGCCGTAGACGTGATCGCCGATCAGCACCGAGCTGGCGTGATGATTGCGCATGTCGCGCGTGAAGTAGACCTCGTTGGCCGATGCCAGGTTGCCGGCTGCGCGAATGTCGAGTAGCGCCGCGCCGGTGCCGTAGTCGGACGACAGGAACACGCGCGTGCCGCGCACGATCGGCGTGGCGATGTTGGCGGTGCCGTTGCCGGCCTTGTGGTAGGACCACAGCAGCCGGCCATCACGCGGATCCACGGCGAGTGCGCGCGCACCGGTGAAGAAGATTACCTGGTTCAGGCTGCCGGTCCGCATCAGCATCGGCGATGAATAGCCCGCCTCGTCGGCGTGGTCCTGCCACAGCGTGGCGCCGTCGGCTTTGGCAATGGCGACAATCGACGCCCGCGGACCCCCGGCGTTCACCAGGATGCGGTCGCCCACAATCAACGGCGATTCGCTGTAGCCCCAATACGGATTGCGGCCGCCGAACTTCTGGATCAGGTTGATCGACCAGACCTTCTTGCCGGTCGCGCTCTCAAGACACGCCAGCTCGCCGTTGCCGCCGAGCGCGTAGAGACGAGCGCCCTCGACAGTGGGCGTACTGCGCGGACCATCGCCGCGGTCGTTCTCGTAGCCGCGGCCGTTCTGATACTCCCAGACCTTCTTGCCGGTGGCGCGATCGAACGCCATGACGTACTCGTTGCCGGCGCGGGCGCCGAGCGTGTAGAGCCGTCCGCCGGATGACGAGAACGACGAGTAACCGTTGCCGGCGCCGGTCGTCCGCCACACCGGCGTGGGTCCGCCCTTGGGCCAGTCTTGCAGCAACCCGGTTTCCGCGGAGATCCCGTCGCGCTCCGGTCCGCGCCACTGGAACCACTCGGCGGTCGCCGGGGCCTGCGGCGACACCACGACGGTCAGGCAGAGCATCCCGATTGCGACGACGAGCCACGAAATGGACTTCATGTCTGCATCCTAGTCCTGATGACGAGATTCGGGATGCGAGAGCCGGGCCAACTCTCTGGTAAAATTTGTCGATGAAACGAGGAGCCGTGATCGGACCGCTGGTAGCCGTTGCCGTGGCCATGGGCGTGGTGTTCCTGGTTCGCAAGAGCCCCGAGCCGGCGCCGCCGGCCGAGACGCGCGCCGGCGCGCCGCCGCCCGCGCCGGTGGTCAGGAAGGCCGAGCCGCCGCCCACGGCCCCGGTGGCCGAGCCGGCCGCGCCGAGACCGGCCGCGCCCCGAAAGGCCACACCGGCCTCCGCGCCCGTGGTCGAAGCCGCACCGACACTGGCCACCCTCACCCTCGAGTCCGACGTCCCCGGCGCCTCGGTGTTCATTGACCGCCAGTTTGTCGGCAACACGCCACTGACCCTCGACCAGCTCGAGCCCGGCATGAAGCGGTTACAGGTCACCGCGACCGGCTTCGACAGCGTCCAGAAGTCGGTGGATCTTGTGGCCGGCCCGAACACGGTCACCATCCGCATCAAGGAAGTCAGCCTCAACGCCAGGGTCCCGGTGGTCCACAAACACGGCATGGGCTCATGTAACGGCACGCTGTCGGCGACGGTTGACGGCCTCAAGTACGACACCGCCAACAAGGGCGACGCGTTCACCATCACCTACGCCCAGGCCGAGCAGTTTGCAGTCGACTACCTCAAGAAGAACCTGCAGGTGAAGCAGAAGGGCGGCAAAACCTGGAACTTCACCGACAAGAACGACAACGCCGACGCGCTGTTCGTGTTCCACCGCGAGGTTGCAGCCGCGCGCAAGAAGCTCGCCGAGGGCTACGCGGCGGTCAGGTAACCATCGTTATTTACGAAGAGTCACTGCCAATTTACGTATTTAGCATTTGGACGCAGCTTTGCTATTCTTACTCTCATGAAACGCATTGTCCTGTTCCTCGCCACCAACCTGGCCGTCATGATCACGCTGTCGCTCGTGCTCGGCTTACTGGGCGTGACCGGCTACATCACGCCGTCGGGTCTCGATTACTCGGCCCTGATGGTGTTCTGCCTCGTGTGGGGCATGGGCGGCGCGTTCATCTCACTGCTGATTTCGCGCTTCATGGCCAAGAGGGCCATGGGCGTGCAGCTCGTTGACGGCAAGAGCGGCCAGGCCGAGCTCGACTGGCTGCACCAGACCGTCGGCCAGCTCACCCGCAAGGCCGGCCTGCCGATGCCTGAAGTCGGCATCTACGACTCGCCCGAAGTGAACGCGTTCGCCACCGGCCCGAGCAAGAGCCGCAGCCTGGTCGCCGTGTCGACCGGCCTGCTCCGCTCGATGCGCCGCGAAGAAGTAGAGGGCGTGCTCGCCCACGAAGTGGCGCACATCGCCAACGGCGACATGGTCACGCTGACGCTGATCCAGGGCGTCGTCAACGCCTTCGTCATGTTCTTCTCGCGCATCATCGCGAACATCGTCCGGCAGATGGTCGACGAGAAGATCTCGCACCTGGTGTTCTTTGTGACCACCATCGTGTTCGACATCGCGTTTGGCATTCTCGGCTCGATGGTGGTGGCGTGGTTCTCGCGCGCCCGCGAGTTCCGGGCCGACGCCGGCGGCGCGCAGTTGGCGGGCAAGGCCAACATGATTGGCGCCCTGCAGCGCCTGATGCAGAACAAGGAACTGGTCGACAACGGGCAACCGCAGCTGGCGACCATGAAAATTGCCGGCGCCAAGGGCGGTTTCATGTCGCTGATCTCGACCCACCCGCCGCTCGAAGTCCGGATCGCCGCCCTGCAGCAAGCGCAGATTCTGTAACGGTGATTGGTGACCTGACCCCATGGTTTCCGAGACAGTCGAAGCGCAAGGCCACCTGGTCGACTCTGGCAATTTCCAGTCGATTCTCACCACCATTGTCGAACACGGGTCGGAATACGAGATCCTCCGCTTCGACATGGGCCGCAAGAACGCCGAGGGCTCATACCTCACGCTGCGGCTGACCAGCGACACCACGGCGCGACTCGACGACCTGCTGGCGAAGCTGTCGGTGTTCGGCTGCTATGTCGAAGGCACGCCCGAAGTGCTGCTGCGGGCCGCCGACATGGACGGCGCCGTCCCAGAGGATTTCTACTCCACCACCAACCATCGCACCTCGGTGTTTATCAACGGCGCGTGGGTGCTCGCCGACCATCAGCGCATGGACGCGGTGCTGGTCGCGCACGCCGGCCGCGTCGCCTGCCGCAAGCTGCGCGACGTCAGGCAGGGCGACCAGGTGGTGTGTGGCATGCAGGGCATCCGCGTCGTGCCCGACGTGCAGCAGCGCGACAAACCCAGCTTTGGCTTCATGAGCAACGAGGTGTCGTCCGAGCGCCGCGTCGAAACCGTGGTGGCGCGCGTCGCCGACATGATGCGGCAGACCAAGGCCGGCGGCGGCCGCATTGCCTTCGTCGCCGGACCGGTCGTGGTGCACACGGGCGGCTCGCAGTACTTCTGTGAGCTGATCAGTATGGGTTACGTCGATGCCCTGCTGTCAGGCAACGCGCTCGCGGTGCACGACATTGAAGTCGCGCTGTCGGGGACCTCCCTCGGCATTGATCTCAGCAGCGGACACCCGGTTGAACACGGCCACCGTAATCACATGCGCGCCATCAACGTCATTCGCCGCGCGGGCGGCATTGGCGCGGCCGTCACATCAGGCGTCTTGACCACCGGCATCATGCATGCGTGCCACACGCACAAGGTACCGTATTTCCTCGCTGGATCGATCAGGGACGATGGGCCACTGCCGGAGACGATGATGGACTTGATCGAAGCGCAAGATGCCTACGGCAAGGCCCTCGCGAACGTCGACGTCGTCGTCATGCTGTCGTCGATGCTGCACAGCATCGGGGTCGGCAACATGCTGCCGTCGTGGGTCAAGGTGATCTGCGTCGACATCAACCCGGCGGTCGTCACCAAACTGTCTGATCGTGGCTCCATGCAAACGGTCGGCGTGGTGACCGACGTCGGCTTGTTCCTCCACCAGTTAGCTGAACGTCTCAGACCATAGGCGCTTGGTGTCCGTCGCGTCCTTCGTGGTTGCCGCCTATGCATAAGACTCTCGTCACGCCCGCCACCCTGGCCCAGCACGTCAACGATCCCAGCTGGGTGGTCATCGATTGCCGCTTCGATCTGAGCGATCCCGGCAAGGGTGAGGCCCTCTATCGCGCCGGTCACATTCCGGGCGCGCGCTACGCCCATCTGGATCGGCATTTGTCCGGCGAGAAGACGGGTACGAACGGTCGCCACCCGCTGCCGACGAAAGAGCAGATCACCAAGAGCTTCAGCGAGCTCGGGATCGGCCCACAGTGCCAGGTGGTGGCCTACGATGCCGACAGCAGCATGTACGCCGGTCGCCTGTGGTGGATGCTGAGGTGGATGGGCCACGACAGCGTGGCCGTGCTCGACGGCGGTCTGGCGCGGTGGCAGCGGGGCGGGCACGGCGTCAAGGGCGGCGTCGAATCGTCTCCCGCGGTGCAATTCAAAGGCTCGCCGCGTCCCGGCTGGCGCCTGACTGTCGACGAAGTCGCCAGCGGCCTTGGCACGCAGCCGCGCCTGCTGGTGGACTCGCGGACGTCTGAGCGCTACCGCGGCATCGGTGAGACCCTCGACCAGGTCGGCGGCCACATCCCGGGCGCCGCGAACTACTTCTTCCAGCAAAACCTGACCGACGACAAGACCTTCAAGTCACCCGCGACGCTGAAGGCGCAGTGGGCGGACATTCTGCAGGGACGAGATCCCAAAGACGTGGTGGTGTACTGCGGTTCTGGCGTAACGGCCTGCCACAACCTGCTGGCCCTGGAACACGCCGGCATTCACGGGGTCAAGGTCTTCCCGGGGTCCTGGAGCGAGTGGAGTTCCGACTCGTCCCGGCCGGTGGCCACGACCGAAGACTAGCGGGGGGCCGCCACAACGACGTTGGCAAGCGCGTCGAGCAGGGTGCCACGGTGCCAAAGGTGCCAGGGTGCTGAACGATGGCACCATGGCACGTTGGCACCCTGGCACCTATTTGAGTTCGACCGAATCACCCACCGCGATCTCTCCATCGTCAAGCACTTCGCCGAAGGCGCCGCCACCCCACGGCACGCTCATCGCCTCCTGTAGCCCGGGCGCCACGGCTTCCATCTGTTCGCACGGGCGCGTCTCGCCGTAGATGCGAATGCGGACCGTGCCAATCTGAAGAATTTTGCCGCGCGCGTCGGAGAAGTCGATGTCCGACACCAGCAGATTAGCGCGACGCATCCGCGGATCCGGCGTCGCCCCAAGCGGCGCCGTCACCGCTTCCCAGTTCTTGTTCGAGACGATCGTGACCTGCCGCTTGCCGCCCTGATTGGCGTTGCCAACCATGCCCTTGCCGGCGACCATGGCGGCCGTCGGCGCCGGATCCATCGGCCCCTTGTGCATCCGCTTGATCCAGATCTGCGTCAGCTCACTCATCTCTGAATTCTAGCGGGTTCCGGGATCCGGGATCCGGGACCCGGCAGGCTCTAGAAGTTCACCTTCAACCCCAACTGGATGACGCGAGGGTCGTAGGTGGAGGTGATGGTGCCGAACGCCACGCTGCTGCGGTTGCCGTTCGGTGCGCGGTAGTTGACGCGGTTCAGCAGGTTGAAGAACTCCCCGCGGAACTCGACCGAGCTCGTGCGCCAGGGCAGTTGGAAGCGCTTCGACGCCACCAGGTCCACAGTCCAGATCAGCGGCCCGCGCACGCTGTTGCGCGGCGCGTTGCCGAAGGGCTGGCTCGGGTCGGTCGGCACGGTCACGTTGATGCGGCTCAACCAGTTAGTGATGTCACCGGTGCCGACGAGCACCTCGCCACTCACGTTCGGCCGGTAGTTGTTGGCGCCGCGGAAGTCCTGCTGAATGCCCGACACCTGCTGCGCCGCGATCGGCGTGTAGGTGAGCGTCACCTGCTCGCCGGGAATCACGGTGTTGATGCCGGCAATCTGCCATCCACCAAGCAGCGCGTTGACGAAAGGATTGACGTTCGACAGGTACTTGCGGTCGCGACCAAACGGCAGGTCCAGCACGAAGCTAGTGGTGCTGTTGAACGGCTGGTGGTACGCCGACAGGCCGTAATCGGCGTCGAGGTTGTTGAAGTCCTGGGGCGCCGGGAAGTTGCCGTTGGCATTCTCGAGCGAGCCGGCGCCGTTGTCCTTCGACTCCGACAGCGTCAGCGAGCTCGAGATCGAAACGCCGGCGTTCATGCGCCAGTTGAACTTGGTCTGCAGCGAGCGGTAGGCCGACTTGCCGCCGTTGAAGGCGTAGGTGATGTCAGCGAATTCCTGAATCGGACGCCGCTGCTGCAGCGTGAGCGTGCCAGCGGCGTTGTTGGGCGCCGCCTGGTTGTAGTTGGCGAACAGCAGGAGGCCTTCCGCGCGATTGCCGACATAGGCAACGTCGAGCAGCGCTCCCTGCCAGAGTTCGCGTTGAACTGACGCGAACCAGCTTTGCACCTGGCTCGAGCGATAGTCGCTCGGCATGTAGGTGATGTTAGCGGCCAGCGGATTGAACCGAGACGAGTCGGTCAGGTTCGCGGGATAGCCCTGTTGCGTGGTCCGGAAGCTGGCCTGCGTCGCCGTCTGCACGACCACGGCGTTGATGACCTGCGGGCCGTTAATCGGCAGCACGTTGCCGCCGCCGGCGCGGTGGAAGTGCACGTAGCTGACGCCGTAGCCACCGCGAAGTACGGTCCTTGGCGAGAGCGTGTAAGCCAGGCCGACGCGCGGACCGAAGTTATTGCGATCCGGATCGATGGTTGAGCGATCCTTCAGGGACCCATCCTTCGCCAGCACCATCGTCTTCGTAGCCGGGTTGAAGTTCGACAGCACGTTGTTCTCTTCCACCCACGGGGTGGCGTACTCGTAGCGCAGGCCGGCGTTGAGCGTCAGGCGATCGTTGACGCGCCAGTCATCCTGCAGGTAAAGGAAGTGCATGTTCTGCACGAGGTCGGCGATCAAAATGTTGCTCAGCGCGTAGGTGGAGCGCAGACCGAAGTAGAAGTCGCCGAGGTTATAGAGGGTGTTCGCCGCGGCGCCGGCGGGACGCGTGAACTGGCCGGCGTACTGGTCGCGGCCGTAAAGCGGGTTCACGTCCTGGACCTGGGTCTTGATGTTCTGGAACTCGTAGCCGGTCTTGAGCGAGTGTCGACCGGAGAGCCACGAATAGTTCACCTTCGGGTTTAACACCGTTGGGTACTGCCACTGCGGGTTGGTGGCCTGACGGCCCAGGTCGGAGTAGCCGTTGATGAGCTGCGACGGCAGGCCGCCGGCGACCCGGGCGTCAGTCGGCAGGCCGCTGATGCCGTAGGTCTCGAGGGCCCCAGACGTGCCGAGCGCGGCCGGGTCCTTGCCACCTTCAGTATTGGACCAGCCCAGGCGAACCTCGAGCAGTGAGGTGCCGCCCGGCTGCCACGTCACGCCGCCGGAGAACTGCCGATTGGTGACATAGGTGTTGGCGTTACCGCCGCCGCCAGAGGGCAGTGGAATCGCCGGCGTATCGAAGATCGCGACGTCGCGCCAGCCGACACGGCCGAACGCCGATAGGCGCGGGCTGATCTGGAAGTCAACTTTGCCGCCGGCCTTCGGCGTGTCGTTGGTCTGATTGCCGAGCAGCATGAAATTGTTGGCGGTGCCGCTGGTCGTGGGCGCCGGCAGGTCGTTGAGTACCTTGCGAGCGAAGGCGCTCATCGGGATCGCCGTGTCGGCCGGATACACCTCGCTGGTCAACGGGTTACGCACGTCGACCGCAAGTATGCCCAGGCGTTGCGCCGCGGTCGGCAGCGTCGAAAAGACGTTGGCACCGCGCGTCTGCTTCAGCATCTCGAAATCCGCGAAGAAGAACGCCTTGTTCTTGACGATCGGGCCGCCAAGCACACCGCCATATTGATCGCGGTCGAAGGCCGGCTTGATGCCGCTGGCCGGGCGGAAGGCGCCAGTGGCGTTGAAATCGGTGCGGCGGGCGAACTCCCATGCCGACCCCCGGAAGGTGTTGGTGCCGCTGGCATAGGCGACGTTCACCGTGGCGCCGGCCGAGCGCCCGTACTCCGCGCTCATGTTGTTGGTGACCACCTTGATCTCGCCGACCGCGTCGGGCGGGGGCTGCATTACCTGGTTGGAGAAGCCCTGATTGCTGGTGCCATAGGCGTTGTTATCGACGCCGTCGATCAGGAAGTTATTGAAGGTCGAGCGCAGACCGTTGATGTTGAACGAGGCTTCACGCGAGGCGCCAATCGATGACTGCCGCGCACCCGGGGAGAGCAACGTCAGCGCGGAGTACTCACGGCCGTTCAGCGGCAGCGCGCGAGTCTGCTCGGCGGTAATGATCTGGCTGCGGTCGCTGGAGTCGGTCTGCAGCAATACCGCGCGGGCGCTCACTTCGACCGTCTCGCTCAGCTGGCCCACCACCATGCTGAGGTCGACGCGCTGGCGGGCGCCAACGGTAACCTGGACGTTGTCCACCAGCGCTACCGAGAAGCCGGCCTTCTCGGCGGTAATCACGTAGGCGCCAATGCGCACGTTGAAGAACTCGTAGTTACCGTTGGCGTCGCTCGTGCGCTCGGCGGTCACGCCGGTCTGGGTATTGGTGAGCGTAACCTTGGCGCCAGGAACGACCGCGCCGGTGGAGTCTTTCACTACGCCGACCACAGTGGCCGTTTCAAACTGCCTGGCAATCGCCGGGCTACTCAGGGCAAGAAAGGCAGCTAATACCAGCAGTGCTCGTCTCATTATTTATCCTCGCAGGGACGGTAGCAGCAGGGTTTGAACCGGGTGTGACACGGGTGTGACGACAGCGTGACTATAGCCCGAGCATCGCCATCGGCAGCCATTCCTTCAGCTTCGCCGCATGTGGCTTCACCAGCTTGATGTTGGCCTCCGGTACGTCGGGCATCGGCAGGTCCGGAATGCTCACGCCGGTCTTCTGCGCGCTTTCGCGGGCCATTTCCTGGATCGCCGACGTGTCGATGCTGCCGGCCAGCTGCATGCCCGCCGCCTCGTAAACCCGCAGCCGCACCCAGGAAAACTCCTCGTCCGAAAACTTGTGGATGTTGAGCGTGTTGACGTGCGCCTTGCGGGCCTGCAGGTAGATGCCGGTGAAGTCGGAAAACACCGAGCTGAGATCGCTAAAAGACCAGTCGCTGCCCTTTTCGTCGGCCTTCTTCTTCAGTGCATCGGCTTTCTTTTCGAGCTCGGTCCAGCGGTCGCCGAGCTCCGATTGCACCCGGCCCTGCACCGCCAGGAAGCGATCCACCTGTCCGGCGGTCAACTCGCCCTTCGCCGGCGGTTCATAGGGAGTCTTGTTCGTGACCTGCTCGCTCAGGGTCGCCAGCTCGCGGGCACGAGATACGTAGTCGGCGGCGCTGTCGATCAGCGGTCGCGAGGCGCGATAGACGTAGTAGCCCGCCACGCCGAAACCCACCACGGCTATGACCAGGACAATCAGGCAAGCAACAAGAATCTTTTTCATGCGGTGTCAGACACCATCATCGCACGGCGCTCAGTTGCTTGACCTGTGCCGTGGCCTGGCGCTTCAACTGGCCGCACATCAGGTCGCACAGCGTGAACACGCTGTGGTCGGCGATCTCGTAGATCACGAACAAACCGTCGCGGCGGCGCATGACGAAGCCGCCGGCGTGCAGGATCTGCAGGTGCTTCGACAAGTTGGCCTGGTTCAGCCCGGTGGCATCGATCAGCTCGCTGACGTTCAACGGCCCGACGCGCAGCGCGTTCAGCACCTCGAGCCGCGCCGGTTCGGCGAGAACCTTGAAGCGCTGGGCGACGGCCCGTAGCGTCTCAGGCGCGAGTAGTTTGCGGCTCATGCGCGCCTTCCCTCGGTAGTCCGGCGGCCGGCCAGGCCGAATAGCCGCCTTCGAGATTGATCACGCCGGACCATCCCAGCCGCTCGAGCAGCGACACGGCGATGGCGGAACGGCCGCCGCCCTGGCAATGGATGACGAGGGGCTTGGTCGATGGCAGGCCGCGACAGCGATCCGCAAGATAGCCCAGGGGAATGTGCACGGCGCCCGGGATGTGACCGCCGGCCCATTCGTTGGCACTGCGCACGTCAACGACCGTCACGGCGTTGGCGGCCATTCTTGTGCGAAGTTCAGCCACCGTGATCTGCATCGTCTCGCGCCGCACCGCGCTCGCGGCGATCGCCGACGTGCTGATCCAGCCGGTAATGCGGTCGATGCCGATCAGGGCCAGCAGCCGGGCCACGTCAGGCAGTCGCGCGGCCGTCGCATTGTCCACGATCAAGTAGAGATCAACGTTGGACGGCACCAGCCATCCCGCCCAGGTCACGAATGAACCGTTCAACGGCAGGTTAAGCGTGCCGGGCACATGCTGCGCGGCAAACTCGGCGGCCGGACGGGTATCGATGACCAGCGCGCCGGCGGCCAGCAGTTCCGCGAGCTTCGCATCAGCGAGTCTGGGCGGCGCGATGAAGCCGCCAACAATCGCCGGACCGGCCTTGTTCACGCGCTTCATGCTGGCAAAGTACGCGGGCGGTTCGGGTTGGCCTTCGAGCACGCGGGTCACGAAATCCGCTTCGGTCGTCACGTTGAAGGCCCAGTTGAAGCGGCGTTCGTAGCCAAGCGTGGATGACGGAATGGCGCTGATGCCCTTGCCGCACGCCGAGCCGGCGCCATGACCCGGCCAAATCTGCAGCCAGTCTTCGTTGGCGGCGAAGGCTTGCAGGCTCTTCCACAGCGCCCTCGCCCCCACCGCCATCGCCCCCTTGAGGTTCGCGGCGCGTTCAAGCAGGTCGGGCCGGCCGACATCGCCGACGAACACGAAGTCGCCGGTCACGGCCGCAATCGGCCGGTCAGCGGCGGCGCCGTCGGTGACGAGGAACGACAGGTGTTCCGGCGTGTGGCCCGGCGTGTGCAGCACGTCGATGCGGATGTTGCCGATCTGCAAGTGATCGCCGTGGTGCAGCGGCCGGCCCTCGTTGATGAATGCGTACTTCCAGTCAGCGTCGCCTTCGTCCGACAGGTACAGCGTGGCGCCGGTCTTCTGCGCCAGCTCGCGCGAGCCCGAGACGTAGTCGGCGTGGATGTGGGTCTCGGTGACGTGGGTGATCCGCAGGCCCTCCTGGGTCGCCGCATCGAGGTACTGATCGACGTCGCGATTCGCATCGATCACGATCGCTTCGCCGTTCGCCTGGCAGCCGATCAAATAGCTGGCCTGCGCAATCGACGGTTCAAAGAAACGTTTGACGAACATGATGACTTCCTCCACTCACGAACGAATGAGCACGTACGAACCCAGCACGACGAGCGTGACAGCAAACACCTGCTGCAGACGGTGCTGCGGCAGCCGATGCGCGACGGCACCGCCGGCCAGGGTGCCGGCCGCCGCCAGCAGCGCAAACGGGATGATGAATGACAGCGCCAGCGGCGTGTTGCCCAGGTAGCCGAGCAGGCCAGAGGCCGCGGCCATGGTGATCACGACCAGCGAGGCGCCTGCCGCCTCGCGCATCGGTAGCCCGGCCAGGATGGCGAGGGCCGGCACGATCAGGAAGCCGCCGCCCACGCCAATCAGGCCGGTGAGCATGCCGAGCGGAAAGCCCAGTAACAGCATTACCGCGAGCGAGCGTCGTTCAGCGGGTGCGGCGTGGATCACCGGGCGCCGTACCAACAGCGCGGCGGCCACGAACATCACGATGCCCAGCATGCGGAGTTGGGTGGCATCCGACAGGCGAGCACCGGCGAAGCCGCCGATCACCGCGCCGGCAGTGGCCGCAAGGCCGACCGTCAGGCCGGTGGCCAGCGGCAGCGTGCCACGGACAAACGCGCCGACCGCGCCGGCACCCGCGGCGACCGCGACCATCGACAGGCTGATGACGACCGCTTCCTTCGGCGTGAAGTGCAGCAGAATGGTCAACGCCGGCACGGCCAGTATCGACCCGCCGGCCCCGAGCAGGCCCAGGACGAAACCGATCGCGATGGCAAGGATGAGGGCTAGCGGCGTCATCGCCTCTTGCCCTCGTGGACGAGGAAGCGTTGGACGATGGTTTCGGTGTCGCAAGTCTGCGCGGAGCGGTTGTATGGCAACCGCGCCAGCAGCATGCCCATCCCGCACGTGTCGGTGATGCCGGCGAAGACGAGACCGCTGCCGATCACGGCTGGGATCAGCGCGAACAGGGGCGAGACGGTCAGGGCCGCGATACCGCCGGACGCAGCCAGGGCGCCAGCGGCGATGCGGACCTGGCGCTCAAGCGAGATGTGCGCCTTGACGCGCCTGATCGGCATGCCCCGTGCCTGCCAGTCCTTCATGCCGCCCTCAAGCACGTGCACGTTGGCCAGGCCGGCGTTGCGCAGCAGCGCCTCGGCCCGCGACGCGCGCTGTCCCGACTGGCAGATCAGCACGACCGGCCCAGGGGCCATGCGGACGTCCTTGGCATGCTCGCTGAGCAGGTCCAGGGGCACGTTGTAGGCGCCGCTGATGTGGGCGTTCTCAAACTCGCCTGGCGTGCGGACATCGAGCAGCCGGACGGTGGCGTCTTCAAGCAGGATGGTCGACAGCCGCATCGCATTCATATCTCTATATAACTACATAGCAATATTGAATGTCAACCTGCTTCACTTTTTCGAGTTTCGTAAATCTGCCGGCTTGGTGGGTCGCCCCATCTTCTTCCGCCCGCGAATATCTTCCAGATCGACTCTCTGCAAGGGGACATTGACGATGGTCGACCAATCTTCAGGTAGCCGGATAGGTAGGCGTTGCAGTAAATCACGCTCTCCAGTCTGCCTCTCGTAAAGGCTGCCCCATTCCCAGGACTCTGCGCGTTCGACGAGTCTCGCCCTGGCAGCGTTTGCCTCGACGTACCGAAGAGCGCAAAGGAGGTGTCCCTCTCCATTGATCACCTTTTTCCAGTAGCGTCGTTGGAAGACGTGGCCATTGCCTTTCGTTCGGGCGATTGCCCTCAGATCGCAGGCGCGGCCACGTTCGACGAAGTGCATGTACGCAGAAAGCGCGCACCAATCGTCTGGCGCAACCACCAAATGGAAGTGGTTAGGCATCAAGCAGTAGGCAAAGAGCTTGACCGCAAAACGCTCGCGGGCCTCTCGCAGCAGAACGAGAAAGTCTCCGTAATCAACGTCTTCGAGAAAGATGGCCCGGCGGTCGTTGCCACGATTTACAACGTGCAGCACACTGCCGGGCGTGACCACGTCGCGTGAATTCGTCATGTCAAACCTCCCTTTAGTTCAGGGGTAGTCGCAAACCAGATGCCAACTCCGCTGAATTTACGAAAAACGTAAGGCTGGCGTGCAAGTGCGTGAAAGTGAAGCAGCTTGACTAAACCCCGAACACGTCGCGGTAGAAGGCGAGCTCTTCTTCCAGCGCGCGGATGATGTTCTCGGCCTTGCGGAAGCCGTGCTGCTCGCCCTCGAAGGTGACGTACTTCACCTTCAGCCCCTTCTTGCGCACGGCCTCGGCCATCATCGCGGACTGGTTCGGCGGCACCACCTTGTCGTCCAGGCCCTGGAACAGGATGATCGGGCACGACAGTCGATCGGTGAAGTGGATCGGCGAGCGCGCGACGTAGACCTCGCGGGCGGCGGGATATGGACCGATCAGCGATTCGTTGTAGCGCGACTCGAACTTGTGGGTGTCCTGCTGCAGCACCTCGAGATCGCTGATGCCGTAGTAGCTGGCGCCCGCCTTGAACGTGTGGTGAAACGTCAGCGCCGCCAGCGTGGTGTAGCCGCCGGCACTGCCGCCGCGAATCGCCAGCCGCGCCGGATCCACCGTGCCGGCCGCGACCATCGCCTCGGCGCCGCCCACGGCATCGGCGACGTCGGCAATGCCCCACTGCCCGTTCAATCGCTCACGATACGCGCGGCCGTAGCCCGTGCTACCGCTGTAGTTGATGTCGAGCACGGCAAACCCGCGGCTGGTCCAGAACTGAATCTTCGCGTCGAGCACATCCACCGTCGCGCCGGTCGGCCCCCCATGCGTCAGCACCAACAGTGGCGGACGCTCGCCCGCTGGCGCCCTGACGTCCGGGTTGACTGGCGGATAGTAGAAGGCATGCACGTCGCGTCCAGCCGCGGTGAACGTGACGGCTTCAGGCACCGAGATCCACACCGGCTCGATTCGCTCTGCCGATGCCGATCGCAACACCGCGAGCGATCGATCCTGGAGCGCCAGCCTGGTGATCGCATTGGCTGTCAACGCCGATCCGCCAATGAAGTAGATTGCCTCGGCGGTCGCGTGAATTGACTCGAGCGGCTGCACCGGCAGCCCGACTGGCGTGAACGCGCGGGTCCGCGTCTCGATCAGCCCAAGATGCCAGCGACCGTCCTGCGCATAGGTGACGGCGATGCGCTCGGCCGAGACGAACGCGTACGTCACCATGCTGAAGGTCCACTGCGGCTTGCCGAACTCCGCCGCCATGACGTGGACGGATTCAACGCTGCCATTGACCAACCCCACCTTGGCCAGGGCTTCGGCGGGCAAGCGATAGAGGTTCCACCAGCCGGCACGATCCGACACGAAGTACAGCGTGCCGTCCGGCGACCATTCGGGCTGGAAGATCGACTCCGCGGCGCCACCCGCGATGGTCTGCGCGGGGCCAAGTGTGCCGTCAGCGTTGAAGCGCGCCACGCACAACTCGGTGCCGTCCCACGGCAGGTTGGGGTGATGCCACTGCAGCCACGCCAGCGACCCTCCGTCCGGGCTGACGATCGGGTCGGAATAGAAGTCGGCGCCTGAGACCAACACGGCTTCGCCGCCACCGATGGCGACAATCGTGTTGATCGCCTCCCCTGCCTGCGAGTGATCCTCGCGCACGCTGATCAGGCGATCACGCCTCTGGTCCACGCGGAAGTCGGCATAGAAGCAGCCCTCGGCCGTGATCGGCTCGGGCGTCCCACCTAGCGCCTGGCGATAGATGCGCTGGTCGGCGAAGTTGGCGAAGTAGATAGTTCCGCGATCGACCGTATATGCCGCGCCCCCGTATTCGTGCACGCGCGTCCGCACGTTGAACGGCGCCACCGTCACGTCCGAGATCTCGCCGGTCGGCGTCCACTTCACAATGACATGGCGCCCACCCTCGGACGCGCGCCCCTCCAGCCAGTAGACATCTCCGCTATCCAGCTGGATGTGATCGAGTCGCAGCGCGCCGGCGGTCACCCGCGAGGCGGTCAGCGGCGACGTCCAGGCGCCGTACGGCATGGTGGCAGGCATGGATGAATCTTCGCACGACAACCGCAGCTACTCGGAGACAGACCCCTTATACTTTCGAGATGCGTATGAGAATCGGATCGCTCTGGTTCGTGGTGCTCCTGCTGCTCTCCCTGGCGACGCCGCAGGGGCAGGCGCCCGCCGCGCCCAGGGTCACCACTCCGGAACAGTTTTTCGGCCACCAGATCGGCGCCGATTACGTGCTCCCGAACTACACCAGGTTCACCGAGTATGTGCGCAAGCTCGACACTGAATCGGATCGCATGACGGTGCAGTCAATCGGCAAGACCGCCGAGGGCCGCGACCAGTTGATGGCGATCATCACCGCCCCCGAGAACTTCAAGAAGCTGGAGCGCTACAAGGAGATTTCGCGCCGGTTGTCGCAGGCCGAGGGCCTGACCGACGACCAGGCCAAGGTCCTGGCCAAGGAAGGCAAAGCCGTGATCTGGATCGACGGCGGCCTGCACGCCAACGAAGTGCTGGGCGCGCAGCAGTTGATCGAAACCATCTACCAGTTCGCCAGCAAGAACGACGAAGAGACGCTGCGCATCCTGAAGGACGTCATCATCCTCGCGACGCACGCCAATCCCGATGGCATGGAGCTGGTCTCCGACTGGTACATGCGCAAGCCGAACGAAAAGGAACGCAGCACCGGCCAGTTGCCACGGCTCTACCAGAAGTATGTCGGCCACGACAACAACCGCGACTTCTACATGATGAACCAGCCGGAATCCGTGAACATGAACCGGATTCTTTATCGCGAGTGGTTCCCGCAGATTGTGTATAACCACCACCAGACCGGTCCCACCGGCACGGTGATGTTCTCGCCGCCGTTCCGCGATCCCTTCAACTACGTCTTCGATCCGCTCGTCGTCAACACGCTCGACCAGGTCGGCGCCGCCATGCACACGCGCTTCGACGCCGAAGGCAAGCCGGGCGTGACGACGCGGTCAGGTTCCAACTACTCGACGTGGTGGAACGGCGGCCTGCGGACCATGGCGTATTTCCATAACCAGGTGGGCCTGCTGACCGAGAGCATCGGCAACCCGACGCCGGAAACGATTGGCTTCGTGCCCGATCGCGTGATCGCGCGCGGCGACCTGCCCTTCCCGATCACTCCGCAGGTGTGGCACTTCCGCCAGTCGGTCGACTACTCGCTCACCGCCAACTATGCCGTGCTCGACTTCGCCCAGCGCTATCGCGAGAGCCTGCTCTACAACATTTACCTGGCGGGGCGGAACAGCATCAGGCGCGGCACCACCGACCACTGGACCATCTACCCGCGCCGCATCGCCGAAGTGAAAGACGCGATCGCCAAAGACATGAAGGTCGATGGCGCCACCGACTCACGCATGGCCATGGGCGGCCGCATTGCCACCGTGCCGGAGAAGTACTTCGCGATTGTCCGCAAGCCCGAGTATCGCGATCCGCGCGGCTACATCCTGTCGGCCAACGAGGGCGACTTCCTCACCGCCACCAAGTTCGTCAACATCATGATCAAGAGCGGCCTCACCGCGCATCGCGCGACGGCGCCGTTCACGGTGGCGGGCAAGCAGTATCCGGCCGGCTCGTACGTGTTCAAGGGCGCGCAGGCGTTTCGTCCGCACCTGCTCGACATGTTCGAGCCGCAGGATCACCCGAACGATTTTCAGTATCCCGGTGGCCCGCCCATTCCGCCCTATGACAGTGCCGGCTGGACGCTCGCCTACCAGATGGGCCTGAAGTTCGACCGCATTCTCGATGCCTTCGATGGTCCGTTCGAGAAGATCCCGGACGTGATCAAGCCCACGCCCGGCAAGGTGACTGAGACCGCCGGCCCAGGAGGAGACACTGTGGGCTACGTCGTCAATCACAAGAACAACGACGCGTTTATCGCCATCAACCGGCTGATGAAGGCGAACGAAGAGGCGTTCTTCGTCGGCGATCGCAGCTACCAGAGCAGCGACGGCACCGGGGTGATCTTCATCACCGCCAAGCCGGCGACCAAGGCGGTGCTCGACCAGGCGGCGCTCGACCTGGGCCTGAACTTCACGGCCGTGACGGCGCGTCCCGCCGACACGATCTACAAGCTGACCAAGCCGCGCATTGGCCTGTGGGACATGTATGGCGGCTCCATGCCATCGGGTCACCTGCGCTGGCTGCTCGAGCAGTTCGAGTTCGACTTCGAGCGCGTGTTTCCGGCAACACTGGATGCCGGCAACCTGAAGGCGAAGTTCGACGTGATCCTGTTTCCCGACGGTGGCATTCCTGAAGCGGACGGCGGTGGTGGCGGGTTCGGCGGCCGTGCGCCGACGGCGACCGAGATCCCCGCGGGGTATCGCGATCAGCTGGGTCGCGTCTCGATTGCCAGGACCGTGCCGCAGCTCAAGGCCTTCGCGGAAGCCGGCGGTGTGCTCGTGGCCTTCGGCGGCTCGGCGGTGCTTGGTCATCACCTTGGCCTACCGGTGAGCGATCACCTCGTCGAGGTCGCGCAGGATGGCAGCGAACGTCCGTTGCCAGGCACGAAGTACTACATCCCGGGCTCGATCCTGAGCGTGACGGTGGACAACACCAACCCCGTGGCCTTTGGACTCGATCAGAAGCTAGACGTGTTCTTCGACAACAACCCGGTGATGGAGCTGGCGCCGAACTCGTCGCTGCTCGGTGTGAAGCCGGTGGCGTGGTTTGACACCAAGACGGCGCTCCGCTCCGGTTGGGCGTGGGGCCAGCACTACCTTGAAGGCGGCACCGCCGGCGTCGAGGCCAGGTTGGGCAAGGGCAAGGTGTTTCTGTTTGGACCGGAGATCACCTTCCGCGCCCAGCCGCACGGCACCTTCAAGCTGCTGTTCAACAGCATCTACTACGGCACGTCGGTGGCACAGTAGATGCCGCTCGAGACCGTCTTTTCTTTCGCGACCTTCATCGCCATGCTCGGCTGGATCCTCCTGGTGGTGGTGCCAGCCGACCCCCGCGCGAAACTGCTGACCGGCATCATCATCCCGCTGACGCTGGCGGTGATCTACCTCGCCTACATCTTTTTCTTCATCGCCGACGCGCCGGGCGGCTTCGGTTCGCTGGCTGAGGTGAGAAAGCTGTTTGGCAAGGACGAGCTCCTGCTGGCCGGCTGGGTCCACTACCTGGCCTTCGACCTGTTTATCGGCGCGTGGGAGAGCCGCGATTCGCAGCGGCTGCAGATTCCACGGCTGGTGATGGTCCCCTGTTACCTGATGACCTTCATGCTGGGGCCGATCGGCCTGCTGTTCTACTTCGCCATCCGCACGGCGAAGACGAATGCGCAAGCGCGGCATCACGACCTCGTGGGATCTTGGTTGGAGTGAACCACCAAACGACGATCGCGGCCTGGCGGAGCTATCGGCTATTTCCTGATCGAATCAATACTCCACTTACCCGACCCGGCCGCCGCAAAGTACAGGAACACGAAGCAGAACAGCGCGGCCAATTCGCCGCCGTTCACAATCGGCCAGAACCCGCGTGGCGCGTGCGCCTGGAAGTAGGCCACCGCCATCTGGCCGCTGGCGAGAAAGGCGACTGGACTCGTGAAGAGCCCCAGGCCGATCATCGCCCCGCCAATCACCTCGATGATGCCGGCGAGGCCCATTTGCGACATCAGCTCCGCCGGCGCCGGGCGCCCGAACCCGCCAAACAGCTTCGGCAGGCCGTGCAGGAAGAAAAGCAGGCCGGCGGCCATGCGCAAGAGGGCGTAGATGTGGGGCCGATAAGAGCCGAGCAGCTGTTCCATGCAGGGCATACGCCCCGCGCAGGCCGAGTGCTTACTGGTCGCGTAACGTGATCATCGGATCGACGCGCGTCGTGCTTAAGCGCGGCAGAAACCCGGCGGTCGGGCTCTGTTTCATCGGCAGGTAGACCTGCTTGCGCGGCTCGCGGTCCAGGCCCTGGTTGTGACCGCTGCCGTCGTGGTCTGGCGGCTCAGCTCGAAGGCACAAGTAGTCAGCTTGAGAAGCGCTTAGAGAAGGGCCTCGAAGCGCGTCTCGGTCAGCGTATTAATGTGCAGGCTGAGGAACTTGCCCCGCCAGCCGAGCCGGGTCATGATCAGAATCTGCCTTACGAATCGCCCGATGAGTACGCAAGATCTGCGACAAACCAAGACCTAGTCCGCAAGATCGTTCGGGATCTCGCCCTATTTTGATTGGCTCGTCGTTCGCAGGTTATAGCTGCGAAGGACGATGCTACGATGGCCAACGAAGATCGGATTCAAGGGATGCGTGAGGAATTCAACGAGCTCAGGCAGGCGATTGCGAGCGATCTCGACGAGCGGTTCCAGGCCGGCGCGCGGGCGCTGAGGGAAGGGCTGTCAAAAGATCTCGACGAGCGGTTCGCGGCCAGCGAACAGCGTCTCACCGAGAAGCTCACACACGTCATTGTGCAGCAGCTAGACACGGCCCAGCAGCACCTGGAGGGTCGCCTGCAAGTGCATATGGAGGACTTGAAGGGCCTTGTGACGACCACTACCGAGGCCTACGGCGGGACCCTGGACAGGATCGAGCGTGATCTCGTTGAACTGAACCAGAAGGTGGACAACCAGCTGTTAGACCACGGCAGGGTGTTGGCAAACCACAACGAGCGCCTGGCTGCTCTGGAACCGCAGCAGCGCTTTTAACATACTCCGAGGATCCAGCCCTCAACCTCGGCGATGCGTCGATCCCGCGGATCTAGTTGCGGCGCTAACGCCGTCGCCAGGCGCCCGTCGAGATCGCCAGTACGCATCCACTCGGCCACGACCCACGCGTCGTGCTGATCGGCGGTGCGTCCTGCCGCCACCGGGTAATGCCGATTCCATAGCCTGGGGTAGACCTCGGCAACCGCGGACGACCCGGCGGGAATCTCCCAGCCATCGAATGGCCAGAAGTGAACCGGTCTCGTGACCTTCTGCCGCAGGAACCGCAGCCACGGCAGGCCCGAGTGCGTGGACTTGGCCACCGAGCCTTGCACGTCGAAGTGAAACACCGACTTGGCTGAGCCGGCGCGTTTGTCGGTGATACGTTTCCATCGCGTGTTGCCGGCACGAGCGGCGCCGTTGCCCACGGCGCCGTCGCGAATGAAATCCACGTAGGTGTGGTCTTCGTCCGTGGGCCAGTGCGCCTGGAAGTCGTCGAGGAAGGCCGGCCAGTCGTGGGG
>NSIL01000027.1 GCA_002737365.1 Acidobacterium sp. | reverse complement strand
CTCGGACTCGTGGCCCATGGCCAGGTCGCGCAACCCCTGCTCGATCAGCGCTGCACCGGGCAGCCCCGTAGTATCCACGACGGCAGTATAGCGCCGGGCGGTTACTTCGATCCCGCGACGACCATGAACCCGATGGTGGCGACCGTCCGGTCCCACGCCATCATCAACGTCGCGCTGGCATCGGTAACGTCGGCAAACCCGATGGTGAACTGCTCCATCGATGACCCGTTGGCGCTGACCGCCATCGGCGCTCGAAGCAGATCGAACTTCGGGTCGTAGTTGGTGGCGCCCGACAGGCGGACCTTGTCGTTCGGATCGAACGTCTCCTGAACGGGCTGATTGCTCATCACCAGCGTCCAGTTGCCTGGCTTCAGGTCAACGAACACGTTGTAGATGCCTGGAGCCAGGGTCTTGCCGCCAATCTGCAACGGCACCTGCGTCGTCACTCGCGTGGTGTTGTTGGCACCGGCACGCCACACCGGGGCGCCGGCGTTGACGGTCTTGCCGTAGTTGGCACCGGCGCCGAAAATGCCAGTGCGGCCGCGCAGCAGCGGGCGGCCGTAGTCCACCACGATCCACTTGCCGTCGCGATAGGCCTGTCCGCCCTCGGCGGTCTTCTCCCACCGGCCCGCCACCTGGATCGCCGCCTGGCCTTGCGGCGATGGCACCAGCTTCACCTCCGGGATGGCCTGGGCCAACACCGCGGCGCCCATCGCGCCACACAACACTGCCACTGAAAGAACTGATCGAACGCGCATGCGAACTCTCCTGATCAAGGGGTTGGTAACTTTGGCAGCTATCGCGGCTGCAACACGAACTTCTGCACTCGTCGGCCGTTGCCGACTTCGCTTACGTAGAGGTGGCCGCGCGAGTCGCTGGCGAGGTTGTGCATGAAGATGAACTGCCCCGCATAGCGGCCAATGCGGCCGAAGGCGCCCACTTCCGCCAGGCTCTTGCGATCGAAGATGTGGACGCGGCCGTTGCCGGCGTCGGCCAGATACAGCCAGCGCTGCTCGCGGTCGGGCGAGAACGCGGTGTTGAACGACGTCCCCAGCAACTGCGTCTTCCGCTCGATGAAGATCTCGTTCTTGAACGTGCCCTCGAGCGTAAACACCTGCAGACGGTTGTTGAGCCGATCGTTGACGTAGACCAAGCCGTCGTTCGACACCTTGATGCCGTGCACGGTGTTGAACTGCGCCGGGCCTGGGCCCTCGCCGACAAACGTCTTTGGCGCGCGGTCGTCCGGCGTGTTGCCGTAGGCGCCCCACATCCGCTTGAAGGCGCCGGTGTCGGCGTCGAACACGATGACGCGGCGATTGCGATAGCCGTCGGCCACGAACACCTCGTTGGTCGGCGGGTGCACCCACATATCGGCGGCGTTGTTCAGGTTGGCGGTATCGAGGCTGCCCTTGCTCATGGCGCGGCGGCCGATCTGCAACAGGAACTTGCCGGTGCTGGTGAACTTCACCAGGAAGTTCTCCTTGCCCTCGCCCATGCGCGGCCCGCCCGCCGACGACACCCACACGTTGCCTTTGTGATCGACGTGAATACCGTGCTCGTCTTCGGGCCATTCGTAGCTGCCGTCGGCCGGCTTGCCGCCCCACCCCTGCACGTAGTTGCCAGAGCTGTCGAACTCCATCACGGGAGGGGGTGCGGTGCAGCATTCGGCGTCGGGGTTCTTGGCGATCTCGTCGCTGTTGAGCGACCACGGCCGCTGCAGCACCCAGACATGGTCGCGCGCGTCCACGGCAACGCCAGAGACCTGGCCCAGAATCCACTGCTTGGGCAACTTGGGCCACGTAGGATCGACCTGGAACGATGGCGCGGCACTGCGGGCCGCTTGCGATTCAAGCGCCCGCGCGCACACCGACAGCGCCGCCACGGCCACCACGACAAGCAGGAACGGACGGAAGGCCATCACCATAGCGCTCACCATACCTCACACGCCGGCTCTTGATGTCGTCGTCTATCGCTTTTTCGATCTGCTGCACCATACGCACGGTGCGGGCTCGCGGGTCAGGCACCATTCCAAGAACTGCGTACTTCTTGGAATGGTGCCTGACACCGTACATACTATCGGGATGAATCGCCGACTCGCTGCATCCGTTTGCCTCATGCTCGCCATCGCCACGCTCGCCGGCGACGCGCAGTCCACTAAGTATCCTGATCCCACCGAGCGCGTGCTCAGCCATCGTGAGCAGAACGAGCTGGTCACGCCGTGGATCAAGCAGCGGTTCGACACGCTGCTGGCCGGCCTGATGACCCGCGAGGGCATCGACATGTGGATCATCCCGACGCGCGAGTACAACGAGGATCCGGTGTTCGCGTCGATGTCGCCGCTGACCTACTTCGCGTCGCGGCGCCGCACCATCCTGGTGTTCTTCAACCCCGGCGGCGGCAAGCCGGCCGAGCGGTATTCCATTGGCCGCTTCGACTACGACGGCATCTTCCCGATGGTGCCCTCGACCAACGACGGCCAGCACGACGCGCTGCGCAAGCTGGTGGACGAGAAGAACCCCAAGGTGATCGGCATTAACGAATCCGACGCGTGGCAGCACGCCGACGGCATCACCGCCAACGAGAAGCGCCGCCTGGTCGAGGCGCTCGGTCCCGCGCACGCGGCCAAGATCAAGTCGGCCGAGATGCTCGCGGTCGGCTGGCTCGAAGTCAAGCTGCCCGAAGAGCTCGAGGCCTATCGCCACGCGATGAAAGTGGCGCACATGGTGATTCGCGAGGCGTTCTCGAACAAGGTGATCTCGCCCGGCAAGACGACGAACGAGGACGTCGTGTGGTGGATGCGGCAGCGCGTCGTCGAGCTCGGCCTCGGCAAGTGGTTCCAGCCGTCGGTGACGATTTTCCGCCAGGGCGAGAAGACCAGCCCGCGCGGCGTGATTCTTCCCGGTGACATGCTCCACACCGACTTCGGGATCGTCTACATGGGCTTCTCCACCGACACGCAGCACAACGCGTACGTGCTGAAGCCGGGCGAAACCGATGCCCCGGCGGGATTGAAAGCGGGGCTGAAGGCGGCCAATCGGCTGCAGGACCTGACCATGCAGTACGCACGGCTCGAGCGCACCGGTAACCAGGCGCTTGCTGACGCGCTGGCCCAGGCGAAGAAGGAAGGCCTCGTGCCGTTGATCTATTGCCACCCGGTGGGCTATCACGGCCACGCCGCCGGCCCGCCGATTGGGATGACCGACTATCAACAGGGCGTGCCGGTGCGCGGCGACTACGTGTTCCGGCCGAATACGTGGCACTCGATCGAGCTGAACGTCACGTTCAACGTGCCCGAGTGGGGCAACCAGCCGGTGCGGTTCGCGCTGGAAGAAGACGCTGCGATCATGCCCGGCGGCAAGTGGGACTGGATCGACGGACGGCAAGAGTCGTTCTACCTGATTAAGCCGTGAAGTACCCGACGCTGCTAATTGCCATGACCGTCCTGGCGTACGCACCGGCGACGGAAGCACAGCGCCAACCGGCGCCGGTGCAGAGCTTCAAGGTCGTGGCGACGTTTCCACACGATCCGGGGGCGTTTACGCAGGGGCTGGTGTTCGCGGAGGGCGAGTTCTACGAGAGCACCGGGCTAAACGGCGAGTCGTCTGTGCGACGGGTCGAGATCGCAACTGGCAAGGTGCTGCAGGAGGTCAAGGTCGACAGCGCGTTCTTCGCGGAGGGACTCGCGCTGGTCGGCGACGAGTTGCTGCAGCTCACCTGGCAGCATCAGCGCGGCTTCGTCTACGACCGCAAGACGCTCAAGCACAAACGGACCTTCCCCTACCAAGGCGAGGGCTGGGGCTTGGCCTATGATCCGGCCGGCGGACTGGTGATGAGCGACGGCACCGACTCGCTCACATTCCTTGATCCCAAGACCCAAGCGGTGACGAAGACCATCCGCGTGCGCGACGCCGGGCGCCCGGTGCCGCAGTTGAACGAGCTGGAGTGGGTCGAGGGCGAGATCTGGGCCAACGTCTGGATGACCGATCGCGTGGCGAGAATCTCACCGAACACTGGTGAGGTGAATGCGTGGATCGACCTGGCGTCGTTGTGGCCGCGCAACCAGCGGCAGCCGCCGGCCGACGTGTTGAACGGCATCGCCTACGACAAGTCCACTCGCCGCATCTATGTGACCGGCAAGAAGTGGCCGCGCCTCTACCAAATCTCGGTGCCATAGAAAGACCCGCCTGGAGCCAAGTTCCAGGCAGGTCACCGAGGCCGTGACGGCCAGGGCGAGGGTGAGGCCGAGGGTGCCTTTCGTCATCCGGGCACTATGGCGTCATGGTATTCTTCGGGCGCACTGGGCCGCATTTTGCTGCCCTCAACGTCCCGGGAGGACACATGCGCGTTACTCGTTTTCTAACAGCGGCCGGATTGGCCTTGGCGTTCGCCGTCACGATGTCGGTGAGCTCGCTCGCGCAGGCCAAGACCGATGAAGACTACGACAAGCTGATGAAGGCTGTCGGTGCAGCCAACGGCGCCATGCGCGGCGCCGCCAAAGAAATGAACGCGGCCGGTATTTCGGCCGAAGCCACCAAGATGGTGGCCCTGTTCAAGGACGTGCAGGGGTTCTGGACCGAACGCAAGAACACCGAAGCCGCCGAATGGGCGGCCGCGGCAATGAAGCATGCCGATGCCATTGCCAAGGCGTCGGGCCCCGAAGCGATTATGGGCGCGATGAAGGAACTCGGTGGCACCTGCCAGACCTGCCACGCGAAGTACCGCGAGGGCGCGCCGGGCGCTTTCACGATCAAGAAGGGCTAACGGGTAGGGCCCCCCTAACAGGGGGGCCCTACTTTACGGCCGCAACCGCCAGGATCGTGACACCGCCGTCGGTCACCATCGTGATGGTGATTGAATCGCCTGCCTTCAGTTCGCGCTTCAGGTCCGACAAGCGCAGGAACATCCCGCCCGCCCTCAGTTCCAACCACCCGTACGCCGCGACCGTCATGTTGTCGACCGGCTTGTCGGCGGAGTAGAGTTCCACCTTCCCCGCCGCGTCACTCGTCGCCGACACCACGTAGATGTCGTACATCGTCGGGTTGTTGATCGCCACGTAGACTGACGCGGTGGCGCCCGACACGACCACCGTCGCATCGGTCGCGGTGGGAGCCGGCTGGGTCGCCAGCGAGAGTAGTGTCGCGACGAGGACGGCGATCATTTCGGCAGCGCCTGCGGCATCTCGGCCACCACGTAAATCATCGCCGCGATCGCGGCCGCCGCCTTCGAGACCTCGGCCGGCTCAATCCGGTCCACCGTGTCGGCCGGCGTGTGGTGAATGGTGAAGTACTTCGTCGAGTCGCCCGAGTAGGCCATCATCGGCACCTTGCCGAGCGTGGCAATGGGACCGATGTCGGCACCGCCGCCGCCCGGGCCGATGTTCTGCAGGCCGAGAGGCGTCAGCAGGGTAGCGATGTCGCTGATGATCTGGCGCGCCGCGGCGGAGCCCGAGAAGCCCAGGCTCGCGGGTGCGAACACGCCCGAGTCGGACTCGAACGCCAGGATGTGGTTGGCGGCTTCCTGCTCATGCTGATCGCGATAGCCATTGCCACCGCGCATGCCGTTCTCTTCGTTCGTGAACAGGACCACGCGCACGGTGCGCTTCGGGCGGATGTTCAGTTTCTTCATCAGGCGCGCGGCCTCCCACGTCACCACGCACCCCACGCCATCGTCCGAGGCGCCGGTGCCGGGATCCCATGAATCGAAGTGACCACCGACCAGCACGATTTCGCCGGGCTTCTCGCTGCCGCGAATCTCACCGACGACGTTGAAGGACTCGACGTCGGCCTCGAAATGCGCCGCCATCTTGAGGCGCAGGCGCACCTTGATGCCGCGGTTGCTGAGCCGCTGGATGCGCAGGGCGTCCTCAACCGGAATGGCGGCGGTCGGGATCTTCGCGACGCCGTCGCCGTAGTTCATGCCGCCGGTATGGGGCGTGCGCAACCCGGTCGGTCCGACCGCGCGCACCAGCGCGGCCACGGCGCCATGCTGCGCCGCCATGGTGGCTCCGCCCGAGCGGTAGGCCACGGTCTCGCCGTAGTTCGTGTAGGGCACGTTGAACAACACGATCTTGCCGTTGGCCTCGGCCGCACGCCTGGTCAGCTCGGCGCCGTTGGCGACGACTAGGACCTCGGCCTCGATGCCGTCCGGCGGCGTGGCGACGCTGCCGCCGAGTCCGATCATGGGCACGACATGATGCGGCGGGTTGGTGATCTCCAGGCTCTCGACGCCACGCACCCACTTCGGCACCATCACGCGCTCGGTGTGAACGTTGTCGAGACCGTCTGTCTTCATGGTCGCCACCGCCCACGCGATGGCGCGATTGAGATTTTCGGATCCGCTGAGGCGCTGGCCGTAGGTATCGGTCAGCTCGGCGACACGGTCCCACGCAAACTGATCGGCGGTAGCCGCCTTCATCAGCTTCTCCGCGTTCTCGCGGTACGGATCGAGCCACGCCGGACGGCCTTGCGCGGATGGGGAGGCGGTGAAGACAACCGAGGTCAGCACGAGGGCAAGCAATTGGCGCATGGGGTTTGATTATCGCAGCATGAGGGGTGCAACGCCGTGAACTTCGTGGCGAAATCAGTGCTATAAAGTTCCCTGATCGAGTCCGCCCTGGGACCGTCCCCTGTCTTCATGGGGTGAGTGCTCGACAAGGAGTCGTCTGTGAATTGGAAGTCTTGGAGTGTGGTGTTGAGTTCGCTGGCGCTGGCTATTGCGCTGGCAGGCTCGGCGGAGGCGCAGCAACAGACCGGTGCAATTACGGGCCGGGCGACGGACGCCAGCGGCGGGGCCTTGCCTGGCGTCACGGTATCAATTGCCAGTCCCAACATGATCGGCGGAGCACGCACGACGGTCTCGAATGAGCAAGGCGTGTATCGCTTCACGCTGCTGTCGGGTGGCCAGTACAAGGTGTCGTTCGAGTTGCCGGGGTTCGCCACCCTGAACATCGAAGGCGTCAACCTGAATGCCGGCGCGACAGCCACGATCAACGGCAAGCTGGAAGTGGCGACGCTGCAGGAAAGCGTCACGGTCACGAGCCAGTCACCGACCATCGACCTCGAATCGGCGAATATCGCGGTCAACTGGGATCAGCAGAAGCTTGACGACCTGCCATCCAGCCGCAGCCTGACAGCGCTGGTTTCGATGATTCCGGGTCTCTATGCGACCTCGTTGGACGTCGGCGGGTCGAGCTTCGGCACCGGCTCGGGCCCTGGCGCGCGCACGTTCGGACGCGCCGGCGGCGGCGTGGTCAGCTATGACGGCATGATCTGGGATCAGACCTACGGCGACTTTGGCACCTATGAAGAAGCGCAGATCACGACGGCGGCCAAGGGCGCTGACGCCATGAATCCCGGCGTGACCATGAACCTGGTGGTCAAGTCTGGCGGTAACAAGTTCAAGGGCCTTGGCTCGGCCAACTACCAGTCGGGCGATTTCCAGGGCACCAACGTCACCTCCAAGTTGCTGGCCAAGGGCTACGCGCCCGGCGTCAACAAGTTCACCAGCCAGAAGGACTTCTACGGCGAAATCGGCGGCCCGGTGCTGAAGGACCGCCTGTGGTTCTACGCGAGCCACCGCGACGCCGAGTCCGGCCAGCTGATTCCTGGCTTCATTCAGTTGTCGGACAAGCAGCAGGTTGAGTTCTACACCAAGCTGCAGGACCCGACGCTGAAGGTCACCTACCAGGTGACCAAGAGCAACAAGTTCGAGGCCATGGGCCAGGTCGGCCGCAAGTGGCAGCCCTATCGCACGGCCAGCCGCTTTGTGCCGCTCGAATCGACGCAGAACCAGGACTCGTTTTCTCTGGTCGGACCGTCGTTCAAGTGGCTGTCGGTCCTGTCGTCGCGCGCGACCTTCGATGCCAGCCTGCAGCGTGGTGGCTACTGGTGGCCGGACGTGCCATGGACGACCGACGTGCGCAAGAGCGACCTGTCAACGACGGCCGTGCGCGGCGCGTTCCTCGAAACCGACCGGATGCCTCGGCGCTGGCAGTACGGCGCGACGTTCGCCTACTTCGCCAACATGTGGGGCAAGAACCATGAACTGAAGACGGGCTATCTCGGCTGGCGGAACATCATCGAAACCAAGAACATCGGCTACCCGAACCAGCAGCAGTACCGCTACCGCAGCGTCGCCGGCGACGCGGCCTGCAACGAGTCCGCCAACTACGACGGCTGCTTCACGCGGCCCGACTCGGTCCTGGTCTACGACTACCCGAACACCACCGGCTCTGGCGAGTGGTACAACTCGGCGTACTTCAACGACAAGATCACGGTGAGCCGCAAATTGACGCTGAATGTCGGCATTCGCTTCGACCGCTACTCGAGCTTCCTGCCGGAGCAGGGCAACCCGGGCACCGGCCCGTTTGCCACGGCCAACATCTTCGCGGCGAAGGGCGAAGACAACTTCCCGATCTACCAGACGTTCGTGCCGCGCATTTCCGCCGTCTATGACATCACCGGCGAGGGACGCGTCGCGGTGCGCGCCAGCTACGGCCGCTACGTGGGCGGCAGTTCAGGCGCCTCGGCCAACCCCGGCCCAGGCGCGGCCGACGTCAACCCGAACGCGATCATCACGCGCACCTACTCGAACTGGGATGGCCGCATTCCCTACGTGCCGGTGCCCGCCAACCTGACGTCCACCTCGGGCGGCGGCTTGACGCGTTCGTTCACGCCGGACCTGAAGGGACCGTTCGTCGAGGAGTACACCGCCGGGCTCGACCTGGGCCTGAGCCGCGTGTTGACCGTCCAGTTCAACTACGTGCACAAGAAGGACGGCAACGGCAACCAGGCGGTCAACCTCGCCCTGCCGTACGACGCGTACACGCAGACCACGACCGGCATCGACCCGGGTCGTGACAACACCACCGGCACCGCCGACGACAAGGTGCTGACCATCTACTCGGTGCCGCGCACCTACCCGACGTTCGGCCAGAACATCGAGCGCATCGTGAAGGCCACCGGCAACAACAGCTACCACGCGTTCGGCACCACGCTGAACAAGCAGTTGTCGAATAACTACACCTTCCTGGTGTCGTTCGACGCTGATTATCGCGACCTGCAGGACAACACCCCGCGCAACCCGAACGAAGCGCTGTATGGCACCGGCACGGTCACGGGGACCAACTACGGCGTGCAGAACTTCGCGTTCGCCAAGCCGTCGTGGAACTACGCCATGCGCGTCAGCGGCAGCTACAACCTGCCCTGGGGCTTGATGTACTCGACGTCGCTGTTGGCCCAGAGCGGTGACTATTACTTCCGCGAAGTGCAGATCCGCGATGCCAACAACGTGCTGGTACCCGTGCGTGTCGACTCGCAGGCAGGCCGCTACGGATGGACGAAGATTTGGGATAGTCGCGTCTCGAAGCGGTTCAAGACCTGGGGCAACCAGTCACTGGAAGGCACCTTCGACTTGTTCAACTCGTTAAACACCAACACCATCACGGCGCAGACCAACCGCGTGGGCTCGACCTACCTGCAGCCGACCGAGATCATCGCCGCGCGCGTCTTCAAGCTCGGCGTGAAATACCGCTTCTAAGGAAGAGCTCAGGAGAACGGCGAGATCAGGAGCGAGGCGCATCTGGCGCGCTAGTCTAGAAGCCGAGCGTGTAGACCACCTTGAAGCTGCGACCGGCTTCGAGCAGTACGTCCTTCAGGTAGTTCAGGTGATTGCGGTACGACTCGTTCGCGGCATTGTCGAGACGGGCGGTGATGGTGTTCAGCACGCCGCCCCGGTCGAATGAGTACGACGCGAAGAACCGGGCCGTGGTGTAACCCTCGGTCGGCGTCTCGTCTGCGAACACGCGGGTCTGCGCCGACACCGCCTGCACGCTGCCGCCAATCTGGAAGGCGTTCTTCTGATAGGTCAAGCCGCCGAGCACGCGGTACGGCGGAATGCGAGGCAACGGGTCGCCTGACGCCTTCAACTCGCCCTGCACCCAGTCGTAGGTGACCTCGGCGGTCAGAGAGCTGGTCAGCTTCACGTCCGCGTGCGCTTCGACGCCCATCAGCACGCTGTCGGCGGCGACGTTCTCGACGACCGGGAAGTCATCCTCGACCTCACCGGTCGGCTCACGGAAAATATAGTCGCTGATGTCGTTGCGGAACAGCGAGACTTCCGCTTCGAAGCGGGAGCCGCGGCCGCGCAGCGAGACATCGAAGCCGAGCGCATGTTCCGCCTCAAGGTTCGGGTTGCCGATCTCGAACGCCAGGTTGCCGGGGTGCGGGCCAAAATAGTAGAGCTCCTCAAGCGCGGGATAGCGAGCCGCGCGGGCCAGGTTCAACGCCACCACGAAGTTGTCATTGGCGGCTTGCGGCTTCAGCAACAGGCCGACCGAACCCGAGAACTCGGTGAAGTCGCGCGCCGGCAGGCCGCCTTCGGGGGTGTAGCTGGTGTGGTCGACGCGGCCACCGAACTGCACCGTGGCATGAGGGGATTCGATCTCTTCGTAGAGGAACCCGGCGTAGGCCTGCTGGTCGACCGGTGGCGACAGCGCTTCCGCACCGGTGGCGGCAAACGCGCGATCGAGAAACCAACCCCCGAAGCTGCCGACCAGTTTGCCGACGCGCTTATGCGACAGCAACAGCTCGCCTTCAAGCGTGTCGTTGTTGAACGTGGTGCCGATCTCGTCGCCCTCGAGTTCGGAGTGTTCGTAGCGGCGGACACCCAGGGTGGCGCGGTACGACTGCAGCCACCCGTCAAGGTTCTTGCCACCGGCGCGGGCGCTGAACGAGTGCCGCTTCGGGGTCAGGCTGATGGTGCCTTCTTCGACCACCGGAATGCCGTACTCGGAGTCGTCGTAGCCGTAGCTGGCGCCGACGTACGAGCGCGCGCCGGTCCACGAGCCGCCGACCTGTCCCATCGCGGTCCGCGATTGCGAGTTGTCGACATCGCCTTCGGGGGTCGAGTAGTGATCGGCGCGGTTACCGGCGCCGCCGAAGTGCAGTGCGAACGTGCCATTGCCGACGTGAATGTCGCCCGCGCCGCCGCCGGCGTTGCCGTTACTGCCGTAGTTAAAGTTGAAGTTGCCGGAACTGCCGACGGTCTTCTCGGTAGGAATCGAATCGGTAATCACGTTGACCAGGCCGCCAATCGCGTTAGCGCCGTAGAGCAGCGTGGCCGGTCCGCGCACCACTTCGATCTTGCGGGCCGCCGCCGGGTTGGTTGGCACCGAGTGGTCGCCTGACTGGCTCGACAGGTCGCCCATGCGCTGGCCGTCTTCGAGCACGGCGACGCGATCACCATCCAGGCCACGGATAATCGGCCGCGCCGGCCCCGGCCCAAACTCGCGCATCGCCACACCGGGTGATTCCGACAGCGTCGCCGCCAGCGTTGACTCGAGGTTCTTCGCCAGCTCCTGGCCATCGAGCACGGTCGTCGGCTGATATGACTCGAACTGCGGGCGCGCGTTCGGGCTGACCGAGAGCACTTCGGCGAAGTGCATGTCGAAGTCCACAGCGAGATTGAGCGTCGCCGGGGTCGTGCCAACGGTCACCTCGGTGCGCCGCGTGCTGAAGCCATCGGCGCGCACACCGACGTGGTACTCGCCGGGCGGCACGTTGGTAAATACGAACGAGCCGTCGGCGCCCGCCGTCACCTCGCGGCGAAGTTCATCGATCACGACGAGCGCGCCAGCCATCGGCTGGTTGTTGTCGCCCTGAGTGACCTTGCCGGTCAATGTGGTGCCAGTTTGGGCCGTGGCATACCCTGCGAAGGCAAGACTCAAGGATAGAGCGGTGAAGGAAACAACGATGCAGCGATGGAGCATGGTGCATACAGCCTAGTAGGGAGCGGACCGCCAGGCGAACGGAAGGCGCTCACCTGTGGGTTGGTGACCATGAATGGTCGATTCCTGCCGACGAACGGCACTCAGGCCTGGATGAGGGCCTCGAGCAAGGGGTGTCGCCGCGCCGCGAACGGATTGATGACCGTCACACCGCGCCAGGTGAAGCCATCCTGCAGATCCTCGGACAGCAGCAGCCGGCACCGCGCGTCGGCGGCCGCCGATAGCATGACGGCATCCCAAAGACTGAGTTGATGCGCCTGGGCCAGGTCGGTGGCCGCCAGCAGCACCTCGTTCGAGGTCTCGATCAACGGAAAGGCGTCGCCCCAACTAAGCACGGCGGCCGCAGCTTCGGCGCGGGACTTGCGGGCCTTGCGGACGAGTGCCGTGAACAACTCACCAAGCGCCTGCACCGGCACCAGCGTGGACTCCGGGGGAAGCGCTTGCAGCAACGCGATGGCCTCGTCGCGGTTGTGCAATCCGTTGATGCCTTCGGCGTAGGCAAGGATGTTGGTGTCCACGGCGACGTTCATCGTTCGTCCTCGTAGAGTTCATCGCGGGTCCACCGGCCGGCATCAAGCACGGGAGCCGCGGCCAGCCGCTGGAACAGTGTCTTCTTAGCCGTTCCAGCCAGCATCGCCCCGGCGGCCACGGGCACCAGCCGAGCCACGGGTCGTCCATGCGACGTCACCACAAACGTCGCGCCGCCGCGGACCTTGCGGAGCAGCGTCGAGAAATCGCGATTGGCGGTGGCCGCCGAAATGGAAGTGTTCATATTCGTATTTCCTGAAGTAGTGATTTTAACTACTTTCAATTGGAAAGGCAATCCCTCTCGGTCGCGAGCCGACAGCACCGGCCGCGTCTTGGCGATTCGCACACCGATCCGGCATAGTCCGAAGGTTGACGTCGCTTCTTCTCGCCGCCACGCTCAGCCTGGGTGGCCAACTCGTCCAGCCCACCACCATCCCCGAAATGTGGGGGGCGTGGTGCGCGCGGCCGATCATCACCGAGAAGGCGTTTCCAGAGAACGAGTTCGTCATCGTGCCGGTCGATACCCTGGTCGATCGCGCGTATCTCTACAATCTGTACGTCGGACGCGACAGCAGCGCAGCACCGAATAACTGGACGCTCGGCGTCGAGCTGAACGGGGAGAACCAGAAGCTATGGGTGACTCCGCAGGTTCGCAAAGGTCTCACCGGCACGGGCGCGTTGGCCGCGTCGCTCGGAGTCTCGATTCCCGTCAAGTACTGCGGCGAGAGGGTGGTGTCATGCGTCGGTTATCTGGTCTGGGAGTTCTTGGAGCCCTTGCGTGCGCGACACTAGCCACCACGGCACACGCGCAAACCGGCAGCATCACCGGAACGATCACGACAACCGCCAAGGGGCTGGCGCCGGTGCGGGTGACGATCGATCAGAAGGTGTGCGGCCACGAACTGCCGGACCACGCCATCGTGGTTGACGGACAGGGCCGCCTGGCCAACGCGGTCGTGGTGCTGACCGGCGTCAAGCGTGCGGCCGCGGCCGAAGCCACGATCACCAACGACAAGTGCGCCTTCGCGCCGCGGGTGCAGATTGTGCGTCCGAACGCCAACGTGAAGACCACCAGCAAGGATGCGGTTCTCCACACGACCCACGCGCAAACCGACAGCGGGCGGACGCTGTTCAACGTCGCCCTGCCCATCCCCGGCCTGACCATCACCAAGCCGATTGGCGCCGCCGGCAACGTGCGGCTGGTGTGCAATACCCATCCCTGGATGCGCGGGTGGATGGTCGTGACCGACAATGCCGCGGCGATCTCGGCAGCCGATGGGCGCTTCGCGCTCGACAACATCCCGCCCGGCACCTACGAGCTACGCATCTGGCACGAGTCGTTGAAGAGCGCGCCGCAGAAAATCACGGTCACAGCCGGTAAACCAACCGACCTCAGCGTGCCGATGAAATAGCCCCGAACCCGGTAGAATGAAGGGCTTCGATTTGTGGGGACCAAATGCCTGACGTCTTGACGAAAAGAGTATTTGCCGCCGTGTCGCTGTGTTCGGCGGCCGTGTTCTTGTCGGCGGCGGTGCCGGTGGCCACGCAAGCCCCGACAGGTGAGCGAACCTTTCTGAGCCGCGTCCGCCGGCTGACGGTCGAGGGCAAGCGCGCCGGTGAAGGTTACTGGTCGCCCGACGGCAAGCGCCTGGTCTTCCAGAGCGAGCGCGACCCCGCCAACCCGTTCTACCAAATCTTCGTGCTCGACTTCGCCACCGGCGACACCAAGCGCGTCTCGCCCGGCATGGGCAAGACGACGTGCGCGTTCTTCCGTCCCGGCAGCGACGAGATCATGTTCGGCTCGACGCACCTCGATCCCAAGTCGCTGCAGTACCAGAAGGACGAACTCGACTTCCGCGCCTCGGGCAAGGAGCGCCGCTACGCGTGGGACTACGACCCGGAGATGGACATCTTCGCGTATAGCGAAAAAACCGGTGCCATGAAGCAGTTGACCACGGCGAAGGGCTACGACGCCGAAGGCGGCTACTCACCAGATGGCCAGTGGATTGTGTTCTCGTCGATGCGCGATGCCTACAACCGCACACTGTCGCCGGCCGAGCAGAAGCAGCTCACGCTCGACGCCTCGTTCTTCGCCGAGGTCTACATCATGAAGGCCGACGGCACTGAGCAGAAGCGCCTCACCGACTGGGCCGGTTACGACGGCGGCACCTTCTTCACCAAGGACGGCCGCATCGTCTGGCGCCACTTCGAAGAGAACGGGCTAATCGCCAACGTCTGGACGATGAAGCCGGACGGCACCGACAAGAGGCAGATCACCGACTTCGCTGCCATGAGCTGGGCGCCGTACGAGCATCCGTCGGGCGAGTACTTCGTGTTCGCCTCGAACAAGCTCGGCTTCGAGAACTTCGAAGTGTTCATGGTCGACAAGGCGGGCATCAAGGAACCGGTCCAGATCACCCACACCCCCGGCTTCGATGGCCTGCCGGTGCCCTCGCCTGACGGCACCCAGATGGCGTTCACCTCGGCTCGAGCCGGCGGCCCGGGATCGGCTGGGCAGATTTACCTGGCGCAGTGGAATCACGAGGCCGCGATGGCGGCGCTCAAGGCGGCTCCGCCTCGGAAGGCCAACACCAAATGAAGAACTCACTTCGCGCTTCGCTGTTAATCGCGCTCGCGGCCGTTGCTGCGCCGCATGCGCAATCCACCGCCGTGCAGTCGCGGACCAAGACGCAGGTCGAGACGCTGGCAGCCGACAAGTTCGAGGGCCGGCTCACGGGTTCGCCCGGTGAGAAGCTGGCCGCCGACTACATCATCAGCGAGCTGAAGCGGATCGGCGCCAAGCCGCTGCCGGGCTTGACCGACTTCCGCATGCCGTTCACGTTCACCGCCGGCTCGAAGGACGGCGGCACCACGATGACGATCACCAGGGACGCGGGCGGCGCGCAGACCTTCACGGGCGCGGCCATCGTCCAGGCATTGTCGTTCTCCGATACGGTCGAGGCTACTGGGCGCGTGGTGTTTGCCGGATATGGGCTGGTGGTGCCCGAGGCGCAAAACTTCGGCTACGACAGCTACGCCGGTCTCGAAGTCAAGGACAAGATCGTCGTCGTGTTCCGCTACTTCCCGGAAGACGCCGATCAGAAGACGCGCGCCATTCTCGCGCGCTACGCCGATCTTCGCTACAAGGCCCAGGCGGCGCGCCAGCGCGGCGCCAAAGGCATGATCGTGATCACCGGTCCAAACTCGCCTAATGCCGGCACCGTGGTGCCGATGAGCTTTGATACCGCGATTGCCGGTTCGGGCATTGCCGCGGCCAGCGTCAGCGGCGATGCGTTTGCGCCGATCATGGCGGCGGCAGGCAAGTCGCTTGGCGCGGTGCAGAAGGAATTCGACAGCGGCAACCCGCATGTGGCGGGCTTCGCCATCCCGGGCATTACGGTGACGCTCAAGACCAACGTGATCCGCCAGCAGCAAACCGGCAACAACGTCGTCGCGTACCTGCCGGCGACGACGCCACTGACCGGCGTGGTCAAGCCGTGGGTCGCGGTCGGCGCGCACTACGATCACCTCGGCCGCGGCACGACCGGCGGCTCGCTGGCCGGCAAGGAAGAGGCCAACGCCATTCACCACGGGGCCGATGACAACGCGTCGGGCACGGCGACGGTGCTGGCCATCGGTGAGGCGCTCAGCACGCAGCCGCGCAAGCGCCACCTGCTGATCGCCTTATGGTCGGGAGAAGAACTGGGCCTGCTGGGCTCGGCCGCGTTTGTGGCCAAGCCGCCGGTGCCGCTCGACGCCCTGGCGGGGTACCTCAACTTCGACATGGTCGGCCGCGTCGCTGACAACAAGCTCACCGTGCAGGCGACGGGCACCAGCGCGATGTGGCCGAAGCTGCTCGAGCAGGCCAACATCGCTGCCGGCTTCGACCTGGTGCTGCAGGAGGATCCCTACCAGCCGACTGACGTCGGCAGCTTCAATACCGCCAGCGTGGCGTGCCTGACGTTTTTCACCGGTGCCCATCAGGAGTACCACCGGCCGAGCGACACCGCTGACAAGATCAACTACGAGGATCTCGTGCGGGTCGGCGAGCTGGCGTCGGGCGTGATCAAGCGCCTGATGGATTCGCCCGAGGCGCCGTTGTTCACCAAGGTCGAGCAGAAAACCGAGACCGGCGGCCGCGCGGGCCTGCGCCTGTTCACAGGCACGATTCCCGACTACGCGTCGGATGTGAAGGGCCTGCTGCTGGGCGGCGTCATCGGCGGTGGTCCGGCGGAACAGGCGGGGCTGGCCAAAGGTGACGTGGTGATCGAGATTGCTGGCCAGTCGATCACCAACATCTACGACTACACGTTTGCGCTGGAGTTGCTGAAGATCGGCCAGCCGGCGAAAGTGCTCTACATGCGTGGCAGCGAGAAGCGCGAGACGTCGCTGACGCCGGCGGCGCGGAAATAGCGGTGTCAGACACCGGGCGCGGCGTGGTCACGGGCCCGTGGCACGGCTGGTCGTATGAGATCGCGACCGGGGTGAGATCGCCGTTCGCTTGACCGACTGATTTTTGTTACCGTAGTTCGTTCACTTTCTGGAGGCTTCACATGTTTCGAGCAATTTCACTCGCGGTCGTGTTCACGTTCACTCTCAGCGTGGCGCCGTATGCGCAGGGATCGGTGACAGGTGCGTGGGAGCTGAACATCAACGGGCCGCAAGGCGCGCTTACGGCCGCCGCCGCCCTCACGCAGGATGGCGAGGTCGTGACCGGCACCATCGACAGCCCGCAAGGCACGGTGCCGGTCAAGGGCACGCTCAAGGGCAAGGCGCTGGCGCTGACCTTCAGCGTTGACGGCCCCCAGGGTCCGCTCGAGATCAAGGTGACCGGTGACGTCGACGGCGACACCATCAAGGGCATGCTCGACTTCGGCATGGGCCAGGCCGACTTCACGGCGGCGAAGAAGAAATAGGTCAGTAGGCGGCCAGCAGTCGCGCCGCCTGCTCGATCTCGTCTTCACTGACCAGGAACACGGCTTCGAGCGGTGGCGAGTACGGCACGGGCGTATCGAGCGCGCCGAGGATGCGAATGGGCGCATCCAGCGCCTCGAACGCCTCTTCCTGGATGATGGCGGCCAGGCTCTCGCCAATGCCGCCGGTGCGCGAGTCTTCGTGCACAATCAGCACCCGGTTGCAGTGCCGGGCGACGGCGAGAATGGCCTCGCGGTCGAGCGGGGCAAGACTCCGTAGGTCGAGCACCGACGCCTCGACGCCCTCGGCCGACAGTTTCTCGGCTACGCGCAGGCAATGGTGCACGTAGGCGCCATACGAAATCATCACCAGATCGGAACCCGCTCGCCGTAGCGCCGCCTTACCCAGCGCGAGCGGCGCCGGTGCTTCCGCCGGCAATGCCTGCTTGATCCGCGGATCGCGGTAGAGCGCGATGTGCTCGTAGAACAACACCGGATCGGGATCAGCGACGGCGGCGGCCATCAGCGCCCGCGCATCTTCCGGCGTGGACGGGACGACGATCTTGAGGCCCGGGGTGCGATAGAACCACGGCTCGGTATTCTGGCTGTGGTACGGTCCGGCGTGACGCAGCCCACCCCACGGCATGCGCACCACCATCGGCACGCTGCCGCCCCAGCGATAACGGATCTTCGCTGCGTTGTTGACCAGTTGATTGAAGCCGGTGGCGACAAAATCGTTGAACTGCATCTCGCCAATCGGCCGCTGCCCGGCCAGCGCGGCACCGACACACACGCCCAGCACGGCGCCTTCGGCGAGCGGCGAGTTGCGGATGCGATCGCCAAACTCCCTCAGCAACGGCTTCAGCAGCAGAAACGCATTGCCATACTGGCCGCCAACGTCTTCGCCGTAGACGAACACGCGCGGGTCGGCCCTGAGCGCATCGCCGACCCCGAGCATGACCGCCTCGAGGAAGGTGTTGCCCTTCTTGTCGAACGGCAGCCCGGTCTCGAGCGGTGGCAGCGAGGCCGCCGCCGGCACGGCGAGGCGGCGGGCTGGCTCGAGCACTTCAACCCGCTCGCGCGGGTTCTCGTCGTAGTGGACGCCGACGCCGGCCATCTCGGGCCTTGGCCACGGCGCCTTGATCACCGCCTGCGCCTGGCCTTCGACCAGTTCGTCGGCCCACGCCTTGAGCGCATCCAGATCGCCCACCTTGATCACGCCCTCGGCCTCGAGCCGGCGGGCATACATCGGGATCGGATCGCGCTTCGACCAGTACTCGTAGAGCTCGCGATTGGCGTAGCCGGTCTCGAACAACTGGTGATACTCCCACGACGGCGGCTGATCCTTGCCGAGGTACAGCATGTCGTCGTGATGGGCGTGGCCGCACATGCGCATGGCCACCACTTCGATCAGCGTCACGCCCTCGCCGGCCCGCGCCCGCTCGGCCGCCCAGGTAAAGGCCGCCGCCACTTCGTCGGGATCGGTGCCATCAATGGTCAGGCCGGGGACGCCGTAGCCCGCCGCCTTGTCGGCAAAGACGCGGCTGGCGGAGTTGTCGCGCACCGGCGTCGACAGCGCCGTCTGGTTGTTCTGGACGCAGAAGATGGCCGGCAGCTTCGCGGCCGCGCAGGTGTTGATCGCCTCGTGCCACTCACCGAGCGACGAGCCACCTTCGCCGATGAACGAGAGGGCGATGCGATCGCTTCCCTCGAGCGAGAACGCCATCGCCATGCCGGCCATGGTCAGCGAGCCCACCGCCAGCGGCGCCGCCGCCGGCAGCACGCCCCACTCGAAGTCGCCGGTGTGCAAGTCCTTGCCGTCCATGGGCGGACCCGACTTGCCCATTTGCGCGCGCAACACCATCGCCACGGCTTCTTCGTCATGCCGCATGGCCAGCGTCATGCCGAGGTCGCGAATCACCGGTGCCAGGACGTCGCCGTTCCAGGTGCCATCAGCCTTGCGATACGCCTCGCCACGGTGCAAGCGAATCGCGCCGGCATAGATGGCTTCCTGGCCGAGCGATCGAAAGCCCTTGCCCTGAAACGCCATGTCACCCCAGCGAACCTCACCGCCCATGAAGAACTGCTTCAGGCGATTATCAACGCTGCGCGTGAGACACATGCCCTTGAGAATTTCTTTGCGCTCGGCCTTGGTCAGCGACGCCTCGATGGCGGCACGCCGCAGGAAGCCGTCGCAGGCGTCCACGACTTCCGCGCGCGCCTGTTCCAGTCGCTTGATCGCGGAGGTGCCAGGGGTCGTCTCGGCGATGCCCTCAGGCGCGGCGACCTGGTCGTACAAGGTCTTGGCGAGCGCGCGTCGGAACGGGATGCGCGCGGCATCCAGCTTCACAGCATCGCGGCTTTTGATGGCGCCAACGCCGGCGCGGTCGAATGCCTCAAGCGCGATCGTCAGGGCAAAGGGGTGGCGCTCGGCCACAAACGCGGCAAATCGGCTGGCGAGACCAGTGAGTTTCGTGGCATCAACCGTGCGGGACATGGATACGCCATTGTATAGAATCGATCCGTGATCGCACCGAACGCGTCGGAAGTGCTCAACCTGGTCGGGTTTATCACCGGCACGACGCTATACGCGATGTTGCTGGCGCTGGTGCTGAGGGGTGGCCCAGACAAGCCAGGCCACTTCCTGCCGCTGGCGACTGCCGTCCTCGGGCTGATCTGGAACTTCGGCGAACTGACGGCCTATGCCTTGCCACGCCTGGGCTACTTCAACGAATCGATCGGCCTGTGGGCGATGTCGTTTCCGGCGCTCGGCCTGCTGGCGGCGGTGGTGGTGCATTCGGTCGCCCGCGCCCTGCCGCGCGGCATCGTCATCACCGTGATCGCGTATGGCTGCAGCATCGCCGCCTCGGTGCTGCACCTGCAAACGGTGATCACCGGTAATCCCGAACCCTCGTCGCTCGCGTTTCTGATCCTGACGATCTGTTATGGCTTGATGATCGTGGCGTTAGGCGTGCTGACGCGGTCGCAGGCAAACGGTCAACGGGTGTTGTGGGTCCTGGCGCTCGCACTGTTCGCAGTGTCGGCGTCGCACCTCGGCCGCTTTCACGCGGCGGGAGACGGCTGGGCGGTAGAGTTGATCGGGCACCACGCCGCCATCCCGCTGGCGTTTGCCATTCTCTACCAGGACTACCGGTTCGCGCTGGCCGACCTGTTCCTCAAGCAGGCGCTCACGTTGATTGCGCTCGTCGCGATTGCTTTCACCGGCTACAACCTGGCGACCATGCTGCCGGCCGGACCGCTGGCCGCCGGCGTCCTGATGGCGTTGTGGGTCGGCACGTCGCTCGTCTCGCCCTGGCTGCACCGTCGCCTCGTCCGTTTCGTGGATCAGTCGCTACTGGGCCGCATGGACTACGCGGCGCTCGGCGCCGGCATTGGCCAGGCGCTGCAGTCGAAGAACTCGATCGAGGGCGTGCTCGACACCGTGACCGAGCGACTGGCGCCGGCGCTGGATGCGCAACGCGTGTGGTGGGTGGAAGACGGCCCGGATGCGGCCGCCACGCCACCCAAGACCACGCAGGCGCTGGTTCCAGTGACCGACCAGCCACGGTTCGTGGTCAAGGTCGGCGAGCTGACTGGCGGCCGCCGGCTGCTGTCGGACGACCTCGCGCTGGTCAAGACCGTCGTCGGAACCGCCGCCCGCCGTATCGATCAGATCCGGCTGACGAACGAACGCTACGAAGTGCGACTGCGCGAAGAGGAAATGCAGAAGCTGACCGCCGAGGCCGAGCTGAAGGCGCTGCGCGCCCAGGTCAACCCGCACTTCCTGTTCAATGCGTTGACCACGATCGGATACCTGATCGAGTCAGCACCGCCTCGCGCCATCAACACCCTGATGCAGCTGACGGCCCTGCTGCGCGGGGTGTTGCGGTCTGAAGGCGACTTCACGACCCTGGGCCGCGAGATCGAACTGGTTGAGCACTACCTGAAGATTGAGCATGAGCGTTTCGAGGAGCGGCTGCGCGTGCGCATCGACGTGCCGCCGGCACTACGCCTGTTGCGAATTCCGGCGCTGGTCGTCCAGCCGCTGGTCGAGAACGCGATCAAGCACGGCGTCGCCCCCAGCACGACCGGTGGCGATGTCGAGGTCACGGCTCGCATCGACACCGCCGGTGGCGTCGACCGCCTGCGCATCGCCGTGCGCAACACGGGTGCGCCGTTGCAACCAGCGGCGCCCCCTGACGCCACAGATCATGTGGGTGTGGACAACCTCAGGCGGCGATTGGCCGGCCATTACGGTGAAAGCGCGTCGCTGACGCTCACGGCTGAACTCGCTCGAGGCACCGTCGCCGAGCTGGTGTTGCCGCTGGCTCAGGCGGCTGGAATAGACAAGGATGATCGCGATGCCCAAGCTGTTGCGGGTCGTACTGGCCGACGATGAGCGGCCGGCCCGGCGCTTCTTGATCAACCTGCTGAAGACGTTTCCGCAGGTCGAGGTGGTCGGCGAAGCGGCGAGCGGGACGGAGGCCATCGACCTGATCGAGTCGCTGAAACCCGATCTCGCGCTGCTCGACCTCAACATGCCAGAGGCGGGTGGCCTCGACGTGGCGCGGCTGGTCAAGGCCGGCGCCACCCCGTCAATCGCCTTCGTCACCGCCTACGACGAGTTCGCGGTGCAGGCGTTTGAGTTGAATGCGATCGATTACCTGCTAAAGCCGGTCGAGCGCGAGCGCCTGGCCACGACCATTGACCGCGCGCGAACCCGGGCCGAGGGGACGGCGTCCGAGCGCGCCAGTGGCCTGACGGCGGCTTCGGCCGCGCTCGACAGCGCGGCGCGCCGGAGCTACCTCGAGCGGATTCCGGTGCGCCGGCGAGACGAAACCGTGATTCTGCCAGTCAGGCAGATTGCCTCGGTCGTCGCCGAGGGTGAGCTGCTCCACCTCACCACCGTTGCCAACGAGCGGTTCACCATTTCGCATCGCCTGCACGCGCTCGAGTCGCGACTCGACCCGCGGCGGTTCGTGCGCTTGAGCCGGGGCACGCTGGCGGCCGTGGACCAGATTCAGAAGGTCAGTCCCATGCCCGGGGGCACCTATCAGGTGCAGATGGCGAACGGCCAGACGCTGGCGGTCAGCCGCATCCAGGCGCGGGTGCTGCGCGACACGCTCTTGCGAATCTGACGGGATCCGGGACCCGGCAGCTTGTGGCAGGATCTCACCATGTTCCGATACCTTTCACTGCTCGCGTTGGTTACCGTCACCGTGATAATCGTTGGCAACCCGGCATTGGCCCAAGACCCGCTCACCAGAGCCCGGGCGCTCCATCAGCAGGTGCCACTGATCGACGGGCACAACGATTACCCCTGGGCGCTACGCGGATTGGATCCGGGCCGCGACTTCAGCAAGGCGGAGATCTCCAAGCCGGTGCCGTCGCTGATGACCGACATTCCGCGGCTGCGGCTGGGCGGCCTGGGCGGACAGTTCTGGTCGGTCTACACGCCGTCAACGATGACGGGCCAGGAGGCGGTCCGCGTCACCTTGGAACAAATCGACATCGTGCATCGCATGACGAAGCGGTGGCCCGAGACATTCGAGATGGCCTACACCGCTGCCGACGTCGAGCGGTCGTTCAAGGCCGGCCGCATTGGCTCGCTGATCGGCATGGAGGGCGGGCATTCGATCGACGACTCCCTGCCGACGCTGCGCATGTTTTTCGCCCTCGGCGCACGCTACCTGACGCTGACCCACAACGGCAACTTGCGCTGGGCGGACGCCGCCGCCGACAAGCCGGCGGTCGGCGGTCTGTCGAAGTTCGGCGAAGAGGTGGTTCGCGAAATGAACCGAATGGGGATGCTGGTCGATCTCAGCCACGTGTCATCCGACACCATGGCGGATGCCTTGCGCGTGAGCGAGGCGCCGGTGATCTTCTCGCACTCGTCGGCCCGGGCAATCTGTAACGTGCCTCGCAACGTGCCCGACAACGTGCTGCAGCTGACCGCCAGGAACGGCGGCGTGGTGATGGTGACATTCGTGCCGGGCTTCATCTCGCAGGCGGTCGCGGACTACGACGCCAAGCCCGCCGCGGAGCGCGGACCCACGCCCCCCAAGGCCACGCTGGCGCAGGTGGCCGACCACATCGATCACATCCGCAAGGTCGCCGGCATCGACCACCTCGGGCTCGGCGGCGACTTCGACGGCATCACGCAGGTGGTAGTGGGTCTCGAGGACGTGTCGAAGTATCCGGACCTGACCGCGGAGCTGATCAAGCGTGGTTACACGGACGAGGACCTCAAGAAAATCCTGGGCCTGAATGTGCTGCGCGTGATGAAACAGGCAGAGGCCGTTGCCGCCAGGCTGCAGAAGACACGCCAACCGTCGACGGCGACCATCGAACAGCTCGACGCTAAGTAATTAGCCACAGAGGACACCGAGAACACAGAGGATAGCGGTGTCCTCTGTGGCTAATAGATGTACCGGATCAGGCGCCAGGTGCCGGCGCGGTAGTTCGGGTCTTCAGCGGCGCGCGGGCCGCTCGCCAGCAGCCGCTCTTCCTGGCGCGCCGCACGAGTCAACTCGCGCGGCGCCGGTTGGTAGTTACTTGATCGCTGCGGTGATTCGCTTGACGAACTCGGCCGGATTTCCGGAGTGCCACCGCCACACTACGACCAGATCCTGATCGGGCAACACCGTGATGCTGTTGGTGCCGGCGCCATTGGCCCAGAACGCATTCCCGGGCAGACCCGGCAGGCCCTTGCCGCTTCGGTTGAGCCACCACAAGTAGCCATAGTCAGGTCCGTGCGCGCTCGGCGTGAGCGCCGCTTTCACGTAGCCAGCGGGCACGATCTGCTTGTCGCCCCACTTGCCGCCACGCAGCCACAAGTAGCCGAAGCGCGCCATGTCCCACGAGTTGATCCACATGCCGCCGCCCCAGCGCGTGCCGCCGCTGACCGACGCCACCTTCTTGCCGTTCAGCTCGACGAAGCTGTTGGCATAGGGAATCCAGCGCCAGGTGTTCGAGGCGCCGATCGGGTTCATGACCTCATCGCGGAACACGTCGGGCACGGGTTTCTGAAACGCCCGCAGCAGCGACAGTGAGAAGCGATTGATGCGCACGTCGTTGTATTCGTAGCGCGTGCCGGGCTTCATCTGCTCGCGCGGCTTCATCTCGCCCTGGCCGAAGGCTTCCTTGCCGATGAAGTTATCCTGCTTGCCGAACATGTTGCCTTCCCACTCGCTCTCCTGCTGCAGGTGCATCTGCCAGGTGACCTGCTGGTTGCGCGGTGAGTCGTAGCCGCCATCTTTGATCGTGGTGCCGACCAACTGATCGAGTGCGGCGATCTTGCCGTCGCGCACGGCGACGCCGGCCACGGTGGAGAGCATGCTCTTGGCGACCGAGTAGGTGGGATCCGCCCAGGTGGGATCGCCGAACTCGGCCACCGCGTAGCCCTTGTAGATCACGACACCGTTGGTGTGCGCGCGAATGTTCGGGACCGATCCGAGCAACGAGCCGAAAATGCGCTCCTGGTCGGAGAAGTCCATCTCGCGGTTCGACTCGCGCGTCTGCGCCCACGCCACCGCTTCCGCAAGCTTGGCGGGATCCATGCCCAGCTCCGCGGGAGACTTCTTCGCCCACGGACCCGCCGGTGGATAGTACGGCGTGTTCTGGGCTGTCAGCGTGAGGCCGGTCGCCACTAGAATGGCGAGGGCGCATACATATTTACCAAGCTGAGGCCGCCGACCGGTGTCTCTTCTCATCGTTCCCCCCAAAAGTATTCTCTGTGTCCTCTGTGGCTAATAACCCGGTCCGAGTAGCACAGCGTTCATGAACAGAAGCATGGTCGACTCCGTAAACGCGCGATAGTTTGGGTCCTCGGCGAACCCGATGACGTGACCCTGACCGAATGGCTGATGCATCAGGAACGCCTTCTGCACCAGGATGTCCTGCGCCTCGGGCCAGATCAATCCCGACGCGATCAACTTGTCCTTGGTGCCGTAGATGCCGACGTTGCGGCCACTGTTCAACTTGAGTGGCGCGAACACGCGGTTGCCTTCGATCAGCACTTGCGTCTCCGCGTCACTGCCGGCGGTCAGCCAGTGATTGGTGTCGAGCGTGACGCGCAGGATGGCGCCGGGCTGCGAGGCCGGTCGCTCGCGATCGGGCTGAATCGCCTTGTCATAGTCAAACGCCTCACCCGGCTTCGGCGCCGCCGCACCCGCCGCACCCGCCCCACCAGCCCCACCCGCCCCACCAGCCGGAGCCACATCCGGCTTGCCGTCCTTGAGCAGGCCAGTGGTATCCAACAGCCCGACGCTCGCGCCGGTTGCCCATCGCGTCGCTTCAGCCATAGTGACCAGCGTCCCGCCACTGCGCAGCCAGTCCTTCACGCGATTGAGCACGGCATCGTTGATGGTGCCGGCGAAGTTGCCGGACGGCATCACGATCACGTCGTAGTCGTTGAAGTTGGCGCGGGCGAGCGAGCTGGTGCGCACGGCCGTGACGCTCTGGCCGAAGCGGCGCTCGAGCACGTAGCGGGTCCAGCCGGCCGACAGCGTGTTGGTCGGTGTGTCCCACACCAACAGTACCTTCGGTGCCTTCAGCGCCTGGACATCGTTACTGCCGAGCGAGGTGCCGTCATCGACCCACGATGAGTCAATCGGCACGATCTCCACGCGGTGGCGCGCGGCCAGGGTGGCCAGCTTCGCATTGAGATCCGCCGGATTCTCCACCGTACGAAAGAACGCGGTGCCAATGGGGTATGAGCGACCGTTGTGCGTGAACGCGCCGCCCACGCTGCGAATGCGAATGCCCTGTTTGAGGGCATCGGCCGAGAGCGCGACGGCGCCCGAGCCCCAGGGCATCAGGTAGCCGACCTTGGCGGCGGCAATGGTGCGCGCCGGCATCGGCGCGTCGTACTGCGACGGCACCGGCGTCGCCTTGACACTGACCGCCGTGGCGCTGGTGACCATCTCAACATCAAACAGCATCGGCAGGTTCCAGGCCGTGATGTCGTAGATCTGATCGTTCAGGCGCATCTTGCGGCGCTCTTCCTGCTTGCGAATGAACTCGGCGGGCTGCTCAGTCCTTGGATCGAGCAGGTTGCGCGCCATCCGCGCCGTGGGCTGCGCGTTGGAGACGAGGTAGGTGCCGATCGGCAGGGTGCGAGTGCCGAGCTTGATGAGTTCGTCGGCGCGGCGCACGTCGATGCCCTGCGTCGCCAGGTTACGCGCCAGCAAGTCCGCTCTCGAGGGATCCTGGCCCGGCACGATCAAGTACTCGCGAATCGGGCCTTTCTCACCTTCCGCGATCGCGCTGCGGCGGTAGTCGAGGTAGTCGCGCATCAGCCGCTCGCGATTGCGCGCCGCCGTGATCGCCGTGGTAATGGCGGCGTTGAAGTGATGCATCACGCCATCGCGATAGGTCAGGGTGTCGCCGTCGCTGCGCGCAAACGCCAGGCCTCGCGCCGACGCCTGCTCGTAGGTCATGCCGATCGAACCCTGGAAGGTCGGCCACGAGTCGCCGTAGCCGGGATAGAACGCGTCGTAGACCTCGCGGATGTAATAGGCCCAGCCGCGCTCGTCGAAGCGCGCGCCGTTGGCGCGGCCGATCAATTCCCACGCCGCGATTTGGCTCTTGGTGATGTGCGGGTTCAGCGGATCCGCGGGTGGCGCGAAGTAATAGGCGTTGTCGCCGCCCTGCTCGTGCAAGTCAACGGTGACCTGCGGCACGTACTCCAGGCCAATCCTGATGCGGCCGCGGGTCTCGGGCTGCGACTGCGCAAACCAGTCGCGATTCATGTCGAAGTTGTAGTGGTTGACACGGCCACCGGGCCACGGCTCGTCGTGCTCGGCCGAATACGGCGCCGAGTCGGGCGCGGCGGCCCGGCCGTGCAGATTCTGGAACACGAACCGCGCCCGGCCGTCGGGGTTCTGCATCGGGTCGATCAGCACCAGGGCGTCGCGCGTGACCGCGTCCACACCGGCATCGCCCTGCGACGCCAGCAGATGGTACGCCTCGGCCAGCGCCGCGTCCGCGGAGGAGATCTCGTTGCCGTGGACCCCGTGCACCAGCCATACGACGACCGGCAGCTCGCGGGCGAGGCGGTCGCCGTCAGCAGCCGAGACGCTGCGGGGATCGGCAAAGCGCCGCAGGTTGGCCTTGACCTGGTCGAGCTTGGCGATGCGGTCGACGCTGCCGACCACGAGCAGCCAGAGCGGCCGTCCTTCCCAGGATTTCGCGTATTCGATCAGGCGCGTGCGCGTGGGCGCGGCCTTCTGCAGCGCCTGCAGATACTGCGCGATGCCTTCGGGCGGCGTGATGACCTCGCCGTGATCGTGGCCGAGGACCTGCTTGATGGTGGGGATGGCCAGGTCATACTTCGCCCCGGGCCACAGCGGTGGCTCCTGCGCGTGCGCAGACGTTGGCCACAGAGGACTCAGAGAACACAGAGCCACCACAATCAGAACAATACGCCTGCTCATTTGTCGAAGTACTCCACCAGTCGTTGCGCAAACCGGCCGATGCGGTCTTCTGCCTCGCCGTAGTTACCGGTAATCGCGTTACCGAGGAACGACACGACGAGCGGTCCGGAACGGGCGTAGATGATGCCGACGTCGTTGGCCAGCACCGGCGGAAAGTCGCCGGTCTTGTGCGCGACTGGCACCGAGAGGTAGTGATTCAAGCGGCGCTGCCCGGCCTGCTGGGCGCGCAGCATCCGCAGCATCGCATCGCAACTGGCCGGCGAGGCCATGGTCTTCTTCTCGATCGCCTCGAGCATCTGGCCGGTGGCACGCGCGCTGATCTCGCCCAGCCAGTAGGCGCGATCACTATTGGTCTTGCCGTTGCGATCATCCGTTGGCGTCAGGGCGTTGTACTTGGTGAACAGCTCGCCGGTGGTCTGCACCAACCGCATGCCGCCGCCAGGCCCGGAGCCGGTCGAAGGGGCATAACCCTTGTCCCTGAGCCACGCATTGACCTTCGCCACACCGCCCACCTTCGCAATCGACAGGTCGGTCGCCGTATTGTCGCTGGTGATGACCATCTGCAGCAGTACGTCGCGGAGGGTCGGCTGCAGGCCGGTGTCGTGGTAGCGGAAAATGCCGGAGCCGCCGCGGAGGTCTTCTTTCGTGATGGTGATGCGCTCATCGAGCTTGAGCTCGCCGCGGTCGGCCATCTGGAACGCCAGCACCAGCACCGGCAACTTGATCACGCTGGCGCTGTTGAACAGCTCGGTGTCCTGGATCCCGGCGGATTCACCGGTGGTGAGGTGCTTGACCCAGATGCCGGCGTGGCCAGGGAACTCCGCCACAGTGCGCGCGAGGAACACCTGCAAGGGCGACGGCTGCGCGGCGGCCGGAAGCGCGGCCAGGCCGATCGCCAGCATCAAGACGACGGATTTCACGCGCCTAGCTTATTGCAAAAGTCCTGACCCTCTACACTCCGTACTTCTCGGCATCCCACAGCAACCCGAGTTCTGTCGGCGGTGCCATGTAACCGGCAAGCGCCGAGGCCGCGACCACCGCCGGCGACGCCAGGTACCCTTCGCCGCCGAGGCCCATGCGGTTCTGCCAGTTGCGGTTGAACGAGGTGATGGCGCGCTGGCCCTTCTCGAGGGCATCGCTGCCCTGCCCGAAGCACGGCCCGCACCACGACGCGCGGATCTGGCCGCCAACGCCGCGGAACACGTCGGCAATGGATTCACCACCGAGCCGTGGATCCGGGCGCTCGATCAGCAGCTTGACGCCGCCGGAGCCAGGAAACACCACCAGCTCCTTCTGCACCTTCGTCAGCCCCGTCGCGCGCGCGGCCACCAGCACCAGCGCCGCCGACAGCAGGTCGTCGTAGCTGCCGTTGGTGCACGAGCCGATCATCGCCTTGTCGAACTCGATGCGCTCGCGCGCCACTTCTTCAGCCGGGAACGCGTTGCCGGGGCTGAACGGCTTGGCGATCATCGGCGTGATCTCGTTCAGCACCAGCTCTTCATCGATCTCGAACGTCGCATCGGGGCCGCAACCAAACTGTGGATACGGCAGCTCGTTCATCCCCTTGGCGCGGTACCACGCAGCGGTAATTTGGTCCGGCGCGAAGACGCCGTTCAGCGCCTCAGCTTCCGCCATCATGTTGGCGATGGTGTTGCGAAACGCGATCGGTAGTTGCTGGTCGGCATCCACCAGCTCCACCGACATGCCCTGCGACTGCTTGGCGCCCCAGCGGCGCAGCAACTCGAGCACGATGTCCTTGCCGGTCACCCACGGACTGAGCGTGCCGCGGAAGGTGACCCGGCGCTCTTTGGCCATGGTGAAGTAGATGTAGCCGGTCGACCAGCCGAAGCCGAGCGTGGTCGAGCCCACACCCATGCCGACCGCGCCGTAGGCACCGTAGGCACGGCTGTGCGAGTCGGCGCCGGGAATGAACTGGCCCGGCAACACCAGGCCTTGCTCGGGGAAATAGAAATGAAAGATGCCGTCGCCGGGCGTGGCGTAGTACGGCTTCTTGATGTCGTGGAACGCCGCGAACTGCCGCCCAATCCCGGTCTGCTTGTCGTCATCTGCCTTGCCGGTGAAGACAAAGTGATCGTTGGCCACCGCGGCCTGGCGCGGCAGGATCGCATTGCCGCCGGTGATCTGGTTGAAGGTGTGGATGGAGAACGGCGCCGTGCCGTCCGATGCCGGTAGCAGGTCGGCATAGACGCGCAGGGTCGCGCCTGGTGCGACCTCGGCGTCTTTGTCGACGCGATGCGCCCATACGATCTGCGCCGTCGTCGACATGGTGCGCGCGAGCTTCGCGCTGGGGAAGATCACCTCGGGCTTACGCTCGACCGACGAGCGGAACTCACGCCGGCCGACCGCGAAGATGCCGCCGCTCTGGCGAATCTCGTCTTCCTTCGGGCTGAGCGGCACGGGCGCGTAAGCCTTGCCCTGCGTCACGTTGACGATCTGCCGCGACACGGTTTCAAACGTGAACTGGTCGCCGTCCTTCGCATCGGCCACGGCCTCTGGACTCTGCACCACGTGCAGGCCGAGGTTGAACGAGTTGCGGCGGAAGATGTCGCCCATGTTGTGGCCGCAGATGATCACCATCTCCAGGCCCACTTCTTCGGCGATCGCCTTGAGGCCGGCTGGCGACATCTCGCGCGAACTGCCGATGGCGAAGCGATCGCCGGCAATCACGAACGTCTCACCTCGATGCACGCGGGCGCGGAAATCAGCCATCAGGTAGCGGAAGGATCCGGCCTTCCACCGTTCGTCGAGCGTCGCCAGGCTTTCCGACACGCAATCGGCGGCCGGCGTGATCTGGTCGGTGTCGATGGCGTCGCGTTTCTTGCCCGGGTTATTCGGGTCCCACATGATCAGGGCCGTGCCGCGAATGCTCCGGCTGGCGTCGGTGCCGGCGAGATCGGCCGGACGCGGCTTGGGCAAGGTGTCGAGGGTGACGCCGGGCTTCATGATGGCGGGTTTCGCGATCTGCATAACGGATCGATTGTAGCTTGCCGGGATCCGGGATCCGGGATCCGGGCATACAATGCCGCCCATGCGTTACACCACATTTGCCCTCACCTTTGCTATTGCCGCCCTGTCGATCGGCACGCCGACCGCGCAGGAGAAGATCGACAAAGACATCCAGTGGAAGATTCGCCGTGAAGCCACCGACAACTCCCAGATTCTTCGAACGCTTCATTTCCTGACTGACAGGTATGGTCCGCGACTCACCGGGTCGCCCAACCTGAAGGCGGCGCAAGACTGGGTGGTGAAAGAAACCACCGCCTGGGGCCTGAAGAACGCGCATCTCGAACCGTGGACTTTTGGCCACCCGGGCTGGGTGAACGAAAAGCTGTCGGTGCACGTCACCGCGCCCGTGAAAGATTCACTGGTCACCGAAGCGCTGGCGTGGACGCCAGGTACCAACGGCCCGGTCACCGCGCAGGCGGTGCAGTTGATCGTGCCGAACCAGCCGACCAAAGAGGTGCTGACCAAGTTCTTTGCTGACAACCGCGCCAAGGTCAAAGGCAAGTTCGTGATGGTCGGCGCGGCCACTCAGGTGCGCGTCACGATTCTCACGCCGCAAAAGCGTCGCGAGGACAACGACGTCCGCGCACAGTACGACGGTACCGCGCCCGCCGGCGGCGGCTTCCCCGGCGGCGGTCCTCCCGCGCCTCCCAACCCGAACGTCGTCCCCGCGGGACAGGTCGCCGAACAGGTGGATCAGTTCCTGGTCACCGCCGGCGCCGCCGGACGCGTGAATGACGCGGGCCGTGAGCATGGCCAGATTCGCGCCTTCAACAACCGCACCTTCGACATCGCCAAGGCGGTTCCCACCGTCGTAATGCGCAATGAGGACTACGGCCGCCTGTCGCGCATCATGGCCGATGGCACCCCCGTCGAACTCGAGATGAACATCGTCAACAAGAGCTATCCCGAGGGCGCGACCGCCTACAACGTGATTGCGGAAATTTCCGGTACCGACAAAGCACAAGAAGTGGTGATGCTCGGCGGTCACATCGATTCCTGGCACTCAGCAACGGGTGCCACCGACAACGCCATCGGCTGCGCGACCATGCTCGAAGCCATCCGTATTTTGAACGCCCTTGGCGTGAAGCCGCGCCGCACGATTCGCGTGGCGCTGTGGAGCGGCGAGGAACAAGGATTGCTCGGCTCGCAGGCATATGTGAAGGAACACTTCGGCATGGTCGAGAACCCCAAGCCCGAGCACGCCAACTTCGCCGGCTACTTCAACATCGATGGCGGCACGGGTCGCGCGCGCGGCATGTCGGTGTTTGGTCCCGCCGAGGCCGCCGCGATCCTGAGCGGCGCCACCAAGTCGTTCGCCGACAACGGCTTCTTCGGCGTCAGCGCCACGCAGAGCCGTCGCCGTGGCGGCACCGACTCGACCTCGTTCAACGAAGCGGGCCTGCCCGGCATTGGCGTCGCGCAGGATCCGATTGAATACAACTCACACACCTGGCACACCAACCTCGACACCTTCGAGCGCGTCATCGAAGACGATGCGCAGCAGTCGGCGATGGTGATTGCGGCGGCGGTCTACCACCTGGCGATGAGAGATCAGCTGCTGCCGCGGCTGCCGAAGGACAAGATGCCGGCGCTGCCGACGCCATAATGCAACCACCGAGGACACAGGGAGCGTCCTCGGTGTCCTCTGTGGCTAATTCACTGACGGCTTGAGGAAGCGCCGGACGTTCGAGTAGGTGGCCGTGGCGAGCACTTCGTCCAGGCTCGGCGCCGCCTTGTAGTACTCATCCATCTGGGACGGCACCCAGAAATCCAGCGCCTCATCTTGTCGATAGGTCACGGTGATTGCGCAGCGCACCGCGGGATCGGCGGCGTTCAGATCAGTCTTCACCACCGTGCCCGTGAACGGATCGATCCAGAGGTGTCCGGTCAGCGCCAGGTCGCGCCCGCGCGTGGTCTTGATTAGCGTGGGCCGCGCTACTTCTGCTCGTAGGCCATGACGTAACGCATCGCGCTGCCGATGATGGTGGTGAAGCCGGATCCGGGCGTGTTGCCGACCTGGGCATGCACGCTGGCCGACAGGCCGATGACCAGTAGCGCGCCG
>NSIL01000026.1 GCA_002737365.1 Acidobacterium sp. | reverse complement strand
ACTGACCAAGCGCTGTTTCAGTGCCCGTTCACGTTCATGGAGGATGCCGGCACGGCGCGCTTCAGCGACGCGGAGGTGGAGCGCCTGCGCGACTACCTGCTGAAGGGCGGGTTCCTGCTGGCCAGCGATTACCACGGCAGCTGGGCCCGCGACCAGTTCGACGAGCAGATCGGCCGCGCCCTGCCGCCAGGGCAATTCCCCATCGTCGACCTGGCGCCGCCCGACCATGCGATCTGGCGGACGATGTTCCCGGTCTCCAAGCTACCGCAGATGGCATCGATTAACACCTGGCGGCGCAGCGACGGCGGCACCATCGAGCGGTGGAATGAGGATGCCTCTCCGCCGAGCGCGCGCGGCATCGCCGATGCCCATGGCCGGCTCTTGGTGGTGATGGTGCACAACACTGACATGCCCGATGCCTGGGAGCGCGAAGGCGAAGACAGCGAGTACTTCTTTCGCTTCTCACCAGACGCCTACGCCATGGGCATCGACATCCTGCTGTACGCGATGACCCACTGACCATGAAGCGCTGACGCGCACGGGGGGACTTTGGCGGCTGGTCGTGAAGGTCTGACGTGGCCTGCCGATTACCCTGACAGGATGTTAACTCCACCTGACGAAAGCGCCACCCGGTGGTCAACCCGCGGTCATCGAGGTGACCGTGATGGTACTGGTCCTGGCGTCGAGCGTAATTGCGAGCAGAGTCTTCATGGGCAGGTCAGGCGGGCCGTTCTGATGTCGACGCGCAGCGCGTCGACATCAGAACGGCGTCAAGGCTTCGCCGCGAACGGGTTCTCGTCGGCACTCGGTCCGTAGATTGAGGGGACCGGCACGTCGAGCAGGCGCAGGTAGACCGACAACTGGCCGCGGTGGTGATACCAGTGGTTGAGGACAATTGCCCGCACCAGCGACGCCTTCGGCATCGTCATCATCGTGTTGCCGCCGGCGGTGGCCTTCCACGTCTTCTTGAGCCCCTCGTCGCCGATCTTGGCGAGCGTCTCCCGCACAGTCTTCACGCCAGCGTCGTGGGCCGCCAGGATCTCGGCGGTGGACGAAGGCGGCGGAGTCTCGTCGTCGGCAAACACGGTTTCGTCCTGTGCCGCCCAGCCGGCGATCACCGCGGGACTTGCCGCGACGTGCAGCGCCAGCACGCCAAGCGACATCGATTTCGCGTGAGGCTTCCAAGCGAGCTTGTCGGTCGGGACGCGCTCGAGCACGCGTCGCGTCGTGCCGGCTTCGTTGTCGAATTCCTGCAGAATAGCGTCGAGCATGGATATGGTCTGGCTCTCCCTGAGTTCGGTTTCTAAACTGTCGCCGCGGCAACAACACTACCGCGATATGTCGGGTTCGACGCCCCCTGGTATTGGCGGGTGCAGGCGGGCCGAAGGCGGATTGCCTGGTTGTGCCTCTGGAGGCCATGTGCTTAACTAATAGGCAAATGCTGTCGCCCACCATCAGCGGTGGCCTGCGTGAATATGCCGTGGGTCCCAAGCTCCGCGCGCTCCGGCTCAGGAAGAAGATGGGGCTCGTCGAACTGGGCCGTCACGCCGGATTGTCGGCCGCCATGCTGTCCAAGCTCGAGCGTGGCATCCAGTACCCCACGCTGCCGACTCTGCTCCGCATCGCCCTGGTCTTTGGCGTCGGCCTCGATCACTTTTTCACCGCATCGGCCGCGCGCAAGGCCTTCGGCATTGTCCGGCGCGCGGAACGGACCCGCTTCAGCGAGAAGCTCGGAGGGCGTGAGGCCGCGTGGGAGTTCGAGTGCCTCGACTTCACCGCGACCGAGCGGAAGATGAACGCCTATTGGGTGAAGTTCGCCCCGGTGGCCCGGCCGCGCGCCCACGAGCATGCCGGCGCGGAGTTCATTCATGTGCTGAAGGGCACGCTGCTGCTGAAACTGGGCGCGAACGCGCACGAGCTCGAAGAGGGCGATTCGATGTACTTCGACGCGTCGCAGCCGCACTCGTACGCGCGCGCCGCCTCGGCGTAGTTGGTGGCAATGGCACGCATGCGTTCGTGAATGCTCTTGCGGACGTCCTCGTTGAAGGCGCGAATGGTGCCTTCGAGCTCGACGAACTCCAGGACGATGTTCGAGCGATTGCCGCCACTGAAGCGGCCGACGGTCACCACCGCCGGCGCCTCAGTGATGTTCACCGTGCGGCTGATGATGGTTTGCAGCGCCATGACCACCTGCGAGCTGATCACGATGGGGGCGATGCCGCCCCACGGCACGGCGCCGTGCGTCTGGCGGCCCTTGGTCCGGATCAGGAAGCTGTCGGCGCTCGCCATCAGTGGTCCGGAGCGATCGACGATGGTGCCGGCAGGAAAGGGAAACAGGTGCAGCCCGAAGATGGCGTCCACCTTGAGATTCTCGAGCACGCTCTCCTTGATCATCTGCTCGGTGCGCCGGGCGAGCGGTCCTTCATCCGCTCCAGCGCAGTGGCCGTTCCTAACAAGATCGCCATGTGGTTGTCGTGGCCACAGGCATGCATCACGCCCACCTCCTGGCCGGCCCACTGGGCCTTGGCGGTGGACTTGACGGGCAGGCCGCCCTCCAGCACGCCGACCACGCCGGTCGTGGCGACACCGGTGGTGACGGTGTAGCCGAGTTTCCTCAACTCGTCGGCAATGACCTTCGCGGTGCGTGTCTCGCGGTTACCAAGCTCTGGATTCTTGTGGAGGTCGCGCCGCTACGTGACGACTTGCGGGTTCAACTCCACTAACAGCCGCGCGGCCTCGGCAGCTAACGGATTAGCAGCTGGCGCCGTCTGAGTTGATGCGTAGGGGTAAGCCTTCAGACCATCGTCAAGAGATGCGTAGAGGCGGGTGCGCCGCCTACCAGTCGAGTGGCACGAACTTCTGGTTGCGAATCACGGTGAGCCACACCTCGTGAATGCCCTGGTGCTCGGCCTTGCCGAATTGCAACGGCTGGCCGATGCCGATGTCGATGGGGCTGCTTTCGAGCGCATCGACGAGCCGTTCGCGGGTGATGTTCGGCGAGGCCCGACGCAAGCCTTCGACCAGCGCCTTGGCAGCCAGGTAACCTTCGAGCTCGATGAACGACGGCGGCACCTCAGGCGCAAACCTGGCCAGCGCTGTTCGGAACTCTCGCACGCCAGGCAGGGGCGAATCGTAGTGCGGCACCACTTGCGTCACGATCACGCCTTCACCATCTGCACCGAGCGCCTGGTTGAGCGCCGCCGACCCCACAAACGACACGTTCAGGAACATCGCCGACGGCACCACCTGTTTCGCCAGCTTGATGAAGCGCGCATTGGCGGCGTAAGTGCCGACGAGAATCACGGCCTTGGGCTTGACCCGCGCCTCCACCAACGCCATCACGCCGCTCTCCACCGCGATGGTGCCGCGGTCGTAGCGGCCATGGGCAAGGCTCTTGGTGTCCTGGAACCCGGCCTCGTTGAGTGCGCGTACGGCTCCGGCAAAACCAGAGTCGCCGTAGGCGTCGTTCTGGGTAAAGAACGCGACCTCCTGCGGCTTGATGCCGCGCTTGAACAACCCGCGTACCATCACGCTGGTCTCTTCGGCGTAGCTGGCGCGCAGGTTGATGACATAGCGATCAGGCGGGGTCTTGCGAAGCAGGTCGGCACCCGAATAGGTGCCAAACAGCAGCACTTTCTTCTCGTTGGCGATCGGCACCGCCACTGTCGCGCCCGCCGTGCCAACATTGCCGATCACGGCAACCGCCTGCTCGCGATCGATCAGCCGCACCATGTTGCCCTTGACCGGATCGGCTTGGTACGAATCGTCCAGCGCGACGAGTCGCAGGCGGCGGCCGCCAATGCCCCCCGACTCGTTGACACGCTTCACCATCAACTCGACGCCGGTGCGAACGCCGCGGCCCAGTTCCGCCGATGGTCCGCTGAACGCAGCCGACATGCCGAGCACGATCTCGCCGGCAGCCTGCGCGGGCACACGGATCACGGCCGGTGCCAGCAGGCACGCCATCAGCGAAGCGCTGAAGAGCTTAATAGAAAGTGACAAGGGTAATCACCGCAATGGCGGCCAGAATCACCGGCCAGTACAACAGCTTCGGCAGGAAGTGCTCGCGACGCTCGATCCAGGGGAACAGCCCGGGATAGCCGTTGGTCAAGGTCGTCAGCGCCGCCACCACGATGGTGAAGTACATGACGAAGTAGTAGTACTCGATATAGAGAATGCTGGCCCCCGACACGCGGCGGCGCAGATCCAGTTGCGACAAGATCACCACAAAGAACAAACCCGAGAACGCCGACAAGGTCTGCACCACGTTGCCACGCGTGCTCTCCTTCAAGATCAGCAGCAGCGCGAACACCATGAACCCCGAGACCGTCAGCGGCAACAAATTCGATAACATCGGCTCGATGATGCGGCGGTTGATTACCACGTCGAACGCCAGCTCGGCGCCGGCATCCCCTTCCGAGGTCAAGCCGTACGTGGTCGTCCGAATCCGCGGAGTGCTGCCAAACTGTGTCCGGCTGACGGCCCAGCCTGGCAACACGAAGTTGCCATCCAGGCCGGCGCGGGCCAACGGGTGGATGATCTTGTAGGCCTCGAGATCCGGCACCAGGACAATGCTGCGGTTGAGGTCGCTGTGCCAGATGCGCAGCCGGAACGCCTGCTGATCCAGCGGGTAGTTGGCATAGTCGAACTTCTGTCTCACCGTGGCTTTGACGTACCAGCCGATGGTCTCGGCGTCGGCCGTCGACGAGCGATAGGCTTCGGTGATCTCACGATCAGACGCGTCGGGCAGCACGAACCCGCGCGCGACCTCCTTGGGAATATTGCGCGCGTAGCGCTGCCAGACATACCCCGTCACCGCAACATTGTTGGGACTGAGAATCTCCATCGTCTGGATGAAGACCCCGGTCGGCACGAACGACGGCAGCGTGCCCTTGCTGGCGAGCGACCCCCGCATGGTGTCGAGCGAGAAACGCCGGACGCTGCCCGTGTCCACGAAGGTCGTTTCCGTCTCGCGCGTCGGCGGATTGTTGCCGTACGGCACCGCCCAGATAAAGGCAATGCCCAGCAGCAGCACGAGCGACCCGGCGCCCACCCCCAGCCACAACGGGAACGGCGCGTAGGTATAGCGATAGGGCTCGAGCACGAGGGCAATGAAAAGGCACAGCGTGGCAATCAAGGCGATGGCGAGATGAATCCGCTGCCGGCGCAGGGCTTCGGTTCGCTCGGCCTGATCCTTGAAGAACACCACGCCAAGCCGCCATCCCGTGGCCGGGACGAGTTCCGTGAACATCCAGCTCGGCTCGCCGGTCACCGGGTCGGTGACATCTTCGACACTGCCGCGGTCTTGGAGCGACATGCCGGTGAACACGCGCATGCCCAGCGCGTACTCGTCGGCAAACGGATGGGAGATGACAAACCCGCCCTGCGACACCAGGAAGCTGTAGCCGAACTCGCCGACATCCACCGCCGACACGATGTCGTTGACCTCGGTCAGCGACATCGCCCCGTGGACCACGCCGACGGCAGTGCCGCCGCGGGTGAGCAGCGCGGAATACTCGACCGCGGTCGCGCCAAGAGTCTCGGCGACGGCGGGTTCACTCCACATCGCTCGGCCCGACTTCAGCGGCCCTTCGAACCAGTCGCGATTACCCTGGGTGTAATCGAACAGAGTGTCGAGCTGGAGTTGCTCGACGGCATCGCCGCGGCGCCTAAGGTACGGGGCAAACAGCCTCAGGTTGGGGTCGTGGGCCAGCGGGCGAAAGGCAACGCCCACGCCGGCCATTTGCGGCGTGCGGTCAACGCCCTGGCGCAAGTTCGCCATCAGGGTCTCGGTATCCTGACCGCCGCTGTTGATGGCCGTCGCGACACCGGTCACGGCGACTTCAAACCGGCGCAGCTCGCTGTCGATGACGCCGGCCGCACGATCCGCTTCGGCGCGCGCGTGGTCTCGAGCGACCGTGACCGCCTGACCGAGCGATCGCTGGTAGGTGACGCCCAGCACCGCGGTCGTGATCGCGCCGACCAGGCAAGCGGCGCCGACCACGAGGCGTATGGCATTAAAGGGCGTCTGGAGAAAAGCCGGACGTTGCAAGTGCACTTAGAATAGCATCGTCCCCTGCTACAATCCGAACGTTCGCCGGAGGTGTCATGCGCCGGATTGCCGTCGTCAACATGAAGGGCGGAGTCGGAAAGTCCACCACGGCCGTGCAGATTACCTCAGGGCTGGCGGCGCGCGGTGCGCGCGTGTTTCTGGTGGACACTGATCCGCAAGGCAAGAACGTCGGGCTCGAGCGCGGCGTCATCACACCGACCTTCTTCACCATCATGGTGATGATGGCGGTGGTCACGACGGGCATGGCCTCGCCGCTGTACGACCTGCTGAGCCGAGGGCTCGTGCTCCCGGATGCCAGGTTTCCGAGGACTAGGCGCCTGCTCGACGAGGTCCGCTGACGCGACCTGGACTTGAGCAGCTGAAGAGCGAACATGCATGGGTAGAACAGAACGAGTCTGTGTTGTCGGCGCGGGGATGTCGGGCCTCATCGCGATGAAGGAGCTGCTGGAGAAGGGGCACGACGTCACGTGCTACGAGCAGACCGAGCGGGAAGGCGGCGTTTTCAACTATTCCACCGGCGTTGCGTACGACGACCTGCGTCTGACCGTCTCGCAGCACTTCATGTGCTTCACGTGGATGCCCCCGCCGCCGCGAGAGAAGCGCGAACTCTGGACGCGAGGGCGGTATGCCGAGTACCTCCATGCCTTCGCCGAACGATTCGGCCTGCTGCCCCGCATCCACTTCGGCACCGCAGTGACGGCGGTGGCACCCACGCTCGATGGCCGGGTGCGGGTCCACATCCATGACGCCGGCACGCAGCTGTTCGACTCGGTCGCGATCTGCCGGGGCGCTTTTCGCGCGAGCGCCCCGCGCCTGCCGCGCATCGAAGGGCTGGACACGTTCCCGGGCCTCGTGGCGCACAGTGGCACCTACAAGGACCCCGAGCCGTTCCGGGGCCTGCGCGTGCTGTGCGTGGGCATGGGTGAAACGTCGGCCGACATCACGCTGCAGATTTCCAACGTGGCGGCCGCGTGCACGTTGAGCATGCGGACGTTCCCCGAAATCATCAAGCGCTATCGCGGTCCCGACCGGCGCACCACCGACGTCGATTCCACGCGGCTCTTTCACTGGATGTCGGTCGAACAGCGGGCCGAGTTCTACACGTTCAAGCGGTCGTTCAGGGCGACGCGGACGTTGAGCGAGCACGATCGGGTGGTCTACGAATGGAATCGGCGATCTGGCGGGCGTCGTTCCCTGCAGAAGAACGACGACGTCGTCGCCAATGTCGTCAATGGACGCATTCAAGTGCGGGCTCCGGCCGCGGTCGCACGCATCGAGGGCGATACGGTGATCTTCAACGACCAATCGTCGCTCGAGGTGGACGCGATCATGTTCTCGACGGGCTACGAAGAGAGTTCCATCCCCAGCGGCTGGCTCACGAACGTCGAGATTCCCGATGTCCGCCGGCTGTACAAGCATGCGTTTCATCCCGATCTCGGCAGGCGCGTGGCGCTGTTCGGTTGGGCGCGCCCGCGGCAGGGCGGGCTTCCGGTGCTCTCGGAACTGCTGGCCCGGCACTTCGCGCTGCTGTGCAGCGGGGAGCGAGAGTTGCCCGCGAAGAGCGAGATGACGCGTGTGATCGACGAAGATTGTGCGCGCGAGGAGGACTTCTTCGCCAATTCGAAGCACACCCGCACGCTCGTCCACTACACGCGCTATGCCGACGATCTGGCCGAACTGGTTGGCTGCCTTCCCAGCCTGGAGGCGTACCTCGACGACCCAGAGCTGCTGACCCATCTGGTGTGTTCATCCAACATCGGCCTGAGCTATCGGCTGCAGGGGCCGGACGCCTTCCCCGAGGCTGCACGGGAGGCGTGCGTGTCGGCGCCCATCGCTGATCCGTACCAGGCCATCGACCGGTTCGTAGAACACGCGCTGAGCGCGCGCCTGGGTCCTGAGACGGCACACAGGGCGGCCGGGGTGATTCGCACCTACCTCACCACCCACACGACGGACATGCCGTCGGCCGCCGACTGGGAGAGCTGAGGCTGACGGCACGTGACCGCGAGAATCGGGTGCCGACGTGCTCGACCCTGGCACGCCCTTCGTGGTGCGTCTGCACGGCGCGAGGCTGGGAAGCAGCCTGGTCAGCGCTGGGTCTGAGAACGAGCGTTCCGTTAACAGAAGAGGCCGCTAATACCGTCTGTCGTCCTCGAAACGTTCGAGCCGGCCTTCAATCATCGCGCCCAGCGAGGCGGCTTGCGGCGCTACGTCGAAGGCGTGCTGAGCGACAGCCGTCGCAAGTCGATGGAGGTGATGTGGGCACGACTGCGCGACCCAGGCAGTTATCAAGCCCTGCAGTACTTCATCAGCGAAGTCGACTGGAATGCGGAGGCGGTGTGGCGGCGTCTGCGGGCCGCGATTCCGGCGCGCGAGGGCATTCTCGTGCTGGACGGTACGGGCTTTCCCAAACAGGGACGCGCGTCGGTCGGCGTCAGTCGCCAGTACTCGGGCACGTTGGGCAAGATCGGCAATTGCCAAGTCGCGGTCACCGCGGCTCGGTGGACGGGCCCGCAGGCGTGGTTGGTCGGCGCCCGTCTGTATCTGCCGACGACGTGGTTGACCCCGGCGCAACGCGCCCGCGGTCGCATTCCTACCGCGGTCGTGTTCCAAGAAAAATGGCGTCACGCCCTCACGTTGTTGCGGCAGGTGCGGGCCTCGGGGATCACGGTAACCGCCGTCGTGGCGGACGCGAAATTCGGCGACTGTACGGCCGTGCGCCGCATGCTGCACACCATCGATGTGCCGTACGCCCTGGGCGTGTCCTCGCATCTCACCGTGTTTATCGGCACGCCACGCACCCAGCCGCCGCCCTCCCGGACCGGCCGCGGTCGCCCGGCGTCGCGGCCCCAGCTCGCGCCGGGTGTCACGCCGATCAGCATCCGCGAGGTGGCGGCACAGACCGCCGCCCGCCACTGGCGGACGGTCAGTTGGCGCAATGGCACACACGCCCCGTGGCGCGCCCGGTTCTGGGCATGTCGCGTGCCCCCCGCGCACGACTGGCGGACCCGCCGCGTCGCTCAAGGCGGTGGTGCGCCTGGCGCATCACCGCTGGGCGATCGAGCAACAGTACGCCGAGCTGAAAGACGAACTGGGGCTCGACCATTTCGAAGGCCGGTCGTTTCACGGCTGGCATCGACACGTCGTGCTGACCGCAATCGACTACGCCTTCATCCAACGCGAACGCCAGCGGCGATGCCGCCACGATCTGACCTTTCCCCAGGCCCGCGCGGTGGTCACCGAATATTCTGACGGCGCACTATTTCCTGACACATCGACAGCACCTGAACATGTTGCTGAAACTGGAGGAAATACCGCTACGAACTCAACAAAGTCGTACTAGAGGCCGAGGGGCCGGCCCTGCCGATGGTGCGTGATGCGGATCTGGCCGCCCCCTTGGCGGCGCTGCTGGGCCGATGGCAGCCCCAGAACGGCGAGCGGCAGCCGGAGGCTCACCGCCCGACGCCCTCGGCTCCGCGCTGCTGGTAGATCTTCTTCGCCTCGTCGAACTGCGCAAAGACATGCGCGCGTTCCTTCTGCGATCGCCAACCCGGCCACGCCTCGGCCATGAGCCGCAGCATGTCGACCCACTTCACGGAATAGGCAGCGGCGTTGGCGCTGCGCACCGGGGCCCCGCCCACGCTGATCCAGACCGGGTTGGTGAAGGCCTGCGCGAACCCGGCATCGAGCGGGAACCGCTCGCGTTGCGCGCCCTCGACGCGCAGGTGGTACCAGCCACTCCTCGTCACCTTCAACGTGCGGGTGAAGTCGAGCGTCGTGCGGTCGCCGGTGAACGGGATCTTCTCCACAACCTCGCCGTTGAAGATGAGCAGCGCTTCGACGAGCGGCGTAAGGGAGCGCGACCAGCCCGCGATATCGACCGTGCCGCCACCGGCCGGCAGCACGACCTCATCGCCGGGGCCACGGCCGTTGACGGTCAGCGTCACGAGCGGGCCCAGCGTGACAAACGCCCGGCCGGCGCGAAGACCGTCGAACCAGGCCTCCATCGTGAGGCCGCGGTCGCCGGTATAGACATAGGTGCGCGACGAACCTACGAGTTTGCTCGCGTGCATGCTGCTGATCGAGTCCTCGCCGCCGGTGGCGGTCACGCGGAAGCCGTTATTCAGTACCGCATACCACGGCACGAACGACCCGCGACCGGCGTCGGACCATTCGACGGCATCGGTCGTGCCGAGGGCGGCATCGACCATGAAGCCCTTGCCGCCACCCAGGCCGAGTTCCAGCGGATCCTGATCGGTGGTGAACGCGTGGACGTAGCCCACGGTGGCGCCTTGCGCCTTGGCCTTGCGGAGCATGTCGGTGTTGCTCGGGTACAAGCTCTCAATGGCCGTGCCCTCGTAGCCGGTGGTGAAGGGCGAGATCAGGTGATCCCGCAGACCGAACATGAACACGTGGCCGTAGAAGGGTGGCCGGTACTCCTGGCCCACCACGAGTACGCGGTCCTTGGTCGACAGTGGATGCGCGCCGCCACCCGGGACGAAGTGCTGGTAGTCGAGGATGCGATTGTCCTTGTTGGCCACCTGCTCGTTGACGACGTCCTGATCCTCGGCGGCCGACATCATCATCAGGTTCTCGAGCGTGTTGTGCAGATTGCCGGCGTAGTTCATGTGGACATGCGTGGAGCCGCTGTACCAGCCGCGCGCGTTGAGATCGGTCAGGCGCTTCATGCGAACGGTGACGAGCGTCACATCACCGGCCCGGACCTCGGCGTCCGTGGTGACGAACGGACGCTCGAAGCCGGCGACGGTCGTCATGGTGACCTTGCCCGCAGGCATCTGAACCGTGAAGGGCCCCGGCGTGTGGAAGAGGCGGTCGCCGATCCCGGACACGCGCGCGAAGGCGTCGTTCGGCACGTACTGCTTGCCGTCCGCCGCCGTCAGGTGCGTGCGCACGGCGAGCGGCGCGCCGGTGTCGTCGTCGACCACCCGCACCGAGAGGGTGCCGACCGGACGCTTCCAGTGACGGTCCGTGATGTGCACGGTGCGCCGCGCGCCGCCGTAGGTCTCGAGCAGCGCCAGCTGCGGCAGCCCGCCTTCGTTCGAGATGAACGCGATCCACTCGCCGTCGGGCGACCAGCGTGGATGGAAGGCGTCGTGCTCGAAGAACGTGAGTTTGTAGGGCTCGCCGCCAATGGTCGGCTGCACGTAGAGGTTGTTGTACTGATCGGCAGCGCCGGACGTGGAGGCGTAGACGAAGCGCTTGCCGTCGAGCGACACGTCGGGCCGTGGCCGGTAGAGCGTCTGTTCCGCCCGCACGACGACGGCTTTCTCCATGCCCTTCGCGACGGCCGGCACGCGGTAGATGTTGCCCGATCCGAGCGCGACGTTGCGGTTGGAAACGAGCAGGAGTTCCTTGCCGTCCGGCATCCATGCGGGGCTGATATGGACGTCGACGTTCCCGAAGTAGAGGCGGTCGCTCGGATATGTATGGTCGGCCGTCACCGCAACCTCGGCGCCGGCCCACCGCCCGTCCGTGATCGGTCGCACGTACACGTTGAAGTAGCCGTTCGGTGCCGTGGACACGTACGCGACCCGTGTGCCGTCGGGCGAGAACACCGGGTCGGTGTAGATCTGGTCGTCGCTCGTGAGCGCGGTGGTGGCGCCGGTGGCCAGATTCAGGATCTCGAGCTGAATCTTCCGCGAGTCGTAGTCGGCCGTGTAGATCAGCCACTTCCCGTCGGGTGAGATGTCGGGCGACGAATGATAGGTCGGTCCCGCCGTCAGCTCATTGGCGCGTCCCGTGGCAGGGTCCACCCGCCAGATCGACCCGTGCATCGCCACCGCGATCCACGAGCCATCGGGCGACCAGTCTGGCCACCACGGCGTCGACGACACCGCCGGCGGAAAATAGAAGTTGTGCATGTAGGTCCCGCCGGTCCTCGCCGCGGGGTATCCAGTAACGCCGCGAGTATCCTGCTGGAGTGATCCGCCCTGCATGGGAATGGCCACGAGCTTGGTCTGCGATTGTGCGGCGGGCGGCGCGGCGAGCCAGCCGCCAACGATGGCGAACACCGCAGCGGCGGCGACGCCTGGTAGGGAAGATCGCGTCTTCATGCTAGCCTCCATGCGAACGGCACAACTACACCACCGGCGGGAAGGCTGCGGCGGCGGGTGTGAGTCTACCCGAAGTACGACACCAACGCCATGGGGACGTCACGGAGGATTACGCGCATGACCGAATCGCGGCTCCGCGTCACGGCCGTCGACGCCCTGCGAGGCCTGGTGATGATCGTCATGGCTCTCGACCACACGCGCGACTTCCTCAGCGACGAGGCAATGAACTTCTCGCCCGAAACGCTGGTGCGGACGACGCCCGCCCTCTTCTTCACCCGCTGGGCCACGCACATCTGCGCGCCGGTGTTCCTCTTCACTGCCGGCATGGCGGCGCGCCTGCGCATGGAGCGCGGCGTCGCGCCCCGACAGATGTCGTGGTACCTGGCGACGCGCGCGCTGTGGCTCATCCTGATCGAAGTGACCGTGATGCGCTTGGCGATGAACTACACCTTCGATCTGCGCTATCCCGTGTTCCTCATCATTCTCTGGGCGCTCGGCTGGTCGATGATCGCGCTGGCCGCGCTCGTCCACCTGCCACCGCGCGCCGTCGGCGCTCTGGGCCTTGCCGTCATCGTTCTGCACAACACGCTCGACGCGGTGACGCCGGCGCAGTTCGGCCCACTGGCGTGGCTATGGACCATCGTCCATCAGCCGGGGCTACTGTCGTTTGGCGGCATCACCGCGGTGGCCGGCTACCCGGTGCTGCCGTGGATGGGCGTGATGGCAGCGGGCTTCAGCGCGGCCGAGATCTATACCTGGACGGCCGAGCGGCGGCTGCGCGTGCTGCGCCTGGCGGGCACCGCCGGCATCATCGGCTTCGTGGTGCTGCGGTTCATCAACGGCTACGGCGATCCGTCGCCGTGGTCCCAGCAGGGCTCACCGGCCATGTCGATCGTGTCATTCCTGAACACGACGAAATACCCGCCGTCGCTCGTCTTCCTCTTGATGACACTCGGGCCGGCGGCGCTCCTGCTGGCCTGGCTCGAACGTCGGTCGCCGGGCGAGCACCATCCGTTTGTCGTCTTCGGCCGCGAGCCATTTGCCTACTACGTGGTCCACTTCTGGCTGCTACACGCCGTTGCGTCGGTGGCGACCTTCCTGCGCTACGGACCGGGTGCGTGGACGTTCTTCTGGCACCCGCTGCCGTCGATGGGTGGCGCCCGCGAGATGTTTCCGCCCGACCTCGGCTATTCCCTCGGCTGGGTCTACGTCGCGTGGATCGCGCTGGTGACCGCGCTCTACCCGTTCTGCCTCTGGCTCTCGCGCGTCAAGGCCCGCCGCGGCCACTGGTGGCTGAGCTACCTGTGATCGCGCGCCTGATCCACGGCCAGTAGGCACGAAGAGCCCGGCGATGCCGGGCCCTCCGTGAAAGATGTCGTGCCCAGCGGCGCCGCTAGAACTGTACGCGGACGGCCAGCTGCCCCGTGCGTGGGCGATAGGCATTGCCGATGTTCTGCTGCGGCTGGCCGAACAGCGGCGACGTGACCACGGCGTTGTAACTGCCGAAGTTCTCGTAATTGAACAGGTTGAACACCTCGGCCACGACCGACATGCTCAGATTGTTGATCTTGAACGCCTTGGTCGCGCGCGCATCGACCTTGTGAATCGCGGCGCCCCGGAGGGCATTACGTGGCACACGATCGCCGGAGTTGAGCGTGGTTGGACCGTCGTAGCGGTCGCCGGCGAGCGCCGTGTTGACGACGAGTGGCGCGGTGCCCACATACAGGCGGTTGGTGTGCGAGAGCGCCGCGCGGTTCTTGCCGTAGGGATTCCCGCCTACCGAAGTGCTGAAGTAGTTCCCGGACCCGAACTGATAGGCACCCGAGAAGGTCAGCCCCCAGCCCGGCGCCCAGATGCCGTTCAGACGTAGTGTGTGGCGTTGGAACTCCTGCGACGTGGCCCACTCGTCGTCGCTGTCGATGTTGAGCGGGTTGTCGGCGTTCGGGCCAAAGCCGTTGGCCGGCTGATTGTCGCGCGCGAAGAACGTGTAGGTGTAGGTCAGCCCCGCCTGGAAGTTGTTGGCATAGCGGCGCGTGATGCCGTTGGCCAGCGATAGGAAGTCAGCCTTGCCGCCCGATTCGATCCAGACGATCGGCCCCCAGTTGGGGTCGGCCACGCGTCCCTGCGCCGGGTATGCCGTGGCCGGATCCACCACCATGTTGATGTCGACACCGCGCGTGCGGTTGTACTCGCGCCAGTGGGTCAGGTCCGTTTCGATGCCGAGCACCGGCGTGATCTGCTTCTGGAAGCCGATGGCGCTCTGCCAGGTGACCGGGAACTCGAAGTCGTGGGCGATCACGCGCGGCGCCTGCGGCACGGCGCCGCTGGCGATCTGGGCCGCCGTGAAGTTGCGAGTCGGACTCAGGAACCAGCCGGGCTGGTTGTCGTTGGGAAAGCTGTTGACGATGATGCGATTGCCGAACGACTGCTGGCTGAAGGTGACGTTCGACACGACCGACCCGTAGTAGAGGCCGGTGCCGCCGCGGACGACCAGGTCGTTGCCGCCGCCGACGTTCCAGGCGAAACCGGCGCGCGGCGAGATGTTGTTGTTGTCGCGGATCCCACTCTTGAAGAGCGGCCCGCCAAACGGCGCAAACACCGTCGAGTTCTTCGTGTCTGGCGGGTCGGTGGCGCCCTGGTCGAGGTCGTAGCGCAGACCGTAGTTGAGGGTGAGCTGGTCGGCCACACGCCAGTTGTCGCCGAACCAGAGGGCATAGGTCGGCCGCGGGATGTCGACTTCCCAGTTGCCGGTGTTCTGCAGGAAGTTGGTGGCGAAGCTGTCAAGCCCGGTGATGTCCCACTGCGTCGGGTCATTGCCGGGGAAGCGGCGGTCCATGTCGGTGGGGTTGGCGCGGAAGTTGAACACCCCGCGCTCGCCGAGGTGCCACTCGCCCGAGTCTTTCCATCCCAGGAACTCGGCGCCGATCTTCATGTCGTGCGTGCCCTTGTTCCAGGTCAGGTCGTAGCGCGCCGTAATCTGATTCTGATTGAACTCCTGCGGGAAGTTCTGGGGCGGCCCGATCGTGCCATTGATAAAGTTGTACGACGGCGTCCCGGTGCCGCGCCAGCCGGCAGGCGCCTTGGTGGCCAGGTCGGCCAGCGCCAGACCGTTGGTCCAGCCAAACGTGTTGTAGCCGACGCGCACTTCTTCGACCACGCTCGACGATCGCACATGCGACCAGCTGACCAGGAAGTTGTCGGCCTTGCGCGTGCGCGCCGCCGACTGCGTGGGATGTTCGGCCTGCTTATCGTTGGGACGGTCGAACCGCCAGAACGAGTAGCGGTACGACAGGTGCGAATTGGCCGTCCAGTCTTGGTCCATGCGGCCGAGCGCGCTGTGGTTGACCTGCTTGTCGGCGGCCGACGAGCGAATCGCTGATGACAGGTTCACCGGCGCGAAGAACACGGTGCCCGGTTCACGCTCGTATTCGTAGCTCAGGAAGTAGTGCAGCTTGTCTTTGCGCAGCGGCCCGCCAAGCGACGCCCCGGTCTGCTGGTTCTGATACGGCAGCACCCGCTTGGCTACGAAGTCAGCACTGTTCCACTTGTCGTCACGGAAGTACCCGTAGAGCGACCCGCGCAGGTTGTTGGTGCCCGACTTCGAGATCGCCTGCACCTGCACACCCGTCGAGCGGCCCTGCGTGATGTCGAAGAGGTTGGTGATGATCTGGAATTCGGCAATCGCCTCGCGGCTGAACTTCGGCTGGCCGAAGCCAGAACTGGCCACCTTGTTGGTGATCTGCTGCCCGTCGAGATTAAGCTGGAACGCGTTGTCGTCGCCGACGCCGGGCCGGTTGTCGACGTTGTTGGCGGTGATGCCCTTGACCTGCAGCGACAGCTCCATCCAGTTGCGGCCAGCAAGCGGCAGCTCTTCCATCTGGCGACGGTCGACGTTACCGGCCACTTCCGACGACGTGATGTCGACGAGCGGTGACTCACCGGTGACCGTAATGGTCTCGGCCAGCGCACCCACCTTGAGTGCGAGCGGCACCGTGGCGTTCTGGCCGACGCGGAGTTCCAGCACGGGCACGGTGGCGGTGCCGAAGCCCGAGAGCTCGGCGGTCACCGAATAGCGGCCCGGCGGCACGTTGCGAATCTGATACTCGCCCTGCGCGCCGGTGACAGCAGACGCGACACGGCCCGTGCCAAGGTCGGTGGCCGTCACGGTCACGCCCGGGAGGACGCCCTTCGACTCGTCGGTCACGACGCCCGCGATGGTGGCGTTCTGTTGCGCCATCGCCGTCAGTGGCACGACGAGTAACAGCGCCGCGAGGAGCCCTCGGGCGCGGAGATACTTGACCATTAAAGCCTCCGGGAAAAGTTAGGAATCCGGCAGACGCCCGCCGGAACTGCGGCGACTATAGCACCGTTACAACGGCGTTGCGCTGGATTTGTACGGCGTTCTATCGTGCCGCGCCGCAGCCTTTCGATCCAGGGCTCAAACCACCCACTTCGACGTCCGATCACGCCGCGCTCGAATCACTCGCGGCGGCTCGCTGGCGCGCCATCTCGGCCGCGCCCGGCGCGTCACCCAGAAGTAGGCGGCATCTTCACGGTCGGCAGACGCGCGCATCAGCTCGGGCACGGCGTCAGCGAAGTGCCCCTGCTGGTAGAACGCCATGGCCGCGCGGAACTGCACGGCCGCCTCACCTTCGCGGCCGCGCAGCACCGACGCGCGATAGGGTGGCGGTGCAAACTCCGCCAGCACGTCCTGCTAAGTCGATGCTCGGCCGCGCCAGGCCGTCGCCAGCGCGCTGCCCGGCTTGATGGTGGTGGCCAACAACGCGCACTCGATTGCCGAACCCGACGGCGGTGCCGGCCGGCCGTTCGTTAATTGGTCGGTCGAATTCGGCGACCGGCGCGCGGCGCATTTTTCGGGATGCACGCCGTGCAGGCCCTGCCGCTGCTCGGCTTTCTGCTCGACCGCGCCATCAGCGGCAACCAGCCGAGCACCCTCGTTGCCACGGCGCGCCACGTGGTGATCGCGATCGGCATGGCATGGTTAATCGTCACGGGCGCCCTGTCGGGGATCGCGCTGCTGGGCCGCCCGATAATGGCGCTATGATTCAGAGTTCAACCCCCGATTCCTGGAGAAGACATGACTTATTACGGCCCGCAAGACTTGGCAGATAGCTGGCGCACCGTTCGCAAGAACACCCTTCAAGTCGCTGAAGACATACCGGAAGAGAAATACACATTCCGCGCGGCGCCCGACACCATGAGCGTCGCCGAGATTCTCGCGCACCTGGCCGCCACGCCGCACTGGGCGATCCAGTGCCACTTCGTCGAGAAGAAGACGTCGGTGGCAATGGAAGACTTCGGCAAGTGGATGGGCGAAATCGGCGCGACTTCGAAGACGCTCACCACCAAGGCCGCGATCATCGAGGCGCTGAAGGCGAACGGCGAAGCGGTTGCCACCGGCCTCGAGACGATGACCGAACCGCAACTGGGCGAACAGGTGAGCTTGCCGATGGGCGCCAAGAGCCGTTTCGAAATGCTGCTCGGCCTCAAGGAACACGAGATGCACCACCGCGCGCAGCTGTTTTTGATCGAGCGCATGGTCGGCATCGTGCCGCACCTCACGCGCGCCCGCGAGGCCGCGCAGGCCGCGCGCAGCTAGTGTGCGCATGAAGCTGCTATGTGCCGGGGAGGCGTTCGAAGACCTCGTCTTCTTCGCCCTCGACCACCTCCCCGACCTCGGTGAAGAGATCAAGACCGACCATTTCCTCGCCACCGTCGGCGGCGGCGCCGTGATTACCGCGGTCCATGCCGCCCGGCTCGGCATACGCACCGGCATTGTCAGTGCGCTTGGCGACACCGCGGTGGCTCGCCTCAAGCGCGAGCGCGTCAGCGTCACCAACCTCCGCAAGCCGAACGAGCCGCACGCCATTACGGCGGCGCTCTCGACTGACGAGGATCGCGCGTTTGTCACCTTCAATGGCGTCAACGCCAAGCTCGAATCACGACTCGCCACGGCGCTTGCCGCCTTCGCCAAGGCTCCCACCTCCGGCAAGGCTTCGGCGGGCCAGTCGGCGCGCCAAGCCCCGCAGCACGTTCACCTTTGCCTTTATCCCCACGATTGCGCCCAGTGGACCCGCATCGTTACACGCCTGCGCAAGCGCGGCGTCACCACGTCGTGGGACTTCGGCTGGAACGAGCTGCTCACCGGTGACCGCGGCCTCACTGATCTGATCGACGCGCTCGACTTCGTGTTCGTCAACGAACTGGAAGCCAGGCTTTATACCGGCGAGCCCACGCTCGAAGCCGCCATCTTGCATTGGCGTCAGCGCCGCGCCATCACCATCGTCAAACAGGGTGACAACGGGGCGACCTGGATCGCGCCCGACCGCGAGATTCACTTCCCGGCACCGCGGGTGAAGGTGGTGGACACCACCGGCGCCGGCGATGCGTTCAACGCCGGCTTCCTGGTGGCCTGGCTCGCTGGGCAACCCCCGGCGCGGTGCCTGGCGGCGGGAAACAAGATTGGCGCGCAGTCAACCTTGACGGCGGGAGGCATATGAAGATTGCCATCATCGGCGGCGCCGGCGTCCGCGTGCCCCTGCTGGTCGGCGGGCTGTCGCGCTCCGACCTGCGAATCTCCGAGATCGCGCTGTACGATCTCGATCGGGCCCGCCTGGTCATCATCGCCGACCTGGCGCAGCGCATGGCCGGCGGCGTGCGCGTGACCTGCGCGGCCACGGCTGATGCGGCCATCGAGGGCGCGGATTTCGTGATTACCAGCATCCGCGTCGGCGGCGCCGCCCAACGCGCGAAGGACGAAGCCGCCTGCATCGCGCTCGATAGCATCGGGCAGGAAACCGTTGGACCGGCCGGCTTTGCCATGGCGGTCCGCACCATCCCGGCGATGGTCGAGTACGGCCGCCTCGTGGCCCGGCTCGCGCCGCGGGCGTGGATGATCAACTTCTCCAACCCGGTGAGCCTGATCACGCAGGCCGTGCACCAGGAAACCGACGCGCGGCTAATCGGCATTTGCGACACGCCGATGGAGATGTTCGAGGACGCCGCGCACGCACTGGGCCTGCCCGCCTCGGTGTGCTCGTACGACTACTTCGGCCTCAATCACCTCGGCTGGCTACGCGATGTGCTGTTCGAAGGCAAGGGCGAGCTGCACCGGATCTGGAACGATGAAGCACGTCTCAAGTCCGCTTACCGCTCGCCGCTGTTCGAGACCGAGCGGCTGCAGCGGCTGAAGCTGCTGCCGACCGAATATCTCTACTACTACTACCGTCCCGAGGTCGCGCTGGCGAACATGAAGCGCGCTGGCTCGGGCCGCGGCGCCGCCGTGGCAAAGCTGACCGAGGAGTTCTTCAGGGGTCTGACCCCGAGTGGTAATGGCTCCGATGGTTCTGACCCCGTGACTGCGTACCGCGACTACCTGGCCGCTCGCGACGGCAGCTACATGCAAATCGAAACTAATACCGCCACGCTCCGCATCAAGCCCGACTGGGCGGAACTGTCCGGTTACGATCGCATCGCGCTGATGACCATGCGGGCCATCGTCCACAACCAGGGCGCCATCATCCCGCTCGACGTCGCCAATCGTGGCACACTGCCCTTCCTGGACGATGAGGACATCGTCGAGGTGCCGTGTCGTGTGGATAAGGAAGGGCCCACGCCGCAGGCGGTGGCGCCCATTCCCGATCACCCGCGCGAGCTGATCGAGCGCGTGAAGGTCTACGAGCGCGCCACGGTGAAAGCGGCGCTGACCGGCGACCGCGAAGAATTGATCGACGCTCTCGCTCTCAACCCGCTGGTGACCGCTCGTGACCAGTCTGCGCAACTGGTTGAGGCGTTGTTGCACTGATGAGCAATCAAGCCCCAAGTCCCAAGCCCCAGGCCCTCATCCGGTCCATGGGCCTGCTTCAGGCCACTGCCACCAACGTCATCTCCATGGTGGGGGTCGGCCCCTTCCTGACTATTCCGTTCATGGTGGCGGCCATGAACGGGCCACACGTCATCTACGCGTGGATCGCCGGGCTAGTGCTGGCGCTGGCCGACGGCCTGGTCTACGCGCAACTGGGCGCCGCACTGCCGGGCAGCGGCGGCGGCTATCTCTATCTGCGCGAGGCGTTCCAGCCGTTTGGCCTCGGCAAGCCGATGGCGTTCCTCTTCATTTTCCAGACCATTCTGATCGCTCCCCTCTCGGTGGCCGGCGGAGCGGTAGGCTTTGCCGACTACCTGCAGTTTGTCTGGGTCGGCATGTCGGCGCTCGAACACAACCTGATCGCCGCCGCCGTGTGCATCGTCTCCACCGCCCTGCTGTGGCGCAAGATCGAAGACATCGGCCGCCTGGCCGTGGTGATGCTGATCGTGGTACTGGTGACCGTGGGCTGGGTGATCGTCGCCGGCCTGTTCACGTTCTCGCCGACGCAGGCGTTCGCGTTCCCGCCGGAGGCGTTTACCTTCGATCGTAACCTGCTGATGAGCGTGGGCGCCGCCTCGGTGCTGGCGATGTACAGCTACGGCGGCTACAACCAGGTGTGCAACATCGGCGACGAGATCAAGGATCCGTCGCGCACTATTCCGCGCTCGATTTTCCTCAGCACCTTCCTGGTCGCGGCGCTCTACATGCTGATGACCATCGTGATCCTCGGCATGATCCCGTGGCAGGAAGTCAAGGAGTCGCGCACGGTCGCGTCGGTGTTCGTTGAGCGCACTTTCTCGAATCCGGAGACGGGCCGCACGGCCGGCATCGTGATGACCGGGCTGATCCTGTTCGTCGCGGCCGCCTCGCTCTACGCCACCATCCTCGGCTACTCGCGTGTGCCTTACGCCGCCGCCCGCGACGGCGACTTCTTCAAGGCCTTCGCGCACGTGCATCCGACCAAGCGGTTTCCAGACGTGTCGCTGGTTACGATTGCGATCGTCTCGATCCCGTTCTGTTTCTTCTCGCTTGGGCAGTTGGTAAGCTGGCTGATTCAGGTGCAGGTGCTGCTGCGCTTCATCTGGCAATGCGCGGCGGTGATCCTGCTTAGGCGCTACCGGCAAGATATTCCGCAGCCGTTCACGATGTGGCTCTACCCGTGGCCAGCCATCCTGTCAGGCGCCCTGTGGTTGTTCATTTTTTTCACGGGGCCCCTTGAAGGCATTGTTTTTTCCTTCAGCTTCCTGGCCGCCGGTGTGCTGGCATACGGTGTCTTCCGATCACGAACGTTAGCCACAGAGAACACCGAGACCACTTAATTATTTCCCGGCCTCCGGACTGAAAACTCCACGCCTCGATCGCCGCGCTATCAGGTGCCCGTCAGCAAGGCCGTCGAGGAGAGCGCGCGTATTTCGAAGAAACTCTGAATGACACTGCGAAACAAGAGGTTGAGAGTGTCCACGAGCTTCTGGGTTTGCTCGAGGTGCCCGCGGCCGTCGGACATCAAATCCGTCAGGGTGTGGGCCCGCCGCCGCGTCAGCCAGATAGAATCGAATCGTTTTCAGCTTCTTTGTTATTGTTTCTCTGAGTCATCTGTGTCCTCTGGGGCTAGCGTACTGGCGTCTTGCTCAGAGCTAATAGATTCGCGGTAATTCGATAGGCGCCCGCGACGCCATACGGCAGCTGCCGGTGCAAGGCATAGGCGAAGTAGGTCCAGTTACCCTTCCCCACCTTCGCGGTGAGCCACCCGCCACTCTGCGGCGGCTGCCCTTTATCGAAGGTCGAGATCATCGGCGTGTAGGCGGCATCCCACTTGGTGAAGAACTTCGAGCCGCGCTGCTCGACCCAGCCGTCGAAGTCGGCGGCGGTAATGCGATTGGGCCATGTGAACGACTGCTGCGTGGGCGCCAGGATCGTCACCGGCGAGTCTTCCTCGGACACTTCCTCCGAGCCGCGCGGCAGTTCCCCGGGGAACGGCGCGAACGTGTTAGGCACCAGTTCCTGGGTGTTGTAAAGCACGATCACGTTGCCGCCGGCCCGGGCGTAGTCGAGCAGCCGCTGGTTGTAAGTCTTGAGGTCGTCGCGCACCGCATAGGCGCGAGTCCCAGTCACAATCGCGTCATAAGCGGACAGGTTGCCGGTGGCCAGCTCCTGCTCGCCTAGCAAGGTGACCTGGGCGCCGAGCTGTTGCAGCCCGAGCGGTACCTGGTCGCCGACACCCATCACGTAGCCAACTATCAAGCCGGCGACCGTGGTCACGTTGACAGCTCGCACCTCAGCGGTGGCCGGTCGATACAGGTAGCGCACTTCGAGATCGCGTTGGTCGATAGTCTCGTAGCCCTCTCGGTACTCTTTGCCCGCTGCCGTAGCCACCGCCTCGATGGTGAAGTTCTCGGTAGCCGCGCCCACCCTCCCCGCATTGACGGTGAAGCGGTACGAGGCGCGCTCGCCGCCGCGACCGAACGAGAACGGGCGCGCCGCCGGTTCCGAGGTCCAGCCGGCTGGCAGCCGCAACGTGACCTGTCCGGTGGAGGCCGCTTCGGCATTGTGCAGGAGCGACACCTCGACGTCGACGCGCCTAATGGTGGCTGACGAGGGGACCACCGCGTGGGTCGGTGACAGCATCACGGCAAGGCGCGGCACGCTCCGCACCTCGCGCAGCACATCGCCGTACGGCAGCTTGGCTTCACGCCGCCTGACGGTTTCGCGGATCTCGATCGGCACGCCGGCGACGAAATAGCGGCCGACCGCACGCAGCGGCGGCAAGGATGCGGGCCGGCCGAACTGACTGGCGTCGCTCAGCGTGTAGCGGCTCTCCTGCAGCCCGCTACGGGCAAAGTATGGCTTGGTGCTGGGCGCGACGGTCTCGGCCAGCGTCACCGTCATTCGAGCCGTCGCCTGCTGATGCCGCTCGAGCCTCGGCCCACCCGCAGCGGGTCCCACTGCTATTTGCCAGCCGCGGTCGCCCTCGATCGTAATCGCCGCGCTCGCGGCCGGTGGAATGGAGACCGTGATCCCGCCACGATTCGCCAGCCGGGCACGCACTTCGAACGTCTGTCCCGGCACTGGTGCCGCCATCACTGCCGGCGGCGCGAACGCGGCTCCGGGACCGGCCGGCTCCGGCAGGCCGGCCGGCTGCGCCATCGCGGTCAGCTCCATGCCGAGCGCCGAGTTGATCGCATCCTGGAACTGGCGCTCCTTGATGCCGAGCAGGAACCGTGCTTCGAGATCTTTGCTGGCGGCCGCCGCATCGCGCGTGAGCTGCAATCCGCGCGCGAGCGCGGGCACGATGGCCGACGGATCGTTCATCCGGAAATCGGCCATCGCCTTGGCGATAATCTCATCAATGGGCTTGCACGACGCGCTGATCGCCGACTCGAGTGAGCTCGCAATGCCATCGAACACGCTGGTTTCCCTGGCACCTGATGCACCGACCAGTTGGTAATATCCCCAATTGGCTCCGGTGCCAGGCGAAAATCGCCCGCTGGTTTGCGACCGTTGAAAACTCAACCCGTAACGGGCGACGTTGTCGTACGAATCACCGAGCCGCGCGCTGTACTCGCCGCTATCGATGCGCACCGTCCAGTCTTCGTTCTCGCGAACGCCGCCGATGTAGACCTTCTTCGGCTGCCATGGGCGCAGGCCCTCGGCAATCTGCTCGGGATAGCGCGTGGGATCGCCGGCCGCACGGAAGCCTTCCACCGCCATCAGTCCGGCGGTCTGGTGATTCCCGTGGCCGTCGCGTTGGTTGCCTTGGAACCGCGACAGCACGATGGTGGGCCGGGTCATGCGAATCACGCGCACGACGTCGCGAAGCACCGTTTCGCGCCCCCATTTATCGAGCGCTTCCTCGAGTCGCTTCGAGAATCCGTAGTCGACGACGGTGGTGAAGTACTGCTCGTCAACGCCGTAGTGGCGGTCGGCGGTCAGCAGCTCTTCGGTCCTGATCAGGCCCAAGCCGTCGAACAGCTGCGGGCCAATGGCGTTGTCGCCAGACTCACCGCGATTCAGGGTGAGCAGTGCCATCCGCGCACCATCGCTCCTGCTCAACTTCGCCAGCACGCCACCGTGCTCATCGTCTGGGTGGGCGGTCACATGCAGCACGCTGGCGGTGGTCCGCAGCTTCAGCAGCTTCTGCCAGACTTCGGACGCGCCGTCCTGGCGAGGGACTGACTGCGTTTGAGCGACGGCCGCCGCCATGACGCAGATGCTGGCAAGTAATAGGAGTTTTCGCATGATGATTTCAGAACAGGCAACACGAACAGCACTTCGTCGCCTTCGGGTTCACGTTTTAGAAATAAAACTTCAGAGCGAGTTGAATTTCCCGCTGGTCGCCGATCGAGCTGGTGATCCGACCGAAGGTACCCAGGTTCGAAATGTTGGCTGCCGGGAAACCGTAGTTCACCCAGTTGAAGAGGTTGAAGGTCTCGACGCGCAACTCGGCGCGCCGGTCGGCGCCCATGCGGATCGACCGGAAGACCGACAGGTTCATCGACTTCGAGCCGGGTCCGCGCACGGTGTTGTTGGCGCAGTTGCCATAGGTCCGCGAGGTGGTCGCCGCAAACCCCGCCGGATCCATCCACGAGTCCAGCCCCTGGGTGAACCCGTCTGGCACCGCGGCGCCAAGGCAGTTGGCGCGGGCAATCCGGCCGGGACCGGTTCCCGCCTGATCGGTGGTCGTGACGGTGAGCGGACGGCCGTCGCTGAGCGTGAGGATGCCGTTCACCGACCAGCCGCCAAGAATGGCGCCCGCTGCGCCGCTCGGTTCGAAGCGACGGCCGGGACCAAACGGCAGCTCGTAGATGAAGCTGGTGACCAGGCGTTGAGGAATATCGAACGCCAGCAGGCCATAGTCTTTCTCCATCGCGTAGGTTGAGCCAGGGGCGTTGCCGACGGCGCCGCCGCCGGCGCTCAGGTGATCGAGAAAATCGCCGAGCGCCTTGCTCCAGGTGTAGGCCACCGTGTACGCCAACCCGCCGCCCATGCGCTTCTGCATGCGGGCCTGGAGCGCGTCGTAGTCGGCGCGGCCGTTGGTGACAATCTGTTCGAGATACGCGCTGCCGTAGCCGTACTGCGCGTATGGGAACACCACGGCGCCGTTGACGATCTGGCCTTCGTTCAGGTTACGCAGGCGGCGTCCGTTACGGGTGCGGTTGCCGACGTACTCGACCGCCGCCACCATGTTGGTGGCGAACTGGACCTCCGGACCGAAACTGAACTGCCGCACGACCGGCGTGTCCTGGTTCGGGTCCTGGATGCGCCACTGCACGATGGCGGGGTTGACGGTTTGCGGGGTCAACGGCGTGAAGCCCTGCGCGAACGTGAAGGCGGGCGCCTCGGCGCCGGAGTTGGCGGTGATCGAGGCGTCCACCAGTTGCGGCAGATTGAGGCCCAACTGGCTTTCGCTGCCGTAGCGATCGGTCTGTTGATAGAAGATGCCAAACCCGCCGCGCACCACCATGCGCGGCGACACGCTCCACGAGACGCCGACGCGCGGCGCGATGTCGTTGCGATCGGGATGGATCAGCGCGCGGTCGAACAGGCTGCCGGCCTTGGCGGTAAAGGCGCGGCCGGTCGCCGGATCGATGTTGGTCAGCAGGTTGTTCTGGTCCAGCAGCGGCGTGAACATCTCGTAGCGCACGCCGGCGGTGACGGTCAGGTTTGAGCGCACGCGCCAGTTGTCTTGCGCATAGAACTGCCAGCCGTTGGCGTAGAGGTCGGGCTCGTGGAACAGCGTCAGGCGCTGCGTACTCGACAGGCCGAGCAGGAAGTCACCGAGGCCGAAACCCGTGTAGCGTCCGTCGTTGAACCCGAGCTCGCCGTTCAGCGACCGCAGGTCGATGTAGTTCAGGTTGTCGCGCCGGAACTCGACGCCGAACTTCATGGCGTGGGTGCCGCGTTGCCAGGTCAGGTTCTCCGCGAACTGGAAGACCTGCGAATCCTGGAACTGCGGCCGGAAGAACGGGCCGCCGAGGCGCGTGAAGCGGGCGATCGGCATGTGCGGCAGGCCACCGAAGAAACGATCGTCTTTCGGCACACCCTTGATGCCGTACTGGCTGTTGGCATCGATGCCGAACGCCGGGTGCACCACGTCGGAACGCACCTTGTTATACGACACGCGCACTTCGTTGAAGACCGTGCCGCCAAACACCCGCGACCAGCCGCCGACCGCGCTCTGTCCGCGGTTGAGGATGTCGCTGGCAAAGTCACCAGACGCCACCGGGTCGTCCAGCAGCGGCGGCTCGTTCCGGTTGGTGTTCTGGAAGCTGTAGCGCGCGAACAGGTGATCGCGTCCCGCCGCCAGGCTGTGATCGACGCGAACGTCGAACTGGTCGACGTTGTTGTTGAGGATGCCGTTCGAGATGAAGTTGCTGTTGAAGAAGCCCGCGCCGGGAACATTGGGCATCGGGTAGAGGTTGATCAACTTGGCGGCCACCGGATCGAAGCAGCCGGCACTGATGACCTTGTTGACCGCGTCTACGCACCCCGGCCGCACGAAGGCGTTGGTCGCGACCATGTTGCCCGTGAGCTCGCTCAGGTCACCGGCGCGCATGCGCGCGGTCGGCACCGTCGCCGTTTGCGACAACGCCCGCTCGGTGCGCGACGACTGGTAGTCGCCAAAGAAGAACGTCTTGCCGCGCACGAGCGGCCCGCCGAAAGTGCCGCCGGCAATCAACTGGTTGAAGGGCCCCTTGGCGCGGCCGGCGCGGTTGTTATCCCAGGTGTTGGCGTTCAGCGCCTCGTCGCGGAGAAACGCGAACAGCGAGCCGCTGTACTTGTTGGTGCCCTGTTTTATCGAGGCGTTGATCACCGCGCCGGCCGCCTTGCCGAACTCGGCCGAGTAGGTGCGGGTCTGCACCTTGAACTCCGACAGCGCCTCTACCGGCGGCTGCACTACTTGAGGACTGCGCTCCTGCAGGTTGGTGGAGAACGAGTTGTTATCGGCTCCGTCAAGCGTGTAATTGTTCCAGGTGGCGTAGTTGCCATTGGCGTTGAAGAAGGTGTCTTCACCGCGACTGGTGATGCCGGCGGGAGCGGCGACGACGCCGGGCGACAGAAATGCCAGCTCCGAGTAGCGCCGGCCGAGCAGCGGCAGGTCGCGAACCTGGCGGGCGTCGATGACGCTGCCGATGTCGGCTGACTGGGTTTGCAGCAGTTGCGCCCGGCCGGTGACGATGACCTCTTCCGTCAGCGCGCCGACACTGAGCTGCAGGTCCACTTGCGCCCGCGTCTGCACGCTGACCCGAACCTCGCGGCTGACCGCGCGGCGGAAGCCCTGAAGCTCGGCGGTGACCACGTAGACACCGACGCGCAGGCCGGGAAAGATGAACTCGCCGCGATCGTTGGTGACCGAGGTGGCCGCCAAACCCGTGCCGTCTTGCGTCGCCACCACGGTGACGCCGGGCAGCACCGCCCCGCTATCGTCGACGACCCGTCCGACGATCACGCCGGTATCGATCTGGGCGAAGGCGTCGGTGGCAAAGACCAGCAGAACGAGCAGGGCCGCCGAACTGGCCCACATGCGGCGTGACGTCATTAGCGCTCCCGGGATACGAGGTTCAAGTCCCGGCAGTATCCTGCCCGTTTACACCGATGTCAACCGTTACCCGGCGGTTCACTGGCGGTTCGCGTCGACACTCCACTCGACCGAGCTGATTGGGTGAAGTTCAGTCCCACTTGCGAAGGGCACCATTGGTGTTGCTTTCTCGAAGTGCTACGGAGTGAGTGACGAAGTTAAGGCGCTCGTGATTGGGAAGCTCAACACTGCTGGGCCTGAGAACGGGCGGGCCGTTAACAGGAGAGGCCGCTAATACGGAGCCTGTCGTCCGCCGTGGTCGACTAGCCCTGGCGGCCGTTCCGCGGCTTTGTCGACTACTGCCTCAGCTTTCACGCGCGGAACACGGGCTGGGCCGAGGTCGACGAGTTGACATCAATCATCACATCGCTATATATTGATTTTGCTGTTGTCATTCGACACAGCCGCTAGTCATCCAGACGATCCGAGGGACGTGGCCCTACGACGATCACCAACCGGCTCCGAGTCGGTGGTAATGCCGCGAACGATGAGGCCCGCATGTCCGACATTTCTCTTTCGTCACGGTCCTACCTGTCTGCCCTCGGCGCCTACGGCTTCGAGCGGCAGGAACCTGTCATCCTCGCCGCACTCGTGAGCGGCGACCCCATCCTGCTGATCGGCCGCAGCGGCACGGGCAAGACCTTCCTGCTCAATACCATCAGCGAAGCGCTCGCGCTCGAACACCGCCATTACAACGCGAGCCTCATCTCCTTCGACGACCTGGTCGGCTTTCCCTATCCGGACGAGGCCAAAGCCTCTGTCCGCTTCCTCGAAACGCCGGCCACCGTGTGGGGCGCTCAGTCAGTGCTGATTGACGAGATCAACCGCTGCAAGCCGGAGCACCAGAACCGCCTGTTCTCGCTGGTGCACGAGCGCAAGATCCAGGGCATCGCCCTCGCGAGCCTGCGCTATCGCTGGGCGGCGATGAACCCATGCACGACCGACCAGTCGGTGGCCGAGGAATATCTCGGCGCCGAACCGCTCGACCCGGCACTGGCCGATCGTTTTGCAGTCGTCCTCGACATCGGCGACTGGGACACCCTCAGCGCCGCCGATCAACAGTTCGTGGCGAACCCCGCCGGCGAAGGCCGGGTGGCCGACGATCGCGGACGGCTGAAGGCGGACCTGGCGGTGTGGCGGCAGTCGTTCGAGGAGCGGGTAGACCACTGTCCCGCGCCGATTGTCGATTATGTGTGCGCCCTCGTGACCGCGCTTCGATCCGGCGGCATCCGCCTATCGCCGCGTCGCGCGCGGCTGGTCACGCGCACGCTCTTGGCCACGTCCATCGTCGAGGGCCTGACGGCCGATACGCTCGGCGTTCGCAGGACCGACGCGCTCTTCCGCGCCGCGGTCGACGCCAGCCTCCCACAGCGCGCCTGGGGCGCAGCGGCGGACGCCGACAAGGTGGCCGCCGCGCATCGGCTGGCCTGGGACGCCGCCATGCTGCGGGGCGCCGATCGCTGGGTCCACTTGTTTCATCTCGAACCCACGCTCGACGGCAAGGCCAGCTTTTTACTCGAGCACTGCCCCGATCCCGATACCGGCACGCTGGCCGTGGAGCAACTGCTGGCCAACGAACCAACAGAGCGCGCCGCGGCGTTTGCCCTGGCCGCTTATGCCGCCGCCGTGTCGGGCCGCCTCCCCATCGGTGCCGAGGGCGTGAACGATCTTGGGCGCTTCGCGCAGCCGCTGCTAACCGTGGACGGCGAGGTCAGCTGGCACGAGCGGCTTGGGACGCCGGCCAGCACGCACCCGGAGTTGGCGACCTACGCGCCGGTACTCGGCCGCCTCGGGGCCGCGCGGCGCGAGCGCGCTCAGCTGCTGTTCTACTTCTGCATCGTCAACAAGATCGTCGTCGCGCGGCCGCGCGAGTTCGAGCAGGAGTTTCACCGCTGCGTCCAGGTGTTCGCCACGGGGGCGGCATGAACATGGTCACCATCGCCTCGTCGAGCGAGACTGGCTGGAGGGCTGGATGGCGGGCCAACGACCTCGAGCGGTTGGCCAACAGCGGCGGCCCGATGAGCCGCCAGCGAACCAGCCGTCTTTTCACCACCGTGCTGGGACACGACCAAGGGGCGGTGAGATGTCCGCGCGTGCTGCGCGTGGGCCTGGACTTCGGAAGGCGCAATCCGCTCAGCGTCGTGCTCGAGCTGCTGAAGCAGTGCGGTTTCGCCGACGAGCGCGAGGCCCGCGCCGCCATCGCGCTGCCAATCGAGGCGTGCCTGTGCCGGATTGATCTGGTACCGCAACGGGTGCCCATCGAGACGCTATCGCCCGCTGATGCGCTCTACCAAACGCTGATATTGGGCCTCAGCACGCCGTGGCTGTACGACCCGGTCCGGCCCGTGCTGTGGACCCGTGCAAGCCTGACGCGTCAACTGGAGTTGTTCGACGGACGGGAGTTCTACGCATGACAGCCAGTGAATTTCACGCTATTTGCCGGGAGCTGATCGACGACAACCCGCTGGCGATCCGCGCGGTGCTCAAGATCCTGGAGACCGAGTTCACCGACACGGTGCCGACGCTGGCCGTGACCTGCGACCAACGGCCGCGGCTGCTCGTGAACCTGGCGTTCATCGGCGAGCACTGCCGCACCGAGTCGGAGGTGAAGGCGGTGATCTGCCACGAGTTCCTGCATGTGCTGCTGCGGCACACCGAGCGCACCACCCAGCTCACGCCCCCGGAGCACCTGGCGCTGGATGCGGTGATCAACGCGATCATTCATCGCAGTCTCGGCCCCGAGTACAGCGCGATGATGAGCGGCTACTACGCGAAGGCGACGGGCGTGGACCGGTTGCTGCGACCGCCGACCGCAGAGGAGCGGCTGTTGATCGCGCAATACGACTGGAGCGGCCGGGGGCGCGCGGCCGAGCGCCGGCTGTTTTCGGCATGGGGCGCTCTCTACGACGGCCGTCTGGTCGCCGACGACATCCGCGACTTCGCCCGCGACCACCTCAGGCGCACTGCCCAGACGGTCGTCCTGCTGGGCAACCATGACGCCCTTGATGCCGCAGGTCGCGACCAAGGCGAAGGGGCTGCCGCGCTGGCCGATGCGCTCGACTCCGCGCTCAAGGCCATGAACGGGTCGGGCGTCTTCCGCAGCCCTCGCGGTCACGGCGTCGGGGCGAATGCCTATCGCAACGAGGTGCGGGCGGCAGACCGGGCTGTCGAGCAGTGGTGCCGTGAGGCGTATGCGGTGCTGCGGCGTCACCTGCTGCCAGACCGGGCGTCGGTGGCTACTGAACGTGCGGCCACCAGTTGTGTGCTGCCGGTGCTGTCGCCCGGCGATCGACGTGCGGTGTTGCGGTCGCTATGGAGCGCGTTTCTGCCGGAGGCGCACTGGGACACGACGCAGCCCGTCCGCGCCGGTTCGGCCCACGTCTACCTGGACGTCAGCGGCTCGATGGACGCGGAGATGCCGCTGATCGTCGCGCTGCTCGGGCGGCTCACGCCGTACATCCGGCGGCCGTTCTGGGCGTTCAGCAACGTCGTGGCGCCGGCCCGCATCGAGCAGGGGCGCCTGGTTGCCGACACCACGGGCGGCACCAGCCTCGGCTGCGTGCTCGACCACGTGGCGCGCACCCGGCCGCGCGCCGCCATCATCGTCACCGACGGTTACATCGAGCACATCAAGGCGTCGCAAATGGCGGCCGCAGGCGGCATCCGTCTGCACGCGATTGTCACCAGGGATGGCAACGCGGCGTTGCTGCAGCGCGCCGGGCTTCCCTATACCCAGCTGTCGAGGTTGCCATCATGATCCGCATGAGCGAAGTGGTTCTGCCGGGACACCCGGACAAGTTTTGCGACCAGGTGGCCGACGCCATCGTGGCCGAGTGCTACCAGGCCGACGCGCGCGCCTACTGCCAGGTAGAGATGAGCACCTGGTGTGACCAGGTCTTTCTCACCGGCGGCATCGTCACGCGACAGCCCCTGGCGCGCGACCTGGCCGAGATTGTCCGCGCCACCGGACGCGGCATCGGCTATGTGACCCCCAACGCCATCGAGGCCGACCGCTACCAAGTGCGCGACACCGTGTGCCAGCGGCGCGAGGACCCGCGCACGTGGACGGATCACGTGAACGACCAGTGCATCTCGATTGGCTGGGCCGGCTATGACGCGAAGGTGGCGTGGCTGCCGCCCGAGCATTTCCTCGCGCACACGCTCGGCGCGGCACTCGCGCAGAGTTGCCGGGACGGCCGGCTCGCGGGCCAGGGGCCGGACGGCAAGCTGTTGGTGCGCGTGCGCGAGGGCACGGACCAGTGGCAGGTGGAACAGATTCTCGTTACGCTGCAGCAGTTGCCGGAGGTGTCCCTCCTGGAACTGACGGCGCGCATCGTGGACGATGTGCGGGACGCCTACGCGCACCTCCAAACGTGCGACCCGCGATGGGCGGCGCGGTTCGACGACCTCGAGCTGCTCATCAACCCCAACGGGCCTCTGCTGAACGGTGGCAGCGATGGCGACAACGGGCAGACCGGCCGCAAGCTGGTGGCGGACTACTACGGACCGCGGGTGGCCATCGGTGGCGGGGCGTTGTCGGGCAAGGACCTGAGCCACATCGACCGCGTGGGCGCGTATGCTGCGAGACACGCGGCGCTGCGGGCCGTGCGGACCGGCGCGCGCGAGTGCCGGGTGGTGGTGGCGTATGCGCCCAATCGCGACGCGCCGCTGGACGTGGTGTATGAGATGGATCGCCGCGCGGAGCAGTTGCCCCCCAGCTGGTTCGCTCACTCAGCGGTGCGCGAGCGCTATTGCGGTGGCGCCTACGTCGCCGCGCTCGGCGCCGGCGCGCACTTCATCGATGCGTCATTGCCATGGAACTAGTCCGCGCGGAAACTGATGGAGCTGAGGGTCGAACACGAATGACTCCCCCTGTGTGGTCGGAACCCGACCACCCTGACGATCAGGAATACCTGCGCGTGCGGCAGAAGTATCGCCGGATTGTCCGAGGTCCGCGCGCTTCATATGCACCACGTCGGGGATGGCACCCGCTTCGCTCTGATCGAACTCCCAACAGGGATTGGAACTGCTGCCAAAGGAAAACGTGGAGTGGTATTCTTAGAGGCAATGCAGAATCTTTTTTCATGATTCGTTCGATGCGCACCCGCCTTCTCCTTATCAGCCTGGCCGTGTCGCTGGGTGGCGCGGTGGCCGAGGCCGTGCCGCTTCCACTCGGCCCAACCCGTCCGGGAGCGGACTCGGGACCGACCAGGGTGGAAATCGCCGCATGGTTCGCGGATATCTGGCAGATCGACAGCGCGACGCAGAGCTTTTCCGCAAGTCTCGTACTCGTGATCCGCTGGTACGACCCCGCCCTTGCTCATGCCGGTCCTGGGGTGAGAACCTATCCCATCGGGCAGGTTTGGCATCCACAGTGGCTCATTATCAACGAGGGGGCCGCAATGAAGCGCACCTTCCAGGAGACCGTAAATGTCACGCCGAACGGCGACGTCATTTACCGCCAGCGGCTCATCGGCTCATTCCAGCAACCACTGAACCTGCGGCGCTTCCCGTTCGACCAAGCGGTCTTCCGCGTGGAACTTGTCGTGACCAACGCCCGTCCGGGCGAGATCGAACTGGGGCCCGCCGCATCCGCAGTCGCCGCGGGACTTCCGCAAGGCGTCGGGCATGCCCAGCCGCTCACGATCCAGGATTGGGTCGTCACCTCCGTCGGCGCAGGGCCGAATCCCTACACCCTCACGCCGGGCAACGAACTCGTCGGCTACGGCATTGAGTTTGCCGCCTCGCGGAGGCCGCAGCATTACCTTCTCAAGGTTATCCTGCCTCTGCTGCTCATCGTCTTCATGTCGTGGGCGGTCTTCTGGATCGACCCCACCATGGGAGCCTCACAGATTAGCGTGGCCGTGACTTCCGTTCTCACGCTCATCGCCTACCGCTTCGCCATTGGGAATGAAGTCCCCAAGCTGCCCTACCTCACCCTTCTGGACTCGCTCATTCTTCTGGCCACCATCTTGGTCTTCCTTTCCCTCGTGGAAGTCATCACGACAACCGCACTCTCCATGAACAACCGCATCGAAACCGCTCGTGCCGTGGATCGTTATGCGCGGTGGGCGTTCCCGCTGACGTTTGTGCTGTTAGGGGCGACGTGCATTTTCTGGTGAGAAGACAAATCCTGCTCAGAATTTTTGCCCATAAACTCCAACAATCAGCCATCCGCCATGCGCCGCTATTCCTTTGTGCATTTGCTCGAGGCGCTCGCGTATCACCGTCCACCGACGGGCCGGTGATACGCGCGAAGGCCAGACGCGATCTGGATACGCAGTCGACGCATTCACCCTCGTGGCAATTACGCGATTCTGCGTATTTATTTAATGTCCAACTGTAGGCGACGGGATGACGGTTCCTAAAAGAGGACACATGAGGGAAAGTGGCCTAATTCGGCTGGATGAGGGTAACAAAGCGCCGCCAGCCGCCGGGGACGACCAAATCTCTAGTCGGATTACCCGTTGACCGCCAGCACCTCAAAAATGCCCCGATCGCCCTTGATGAGATCGGCCGCAATCCCCAGTTCCCGCTCTAGCGCAGCCTCCAACCTGGAGGCCTCCGGCAGGTAGTTTCTGGCGCATGCCACAAAGGTCAGCGAAGGGACAATTACCTCATCGCCGGGCCCTACTCCCAAAGCCAGCAACGAAAGATGCAGCGCCGCAGTGGCACTGGAGACAGCAACGCCTTGAAGATCGGTATCCAATGCGGCTGAAAAATCTGTTTCAAATTCAGCGATCGTGGGACCCGCGTCTGAGAACGGTCCGTAGGTTGACTCGGGAGGAAAGGCGAGCGACGAGACCGGCCATGGACCCTGGGTAAGTGGCGAGAGGCGCGCGAAACCCGCCTCGGATTTGATCCGAGGCGGGCTTTGTTTAAAGGTACGGCGGCGGGCCGCTTACTGTGGCGGGCGAGCTCCTGCCGGCTTGTATGTGCCGACCGCCGGAAGCTGCGAGCCCGTCAGGTCGGTCGGCAGCGGCTTTCCGGCGACGACACGATGACGGAGCGTGCCGATGCCTTCGATCGTGGCCTCGATCGTCTCGCCAGGCTTGAGATACCCCGTACGAGTGCCCTGCTTGAAGGCGCCTGAGGAGGTGCCGCCCGTGGTGCCGCTGTTGATCACGTCACCCGGGAAGAGCGTGATGATCGACGAACCGTACTCGATCAGCTCCCACATGTTGTGGATCATGTCGCCCGCCCTCGCTTCCTGCACCTTCACGCCGTCGATCGAGAGTTGCTGGTGAAGGCGTTTCATGGGATCGCCGTAAAACTCTTTCGGCAAAATCCAAGGGCCCATTGGTGCGAAGGTCTCGTGGCCTTTCCCGACGAACCAGTCGGACGAGCGGTCGCCGGGCCGTCCGCCGCGATCGGAGACGTCGATCGTCACCGTGTAGCCGAAGACGTAGTCCTGGGCGTTGGCGGCCGAGACGTACCGGGCCGCGCGGCCGATCACCGTGCCGAACTCGATCTCCCAGTCGATGCGGTCGCGGCCAGCGGGAAGGACGATGTCGTGGTTGTTGCCGATGACTGCGCCTTGGGCCGGTTTCAGGAAGAGATACGGGACGCCCCGGTTCGCGCGGATCTTCTTGTCGTTCTCCGCCTGCTGCTGGGGGCTGCAGCCCTCGCAGGTATGCGTGTAGAAGTTCCCCGCGGCATTCAGGATCTTTCCGGGATAACGGATGGGCGCCAGCGTGCGGACGGTTTTCACGTCGTGGATGAAGCTCGGCCGCTGGCCCTCGAGCTGCCTGGTGTTGACGAGGTGGTTCACGATCTCATAGAGCCGGCTCTTGAGGCCGTACTCGTAGAGACCGATGAGCTGCAGCATGTCTTCGGGCATCGCCATCCTCGGCACGCCCGGCTCGATCTGCAGGTTGCGATTGGCGGCGTCGAGCTCGACGACCAGTTGTTGCCGGAGGACAAGGCCCAGCCCCTCCTGCCCGTCGAACGTGAACGTGCCCACCGCAAAGGGCTCGGCACTCTTCGTGGCCTGGGCGGAGGCCAGCGCCGGCGCGAGGGCGATACTAAATAGAGCGATCAGGATCCAGCGCATGAAATTCCCCTTTGACGTGTGAGTAGTGTCGACGGAACGTCGCCTACCGTTGCCGTCTTGTATAGGGCACTGCTTCCAGCCTGTCAAGCGATTCGAGCCGCTTCCCGCTACGGCAGGCTCCCTTCTTTCTTGAAGGCCGCAATATCAGCCGCCGCGAACTTCACCACCACGGGCTTCGGGTTGGCGACGTTGCAGGATGACGTCTGCCGGCCGGCCGTGATCGAAGAGGCCATCCGGCTCGCGCTGGAAGACTTGGCGCCGGCTCGCCAGGACCGCCACCGCGAGCACCTGGCCACCGAACTCGCCACGGTGCGGCAGGAAACCGAACGACTCGCCGAAGCCATCGGCCGCGGCGGGCCGCTCGACGCGCTCTTGGGACGGCTGACAGAGCGCCAGGCGCGCGCCACGGCGATCGAGCAGGAACTCGGCCAGATGCGCGACCAGAGTCCACTCGCGAACCTGGACGCGCTGGAAACACGATTAAGGGCCAAGCTGGCCGACTGGCGCGGACGGCTCACGCGCAACGTGGCCGAGGGCCGCGCGGTGCTGCGGGCGCTCTTGATCGGGCCGCTCCGGTTCACACCGATCGAAGACGGCAGCCGGCGCGGCTACGCCTTCACCGGGACGATCGCGCTCGATCGATTACTGGCGGGAGTGGTTGAGTTGCCAACGATGTGGCGTCCC
>NSIL01000025.1 GCA_002737365.1 Acidobacterium sp. | reverse complement strand
GGCGCGGTCATCGGTGTTCTTCCTCGACCCGCATGTCTGCGTGAAGTGCCACTACCGCAGCACCGAACTGCTGTGGCAGTGCCCGCATTGCCACGAGTGGAACTCGTTCGTCGAGGAGCGCATTGCGCCCGCGCAGGACGCGACCGTTGAGATGTAGTCCTAGATCCGGGGTCCGGGGATCCCGGATTAGGCCCTGACTAGCGGCTCTTCCCGTCCGTAAACAACGCGATCAGCTTGTCCACCTGCGCGTTGGTCTCGTCGAACGTGCCGTCGGTCTTGACGACGAAGGTGGCCTTGTCGATCTTCTTCTCGATCGGCAACTGCGCGGCCAGCCGGCGTTCAGCGTCATCCTTCGCCAATTGATTGCGTTCCATCACGCGTGACAGCTGCATGGCACGGGGACAGGCGACGACGATGACGTCCGAGAACTGGTTCTCGCGTCCGGTCTCGTACAGCAGCGGGATGTCGGCGACGGCGAAGGGCGTCTTCTTCGGGAGGGTGGCGAAGTACTTCTCGATGGCCTTTTGCACGGCCGGGTGGATGATGGCCTCAAGGTCCTGGCGGGCGCGCTTGTCCTTGAAGATGATCTGCCCCACCCTGATGCGATCCATGGTGCCGTCCCGCCGGATTACGTCAGGCCCGAATCGCTGCCTGACGGCCGTCAGGGCAGGCGTGCCCAGTGCCACCACTTCGCGGGCGAGAACATCAGCATCGACAATCGGCACACCGGCGTCACGTAGCCGCGTGGCGACGTAGGTTTTGCCGGTGGCAATGCCACCCGTGAGCGCTATCTTTCGGATCGCCATAACGCGCGTGGCGGCTAGTTTGCCCGCCCTCTATCCTTCCGCAGCTCTGCTGCCGTCACCGTGTTCCGCAAGACCATGGCAATGGTCAGCGGCCCCACGCCGCCCGGAACGGGCGTCAGCGCCCCTGCCACTTCTTCGACGTTGGGATGGACGTCGCCGACTAAAACGGTCCCCTTCTCGGCAAACTGGGCTCGCTTCCGGCTCCCCTCGGCAAAACACCGCTCGACCTCGGCCCGATCGGTCAGGCTGTTAATCCCGACATCGATCACTGTGGCCCCCGGCTTGACGTAGTCGCGCGTCACAAACGCCGGCCGGCCAATCGCCGCCACCAGCACATCGGCGGTTCGCGTCAGTTCGGCCAGGTTGGCCGTCCGCGAGTGGCAGACGGTGACAGTGGCGTCGCGGTGTAGCAACAGCAAGGCCATCGGCTTGCCCACGATGTCGCTGCGCCCGATCACCACCGCATGCCGGCCGCGCAGCGGGATCGACTCCCGCTCAAGTAACTCGATGCACCCCAGTGGTGTGCAGGCCACGAGCGCCGGCCGCGTCTGCATCAACAGACCGACGTTGAGGGGATGAAAGCCGTCGACGTCCTTCAGCGGATCAATCGTGTCAAACACGCGTTGCTCAGCCTCGGCACCCATGCCTTCGGGCAACGGTGATTGCACCAGAATACCGTCAATGGCGTCGTGGTCGTTCAACCGACGGACCAGCGCCAGGGCGGCCTCGACAGAGGCCTCGGCATCGAGCCGAAACAGTTCAGTACGGCAGCCGGCCTCGGCCACCGTCTTGAGCTTGTTGCGGACGTAGACCTCGGACGCCGGATTATTGCCAGCCAGCACCACGCCGAGCCCTGGGGGCCGGCCGTGGCGCTGCACAAAGGCGGCCACCCGCGGCGCGACTTCGTCGCGAATGCGTCCGGCGCACGCGGCGCCGTCTAACCATCGTGCCGCCAGAACTAGCCCTTCTCTCCCGACGCCTTGGTCAGCCCAAAGCCAACCGCCCACACCGCCACCGAGACGGCCAGAAACTGCAGGCCAAACGTGTCGGCCTGCTCCGCGGTCACGCCAATCTCGGCCCACTTGGCCGTAGTGTCGTTGGTGATGCCGAACTCCGTCATGTAGCCGAGAATGACCATGCAGGCCGCATTGAAGATCAGCAGCAGGCCCAGAATGTTAACGAAGTTGGCCATCGACTGGATCGGCGAGCGCTTGGCCGATTCGGCGGCGTTGACCAGCGGGCTGTGGGTGCGGCCGTAGAACCAGTAGATCACCATCCCGAGGTCCAACCACACCAGGAACCGGACCCAGGTCAGGACCGGCAGGCTCAGCATCAGGTACGAGCACGACAGGATGCCGAGGACCGGGAAGATCGGGCCAAAGGGCACGCGGAACGGGCGCTTGGCTTCCGGCCGCGTCTGCCGCAGTCGCAGGACTGCGGCGCAAACCACGACGAAGGCGAACAGCGTGCCGATGCTGGTCATCTCGCCCACCACCTGGATCTGCGTGACACCGGCCACCAGGGCGACGACCACGCAGGTGATGATGGTGGTGATGTAGGGAGTGCCAAAACGGGGGTGCACCTTGCTGACGCCCTGCGGCAGCAAGCGGTCCCGACTCATGGCGAAGAAGATGCGCGGCTGGCTCATCAGCATGACGAGCATGACCGAGGTGATGCCGGCCACCGCGCCGGCTGAGACGAGACCGGCCGCCCAGTCCTGACCGATCACCGACAGCGCGAACGCCACCGGCGCATTGAGGAACTTCACCGACTCGGCCTGATCGACCATCGCGACGCCGGGCAGCGCCTCGGCCAGTGCGCGGTACTCGACCACCGGGATGATGCCGGTCAGCACGGCGCCGACCGCGAGATACAGGATGGTGCAGACGACCAGCGATGCGATGATGCCGATCGGTAGGTCGCGCTGCGGGTTCTTTGCCTCTTCGGCCGTCGTCGAGACCGCGTCGAAGCCGATGTAGGCGAAGAACACCACCGCCGCGGCGGACATGATCCCCGGCCAGCCGTACGGCGCGAACGGCTGCCAGTTCGCGGGTTCCACGTAGGAGACGCCGGCGGCGAGGAAGAACAACACTGCGACCAACTTGATGGCCACCATGACGGCGTTGAAGCGCGCCGACTCGCGGATGCCGATCACCAGCAGGACCATGATCAGCAGCACGATGATCACCGCCGGCAGGTTGACGATGCCGAGCGGTGGCGCCGCCGCGATGGCCATGGGCAACTCGATGCCGAAGCCCGCCAGCAGGCGCTGCATGTAGCCGCTCCAGCCGATGGCCACCGTCATCGACCCGACCGCGTACTCGAGAATCAGGTCCCAGCCAATCATCCACGCCACCAGTTCGCCGAGTGTGGCGTAGGCGTAGGTATAGGCGCTGCCGGCAATGGGAATCATCGAGGCGAACTCGGCGTAACAGAGCGCCGCGAACGCGCACGCGAGCCCGGCGGCCAGGTACGACATGATGATCGCGGGACCGGCCTGATTGGCCGCGGCGGTCCCGGTGAGTACGAAGATGCCGGTGCCGATGATGGCGCCGATACCAAGGAGCGTCAGATCCACGGCTGAGAGGCTGCGCCTGAGCGCCTTGCCGCCGTGCTCAACGTCGCCGACGAGCTGCTCGAGCGACTTCGTCTTGAATAGATTCGAGTCCATTCCGCCTCCAACAAGTTGGTCGGTCCTGCCCCTACCGAGAGCAGGTGGCTGGCAAACACCGTTAATTATATGGGGAATCGCTCAGCTTTGCGCCGTGCATTACGTCAAGGCATGCATGAACGCGCGCGCCCGCGCTTCCGGTGAATCGGACAGCAGGTCGCTAATCACCGCCACGGCGGTGGCGCCCGCGGCAATCACCGACGACGCCCGTTCGAGGGTGATGCCGCCAATCGCCACCACCGGCAGGCCGCGCGCCCCGGCGGCCGCGCTCACCCGCTGCACGGTCTCGAGGCCGACCGCCTGATAGCCGGTCGCCTTGGTGCCGGTGCCGAAGACCGGACCGATTGCGAGATATGAAATGGGAGCGTCGAGCGCCACGGTCCACTGCGTTTCGGTATGGGTCGACAGGCCGACCCACGATGACGCGCCCACCACTCGCCGCGCGTCGGCAGGGGTCAAATCTTCCTGGCCAAGGTGCACACCATCTGCGCCGGCCATCGTGGCGACGTCGGCGCGGTCGTTGACGATCAGGACTGCGCCGGCCGCGCGGGCTTCCGACACGCTGGCCTCGGCCAGGTCGAGAAACACCCCGCTGTCCCAGGTCTTCGCGCGGAGCTGAATCAGCTGGACGCCGGCGGACAGAAAGGCACGAACGACGTCGAGTGGCAGCCGCCCGGCAGCCGCGCAACACTCGACATCAACAATCGCGTACAGCCTCGGCAGGCTAGCGGTTGCCGCGCGCGGGGCCCGGCTAACCCACCCACGCGCGGTTGCCGCGCGCGGGGCCCGGCTAAGCGGATTCAGCGAGCCGGGTGGCTTTGGGCTTGGCGGCAAAGCGCTCCATGAAATGCGTGCTCAGCCGTCCGGCCACAAAGTCGGGATCGCTGAGAATCTTGAGATGCAGCGGAATCGTAGTCTTGATTCCCTCCACCACCGACATCTCCAGCGTCCGCTTCATGCGCGCAATCGCTTCCTGGCGGTCGCGGCCATGGACGATCACCTTCGCGACCATCGAATCGTAGTACGGCGAGATCAGGCATTCCGAATGAGCGGCGGTATCGACGCGCACTCCGGGGCCGCCCGGCACGCTGAAGGCGTGGATCATGCCGGGGGACGGCACGAACGTCTCCGGATCCTCCGCGTTGACCCGGCATTCCATGGCATGGCCGGTGAACGTGATCTCGCTCTGCTTGAAGCCAAGTCGCGCGCCAGCGGCAATGCGGATCTGCTCCTTCACGATGTCGATGCCCGTCACCATCTCGGTAACCGGGTGTTCCACCTGCACGCGGGTATTCACTTCCATGAAGAAGAAGTTGCCCTTGTCGTCCATCAGGAACTCGAACGTGCCGGCGTTGGTGTACTGCACCGCCCGAGCGGCATCCACCACCACCGCGCCCATTTTGCGGCGCACCTTGTCGGAGACGGCGACCGAGGGCGATTCTTCCAGCAACTTCTGGTGCCGGCGCTGGATCGAGCACTCGCGCTCGCCGAGGTGCACGACGTTGCCGTGGTGATCGCCGAGGATCTGAAACTCGATGTGGCGGGGCGAATCCAAGTACTTCTCGATGTAGACGTCACCCACCCCGAAGGCGGATTCCGCCTCGCGCTGCGCGGTCTTGAACGCGTGCGGCAACTCACCGGGGTTCTTGACGATGCGCATGCCGCGGCCGCCACCACCGGCGACTGCCTTAATGATCACCGGGTAGCCAATCTGTTGCGCAATCTTGATCGCGTTCTGCTCGCTCTCGACGGGGCCATCACTGCCGGGCAGCATCGGCACGCCCGCCTTCTTCATGGCGCGGCGGGCCTTCGACTTGTCGCCGAGCAGGCGAATCACGCTGGGGTCGGGGCCGATGAAGCGGATGTGGCACGCCTCGCACACTTCCGCGAGATAGGCACTCTCGGACAGAAAGCCGTAGCCAGGATGCAGGGCATCGGCACCGGTGATTTCAGCGGCGCTGATAATGGCCGGCACGTTTAGGTAGCTGTCGCTGCTGCGCGCCGGGCCGATGCAGATATCTTCATCAGCAAACCGCACGTGCAGCGAATTCTCGTCGGCCTCGGAATAGACGGCGACTGTCTTGATGCCCAGTTCGCGACACGCGAACATCACGCGCAGCGCGATTTCCCCACGATTGGCGACAAGAATTTTTTTGAACATGGGTCAGGTGGTTGGCCGGATGGCAAACAGGCGCTCGCCGTACTGGACGGCCTGCCCGTTCTCCAGGTAGACGCTGGTGATCTCACCGTCGTACTCGGAGTCGATCTCGTTCATCAGCTTCATGGCTTCGATGATGCACAGAACCTGGCCCTTGCGCACCACGTCGCCCACCGAGGCCAGCGCCTTGGCGCCGGGCTCGGCCGCGCGATAGAAGGTGCCGACGATCGGCGACTTCACAATCGCCAGTTCGCTACCTTCGTCCGCCGCCCCGGGAGCGACCGGCGTCGGCGACACCGCCGTCGGCGCCGTCAAGGGTGCCACCATCGGCGGCGCGGCAGCCACGTGATGGCCGAATCCGCTCTTGAGGCGGATTTTGACGCCGTCGTGTTCCAGTTCGAACTCGCTCAGCTCGTTTGCCTTGATGAATTCGATGAGCCGCTTGATCTCGTCCAGTGTCATATCAGGTCGCTCACATCCGGCGCGGCACGTCGGTCAGCCATTCTGGGCCGGCCATCGTCACCACCACGTCATCTTCTATCCGCACGCCGCCCCAGCCCGGAAAATACGCGCCTGGCTCCAGCGTGAAGACCATGCCCGCTTCGAGCGGCTCCACCGGAAGATTCGGCCTAGACCGAGTCACCCGTGGACGTTCGTGCACCTCGAGACCAAGACCGTGCCCGGTGCCGTGGCTAAACGCCTCACCGAGCCCGGCCCGTTCCAGCACTTGCCTGGCGGCCTCGTCTATTTCCGTCGCCGGGCGCCCAACTCGAACGGCCGAAAAGGCCGCCAGCTGCGCTGCCACGACATCATCTAACACTCGCCTCGCCCGCTCCGAGGCTGGCCCGATCGTGATGGTCCTTGAAAGGTCCACCGCATAGCCGTCGAGTATGCCGCCGAAGTCGAGTACGACCAAATCGCCGGTCGCCAGCCTTCGGTCGCCACTCCGGTAATGAGGAATGGCTGAGTTCGGTCCCGACGCGACGATGGTATCAAACGCGGGCTTGTCGAACCCGACCCGCCGCAGCTCCCCTTCGATGAGGCCGGCCATGTCGCGTTCGCTTATTCCCGCTAAGGCCTTTGGGATTATACACTTAGCGGCATCCGAAAGCCTCGCGGCGGCCTCGCGGAGTCGGGCGATTTCCCAGGGATCCTTCACGGAACGCAGGTTTTCAACCAAGCCATCCGTGGTTTCGAGCACCCTGGGACCGCCCATCCCCGCCATCCGGTTGGTGAGATAGTTGTGCTGACGGACCGTGATGTGCTCCGCCTCAATCCCCACCCGGCCACCCGAATAGCCCTGCGCCACCTCGGCCAGGGAGTCCTCAAAGCTGCCGCCGGACGGGATGAGCGTCAGCGTGAGCCCATCCAGATCGGCCTGGCGGTCGGTGGCGGGCAGCAGGTATCGGACATCCACCAACAGCCGCAATTCGTCCTGGCTCACGAGCAGCGCCGCCATCGACGCGAAGAGTCCCGTCAGGTATGCAATGTTGGGCAGCGACGTGACGATGAGTGCGTCCAGTGCGGACGCGCGTAGAGCGGACCGAAGCCTGGCGTGGCGCGCCAGGTGATGTCCACCGGGGGCTAGTTGCATCAGACGGGGTCGTGGGCGCGGCGATCAACCGCGATGGCCGCCAGCCACTGCTCCAGCTCCGCCACCACGGCGGCCTGCCGGCGATTCGCCAGATCGGTGCGTTCCGACTTCTCTTCGGCGGCGCGCTGGTCGGCCCGATCACGCAGCTGCTGTTCCACGCCGGCGAAGGCGTCAAACGCATGCGCAGTAAGGGTGACCGTTTCGATGGGGCTGGGGACGACGACGGCCGGTGGTTCTGGAAGCCCCGCCAGAGGCGCGGTCTCGCCTAGCTGCTGGAGCAACGAGTCGAAGTCGAACAGTTCCTCAACCTTCACCGTGGCCGGGGGCGTCAGGGCTGGGGTGGCCGAGACCACTTGGGTCAGGCGTTCGACTGAGTCTTCGAGGTCGGGAACGAACTGGGCCAGTTGCAGCGCGCGCTGGTAGTAAGCCAGCACCTGCGGCATGTCGCCCATCTGTTGATGGATTTCGGCCAGCCCGTCGATGGCAGGCAGATTAGTCGGCGCCGCCTGGACGACGGTGGTGAGCTCGATGGCCGCCTCGTCCAGGCGCCCGATTTCAATCAGCGCCCTACCCAGCGTGACCCTGGCAGACAGGTAACCGGGATGGTGCGCCAGGCCGGCCCGGCAAATCCCGACGGCCTCGTCCCCGGAGCCGGCACGCCGGCACTCTTCCGCGAGCTGCGCAAAGGCAATCGACGCCGGATCCGCTTGGACTAGGCGTCGCAGTTCGAGAATCCGTGGACTATCGGCTGACACGCTGACAGTTTACGAGATCGTGACCGCCGCAGAAACTGCGGTCGCGGTGCGACCGAGAGAATCCTTGATCGTGACCCGGACGATGAAGGTTCCGGCGCGGGTAAAACGATGCTTGTTGATCGGGCCCGGTTGCAGTTCTTCGGAGCTGCCGTCACCCCAGTTGAACTTGTACTCGACGATTGGGTTGGTGCTCGTGCTGCCGCTCGCGTCAAAGTTGATCTCGGTAGCGGTGGTCAAACCTGTGGTCGGCGAGAACACCAGCGTGGCGACCATCCCCGCATTCGCGGTGACGCCCAGCGATTGTGTAGCCTGCCCAGTCGCTCCGGCGTCGTCGGTCACGGTCAAGACGATGTTATAGGTGCCCACTGTCGTGAAGCTCTTGGTGACGGTCACGCCGCTGCCGGTGCGGCCGTCGCCGAAGTTCCAGCCGTAGCTCACGATTCGGCGCGGCAGGGTGGCGCGCGACTGCTCGGCATTAAAGAAGATGTCCTGATTGACGCCAACCGGCGTCGGCGAGATCGCGAACAACGCGGTTGGTGGTGTCGACGCGGTGACGTTGACGGCGCGAACCGTAGTCGCCTGCGAGCCCCGGCTATCGGTCACGGTCAACGTGACCTGGAACGCGCCGACGGTTCGGTATTCATGCGTCGTTGTGATGCCGGAACCGGAGGTGTTGTCGCCGAAGTTCCACGAGTAGCTGCACGCGTTGTTGCAGGCGGTGGTGCCGTTGGTGGTGGCTGAAGCGTCGAAGCTCGCCGTCGCGAACGCCTGGGGCGAGGGAGGAGTTACCGTGAAGGCCGCCGTCAGACTCGGATTCGTCGGGAGAATCACACCCTGGGGTAACAGGCGTAAGTCCAAGTGTCGCCCGATCTCACCACGAAAATCACCGGAGTCCGTCGGCGTGACGGCAATCGTCACCACCTGCGCCACCTGGCCGGCGGCCAGCGGCGACGCGTTCGGTGCCGTGTAACGCAGGGTCGTTGGCGTGGTCAGCGTCTTCGTATTAAGGGTGCCAAAATCCTGGGCCACACCGCCGATCAAGATTTCGGCCCGCAGGGGGATGTTCTGCTGCTGGCCGGTTGGACCCGACGAGGTGACGAGAATTTCGGCGAAGTCGACGCCGTTCTGGAACAGCGTGTCCTTGTTGGCGACCATCGTGATGGCCCGCGCCAACGTGGACGGTCCGGCCACGCTTGGCGGCTCGACCTGCTTGACGGTGCAGCCGGCCAATAGGGCCAGCGCGAGGACGCCGGTGACGGTGACAAATGAAGTTCGCATAATGTCAGTCCCTGTCGTCTATGAGTCGCCGAAGTCGGCAAACTTGACGTCGATGCTGCCGGTGATGGATACGACGTTACCGGCCTGGTCGGCGCCGTAGAAGGTCACCTCGGCGATCGTCGAGATCACGATCAGTCCGCCCCCGCTCACCAAGTTCCGAAGCGGGCGTTCCAATTTGGCCTGAAGACGAACCAGGTCGAAGCCGACGACCTGCGCCGAGCCGGTGCCCACCTGGATGTTGACGGTCGTCGCGCCCTCGATCGGGAAGGGGACGTCAATGCCCGGCTGATTCTGGCCGTCCGTCCGGCGGTATTCCACGCGATAGCGGTTCAGCGTGACCGAGTTGATCGGACTCGGGGTGGTCGTGCTCAGGGCGTTCTTCATCTCAGCACGAATGCTGGCCTGGCCAACGTCGGAGAACACCGAACTGTTGGTGATGACATCCGACTCAAGGTTGCTGGCGAAGGTACCGGCAGTGGTGCCGCCGCGAGCGCCGGTGACGCTTTGAATAATCAAAAACGCGGGGCCGGTGCCGGTCCGGGCCAGGTCAGCGCACGACGTGATCGCAAGGCCGCACACGATCGCGACCAGCACGCCCTTAACGGAATGAATAAGGTGTGGTGTGTTCATATGCCCTACTTCAGAATCTTGGGAGTGATGAAGATCAGCAGCTCATCCTGGGTCTCGCGGTCAGTGTTGTTCTTGAACAACCAACCGAGCAGCGGAATGCGATGCAGGCTAGGCGTGCGGTCCTCCGAGGTCGACTCGAGGCTGTTGTAGATGCCACCGATGACGGTAGTGTCGCCATCCGGAACCAGCACGGTGGTCGATGCCGCCTGCTTGTCGATCGACGGCGTTGGCTGGGCTGGCGTCACCTGCGAGTAGTTGGGCGACGACTTGTCGACCACGATGCGCATGATCACCGTGTTCGACGCGGTGATCTGCGGCGTCACGCGCAGAATCAATGCGGCCGGGATGAAGGTCACCGTCACGGTATTATTCGACATGGTCTGCACAGGAATCTGCGAGCCCTGCGTGATTTCGGCTTCGATGTTGTTTTGTGTCGACACCCTCGGACTCGACACGATGCGGACCTTGCCGGAGGTCTCCAGCGCGCGCAGCGCGACATCAAGGTTCAGCGCGCCGTTGATCGAGCCGAGCGCCAGGCTCAGCCCCGTCGGTGCCGCGGGGTTCACTGCGCCGGTGCCGCCGGTCAGGACACCAGTGTTGGGGAAGGCCAGGCCGGTGCTGGTCCCGACTGACGGGTCGACGCGGCCGTTGAAGTTCCATTGCAGGCCGAGTTGCTTCGCGAAATTGCGATTGAGCGTGATGATGCGCGCCTCGATCTCAACCTGCGGCTGTGGCCGATCGAGCGCGACGATCAACTCACTGGCCGCCTGTAGCCGGTCCGCAAGGTCGCGAATGATCAGCGTATTGGTGCGGGTGTCGATCTGCACGTCGCCACGCGGCGAGAGCGAGCTCTTGGTGATGATCGGCAGCAGGTCGAGGGCTTTGGCGTAGCTCAGCGGCCGCGTGATGATGCGTAGTTCGCCGGCCAACGCGTTGGCATCGGCGAGCTTCTTGCGGTCATCGCTCTCCTGCGCCAGCACGTTCATCGGGACGATGCGAACGATGGTGCCATCGACGCTGTAACCCAGCTTATTGGCGCGCAAGATGATATCGAGCGCCTGGTCCCACGGCACGTCGCGCAGCGCGACATCAACCGTGCCTTGGATCGACGGGTCGATCACAATATTCAGGCCGCTGATGTCGGCGAACGTGCGCAGCACGGCTCGCAGGTCCGCCCCTTGGAAATCGAGGGTGATGGGGTCGCCGCCGAAGGTGCGCTGCCCCTGCGCATTGGTGCTCTGCTGCAGCGGGCTGATAGGCGCCGCGGCCGGAGCCTGCGGCGCCGCGGCAATTTGAACCGGCGGCGCCGGAACGGCCAGGGTGGTGGTCGCCTCGACTGCGCGGGTAAACAGGACGCGGATCTCCTCGCCCACCGTTTCGATGGTGTACGGAATCTGGCGAGCAAGGTCGATCACCACTCGAGTGATTAGCGGCTCGCGGCGGTTGGTCGCCACGCGGACACGCTCGATGCCGGCCGCGCGAACGTTCGTCACGGCCGCCACGCGGCCGGCTGAGACACCCTGGAAGTCCAGGAACACGCGGGGCGGCAGGTCGCTGGCAGTTTCAACCAAGGTCGCGACCAGCGGACCGTTGCCCGCCAGCGTGACCGCAAAGCCCGTCGGCAGTTGGGTCGCCTTGACCGAACGCAGTTCGGTCGCCGCCTCGCGCGTGACCTTGTTAACCGTGGGCTCGCCCGCCATAGCTTTAGCGAAGGCGGGAGGCTTGGGGGCGAACGTGGGTACGGCGGCGACAGCGGGCTTGTCCGCCATAGCCTTGGCGGAGGTGGACGCACCCGGTGCGCGCTCGACCTCGACGAGGACCGTTAGCGGATCGGGCTGGCTCGTGAGGTACGCCACTGGTTCGCTGGCTTCGATCAGCACCGTGCTGACGGCGCCGTCGAGCCGTGACGAAATAGAACGTAGGGCTGGGGTGTCGGCGCCGGCTTCGTAACGCGAAACCGCTCCGCTGGCCGTCAACGTGACGGCCAGGGCTGCGACCAATGGCGCAACCAGTACCAGTCGAGGAATGCGACCGTGCATCACTTGACCTCTTCTCCACCGCGCAGAAACTTGCGCACTTCGCGCTGTTTGTCGAGCGACAGCGGATCATTAACTTCCTGAAGAATGACGACTGCTTGCGCCGTGATCGTGCGAATGACACCGTCGAACAGTTTGTCGCCGGCGCGGACGGTGTGCACCTTGCCGTCGGCACCGGCCACCATGGCGAGCCAGGCGCCACGGCTCTGCATGACGCCCCTCACCACAATTGAGTTGGTCTCGAGGCCGGGCACCCCGTCGGGGCGCCTGGCCGACGGATTGGCGCCGCGCACCGCGTCAGTTCCGCGATTCATGAGATCAAGAAACGGGTCACGCCGGCCCTCTGCGTCGTACTGAAAGTTCGGCGGCGGCGACGGCAGCGCGACCGCCGGCGCGGCGGAGGGTGGTGCCGGGGCCGCTTTCGCCGGTGCCTGCGCGCGCAGCACCATCGGGCTAATGCTGAGCGCGAGAGCGGCGGCGGCTGAGAGCAGGCGCATCACTTCTTGGCCGGCGCTTTCTTCGTGGTCTTCTTGGCCTTCTTGGCGTCGACCACTTCCGCCTTCTGCTCGACCAACACGAACGTCGTCGCCGTGCAGGCAATAGTCATCGTCGAACTGGCGGTTGGGGATTCCTGCTGGGCCAGGGTAAGGCTGCCGATGTTGATAATGCGCGGGAACTTGCTCACCCGGTCCAGGAACAAGCCCAGGTTGTGGTAGGTGCCTTCGAGTTGCAGGCCGATCGGCCACTCGGCGTGCAGTTCCTTCACACTGATGGCTTGCGGACGGAATCCGCGGACCACGAGGTTCGACTGCACGGCCAACGTCTGCACGCGGCGCAACAGGTCGCCGGCATCGCGTTCGTCGGGCAGAATCGGCTTGAGGCTCTCGAGCCGGGTTTCGAGATCGGTGACTTGCGCGCGGAATTCGGGCAATTGGCGCGCGGTCGCCTGGCCCGTACTGATGCGCCCGCGAATGGTGCTGAGCTCAAGCGACTTGGTGGCCATGGTGGCCTGTTCCGGCCGTTCATAGAAGTAGTAGAACGCCCCCGCGCCAGCCAGCGAGATCGCAACGAACAGGCCAATTTGCGCCTGCCAGGGCAATTTCCCGAGTGAGAGGCTAGCCACGCTTGCCGCCCTTTCTTCCGGTCGGCGGCGGCAGCGGATCGATACCCGCCATCTGGAAGGTGCCGCGAATGGTGAACTGGATCAAATCCGGCGTCGTCTTGCCGTCGCCGCTAACCACGACGCTGTCAACGATTTCGACCGGCCGCACGAAATAGCGCGACGCTTCGAGGTTGCCGATAAAATCCGACAATGAGGTCAGCGTGAGGCACCGGCCCTGGAGGGTGAGCGTGTAGCCCTCTTGCTTCAGGGCGGTCAGCCACGTCATGTCCGGCAGGGCGCGGCTGATCTGATCGACCATATGCACCGGGGCGTTCTGGCCTTTTCGCAGTTCGTCGATCAGCGCCACGCGTTGTTCGAGCTGCTGCTTGCGAACCTCGAAGGCCGCCACCTGCTTAAGAATCTCGGCAAGGCGGTGCTCTTCGCGCTGGGCCGCGGCGAGGTCACGGGCGACCTGCGCCTGCTGCTGGCCAAGCGCCCAGTAGCGCCAGCCAACACCACTGAGCGTCAGCACTACCAGGAGACTGCCGATCACCGTGATTTTCTGGCCGGCCTGGAACCCCTTGCTGACAGCCTTGACGCTGCGGCGCTCCGCGATGAGGTTGATCCGAATCATCGGTCACCCACCTTGCGCAAGGCGAGGCCGAGCGCGACGGCGGAGACGGCCGCCAGATCCTCGGCACTCTCGATGCCGAGTTTCTTGGCATCACACGCCACCTGCCGAAACGGGTCGAACTGTTCCACTTCGGTGTTAAAACGTTCACGCAGCGATTCGGTAAAGCCTTCGACGCGCGACGCACCACCGCACAACATGATGCGATCGATACGCTCACTCGCTGCCGTGGCCTTGAAAAAGTCGAACGTCTTCTCGACTTCCAGGAGCACATTGTCGGTCATCGCGCGCAACACGGCACGGGCATCCTCGAAGGTGGCACCCTCGACGTCCTGGCCCTTCTTCAGCATCTCGGCCGCTTCGTACGGCAGATTGAGTTCCTTCCGCACCGCTTCCGTGAAGGCGTTGCCGCCCATCGAGACGTCTCGGGTGAATACCGACTGCGAGCCGGTCAGGATGTTGATGTTGACGGCGCTGGCGCCGACGTTGAGGATGGCGACGACCGTACTTGGCTCGCAACCGTAGTTCACTTCAAACGCATTCTGCAGCGCGAACACATCCACATCGACCACCACGGGCGTCTTGCCGGCCTGGGCAATCACGTTCGTGTAGTCGGCAATCTTGTCTTTCTTGGCGGCCACCAGCAGCACTTCCATGTTGTCCTGGCCCGTACCGGGGTCGATAATCTCGTAATCGAGGCTGACGTCCTGAATGTCGAACGGGATGTACTGCTCCGCTTCCCAGTAGATGGACTCAGACAGTTCCGACTCGGTCATCGCCGGCAGGGTGATCTTCTTCACGATCACCGAGTTTCCCGACAGCGAGGCGACGATGTCGTTCGCCTTAAAGCGCTTGTTGGTAAAGAGACGGCGGATCGCATCCGCGACCGCGCCGCCATCGATGATGGCGCCGTCGATAATGCTATCAGGGGGCACCGACTCGACCCCGATGGCCGAGACGCGATAGCCCTTTCCTGACGCCTTGAGCTCGATGGCCTTGACAGAACTCGACCCGATGTCGAGGCCTATCAGGCTTTTTGGTCGACGAAACAGCACGTTACGGCGTCTCCAGACCTGGCCAGAGGGCCAAACTGAATACCATCTGGCCGAGCGTTGCCGATCCGACAAAATCGGCCCGAGAAAGCCGGAAATGGCTATCCGAAGCGGCGCCAGGGGGTTCGGCCAACATACAGAATTGCAAGCGACTGATGCTTTCTCCAGGTATCGTCAATCGGCTGGCCCCCTCCCTGCCACCCCGACTTATCGGAACCTGATCAAGGTGGCTACAGTGCCTCAGCTGCCTAAAGTGCAGCTACCTTGTCTTCAGCCCGAAATACCTGTATTATCTTGGTTTGCCGTCCTCCCCGTGGGCGGAAGTGATCGACCGTGATATTAGGAAACAGGATGCTGACTTACGTTCCCGCTGTGAAGACCATGCCGATCAAGTGGCATGTGATTGACGCCAATGGCAAGGTCCTCGGCCGCATTGCGACCGACGCGGCCAAACTGCTGCAAGGCAAACATAAGGCGATTTACACGCCCTACCTCGACACCGGTGATCACGTCGTGATCGTCAACGTCGACAAGGTCAAGCTGACCGGCCGCAAGGATGACCAGAAGGTCTACCGGCGCCACAGCGGTTACCCGGGCGGCCTGCGGACCGATCGCGTCAAGGTCGTTCGCGCTGAGAACCCGATGCGCATGGTGGAAGAGGCCGTGCGCGGCATGTTGCCGAAGTCCAAGCTCGGCGACGCTATGTATCGCAAATTGAATGTGTATGCCGGTGACAAGCACCCGCACGCCGCCCAGAAACCCACCGTTTTCGAGGTCGCATAACTTGGCAGCCACTGAATATTACGCAACCGGGCGTCGCAAGGAATCGACCGCCCGCGTGTTCCTTCGTCCTGGCACCGGCGCGATCAAGGTCAACAAGCGCGAGTTTGTTGAGTTCTTCCCGCGCGAGACCCTGCGCATCCTGGTGAAGTCCCCGCTCATTCTCACGGAAACCGCAGAGCAGTTCGACATTCTCGCGACAGTGTCTGGTGGCGGCATGACCGGCCAGGCCGGCGCGATTCGCCTCGGCATCTCCCGCGCGCTGTGCGAGTTCAACCTCGAACTGCGTCCGAAGCTCAAGAAGGATGGCTTGCTCACACGCGACGCGCGCGCGAAAGAGCGAAAGAAATACGGTATGGCTGGCGCCCGCAAGCGGTTCCAGTTCAGCAAGCGCTAATGGCTGCCATGGATGGAGGCAATTTGACCCCGCTCGCGATGAAGGACCTGCTTGAAGCAGGCGTGCATTTCGGACACCAGACCAAGCGTTGGAATCCCAAGATGAAGCCGTTCATTTTCGGGGAACGCAGCGGCATCTACATTCTCGACCTCGGCAAGACCGTCAAGCACTACCGCGAGGCCGAAGGGTTTGTGCGCCAGTTGGCGGCCGAAGGCAAGTCGATCCTGTTCGTGGGCACCAAGCGCCAGGCGCAGGACGTGGTCGCGGAAGAAGCGACGCGTTGCGGCATGTACTACGTCAACGAGCGCTGGCTCGGCGGCCTGCTGACCAACTTCACGACTATTCAGCGCAGCCTGAACCGCCTGCGCGATCTCGAAGCGATGTCGACTGACGGACGCTACGAGACGATGCCCAAGAAGGAAATCGCGAAGGCCGAGAAGGAGAAGCGCAAGCTGCTCAAGAACCTCGAAGGCATTCGCCACATGGGTCGCCTCCCCGACGCGCTATTCGTGGTCGATACCCGCAAGGAACAGATTGCCGTCGACGAGGCGCGCAAGCTGAAGATTCCGGTGATCGGGATCGTCGACACCAACTGCGACCCCGATCAGATCGACTACGTGATCCCCGGCAACGACGACGCGCTGCGCTCGGTCAGACTGTTCGTGTCGCGCGTCGCCGATGCGGTCATCGACGGTCGCGGCCAGCGTGAATCGGCGATGGCCGAACAGGTCGCGAGTGAGGCCGCCGCGGCCGCCGCGCACGACGCCAGCCGCACGGTTCGCCCGGCGGACCTTCGCAAGCCCCAGCGTCCCGCAGAGACGCCCGCTCCCACGGCCTAAGGCCGCTTCGACACACCTGAAGGTTGGTCGCCACTTTCGCGCCGGCTGCGATAACACGGGCCGGCGCGTTTTACGTACAGCGACTTGGGACTTGAGGTTTGAGGCTTGGGCCAACACCTTGATTCCCGTTCTCGACCGTCGCAAGCCCCAAGTCACCAGCCCCAAGCCCTGAGGAGTCATTGAAATGGCAGCGACAGCAGTACAGGTCAAGGAACTGCGCGAGAAGACCGGCGCCGGGATGATGGATTGCAAGGCCGCGCTCGATGAATCGGGCGGCGACGTCGACAAGGCCGTCGACATCCTCCGCAAGAAGGGTCTGGCGCAGGCCGCCAAACGCGCCGGCCGTCTCGCCAAGGATGGCATGATCGGTCACTACATCCACATGGGTGGCAAGGTCGGCGTGCTGGTGGAAGTGAACTGCGAGACCGACTTCGTCGCGCGCACGCCCGAGTTCCAGACGCTGGCGAAGGAGATCGCCATGCACATCGCCGCGGCCAGCCCGCTGGTGGTGCGCCGTGAAGAACTGGGTGCCGACGTGCTTGAAAAGGAGCGCGAGATCTACCGCGCCCAGTTCGCGGGCTCCGGCAAGCCGGCCAACGTGATCGACAAGATCATCGAAGGCAAACTCGACAGCTACTACTCGCAGGTCTGCCTGATGGACCAGCCATCGGTGCGCGACCCAAGCACGACGATCAAGCAGATGGTGGCGTCGGCCACCGCCAAGACCGGCGAGAACGTCACGATCACGCGCTTTGTCCGGTTCAAGCTGGGCGAGCTCGCGACGGAATAAAGGCCTGGGCTTGGGGCTTGGGGCTTAGGGGACTTCCCAAGCTTCAGTCCTCGAGCCGACACCCGACGGCCCAATCCTCAATTCTCAAGCCCCAAGCCAGATCTCGTTATAATCACTTCGTGCCTTCCGCCCCGTCCTCTCCCCCTCCCCACTACAAACGTATCCTCCTGAAGCTGTCTGGCGAAGCCCTCATGGGCGACCAGAACTACGGGATCGATCCCGCGATTGCCACCCGGATCGCCCAGGACATCGCCGAAATTCAGGCGCTCGGTGTCGAGACGGCGGTGGTGATTGGCGGCGGCAACATCTTCCGCGGCCTGGCCGCCAGCGCCCGCGGCATGGACCGCTCGACCGGCGATTACATGGGTATGCTGGCCACGGTGATCAACGCGCTGGCCCTGCAGGATGCGCTTGAACACCACGGCGTCGCGACGCGGGTGCTGACTGCCATCGAAATGCGCTCGGTCGCCGAGCCCTTCATCCGCCGGCGCGCCGTCCGCCATCTCGAAAAGGGCCGCGTCGTGGTGTTTGCCGCCGGTACGGGTAATCCGTACTTCACCACCGACACCGCGGCGGCATTGCGGGCCATGGAAATGAAGGCCGAAGTGATCCTCAAGGGCACCAAAGTGGACGGCATCTACACGGCCGACCCGGTTAAGGATCCACACGCGACCCGCTACGATTCGATTTCCTACTTGCAAGTGCTGCAGGAACGCCTCCAGGTGATGGATGCGACGGCGATTTCGCTGTGCATGGACAACAAACTGCCAATCCTGGTCTTCAATCTCAAGACGCCGGGCAACATTCGCCGCGTCGTGATGGGTGAGAAGATTGGCACGCTGGTTACGGCGTAGCGAGACGGTTTAATCACGACGGTTCAATCACGCAGGTTCACCACTATGGATGTCACCGACACCAAAGGCCTTTTTGTCGAAGTGAAGAAGCGCATGGCTGCGCACGTGGAGTTCGCCCGCAAGGAACTCGCCGGCGTCCGGACGGGGCGCGCGTCAACCGGCATGCTTGAGGGCGTGCAGGTCGAGGCCTACGGCTCGAAGATGCCCCTGAACCAGGTCGCCACGCTCTCCATTCCCGAGCCCGCGTTGATCGTCTGTCAACCGTTCGACCCGTCGCTCATGCCGGCGCTCGAACGCGCCATCCGTCTGTCGGACTTGGGCCTCAACCCGGCTTCGGATGGCAAGGTGTTGCGCATTCCGATTCCGTCGCTTACCGACGAACGCCGCAAGGAGCTGTCGCGGCACGTCCACAAGATGGCCGAGGAAGGCCGCAATCACGTTCGCGGCGTGCGTCGCGAGGCCAACGATACGCTGAAAAAGATGCTGAAGGACCACGCCATCTCCGAAGACGACGAGAAGCGGGCGCTGGACGAGGTGCAGAAGTTCACCGACCTGCACGTCAAGTCGATCGACGAACTGCAGGCGAAGAAGGACCAGGAACTGCTTGGCAAGTAGCTTCTTCACTCACCTCGAGTGCAGCCGTGACTGCGGCGCGGGCCCCTTCGACCCGCGCGAGACTCATTTTCTCTGTCCCTCATGCCAGCTCCCGATGCTCGCCCGCTACGACCTGAAAGCGGCGCGGTCGTGGAAGAAGGAATCGCTGGTCGGTCGCCCGCACAGCATGTGGCGCTACCGCGAGATGCTGCCGTTGCTCGCCGGCGATGACCCCGTGACCCTTGGCGAAGGCTTCACTCCTCTGCTCCATGCCAAGCGACTCGGCCTGACGCTCGGCCTCGAGCGGCTACTGATCAAAGACGAATCCCTCAATCCCACCAACTCATTCAAGGCACGTGGCCTGTCGGCCGCGATTTCACGCGCCAAAGCCCTTCACGCCGAGACCGTCTTTCTGCCGACCGCCGGGAATGCCGGCAACGCTGCCGCAGCCTACGCCGCGGCGGCCGGCATGAAGTGCGAAGTGTTTATCCCCAAGGATGCCAAGCAGCCGTTCATTGACGAATGCCGCCTCTATGGCGCTAACGTCACGCTGGTCGATGGGCTGATCACCGACGCCGGCCGCCTGGCGACCGAGACCGCCAAGGGACGCGGGTGGTACGAACTCTCGACGTTTCGTGAAGCCGGCCGCGCTGAAGGCAAAAAAACGATGGCCTACGAGCTGGCTGAGCAGCTCAACTGGACCCTGCCCGACTGGATCATTTATCCCACCGGCGGTGGCACGGGACTCGTCGGGATGTGGAAGGCTTTCGCCGAAATGGAAGCCATCGGCTGGCTTGCTGCCGGGCAGCGCCCGAAGATGGTGTCAGTCCAGACCGAGGGCTGCGCGCCGATCATTCGCGCCTTCGACAGTGGTGCCGAGACCGCCGGCACGTGGGAAGGCGCGCACACCGTCGCCGACGGCCTCCGCGTGCCGCGCGCGATTGCCGACTTCCTGATCTTGAGAGCCCTGCGCGAGAGCGGCGGCGCCGCCGTCGCGGTATCTGACGAGCAGATGGTCCTGGACATGAAGGCGATTGGCAGCCTCGAGGGCGTCTCGGCGGCGCCCGAGGGCGGCGCCGCCCTGTCTGCTGTTCGCGCTCTGGTGGCCGCCGGCCGGATCAAGCCCCACGAGACCGTCGTGATCTTCAATACCGGCGGTGCGCTCAAATATCTCGACGTGCTCCGCTGAAGTTCGTAGCGGTGTCGCGTCCGGCTTTAGCTGGACCGGCACACCGAAAGGCGGACGCCACAGGCCAACCACCGGCTCAATCGCCGAACGAGACGCCGACGGCGCGCGCGGTTCTCAGCAGGTCGTAGTCCAGCGGCACGGTCTTCGTGCGGCCGACGATGTCGGCCAGCGGCACCGGCACGATGTCGGGGGGATGATTCGCCACCATCTTGCCGAACACCCCGCGTTGCAGCAGTTCCACCGCCGCGCCGCCGAAGCGCGTGGCCAGCACCCGGTCGAAAGCCGTGGGACCGCCGCCACGCTGCAAGTGGCCCAGCACGACGCAGCGCGATTCCTTGCCCGTTAATTCTTCCAACTGCGAGGCGACCGTGATGCCCACCCCACCCAGGCGCTCGACGTGGCCGGCGCGGGCGGCCTCGCGCAGGGTGTGGCTGCCACCTACCGGCTTGGCCCCTTCGGCGACCACGACGATGCTGAACTTGGCGCCGAATGACTCGCGCTTGCGAATGTCGGCCGCGACCTTGCCAAGATCGTACGGAATCTCAGGCATCAAAATGACGTCGGCGCCGCCCGCCACACCGCTGTGCAACGCGATCCACCCGGCATAGCGTCCCATCACCTCGACAACCATGATGCGCTTATGTGCTTCCGCCGTGGTGTGCAGGCGATCGATGGCCAGCGCCGCGAAGTCCACGGCCGTATCGAAACCGAAGCAACTGGTAGTGCCGACAATGTCGTTGTCGATGGTCTTGGGGACACCGACGATGGGAATGCCCTTCAAACTGAACTGGTGGGCGATGCTGAGCGAGCCGTCACCGCCGATCACCACCAGGGCATGCAGTCCCATCTTGTGGAAGGTGTCGACCACCCGATCCGAGTAGTCAACCTTGCCCTCTGGCGTGTCGACGGGATACTCGAATGGGTTGCCATGATTCGTGGTCCCGAGAATGGTGCCGCCGAGTCGCAGGATGCCGGTGACGTCGCGGGGCGTCAGCACCCGCGTGCGCGAGGGATCGAGCAAGCCGTCAAAGCTGTCTTCGAGGCCGATCACTTCGATTCCAGCGTTGTGCGCGGCCTTGACGACCGCCCGGATGACGGCGTTGAGGCCGGGGGCGTCGCCACCGCCGGTCAGCACGCCGATCTTCTTGACTAGAGCCACTTCGCTAACCCTTCCGCTTCCATCTTTGATAGTATTGTCCAGTTATTAACCTGACGGGCGGCTAGCTCAGCTGGGAGAGCGCAGCGTTCGCAACGCTGAGGTCACGAGTTCGATCCTCGTGCCGTCCACCACATCCCCAAAGCAACTTTCCCGCTCCATCACGAGTCCTACTAGTATGGGGATCGTGAGGTGGCATCTGGCGTCACTCGTTCTGTTCTGCGGGGCGGCTGTCCTGGCCGCACAGGCCCCACAGGATCCCACCGCGCTCGCGGCAAAAGTGCAACAACGGTACGACGGCATCAGGGATTTTCAGGGGGACTTCGCCCAGACCTACGAGGGCGGGGTGCTGCGGACGAAGACCACCGAGCGGGGCACGGTGGCCATCAAGCGCCCTGGACGGATGCGCTTCACCTACACCAATCCCGAGCGCAAGGAATTCGTCTCGGACGGCAAGCGGCTCTACATCCACATGGTGGCCGACAAGCAGGTGATTGTAAGTCCGGCGCCCGATACCAGCGACGACAGCATCCCGGCCTTGTTCCTGGCCGGCCACTCGGACCTGGCCCGCGACTACGTGGCCTCCTTCACACCATTGCCCGGGGCTGCCACCGGCCTGACCACGCTGAATTTAGTGCCCCGCAAGGCCCACCCGGAATACGACTCCCTGGGTATCGGAATTGACCCCAAAACCCTGCAAATCCAGTTCTTGACCGCGGTCGACAAGCAGGGCGGCCGCTCGTCGTTTTCCTTCAGCAACCTGAAGGAAAACCGGGTCTTGTCCGATAAGGACTTTGAGTTTCGCATTCCACGCGGCGTGGATGTGGTGACCCATGGCACACGCCCTCAATAACCCGCTCGTCCATTCCGCTCGCGCCGCCCTCGTTCTGGCGGTCCTGGTCACGCTGACCTCATGCGCCAGCAGCAGCACCGGCTCCATGCGCGTCGCCAGCGACGCCGAGGCGACGCGAAACTACGACCTGGCCGTCGCCGAGTACACCAAGCTCGTTCGCTCCAAACCCACTGACCGAAACGCTCAGCAGGGTCTCGAACGAGCCAAGCTTCGCGCCGCGCAGGACCACTTCACGCGCGCCCGCCGGTTCGCGGCCACCGGCAAGCTGGAAGATGCGCTGGTCGAGTACCAACTCGCGGCGGAGTTGAACCCCAGTGATGGCGACATCAACCTGGAACTGCAGGACACCCGTAGGCAACTGCGCGCGAAGATCGCCATTCGCGAGGAAGGCAAGACGCGGCTCGAATCGCTGATCGCGCAGAGTCTCGACGCTCCCCTGCCGGGCGCGACGCTGCCGACCGGCCTGAAGCTCCCCGATAGCTTGATCTTCCGCGACGCCGGTTCGCGCGATGTCTACTCCGCAATCGGCAAGTTCACGAACCTCAGCGTCTTGTTCGACCCGACGTTCCGGGATCAGCCGATGTCCATCGACCTGCGCGGTGTCTCACTCGAAGAAGCCCTCGCCGCCGTGTCGTCGACGACCCGAAATTTCTGGCGTGCCACCTCGGCCAACACGATCACGGTCATCCCCGACACTGCGGCCAAGCGGCGCGAGTACGAAGAGGAACTGGTCCGGACCTTTTACTTGAGCAACGCCGACCTCAAGGAAACCATCGACATGCTCCGCATCGTCGTCGATGCGCGTCGCCTGTCGTCGATCACCGCGACCAATGCGATCACCATCAAAGACACCCCCGAGCGCATTGCCGCCGCCGGCAAGATCATCATGGCGATCGACAAGGCCCGCCCCGAAGTGATCATCGACGTCGAGTTGCTCGAGGTGAACCGCACGCACATGCACGAGTACGGCCTGCAGATCGCGTCGCAAGGGAGTGCGCCCTCCGGCCTCAACGGCCAGGTCGACATCAACCAGGAAGGCGGCATCTCGCTGCGCAGCCTGACCAACCTGACCCAGGCTGACGTGCTGCTCACTAACCTGCCCTCGCTGTACTATCGCCTGCTCAAGAATGACGGCGCGACGCGCATTCTCGCCAACCCCCAGTTGCGGACGTCCGAGGGCATTCCCGCGCAGGCGCGCTTTGGCGAGCGCGTCCCGGTGCCGGTGACGACCTTCGCGCCGATCGCCGCCGGTGGCGTCCAGTCACAGCCCATCACGTCGTTCAACTACGAGCCGATCGGCGTGAACATCGACATCACGCCGCGTACCCACCATGACGATGCAGTGACGCTGACCTTGAAGGTGGAGCTGAGCGCCATTTCGGGAACAGGCTTTGGCGGCCTGCCCACCTTCGGCAGCCGCTCGATCAACACGGTCATCCGCTTGAAAGACGGCGAGACCAACATGCTGGCGGGGTTGATCAAGGACGAAGAACGCTCGTCGCTTGCGAGCATTCCCGGCCTGGGCAACATCCCGGTGATTGGCCGGCTGTTCGGCTACAACAAGAAGGAAACACTCGAAACCGACATCATCCTGACGTTGACGCCGCGAATTGTGCGAGTGCTCAACCTGACGGCAGAGGATCTGCAGCCGTTCCGCATGGGTCGTGAGGGTGGCGCACCGATTACCGATATCGCGCCCCTGCCGATTCCACTGCCGCAGCGTCCACCCGGTGGCGACGAAGCCGGCGCGGCGCCTGGGCTGTCCCTCACCTTCCCGAGCCTTCCGGCCGGACCGGCGGCGCCCGTCAGGGCACCTACCCCGGTTAAGCCGAAGGGCTAGTTCAGCCGTCAGACCTTGGCGACTAACGCGCCCAGCGTCTGCAGCCGCTCCACCAACCGGCTGTAGCCGCGTTCAACCGTCTCCAGCGGCTCGACCCGGCTCTGCCCGTCGGCAGCGAGCGCCGCCGCGATCAACGCCATACCCGAGCGGATGTCACGGCTATCGAGACTCTTGCCCTTCAGCTTGCGAGGGCCGGTCACGATGATGCGATGGGGATCGCACAGGAAGAGATCCGCACCCATGCCGCTCATCTGCTCCAGCGCGAACAATCGTAACTCGTAGAGCCAGTCGTGGACCAGCGTGGCGCCATCGGCCTGCGTCGCCAGCACGGTCACGAGGCTGACCAGGTCACTGGGAAAACTCGGCCACAATCCGGTGGTGATACGCCCCGCGCCGATGAGGCGTGACGCCTCCACCCGGAAGACGTCGTTGTCCTGCACGCAGTGGACACGCATCTTCTTCAACACCGCCGCGACCACTTCCATGTCGACCGGGCGCGTACCGCCAATCTCGACGTGACCCCCGGTAATGGCGCCGGTCACCGCCCAGCTCCCCGCCTCGATGTAGTCTCCGTCGAGGGTCTTCCCAGCGCCAGCCGGCTTCCCCACGCCCTCGACCCGAATGGTGTGTGAGCCCTCGCCGGTGATCCCCACCCCCATGGCCCGCAGGAACGCCCCAAGCTCCACGACGTGCGGCTCACATGCGGCGTGCCGAATCTCGGTGACGCCAATGGCCGCGGCTGCCGCCAGCATGGCGGTCTCGGTGCCGGTGACCGAGGCTTCATCCAGATAGATCGACGCCGACTTCAAGCCGTTGGCCGCTTCGAGGCGATGCCCGGTGCCCTCAACAACGTGCGCGCCCATCGCCGAGAGCGCTGCAAGGTGGGTGGTGATGGTGCGGCGGGCCGGAAAATCGCCGCCGGGCGGCGCCACGATCGCTCGGCCGCGCCGCGCCAGCAGTGGTCCGAGCAACAGCACCGAGCCGCGCAGGCGTCCCACCAAGGCGCTGTCGGGTTCGTCCTTGGTCACTTCAATGCAGCGGATGCGCAAGGTCGTAGTGCCGATGCCTTCGACCTCGGCGCCGAGATCCAGCAGCAACCGCGCCATCACCTCGACGTCGGCGATGCGAGGCATGTTGCGCAGCGTGCACCACTCGCTGGTGAGCAGGCACGCCGCCATCAGCGGCAGCGCCGCATTCTTGTTTCCCTCGACGTCGATGCGGCCCTCGATCCGGTGGCCGCCTTCAATCACTAATGTGGACATGATTCAGAACTCACCGAGGCAGATGATCTCATCTCGCAGCGTGACGCCGAAGCGTTCTTTCACGGCTGACCGGCATTGCTCGATCAGGGTCTTGAGGTCAGCGGCAGTGGCCGTGCCATCGTTTAGGAAAAAATTGGCATGCGTCGACGACACCCGCGCTCCGGCGTGGACCGCGCCCTTCAGGCCGGCCCGGTCAATCAGCGCCCCCGCCGAGGGCGCCATGCCGTCAGGGATGCGGTCCTGCGCCGGATCAGGGTTCATGAAGATGCATCCCGCGCTGGGCGATTCCAGCGGCTGTGTCTGCTTGCGAAACGCCAGCGACTCGCGCGCCACCAGGCGCAAGGCCGCCGGGTCACTACCGGGCGTCACCCGCAACGCGACCCACAATACGATCTCGCCGGTCCGCTTCAGCCGGCTGTAGTCGTAGTCAAACTCCATCCGGTCGGCCGGCGCCTGCAGCAACGTCCCGTCGGGTCTCAACAGCCGCACGCTTTCGACCAGGTCGCCGATGTTGGTCTTCTTCCAATGGGCGTTGCCGAAGATGGCGCCGCCGACGGTGCCAGGCGTCCCGGCCCAGGCCTCGAGGCCGGCGTAGCCCCGGTTGATTGTCCAGCGCACCAGGCCATTGATGGTGATCGCCGCGTCGGCGCGAACCAAGCGGTCCCCGACGGCATTCACGTCGCCACCGCGCGGCCTGATCACCAGGCCCCGCACGCCACGATCCGAGATCAGGACATTCGAGCCGCCGCCGAGCATGGTGACCGGCGCGCCGGCCGCTCGCGCGACCTGAAGAGCTCGCAGCATCTCGTCGGAATTCACCGGCTCAAACAGCACGTCGGCGGGCCCGCCCACTTTGAACGTGGTCAGAGGCGCGAGTGGCGCATCCACCTTGATGCGGTCAGCACCGAACGCCCCGGCCATGGCCGTGACCAGGGCGCTCACGATCCATCCTTCATGTCGGCAGACCGCAGCAACTGCCGTTCGTGAGCAATCAGCGCCGCCACGGCGCCCTGCCGCGAGCACACGGCGAACTCGATGAAGTCACCGGGCGCCAGTTGGCCGGCCAGTGGCAGGTCTGCCGTGATCACGTAACCGATCTTCGGATACCCACCTGCCGTTTGTCGATCGGCCATCAACAGAATCGGCTCGCCTGACGTCGGGACCTGGATTGCGCCCATGCCAACGGGCTCTGAGACCAACTCCCGTTCGTCAAGGCGCGCCAGCGGCGGGCCTTCCAGGCGATACCCCATCCGGTTGGAGCGGGGGGAAATGCGGAAGCTCACGCCGACCAGGGCCTTCAGCGCGCCGGATTGGAACCAATCGTCCTGCGGCCCAGGCACCACGCGCAGCCGCGCCCGCCGGCCGGTGGGCAGCGTCAGGCCCACCCCTTTCCGCACCGGCCGCGACGCGGTCTGCGCCAGCACCGGCACCCGGTCACCCGGCATCAGCGCACGGCCACTGAGGCCGCCCATGCCACTCACCAGATGCGTGGCACGGCTACCGAGCACACCGTCAGTACGAATGCCGCCGGCGACGCTGAGGTAGGCACGCGCGCCCTGGACCAGCCGGCCAAACTTCAGCCGCTGACCGGCCTGAACGGCGAATGACGTGTCGATGGGCACGGCCTGGCCGTCACAGCTCGCCTCGAACAGCGCCCCAGCGATCGCCATGGTCGTGTCCACCTCGATCAGGAGCTCGGGACCAATCATGGTGATCTCGAGGGTCGCGGCCGCCGGGTCGTTGCCAACCAGGTGATTTGCCAGCCGGTGTGAAAACCCGTCCATGGGCCCCGCGACCGGGACACCGACGGCCTGGTGACCATAGCGGCCGAGGTCCTGGATGGTGGTCAACAGTCCCGGCCTGATCACTTCCAGCGCGCCAAGGCTCATCGACACGAACCCGCAAGCGGCACGAACCGCACCTCGTCACCAGGCGCGAGCAGGCTCGCCTGTGAGCGAGTGGGGTCGAACATCACGGTCGAGGTGCGACCAATCAACTGCCAGCCGCCAGGACTCGCGACCGGGTAGACCCCCGTCTGCTCGCCCGCGATCCCGACGGAGCCGGCCGGCACGCGTTCCCGCGGAACGCGATGCCTCGGCATGGCGATCGTCGCATCCACCCGTCCCATATAGGCGAAGCCGGGCACAAAGCCAAGCATGTAGACGCGATACGTACGCGCGGTATGACGCTCGACCACGTCTGCGGGCGTGCATCCCGCGCGTTCGGCCACCGCGGCGAGATCCGGCCCGGCCTCGCCGCCGTAGATTACTCCGATCTCGATCGGCGCTTGGGATAACTCAGTGACCATCGTCTCGACGAGGGCCGCTTCGTCAGCGATCGCGGCCTCGAGGGCGAGCAGATCGGTCTGCAGCGGATCGAAATGCACACCGATGGTGCAATACCCCGGTGCGACATCCCGGACGCCGCGCGCCTGTCGATCCCGCAGGCGCGTCGCCAGGGCAATGGCCCGCGTGTTCACCAGCGGGTCAATCACCGACGCCAATTCCACCAGCAGCATCGAATCGCCGCACTCGCGAATCCTCATTGCAAGGCGCCGAGCAGCTGGCCGTGAATACCCCCGAAGCCGCCGTTAGACATCACCACAATCACATCACCGTCGCGGGCCTCTGCTGCGACCGTTTCGACAATGGCAGCGACGGTCGGGAGATGACGGGCGGCGACCCCGCGCGTGTGCAGGTCAGCCACCAGTTGTGCTTCGGACAAGCGTTCTTCCAGCGGCAGGCTCGAGCGAAAGATCGACGCCAGCACCACTTCGTCGGCGCCGGCGAACGCGCGCGCGAAGTCGTCCTGAAACACCCGCCGGCACGACGAGGCGGAGCGGGGCTCGAAGATCGCCCAAATTCTGCGGTCTCCGACCGAGCGCCTGAGGGCCTTCAGCGTTTCCTCAACCGCCGTCGGATGGTGCGCGAAGTCGTCGTACACGACGACGCCGCGTCCCTCACCGACCACTTCGAGGCGCCGCTTGACCCCGGCGAACGCAGCCAGCCCATCACGCAGCGCATCCATACCGAGGCCCAGGTCGACACCCACGGCAATGGCCGCCAGCGCGTTGCGCACGTTGTGTTCGCCGAGCATCGCCATCCGGAAGCGGCCGTGGTTTCGCTGACCGTGCACGACAGTGAACGAGGTGTCGGCGCCACTGCTAATCTCCACCGCGCGCCAATCCGCCGAATCCGCCAATCCGAAGGTCTGCACTCGACTGCGTGCGAGAGGCGCGAGGGCCGCCGCGTCGGGACTGTCGATGCCGAGCAGCGTCAGGCCATGTCGCGGCACCAGGTTGACCAGCCGCTTGAAAGCCAACCGGACTTCCTCGATATTGGCGTAGATGTCGGCGTGATCGAACTCGATGTTGTTGACCACCGCGATGTCCGGCAGGTACTTCAGGAACTTGGCCGTCTTGTCGAAGTAGGCGCTGTCGTACTCATCGCCCTCAATCACGAAGGTCTTGCCCCGCCCAACGCGATAGCTCGCGCCGCCGGCACCGAAGTTACGGGCAATACCACCGACCAGCACCGTGGGATCCGCGCCGGCCGCGGTCAACAGCCATCCTGTCATCGACGTCGTCGTGGTCTTGCCGTGGGTGCCGGCAATCACGACCGAGTGCGCGTCCCACAACCAATGGTCCCGGATAGCTTCGGGCAGCGAGGTGTAACGCAGGTTGCGATCGAGCACCGCCTCCAGTTCCGCGTTGCCACGCGAGATGGCGTTGCCGACGACGACGAGATCGAGAGCGCCAGCCACATGTTCCAGCCGGTAGCCTTCGAGCACCGTAATGCCTTCGGCGGCGAGGAAGTCGCTCATCGGCGGATATACGTGCTCGTCGGACCCGCTGACGTCGTTGCCGCCGTGCTTCAGCAACGCGGCCAACGTGGCCATGGCTGTTCCACAGACGCCGATCAGGTGCACGCGAGCCACTAGGACACTGCCCCCTCGGTGATGATGACTGCGGGTGAGCCACTGCCGGAAATTTCGGCGCGCACGCCAAACGGCAGTGTCCAGGTTGCTCCGGCTGTGTGCCCAGACGGGAATCCAAAGAGCACTGGCCCCGCGAAGCCCGCGGTGAAGTCGCGCAGAACGTCGCGAATCACCGGATCGCCTCCCGGCTCGTCGCATCCCGGGAATTCGCCAAAGACAATGGCGCGTGCGCCACTGAACACACCGGCCTGAACCAACTGGGTCAGCATGCGATGAATTCGATACGGCCGCTCGCCGACGTCCTCGAGAAACAGCACACCCCCGGGCTGTGGCGCAAACGCCCACGGCGTGCCGAGCGATGACACCAGTTGCGTGATGGTGCCGCCCAGCAAGGTCCCGCTGGCCACACCCGGACTGAGCACTTCGAGCGCTGCCGGGCGCAGCTCGCCCGCCGGCTCGGCAGACATCACGACGCGGCGAAACGAGGACTCGTCGTAGGCGGTCGGCCCCTGCGACAACCGGCGGTCGATCATCGGGCCATGAATCGCGGCGAGGCCGTGCTGCTGATAGAACGAGAGGATGGCGGTGATGTCGCTGTAGCCGATCAGCGCTTTGCGCGAACGGCGCAACAGCTCCGGGTCCAGCAATGGCAGCAACTGAGCGCTGCCATACCCGCCGCGCATGGCAATCAATGCACTAATAGAAGGATCCGCCCAGGCCTTCTGGATCGCCTGGGCGCGGACGGCCGGAGCGCCGGCGACGAACCGGTCCCGGTCGAAGATCGATTCGTCATAGACCGCCTCGAGGCCCAGGCGCGCCAACTCCGCGACGCCGGCAGTCAGTTCCTCGGCCGGAAACGAACTGGCTGGGGCGACGAGCGCCACGCGATCGCCCGACTTCACCTGGCGTAGCGTGATCACAGGAACGCCGCCATTTGGGCGGCTACCGCCTGGTGTTCCTCGCGGCCCAGCATCTGGCGCAAGTTGCGGATGCGCTGGCCTGCCGCGGGCCGGTCGGCCATCAGGAAACGCTCCTTCGCCCGTCGCAGCCTCATGAATGCATCGTCACACCGTGCCGCCGTGATGGTCCCGGATTCGACCGCGCGGACCAACGACTCGAGCGTGCGGGCCTGCAGGTCGAGGTCGCCGCTGCAAATCAGAATGCCGTCGCAGCCGGCACGAATCGCTTCGACGGCTGACTCCGGCACCGGATAGCGCGCGCTGACCGCCTTCATCTCGAGATCGTCGCTCAGAATCACTCCCTCGAAGCCCAGCTCGTCACGTAACAGCGCCTGCACGACCTTGGGGGACAGCGTCGACGGGCGCTCGTCGTCCAGTGACGGCACGAGCACATGCGCGGTCATGATGAACGCCACCTGCGCGGCGATGGCTGCGCGGAACGGCTCGAACTCGACGGCCCGCAGCCGATCGGGCGGATGTTCGACGAGCGGGAGTTCGAAGTGAGAGTCGGTGCTGGTGTCGCCGTGTCCCGGAAAATGCTTGCCGCAGGCGGCGACGCCAGACGCCTGCAGCGTCTTGATGATGACGGCGCCAAGCCGCGCCACATCCCCGGCCCGCTCGGACAGGGCTCGATCGCCAATCACCGGGTTCTTCGCGTTGGTATGGATGTCGAGGACCGGCGCGTAGTCCAGCGTGATGCCAACGGCACGCAGTTCGCCCGCCAGCGCTCTGGCGAATCGCTCGGCGAGCGCCTCGCCCTCCTCGCGGCCGGCACGCCCAATCGTGGCCATGGGCGGCCATTTTGTGAAGGGCTCCTTCAGCCTGGCGACCCGGCCGCCTTCCTGGTCGACGCTGACCCATGCCGGACTGGTCCGGCCGAGGGCCTCGCCCTCTGCCGCCAGTTCGGCCACCTGCTCGGGCGCCTCGATGTTGCGGCTGAACAGGATCACGCCGCCCAGGTCGAACTCGCGCGCCAGCGACCGCATCTCCACCGGCATGGTGCGATCAGGAATACTGCCGATCAGGAACTGGCCCAAGTCGCGTCTCGTGGCTAAAGGCATACCGGTATGGGAATTATAATTGCGTCGTGCGTATCTCAGCGTCGGCTCCGACACGAATTGATCTGGCAGGCGGCACCATCGACATCTGGCCGCTGTACCTGTTCCACTCCGGTGCCCAGACGCTGCACATCGCCATCAGCCTCCGGGCGCACGCGTGGATCGAGCCACGGCCCGACCAGCGGATCGAGCTCGTCTCAGAGGACACCGACCGCATGGTCAATCTGTCGGCGGATCAGCTCAGGAACGATGAGACGCTGCCCTTGCTCGGGCGGCTGGTGCACCGCTTCGGGGCGCGCGGCCTGCGACTGACCACGCGTGGCGAATCACCTGCCGGCGCCGGCATTGCCGGTTCGTCGGCCCTGAACATCGCCATCTGCGGCGCGCTGGCACGTTTTACCGAGCAGGATCTCGACCCGGAGGCCCTGATGGACATCGCCAAGGACGTCGAGGCCCAGGTGATTCACGTGCCGACCGGCCTGCAGGATTATCGACCAGCCATGTACGGCGGCATTGCGGCGCTCGAACTGGAGGCGGGCCGCCCGGTCCGCGTGGCCCTGGATGTCGACCCCGACGAGCTGCAACGCCGACTGGTTCTTTGTTACGCCGGTGAGCCGCGCAACTCCGGGACCAACAACTGGGAGATCACCAAGCGGCACATCGATGGCGATCGCCACATCTTCGATTGCTTCGAGCGCATCCGCGACACCGCAGCGGCCATGCGGCTGGCGCTGACACGTAGCGACTGGGACACCTCCGCGCGGTGTCTCGCCACCGAGTGGGAGAATCGCAAGCGCCTGGCCCCAGGGGTTACCACCGCCGCCATCGACGACCTGATCGCACGCGCCCTCGGGGCCGGTGCACAGGGCGCCAAGGTCTGCGGCGCCGGTGGTGGCGGCTGCCTGGTCTGCATGGCCCCTCCCGACCAGGTGCCCGCGGTTCGCGACGCGCTCACTGACGGCGGCGCCCGCATTCTCGACTTCCGCATCGAGACCACCGGCCTCAGCGTGGTCCAGGAATGAGCACGCCCCTGGCCGCCCCACTTGACAACCGTGCCGTCGCGCGAGTGCTCACTGAGATCGCCGACTTGCTCGAGCTCAAGGGTGAGAATCCGTTCAAGATTCGCGCGTATCGTAACGGCGCCGACGTCGTCGTGCACGCCGCCGAAGCAGCGTTGGGACTGGACGAAGCCGGGCTGCGCGCCTGGACCGGCATTGGCAAGGACCTCGCCACCCGCATTCGCGACATCGCGGCCACCGGCACCTGCGAGATCCGCCAAGAACTGCTGAAGGAATTTCCCGAGACGCTGCTCGAGGTGCTGCGCCTGCAAGGTGTTGGCCCCAAGACCGTGGCGCTTCTGTACAGGGAGCTGCACATCAAGAGCCTCGACGACCTGAGCCAGGCGGCGAAGGCGGGCCGCGTTCGTGGCATCAAGGGGATGGGCGCAAAGAAAGAGGACCTGATTCTCAAGGCGATTGAAGAACGCCAGCGCCATGCCGGCCGTCATCTGTTGGCGAAGGCCACCGAGGTCGCAGACGCACTGGTGGCATACCTCTCGAGTCATGCGCCGGCCGCCACGATCGTGACGGTGGGCAGCGTGCGCCGTGGCGCCGAGACCAGCGGCGACCTCGACCTGCTCGCTACCGGCGCCGGGGCGTCGCTGGCCAATGCCTTCGTGACCTACCCCACCGTCGAACGCGTGCTGGGGCACGGTCCCACCAAGGCCAGCGTACTGCTGCGCGGCGGCTACCAGGCCGACTTGCGGATTGTGCTGCCGGAACAACGTGGCGCAGCCATGCAATATTTCACCGGATCGAAGGCCCACAACATCGCACTCCGCGACCGTGCGCTCGCGCGTGGCTGGAAGCTGAACGAGTACGGATTGTTCGACGCCCACGATCAGGCGATTGCCGGTGCCAACGAGGAAGGCATCTACGAGGCTCTCGACCTGGCCTGGATTCCGCCTGAGCTCAGGGAGAATCGCGGCGAACTGGCGGCCGCCGAGGGCGCCACCCTGCCGGTCCTGGTCACGCCGGCCGACCTGAAGGGCGATGTGCACATGCACACGACCGAGTCCGATGGCCGGGAGTCACTGGAATCAATGGCCGCGGCGTCACAAGCTCGCGGCCTGCAATACATCGCGATCACCGATCACACGCAGTCGCTGGCCATGACCAATGGGCTCGACGAAGAGCGCACGTACGCCGCGGCCGAGCACATTCGCGCGTATTCGGCTACGCTCACGGAATTCACCGTACTGGCCGGCATCGAGTGCGACATCCTCGCCGACGGCACACTCGACCTTGCGGACGACTGCCTCGCCTCTCTCGACCTCGTCGTGGCCTCGGTCCATTCCGCGATGCAACAGGACGAAGCGGAAATGACGATGCGGGTCATCAAGGCCATCGAGCATCCGTCGGTGGACATCATCGGCCATCTCACCGGCCGCATGCTGCTACGCCGCGAACCGTCACGCGTCAACGTTGAGAAGGTCATCGACGCCGCGGCGGCCAACGGGGTCGCCCTCGAGATCAACTCGCAGCCGTACCGCCTGGATCTCTCTGACAGCCATGCGCGCCTGGCGCGGGATCGGGGCGTCAAGATCGTGATCAACTCCGATGCCCACGAGATCGCTGCGCTCGGCTACACCCGCTGGGGCGTGCTCACGGCCCGTCGGGCCTGGCTCAGCCCGGCGGACGTGCTGAACACGTTGCCTGTGGCCCAGTTCCGCAAGGCGCTACGCCGGGACCGCGCATAGGGGTCTGACCCCGTATAATGGCGGCGCATGGACCCCGTCGAGGAAATCAAGAAGTTGTACTACGCCGCCACCAAGTCAACCATCCAGAGGGACGTCGAGCGCGCCATCGACCTGCTCAAGGCGATGCCAAGCGAAGACGAACGCGAGCGGGCCGCGGTCTACATGGACGGGTTGTCGCAAATGCGGTCGGAGTGGGCGCAGGCCGTGCGCGGCGGCGTCAGTGCTTCGACGAGCTCAGGCGCTTCTTCGCGGACAGGCGCAAGGCCTCGGGGACGTTCCGGTCCGTCGTCAGCCGCTTCACGTCGCTCGCGGTAAGGCGCTGCATCAGCGTCATCGCCACGGGGGTCTTCGAGTTCTTCACCAGGCTGAGTGTCGCCGCGACCATGCGATTTGGCTCGCGAATCAGCGCCGACTCACCCTCTTCGTGCCCGACGTCCACACCTGATTCGTCGCTATCGATGAGCGAGTTTTCGAAATCAGGAGCGGGCGATGATCGCCGCCACCAGTTCGGCCGGCAGCAACTGCAGGGTGGCGTTGGCGGTGTCGCGGATCTCGGAGTCGGCGTCCGCCGACAGAATCATCAGGATACCCAGTTATTCGAGGGGGAGCGGCGCCACCGCGCCTTGGGCCGCGAGCAGCTGCACGTCATGAGCGCCTTCACCGCGCCGGAAGAAATCCAGCAACAGACTACTGAGGCCAGCGGCCATTACTAGCGGACCAGGAAGTCTTCGTAGTCGTCGCGGCCAATGCGCACCGACAGCACTTCACCGGGGGCACCCAGCAACCGACCGGCCTGGCCGTTGATGCTGAACTGCACGGCCGCGGCGTTGTCACCCAGCAACCAGAGTTCCTCGCCGAGCTCGATCGGCAGCGTCTCGCCTTGTTCCACCGTGCGGCCGAGAATCTCGCGTCCGTCAGCGACAATCCGCAGCTGGCAGCGGGACGACATCGTCAGCGTCACGACCACCGGCCTCGGCAGGGCCATCGCTGCCGTCGCGAAACCACCCGCGGGCAGCACCTCTGAACGTCCCGGAGCGGAGATTGGCGCGGCTTCCACGATCGCGCTCCCCGCGCTGACGCGCGACGACGACCACGCAAAATAGGTCACGCCAGCCAACAGCGGCAACACGACGCCGGCTAACGTGAGAATGGCCTGCAGCGATCGCGACGGCTCGTGACTGCTCGCGACGGCCGCTGACTCAGGCGCCGGAAGATCGTCGGGATGCGCCGCCGAAAATTCACTGAGCAGCTGATCGGGGTTGAGACCGACTTCCCTCGCCACGACCTTCACGATAGCGCGGCGATAGATGCCCTCGGGCAGCGCCGAGACGCAGTCGCCCTCCAGCGATTCGATCGTACGCACCGACAGCTTCGTGATCTCAGCGAGCTGTCGGCAAGACAGACCTTTGGCTTCACGAGCCTGCCTGAGACGAGTCGCCGGTTCGAGCGGGCGCGGCATAGCTGATAGTGCGGTGGACGAACCTTGGTTAATCGCCAGAACTGCCTGTCTTTCAAGGGCGCAGAGCCAATATCTTAGGGAACGGGATGCGCTGAGTCAAACCCCAAACGCATGTCGATGACTCGTTTCTGCACAAACTCCGACAGGCTCTGGCCTGGCCCCGGAATGAAGGCGCCGATCGCCGCGAGACCAGCTGCGCCACTAGCCGCCACGAGAGGGATCGATGGCAGGTCGATTCCGCCGATCGCCAGCACCGGCCGACCGCCTGCTGAGCGGACCACGGCCGCTAGTCCTACCCACCCAAGGCCAGTCACCGCCGGCTTCGAAAGCGTCGGCAGCACGGTGCCCGCCACCAGGTAATCGGCCTCGTCGGCGACACCCTCATTTGCCAATGCGTGCAAGGACCGGCCAATCAGGAAACCAGGTGGGGTCAGCGCCCGGGCCGACTCGACTGGAAACGAGCGCTCCTTCAGATGAACGCCCGCGGCACCGGCTGCCAATGCCACGTCCAGTCGGTCGTTGACGACGATGCGGGTCGCCGTGTGCCGGGTGTCAGACACCACAGCCTTCGCCAGCCTCAGCAGGTCCGCAGCATCGAGATCGGGTTCCCGCAACTGGACCAGGTCGATGCCGGCGGCCGCCGCCGCAAACACCTGCGCCCGGACGGCGTCGATCCATTCGCGGGCTTCCAGCCGGAGTGCCGTGCCAAGCCGCCGCCGGTCCGTCACCAGGCAGAGCATCATTCCGGATCGTTGTCGGGCAGCGTGGCGACCCGGGCCCCGAAGGCATCAGCCAGTTCGACCAGCGCCGCGGCGATGTTCACCAACCCGAGGCCAGTGAGGGCGCCGCGAAGGTAGTTGCTGGTCAACAGCGCCTCGCTCAACCGGGACCATTCCACAAAATAGTTGCGCTCCCAGAAGTCGGTCCAGGGGATCAACACCAGCAGGAGCCCTGTTTCGAGCTGGAGTGCGACGAAGAGGAGGCGCCTGAACAGGACTCAGCCCCGAGCCTGTACTTTGGACAGCCGGTCGATGTGTCCAGAGACGTCGCGGTAGCCGCCTGACTCGGACTCGGACTCGGACTCGACAAAGACCGCGAGGGCACGCAAACTCTCCCCTACCAGTTCCGGGGTCTTGGCAAGATCGTAGAGCAGCGACCGGCCGCGGAACACCTGGTCGAGTGATCGCAGCACCGGC
>NSIL01000024.1 GCA_002737365.1 Acidobacterium sp. | reverse complement strand
CTGCTTCGTCAGGTAGTCCACGGTCTCGTAGCCATCAGTAATGGGCGCGCCGAGAATGTCGTAGTTACCTTCGGAGTAGAAATGCCCGCGTTCGTTCTGCCCCACATAGGCGTAGCCGCGCTTGATCGCGGCCAGGATCGTGCTCATGTCCGCGGGCACGCCGTTGCGCACATCCCAGAAGTTGAAGTTGTAGGGCGTCTTGACGAACACGATCGGGTATTTTCCGGTCGCAGCCTTCGGCCGGTAGATGTCGGTGGCCAGCCGCACGCCGTCTTTCATCGGAATCATCACGCGCCGTTCAACGACGGCGATGTCCTGGAGTTCAGCTTCGAGATCCTTGCGCCGTTGTTGTTCCGCCGGTGTGAGAGTACTCTGCTGGGCTGAGAGGACCGCCGTCAGCAGCCACACCACGACCCCTAGCCACAGAGGACGCCGAGGATTCAGAGACCAGTCCATGGACGACTCCTTCAGAAAATACATGGCAAGTATAGGCTTAACGCCTCATTCGATCATTGCGGCGCGAACGGCGGACATCAGCGCGGCGTCTGCCGGGAACCCCTGGTGGTCCTTGTGCGCGACCTTGCGGTCGTTCACCCAGACACTGAGTTCGCCGCGCCCGCCCACTTCAAGGACGGCAACGAGACCTGCCTCCTGCTTGACAAGCGCCGCCACACGGGCGGCGCGCGGCAGGTAGTTTCAAGTCTCGCAGTAACGGATGCGGACGCGGTTCATGCCTGTATTATAGAAGCATGGCCGCACTGATTGAAGCGATTGAGATCAAGCGCAAGGCGTATTTCGAATACGAGAGCGCCCCCTACCACTGTCTCGACGTGGAGGTCTCCAAGCCTACGGCGCGAGGCGGACAGACGCTCGTGCGGCTGAAAATGCGCAACCTCCTGACCCGCGCCGTCTTCGACAAGACCTTCAAGGCCGGCGACAAGTTCGCCGAACCGGATCTGGTGATGTCGGCGGCGACTTTCTCCTACGCCGACGGCGACGGCTTCCACTTCATGGACCAGACGTCGTTCGAGACCCTGACGCTCGGCACCGACATTCTCGGCGCCGACCGTGGCCTGCTGGTCGATAACGTCGAAGTGCAGATTCATCGCTACAACGGCCAGCCGATCGGCATCGTCTTTCCGCCACACGTCGAGCTGATCGTGGCGTCGACGGAGATGGGCGTGCGCGGCAACACAGCCAGCGGCAGCGTCACCAAGCCCGCGGTGCTCGAGACCGGGATGGAAATTCAGGTGCCGTTGTTCATCAAGGAAGGCGAGAAAATCAAGGTCCACACGGAGACCAGGGAATTTGCCGGGCGCGCGTAGCTAGAGGCGGAGCAACAAGCCGATTGTGAACCGCGAGTAGCTGATCCGCCGGCCCACCCGGGCCAGCGAGCCATCATCCCCGGTGAAGCTGCGCACGTGGCGCAGGTCGAAGCGAATCCCGACATTGTTGGTGAGCAGCAGCGCTTGCGCGCCGACGCCGATCTTGAAGGCCGGCACCGTGCGCCGCACCAGGAAGATCTCCAGGGAGTCGGCCGCCTGGGCGCTGATCAGCCCGACGCCCAAGACGGCGTACGGCCGCAGGCCGCCACGCATAACCGAATCCGGCAGGGCCACGATGACCGCGGCGGTGAGATCGACCGCATAGCTGCCGGGCTTGATCAGCGGCAGGCTGTCCTTGTTCTTGAAGTAGCCCGGCACGTAGCCGAAGTCGGCTTCATAGCCGAGCACGCCACTACCGAGCATGACGATCGAGCCGCCCATGGTGAACTTGCGGCGGCCGGTCGACACTTCCAAATCCACGATCGAGGTATCGCCGCCGAACTTCACCCCCGCGTAGGGAACGGCGAAAATGTCCTGGGCGCGCGCCGGCGTCGCCGACGCGGCGAGCATCAGCGACAACCAGATCGCGCGGCGGAAGGCTGACAGCACCATGTGGTGGCAGTCGCAGTCTAGATGAACAGGCGCAGGAAGATCTTCACAAACGGCGAGATGGTGACGTCACCCTTCTCGAATTGGTAGGTGTTGGCCAGGCCGCCACTGTTGGCGAGCAGCACCAGCGTGAGCCGTTTCGAGGGCATCTTGACGATCAGGGCGGACGCGGCGTCGGTGAGGTGGCCGAAGGTCCACACCAGGCGCACGCCCGAGGCGTTCTGCACGAACCAGCCCTGGCCGGTGGGCGCCACCGCGCCGCTGTCGAACAAGAACGGGGTCCACATCTTGTTCAGCGTGCTGTAACCAATCGGCACGTTGTCGCCGTTCTCGTTGTCGTCGAGCTCACTCTCGAAGGTCGCCAGGTCGCGCGCCGTGGACACCATGCCGCTGCTGGCGTCGAGGCCGTAGGGCGGATATTCCGACAGCACGGGTTTGCCATTGCGATCGATCCGGTAGGGCTTGGCTAGTTGAGTCAGGAGGCTCCGATAGCGGTCCTGGCGCGCGACGTCGAACAACTCCCGCGCGGCCTGCCCGCTTGACAGGCCCAGGTCGAGACCGGGCACCGACGAGGTCATGACCAGCCGCTGCAGAATCTCGTCCGCGAGTGCCGCTCGAAACGACTTCCTGGTGCAGTCTTCAACCACCGCCGTCAACGCCGTATAACGGGCCGGGTCGTAGTTGTAGCGCCCCTCGGAGACATGCGCCAGGACGTGACGAACCTTCGCATCCTCGGGAAATGTCGGCACCCATTTCCTGATGCCGGTGTCGACCTCGAGTTGGAGCCGGTCAGTGCACACGCCAAGCAGCACCGCGGTCATGGCCTGAGTCACGCCGCCGATGGGATACAGGGTCGTTGGTGTCGCCCGAACCTTGTTCTCGACATCGGCAAAGCCGTAGCCCTTTTCCCACTCGATGCGGTTGTTCCGGACAATGACGGCTGACAGGCCCGGCATGCCGATCTGCTGGGCCAGCGGCTCCAGATAGCGCTCGAAGATCTGGTAGGGCAATTCCTGGGCAGACCCTGCCGGAGCCAGTAAAACACTGGCACAGAGAGCCGCGATCAGGGAAAATAGGCGGAGTTTCATCAATTTGTAGACCAGAACCTGATCATATCAGTCCCAATTGACCGATTCCTGTGCTAATGTTTCTCCAAATCTCGACTCAGCTGATGATGCCAGCCCGTGCGTACTACGTCCAAAACCTCGTGAGAGCAGCCGGCCTGCTCAGTCTGCTGGTCGTGTCGGCTGCCCCGGCGGCGGCCCAGGGCGCTGAAACCCTGCGCGTGCGCCCGCTGATTCGCGATGGCCAGGTGCTGGTCACCTTCTCCCTCGACGGCGGGCTCACGGACGAAATGAAGGCCGTGGTACAAAGCGGTCTGCGCACCGTCTTCACCTACACGGTTGAGCTCAAGCTCAAGGTGCCGGCGTGGGTCGATCGCACCGTCGCCTCGGTCGTGGTCTCCACCAGCGTCGATTTCGACAACCTCACCCGCCGCCACACCATCTCACAGGCCCTCGATGGCCGCGTCGAAGAATCGTTCATCGTGGAAGACCCCGCCCTGGTGGCGCAGATGGTCACCCGCTTCGACCGTTTGCCGCTCTTCGACACCAAGGTGCTTGAAGCCAATCGCGAATACTACGTCCTGGTCAAAGCCGACGCGCGCCCGCGCAGCACCGCCTCGTTGTGGCCCTTCTCGGGTACGGCCAGCGGCTCGGCGAAGTTCACCTTCATCAAGTAACCCCCGCTCGGGGTAATGAGCAACTCCCGTCTCGTCTACTCCACTGATAAAGGTCAGACGTGCCCGAAATGTGGCTGGCCGGTGCGCAACTGCCAGTGCAGCAAGAAGTCTGGCGCCGATCAGCCGGTGCCCCCGCGCATTGTCGGCAAGATGCGGCTTGAAAAGGCTGGGCGCGGCGGCAAGTCGGTGACGGTCGTGTATGACCTGCCGCGCAACGAGGCGTTCCTGAAAGAGCTGTGCAGTGATCTGAAGCGCGCCTGTGGCACCGGCGGTGCCGTGCGCGACGACACGGTGGAGATCCAGGGCGACTTGCGCGAGCGCGTCCGTGACGTATTTCGACAGAAGGGCTACGCCATCAAGGGCGGCTAGCTACTTCGGTGCCGAGGCGAAGGACTCGGCCAGCAGTCGCTGCTGGAGGTCGAACTCGCGGACCCGGCGGGCCATCTCTACCTGGAGCGCGGCGGTGGCCGACCCCGCTTCGCATTCCTTCAACGGCACGTCGATGAGTCGCGCGCGATCGTAGCAATGGGTGCCGGTCGGGCCGCTGCGCAGCAGGAACAGGTGCCGCGCGTCCACCCAACTGCCATCGCGACGAACCACCGGTTCATCGCCGGGGCTGCCGAGCAGGTTGCGGCCGACGTACGGCAGGCCGGTGGCGTCGATGCCGAGCAGGTTGAGCACGGTCGGCGCGAGGTCGACCTGGCCAACCGGTACCTCGATCCGCTGTGCGCTGCTGCCGGGCACCTTAATCACGAGAGGGACACGATCGGCAAGGGTCCAGTTCAGCAAGTTGTTGCCAAAGCCGAACGCATGCGCAAGTTCGGGAGTCCACGGGAAACCGGCACTGTGGTCGCCGGTCACCACCATCATCGTCCGCGCCAGCTCACCGGCCCTCTTCAACGCCGCGAGAAAATCGCCGAGGGCTTGGTCGAAATAGTGCAGGCCGTGAATGTAGTTACCGAAGGGGGTGTCGCGCCATTCGCCCACATTCAGTTTCTTGTGGCGGTCCGGAAACGACTCAAAGGGATAGTGTAACGACTGGGTGATCAGCCACGCCGCAAACGGTGACGAAGTGCCCGAGAGTTTCGGCACCATCTGCAGCAGGAAATCACGGTCGTTGAGGCCCCACCCGATTCGTTCGCCAGGCGCGAAATCGGCGGCAAACGCCGACGACAGGAACCCGTAGCGGGGATGCATGACCCGGCGATTCCAGAATGACGGTGCGAACGCGACGGCGGACATCGTGCGGTAGCCGCTCGACGCCAGCACCTGCGGCATGCCGACCAGGTGATCGGCCGCATCGATGAACGCCGCGGCGCCATGCTGTTCGGGCAACAGCGACGTCAGGCCCAGCCACTCGGCATCCGAAGTTCGCCCCTCATCGGTCTGGTCAAAGACCTGCGCGAACGAGATGCCTTCGGCTTGCAATCGCGCCAGGTTGGGCATGACCGCCTGCCCGTTGATGCGGAAATCGACCATCGATGCCTGCAGCGACTCGACCTGGATGACCACCAGGTTCATCCCCGTCGCAATACCGAAACTGCCCCCCCCGGCCCGCAGGGCGCGGCGCTGGTCGAACCACGCCTTGGTCTCGACGAACGACGCCTCGGGCAGCAGTTCCATGGCCACGTTGCGTTTGATCGTCAGCCACGCGTCGACAGCGTGGAACACCAACGGCCCGGTATGCACCACCATGGCGAAGTTCGAGAATCGCTGGGTGATGATCGTCGGTTGCGCCCTCAAGGCCGTGAAGGTTTGCCATCCGGAGATCAGCATCACCAGGACGCCGACGAGCGTCGTGCCATGGCGAACCCGTGGACCCGGCCGGTGCTGCTCGGAGAGCCGCGACACCGCGACCATCAGCGGCACGGCCAGGACCACATCGAGCAAGAGCCAGCCGTCCCGACTGACCACGAGGTTCCAGGCGCTGCCGGCGACGCTGCCGATGTGCCCCACCGCGAGCAAGGCAACGGCCGAGAACATGTCGCCGAACCACCGGCCATAGACGTTGTCGACGATTAGCAGCACGCTCGCCAGCGAGACAACAGCCCAGGACGCCCACACCCGCCGCCGCGATGGAATTGCCTTCAACAACAGCGCGGGGACCAGCGCGGTCAGCAGCATCCCCCACACCGCGGAGGGCGCTGACTCGATGCTCATGCTCTGGACGAGTGAGACCTGCTTGGTAAACAGGGCGACCGCGCACCAGATGAGATCGAGCAGACCAAGCAGGGGCAGGATCGCCGAATCAGATCTGCGGCCCGCCACCAAGATGGCGAGCAGGCCCAACGCCACGACCACGGTGGGCAGAGCCACGATCAATCCCTGGATCGTTTCGTTCATCGGCAATGGCGCGCCCGGCTGGACTCGAACCAGCTACCCCCGACTTAGAAGGTCGGTGCTCTATCCGGATGAGCTACGGGCGCGTGGTCACAATTTTAGCAGGTGCCAGCGCTAGAATGCACTTCTATGACCACCTGTCGGCGTACCTCGGCGCGGTTGGCATGCCCGGCGTGACGGCGTGGCACGGCCTGACGAAGATCTGCCAACCCAAGTCCGGCGACACGATCACCGTCAGCGCGGCGAGCGGTGCGGTGGGGAGCGTCGTCAGCCAACTGCCCAAGGCCAGCGGCTATCGCGCGGTGGGTTTTGCCGGTGGTGCCGACAAGTGCCGCTATGTCGTTGATGAACTCGGCTTCGACGCCTGCATTGACTACAAGGCTCATGGTGATCCCAAGTCGCTGTAAAAGACCATGGCCGCGGCGGCACCGAACGGCATCGACGGCCATTTCGAGAACGTGGGCGGCCCCATTTTCGATGCCGTGCTGGCGGGCATGAACAACTTCGGCCGCATCGCCGTGTGCGGCATGATCAGCGGCTACAACGGCGAGCCGATTCCGATGACCTCCCCCGCGCTGATCCTGCGGTCGCGCTTGCACTTGCGAACGTGGGCGATGTCGCGGGTGCGTCGGCCGGTCTTAGCGGGAGCAGGCAGCTGGGCGGCATCCGCGATCGCCGCCCCCGGCGTGAGGATGGTCTTGTTTCTCATGAAAATTCCCTGGTGCGCGGCCTATCGAGAGGAGCCGCCATCGATTGACGGCGCCATCGTAGGCGCGCACCAGGGATCAAGACCTGCGAGTCCCTGAGGAGATTCAGGAGATCAGCTGAGCACCTGCTTGAACACCACCATCGCCTTCTCCATGTCCTCCATCCGGCCGAGCGAGATGCGCGCGTAGGTCTTCTCCATCGGCGGGAAGTCGCGGCCAACCGCCACGCCCTGGGCGCGGCAGGCGTCACGGAACTGCACCGCGGGCTTGCGGATGTTGACGAAGATGAAGTTGGTCTGCGAGTCGGGTGAGTCAAAGCCCATGGCCTTGAACTGCGCCTGCGTCCAGTCGCGGACGCGCTTGTTCTCGCCCTTCTCCCATTCCATGTGGGCGGTGTCGCTCAACGCGGCGATGCCCGCCACCGCCTGCAGTTCGTTGATGCTGCCCAGGCCCCAGGCGCGGCCGACCTTCCGCATGGTCTCGGGCTGACCAACGGCGTAACCCATCCGCAGCCCGGCCAAGCCGTACGCCTTCGAGAAGGTCCGTGAGATGAACACGCCCGGCAGTTCCAGCGCCAGCTTCACCATCGAGCCCGACCCGGGCAGGGTGGCGTACTCGAGGTAGGCCTCGTCGATCAGGATGCCGGTCTGGGGCGAGCGCTCCTTGATGGTCCGCACGGCCCGCTCGATGTCCGACATCGTATGCACGCTCGAGGTCGGGTTGTTGGGGTTGCACAGAAATACCAGGCCGGCGCCGATCGAGCCGCGAATCAGCGCCTCGAGGTCGAGACGCAAGCGCGCGTCGACCGGCGTCAACTTCACGGGCGCCTTGATGCTCTGCGCCGTGCCATTCGGCGACGAGTACGACGGATCGGCCGTCACCAGGGCACGGTCGGGCGAACAGTAGGCCATGACCGCAGCGGTGAGAATCTCGCCGGACCCGGTGGCCATGATGACGTTCTCGGGTTTCGCGCCAGAGAACGTGGCAAGGGCTGCCTCAAATGCGCTGACAGTGGGCGGCGGATAGCCGAGACCCAAATCCTTGGACGGGTGCTGCCGCAATGCCGCGATGACCTTGGGGCTGGGCCCCCTGAGGTTCTCGTTGCTACTGAGCTTGATGGTCCCGGCCAGCATCGGCCCCCGCTGGCCCTGGGCCTCGCCGACAAACGCCAGCAGCTCTTCCTGACCGTAGCCGATGATGTGCGCCGCGGACGCCACCGCTGCGCCGCCCGCGCCTAACCTCCGAACGAACTCACGACGTGAAAATGCCATAACTTATCCTCCGCGTGGCGCATGTTAGCACCAACCGCGCTAACTGACGGCCCCCATAAACTGACTCTGGTACAACTCCGCGTAACGCCCCCCGGCGTCCAACAACGCCTGGTGCGTGCCTTTCTCGACAATCCGGCCGTGCGCCATCATCAGGATCACGTCGGCATTGCGGATGGTCGACAGCCGATGCGCGATGACAAACGTCGTCCGGCCCTTCATCAGCCGGCCCATCGCCTCCTGAATCAGCACCTCGGTACGGGTGTCGACGCTGCTGGTCGCCTCGTCCAGGACCAGAATGGCCGGGTCGGCCAAGAACGCCCGGGCGATGGTCAACAACTGCTTCTGCCCCTGCGACAGGTTGGTGGCCTCTTCGTTGATCACCGTGCCGTAGTTGTCCGGCAGCGTCCGGATGAAGTGGTCGGCTTGCGCCACCGAAGCGGCATGGCGCATCTCATCGTCGGTCGCCTCGTCGTGGCCAAAGCGAATGTTGCTGGCCACGGTGCCGGTGAACAGCACGGCTTTCTGCGACACGTAGCCGATCCTGGCGCGCAGCTCTGCCTGGCGCATCTCGCGAACATCGACACCATCCACCAGCAAGCGGCCGGCGTTGACGTCGTACAAGCGGGGGATCAATCCGGCCAGCGTCGACTTGCCAGAGCCCGTGCCGCCGATGATCGCGGTCACTTCGCCGGGAAGGGCCGTGAACGAGACGTCAGACACGGCGGGCTCTTGTGCGCCGGGATACTGGAACGTCACGTTCTGGAATTCGACGCGGCCAATGGTCCGGCTGAAGGCTGATGCCACATTGACGCCGGACCCCACATTCAAGGGGTCGACCACGTCCGGGACGACGTCGAGCACGGCGTTGATGCGCTCGGCCGACGCCGCCGCGCGCGGCAGCATCACGAACACCGCCGTGACCATGAACACCGCGAACAGGATCTGGATGGCGTACTGCAGCGACGCCATCATCGCGCCCACGTGCATCGCGCCGGCGTCGATGCGCACGGCGCCGAACCAGAGAATCAGCACACTGGTCAGGTTCATCATGAAGAACATGGCCGGCATCAGCAGCGCGACCAGGCGGTTGACGTGGATGGCGTTGCTCGTCACGGCCTCGTTGGCAGTGGCAAATCGCCGGCTTTAATCAGCGCCACGGTCGAAGGCGCGAATCACCCGCACGCCGCTCAGGCCCTCGTCCCGCACCAGGTTGAGGCGGTCGATCTTGATCTGCATCTGCTGATACAGCAGCGCCGCCTTCCACATGATCAGAAAGAACACGACGGCCAAGATCGGGATCACGGCAATCAGCACCCGCGCCAGTCGCGCGTCCTGCGACAGCGACAGCGTCACGCCGCCAATCGCCATCATCGGCGCCGAAATCGCCATGCTCAGCAACATCAGCAGCACCTGCTGCACTTGCGTGGTGTCGTTAGTGGTGCGCGTAATCAGTGACGCGGTGCTGAATTCCTCGAACTGGTGGACCGAGAAGTGCGCCACGCGATCGAACACGCGGCCGCGGATGATCCGGCCGAAGCCGGTGGCGACCATCAACGCGAAGTAGCTGCCGGCCACCGCGCAGATGGTGCCGACAATGGCGACCAGTAGCATCAGTCCGCCGATCTCGTAGATCTTCCGGGTGTCACCGCGGACGATGCCGAAGTCGACGATGTCGGCCATCAGTCGCGGCAGGTATAAGTTGGCGAGCGATTGCGCCAGGGCGAACACGGTAACAATCGCCACCGACCCACGAAGGGGTTTAAGAAGGGCGAAGAGCTTAAGCATGGGAAGTCATCAGCATAGGCCAACTCGGCCGTTAGCCGCGCGGCGTGGCGCCCTTCGGACCCGCACGCAGATACTGCGCCGGCCATCCAATGTCCTGCCCAAGCTCGCCGGCCGCGCGCAGTGGGAAATACGGATCGCGCAGGAGTTCGCGCGCCAGCAGCACGGCATCGGCCTGGCCCGTCGCGACGATTTGCTCGGCCTGTAATGGCTCGGTGATCAGACCGACCGCGCCGGTGAGGATGCCGGCGTCCCGCCGAATCCTCTCGGCAAACGGCGCCTGGTATCCGGGCCCGATCGGAATTTTCGCCTGGGCCGCATTACCGCCGGAAGAACAGTCGATGAAATCCACTCCGAGCGACTTCAGCTGCCGCGCGAGTTCTACCGATTGCTCGAGGTCCCACCCACCCTCGACCCAATCAGTCGCGGAGATCCGCACGAACAGCGGCGCCTCCTCCGGCCAGACTCGACGGACGGCCTGGACGACTTCACGCAGGAACCGCGTGCGGTTCTCGAACGAGCCGCCGTACTGATCCTGCCGTTGATTGCTCAGCGGCGACAAGAACTCGTGCAGCAGGTAGCCGTGGGCGGCGTGGATCTCGATCACGCGAAACCCAGCCTGGTGCGCTCGCCGGGCGGCATCGACAAACGCCTCGGTGACCCGCGCAATGCCATCGAGTGTCAGTTCCTGTGGCAGCGGATAATTGTCGGCGAAGGCCGCGGCGCTCGGCGCCAACACCTCGGACCACCCGCCATCGGCGAGTGGAATCGCGCCGTTCCCGCTCCAGGGGCGATAGGTGCTCGCCTTGCGTCCCGCGTGCGCCAGTTGCATCCCGGCGATGCTCCCCTGCGCGTGGATGAAGCGAACGATGCGCGACAGAAAGTCGATGTGCTCGTCCTTCCAGATACCGAGGTCCTGCGGACTGATGCGTCCCTCGGGCGTCACCGCGGTCGCCTCGGTCAGGACGAGCCCGGCCCCACCGACGGCGCGACCGCCCAGGTGCACCAGGTGCCAGTCGTTGGCGAAGCCATCGTCACTCGAGTACTCGCACATCGGCGAGACGAACACGCGGTTGGCGAACGTCTGGTTTCGGATGGTCAGCGAATCGAACAGGTGCGACATGTCGTTAGAACAATAGCTTGTAGTCGGCGTAGTTCACCGGCACACCGACCACGAGGCTGCGGTTCTGCTCGGCGGCGCGGCGGACCGCTGCCCCGAGTTCGTCAGGATTGGTCGTCCGCAACGCCTGCACCCCACACGCCTCGGCCATCTTCACCGTATCGATCGGGCCAAAGTCCATGCGATGCGGCGGCAGCTGGCGATTCTCCTGCGCTAATTTGATCAGCGAGTAGCTGCCGTCCTCGAGGACGACGGTGATGAACGGCGCGCCCACGCGCTCGGCGGTTTCGAGTTCCTGCGCGTTCATCGAGAACCCGCCATCACCGACCGCCGCCAACACCGGCACATCCGGATGCGCCAGCTTCGCGCCAATCGCGGCACTCAGGCCATAGGCCATGCCCGACAGCCCATTCGACATCCAGAACGTGCCGGGGTGACGGCTCGGCCAGAACTGTCCGAACAGGTACTTGTGCGAGCCAACATCGGTGGTGACGATGGTCGAGGCCGGCATGGCGCCGGACAGCGTGCGAATCAGGTCGCCAGGCCACATGGTCGATGGTGCGGCCGAGTCTAAAGACCCGGCCCTCCGTACAAGCAGGCCTTTACGCTTCTGCTGGAAGATGTCGAACGGTCGGTCCCAGGCCCTGGGCGCCGGCTCGCGGGCGATCGCATCGAGAAACGAGGAGTGCTCGACCAGGTCAACTCCGGCGGGTACCATGCCCGCGACGTTGGGCGCTTCGAGGATCCACTCGATCGGTAATTCCGCGTGCCAGGTCTTGTCCACTTCCACCGGATCGAGGCCGAAGCCAATCAGCAGATCTGACGCCTTCAGCGCATCAACCATCAACCCGTCCGCGGCCATGCCGCTAATCACGCCGACAAAGTTCGGTCCGGTCTCGTCGACGATGCCCTTGACCTTCGGCGTGACGGCGACGGGCAGGTTCCACTCGTCGAGCCAGCGGCGGATGCGGGTGGCGTTCGCGTTGTCGACACCGAGGCCGACCAAGACGAGTGGCCGTTCAGCGGTGGCGAGGCGTGCGCGCAGGTGGGCGGCCGCGGCGCCGGCATCCCGGCCTCTCGTAAAGGAGGGCTCTACGAGATTGGTTGCGGCCGTTGTCGGGCCCCCCTTTATGGGGGGCCGAGACACGACGTCTTTCACCGCCTCGCGCGCGGACATCGTCAGGAACGAGGCGCCGTAAGGACGCTCCATGCAGGCCGCCAAGGCGCGGCCGACCACGGTGGTCGCGTTGTCGACGGTGATCTCGCCGGTCATCCGGCACACGGGCCGATAAATGTCGTGCAGCGGCAACCACTGATGGGTGTGACTCGCCGGTAGATCACCAGGCAACTGCGCGCTGATGGCCAGCAGTGGCTCCTGGTCGAGATAGGCACTCGAGACTGGCAGCAGAAGATTGGCCGCGCCCGGCCCCAGGGTCGCCAGCACCACGCCTGGCTGGCCGTGCAACTTGCCGTAGACTGCGGCGGCAATGCCGGCATTGGCCTCGTGGCGCATCAGGACGAAATCAATCCCGGCCTTGCGAAGTTCATCGATCAGCGCCAGGACTTCCCCACCGGGAAGACCGAATACTCGTGCGATGCCGGCATCTGCCAGCGCCTTCGCTACCGCCGCCGCTGTAGTCATGCGGCATTGTAAAGCGGGACAGGAGATCAGGAGTCCAAGAGACTACATTTCCTGGCCGGTCTTATCTTGCGGCCGGTAGCGGCCCGACCGGCTTGAGCACCGCCGGTTTGGCGCCGGTCGCGCCGAGTGCGTCATACATCGCTGGCACGGCCGCGATCAGATCGTTGGTGTCAGACACCAACTTGACCATATCCTCGCGCAGTTCGCCCGCACTGCGCACCTGCTGCACCGTCGGCAGCGAGGTCGACCCCATGATCTGGCCCTTGGTTTGGCCGATCTGGCCGCGCACGTTCGCCTGCTGACCACCGAAGCCACTGCCGCCGACTTGCCCTTGCCCCTGACCCACGCCCAGCCGGCGTCGCAGGTCCGTGAGCCTGGTGTTGACGTCAGCCAGCGCCGTCTTGCCGGCCGCGGGGATGTTGGCCGCGACTTTCACGAGCGCTTCGGCCGCGGTGACCTGCGTTCCCAACGTCGTCACCGCCTCGGCCGCGGCATTGGCGACGCGCTGCAGTTCGTGCAGCCCGAGCGCTGTGTCGTGCAAGATCTTGCGGTCGGTATCGGCCATCGGCATGTCTTTGTCGCCGCTGACGCGCACCGCCTTGGTGGCGACGTCCTTACCGTCAACCACCAGGGTCACGCGATACTCGCCGGGCAGGACGTTCGGGCCGTTGTTGCCACCGCCACCGAAGCCGCCCCCACCAGTCCCACCCACCCCACCAGCCACCACCAGCGGCTGGTGCCGCAGATCCCAATAGACGCGGTTGATGCCGGTGCCGCTCGCCGTGCGCACGTCGTTGCCGGTGATCTCGCGCACCTGCATCCCGGCTGCATCGCGAATGCGCAGCGCGACATTCGTCTGCGGCTTCGACAGGTAGAAGCTGATGGGCGCGCCGTAGGTCGGGTTCTTGCCGAAGAACGGCTTGTCGGCAACGAACCCGCGATCGTTCGCCTGGTTGAACTGCGCGGCACCACGCAGGTCGAACAGGTAGGCGTCGGCCTTCATGGCCTCGGCCTGCTGCTGCAGCGGCGTGGCGTCGTCCAGAATCCAGATGCTGCGGCCGTGCGTGGCGACAATCATGTCGTTGTCGCGTGGGTGGAAGACGATCTCGTGGATCGGCACCGTCGGCAGGTTCGACTTGACCCGCAGCCACTTGCCACCGCGGTCGGGGCTCACGAACAAGCCAAACTCCGTTCCCGAATAGAGCACGCTCGGGTTCTTCGGATCCTCGGTCATCGACGCCACGGTGTGACCCTTCGGCAGCCCCTCGCCAATCGAGCGGAAGTTGTTGCCGCCGTCCACGCTGGCGTAGACATACGTGCCCATGTCGTCGGCCCGGTGGTTGTCGAAGCTGGCGTAGACGACGCTGACGTCGTGCGCCGACGGCACCAGCCGCGAGACATACGCGTTCTTCGGGACGCCCGTGAACTTGCTGGTGATGTCGGTCCAGGTCTTGGCGTCCTTCGTCATGTGGACCTTGCCGTCGTCCGTGCCGGCGTACAGGACACCGGCCTGCTTCGGCGATTCGACCAGCGACACGATGTTGCCGTACGATTGCACGCCGTCGTTCTTGGCGATCTCGAACTCCGCCGCTTTCACGCCCATCAGCGACAGGCCATCGCGGTCGGTGGCCTCGGTCAGCTCGCCGCTGATCGCGGTCCACGAGTGGCCGCGGTCGGTGGACCTGAAGACCTTGTTGGCGGCGACGTAGATGGTGTTCGAGTCGTGCGGCGAGATCAGGATCGGCGTGTTCCAGTTCCAGCGCAGCGGCGGTTCGCCGCGCGCCGGCACCGGGCGAATCGACTTGCGCTCGTTGCTGACGCGGTCGATGCGCGAGATGTTGCCATCCTGCGACTCGGCGTAGATCGTGCGCGGGTCCTTCGGGTCGACCTGCGCCTCGAAGCCGTCACCACCGTGAATCGAGAACCAGTCGTCGTTGACGATGCCCTGCCGGCTGCGCACCGCGCTCGGGCCGCCCCAGGTGTAGTTGTCCTGCAGACCGCCGTAGAGGTTGTAGGGCGTCTCCATGTCGTAAGTGACGTGGTAGAACTGCCCGAGGTCCATGTTGTCGATGGCCTCCCAGGTCTTGGCCCGATCGTAGCTGATGCCGATGCCGCCATCGGTGCCTTCGATGATGTGGTTCGGGTTGCTGGGGTTGATCCACATCGCGTGGTGATCGTCGTGCAGTGATTCCTGCAGCGTGAAGGTCCGGCCGCCATCGTCGGAGATGTGCAGGTCCACGCCGAGCACGTAGATGCGCGAATCGGTGGTCGGGTCAATGCGGATCTGGCTGAAATACATCGGCCGGGGATTCACGTCCGACATCTTGCGCCAGGTCTGGCCGGCGTCGTCGGAGCGGTAGGTGCCGCTCTCCTTGGCGTGCTCGATGCGCGCGTACAGGATGTTCGGGTTCTTGCGATACACGTCCATGCCGATGCGGCCGAGCGGACCCGTGGGCACGCCGTTGGTCAGCTTGACCCACGTCCGGCCGGCATCGCTCGACTTCCACATCGCGCTGCCGGGTCCGCCGCCGTTGAAGCCCCAGGTGGCGCGACGACGCTGATAGGTCGCGGCGTAGAGCACCTTGTTGTTCGTGGGATCCATCACCAACTCGGTAGCGCCGGTGTCGGCGTCGACGAACAGGATGCGGTTCCAGGTCAGACCACCGTCGGTCGTCTTGTAGACGCCGCGTTCGCCGCCGGCGCCCCAGACGCTGCCCAGGGCCGCGACGTAGACCACGTCGGGATCGACCGGATCCACGACGATGCGCGCGATCATCTTCGAGGTGCCCAGCCCCATGAACGTGAAGGTGCGCCCGCCGTCAGTGGACTTGTAGACGCCGTTGCCCCACGAGGTGCTCTGGCGGTTGTTGTTCTCGCCGCTACCCACCCACACGGCATTGGCGTCGTTCGGATTGATGGCGATGTCGCCGATTGAGACCGTGTCGTCGAGGTCGTCGAACAGCACTTCCCAGGTGGTGCCGTTGTTCACGGTCTTCCACAGGCCGCCGGTGGCGGTGCCGACGTAGAACACGGCGGGGTTCGACTCGAGGACGGCCAGGTCGTCGATGCGGCCGCCCATGGTGGCCGGACCGATGTTGCGGAAGACGAGGCCGGGAAAGGGATCAGCCGCTGGGACGGCAGCTTGCCTCGCCAAAGCGCCGGCAGCGGCCTGTTCGGCGCGAACGCGGGGCGCGCCGCTGACGGTCATCAGGGTGGCGAGCAGAACAAGCAAACAAGACTTTCGGAACATCCGGGGTCCTCCTGAGACCACAACAGGCCCAAAAACGTACCACCAGCGTTACTTCGGCGGCACCATGTGCTGGCGGAGGATGCGCTCCACTTCGTCGAGCGCGGACACGATCGCGGCACTCACTTGCGCTTTTTCGTCGTCCGTTAACGCGGACAGCAGGCTGTGAGCGGCCGTCGTCCGGCTGCGCAGCCCGACTGACAGGTGATAGGTGCGCGTGTCGTCGAGAAAGCGCTCGCGGGCGATTTCCATCTGGGAATTATACCGGCGGTGCAGAAACGAGCAGCCCGTCATCCTTCCGTGCCACGACAATTCGGCCGCCGTCCGTCACCTCGCCAAACAGCAGCAGCTCCGACAGTGGTTTCTTGATCGACTTCTCCACCAGCCGTGCCATCGGCCGCGCGCCGAAGGCGCGATCGAAGCCTTTCTCGGCCAGCCACGCGCGCGCCGCCGGCTCGAGCTCGATCTGAATCTTGCGGCCCGCCACCAGCGCGCGCAGTTCGTCGATGTGCTTATCCACCACCAGCGCGATTTCGCGCGTGCCGAGCGGCAGGAAGTGCACGGTGGCATCGAGACGGTTGCGGAACTCGGGCGCGAACATCTTCTCGAGCACGCCCGTGGCCTTGGATCCCTCGCCCACTTCCTTGAAGCCCATGCGCCGGCCCGACAGGTCGCGCGCGCCGGCATTGGTGGTCATGATCAGGATCACATGACGGAAGTCGGCATGCCGACCGTGCGTGTCGGTCAGCGTCGCGTGGTCCATCACCTGCAACAGGATGGCAAACAGATCCGGATGCGCCTTCTCGATCTCGTCGAGCAGCAACACCGCATGCGGTGCCTTGCGGACGGCGTCGATCAGCAGGCCGCCCTCTTCGTAGCCGACGTAACCGGGCGGCGCGCCGATCAACCGCGACACCGCGTGCTTCTCCATGTACTCGGACATGTCAAAGCGCAGGAACTCGACCTTGAGTACGCGCGCGAGCTGCTTGGCCAATTCGGTCTTGCCGACGCCGGTCGGACCCGCGAACAGGAAGTTGCCCATCGGTTTGTCGGCCGACCGCAAACCCGACCGCGACAGCTTGATTGCCGACGCCACTTCATCGATGGCGGCATCCTGCCCGAAGATCACCGCGCGCAACTCGCTCTCGATGTTCTTGAGCGCGACCTTGTCGTCGCTCGACACGGCCTGCACCGGCACGCGCGCCATCTTGGCGATGATGCGTTCAATGTCGGCGACCGTGACTTCCCGGGATCCGGGATCCGGGGTCCGGGATCCGGCTGGTGCCAGCTTCAGCGCGGCGCCCGCCTCGTCGAGGACATCAATGGCCTTGTCGGGCAGGTGCAGCTCCTTCAAGTGGCGCACCGACAACGCGACCGCCGCCTCAATCGCTTCATCCGAATACGTCACGCCGTGATGCTTCTCGTACGAGTCCTTGAGCCCCTTGAGAATCGCGATGGTCTCGGCCGCCGACGGCTCGAGCACCTCGATCTTCTGGAACCGGCGCGACAGCGCCCGGTCTTTGTCGAACGACTGCTTGACATCGGCAAACGTGGACGAGCCGATGCAGCGCAGCGCGCCGGAGGCCAGCGCCGGCTTCAACAGGTTGCCGGCGTCCATGGTCCCGCCCGAGGCCGAGCCCGCGCCAACCATGGTGTGAATTTCGTCGATGAACAGGATGGCGTGCTCGTGCTTCGCGAGCGCATCCAGTACTTGCTTGACGCGTTCTTCGAAGTCGCCGCGATACCGCGTGCCGGCAACCAGCGACCCCATGTCGAGCGAGAACACGCGAATGCCCTTCAGCGGATCGGGCACGTCGTTCTGGTGAATGCGCAAGGCCAGGCCTTCGGCCAGCGCGGTTTTGCCGACACCCGGTTCGCCAACCAGCAGCGGGTTGTTCTTGCGGCGCCGGCACAGCACCTGGATCATCCGCTCGAGTTCAAGCTGACGGCCGATCAGCGGATCGATCGCGCCCTTGGCGGCCTTGGCGACGAGATCCGTGGCAAAGGACTCAAGCGGATCCTTGACTCCGGTCTCGCCGCCATCCGGCGCCACGGTACCTTCTTTCTCTCCACCGTGTGAGATGGCGCGCAACAGCGTGAGGCGGTCGAGGCCCTGCTTGCGCAGGAAGTAGGCCGCATGGCTGTCTTCTTCCTGCAGCAGGAACACGAGCAGCGCCCCGCTCTCCACTTGCTGCGCGCTCGACGAAGCGGCGTGAACAACCGCGCGTTCGACGACGCGATCGAAGCCGAGCGTGGATTCGGGCTTCACCGCCTTGCGCCCGGGTATGGGCGTGAAGGCGCGCTCGAGCACTTCTTCAAGGTCCTTGCGCAGCGCGACCAGGTCGACGCGGCACGACGTGAGAAGGCTGGCCGCCTGCGGGTCCTCGATCAGGGCATGCAGCATGTGCTCCAGGCTGACCAGGTCATGACGACGCTCAGCCGCGACGCGAAAGGCGCGGCGAATACTCTCGAGGGTGTCGGGGGCAAACGGAACGGGTGTGCGGCTCATGCGCGAGCTCCCTCGGGGTCGGGTTCGAGCGTCACAAGCAATGGAAACTCGTGCTGCTCTGCTAGTTGCTGGGTGGCCTTGACCTTGGTCTCGGCCACGTCGCGGGTAAACATGCCGGCCATGCCGACTCCCGCCTGGTGCACGTGCATCATCACGGCAAACGCCTCCGCATGCGGCATGTTGAAGACGCTCTCCAACACCCGAACGACAAACTCCTGGGTCGTGAAATCGTCGTTGTGCAGCAGCACCCGCCACAGACGCGGGTGTTCGACCCGCTCATCGGCGCGGGACTCGGTCTGCACGCCATCCGCCGTCTTCGACACCGCCACGCTCTGATGATACTTCTCCTGCGAAGGGGTCAGAGGCCCAGGTCCGTGTCGAGTCGCCAGCTTGGTGCGGATTCGCCGACCAGCCGCGCCACCTCGGCGACAAACCGCCGCCGGGGGACCGCGACCGCGCCGAGCGACAGCAGGTGGTCGGTTTCAAGCTGGCAATCGATCCACGGGAATCCCCAGCGGCTGAGCTGGGCGGCCAGGCAGGCTAGCGCGATCTTCGATCCATCGGTGCGGCGCGAGAACATCGACTCGCCGAAGAACATCCGGCCCAGCCCGACGCCGTAGATGCCGCCAGCCAGCGCCCCGTCCATCCACACCTCAACGGAGTGGGCGTGTCCCAGCTCGTGTAATGCGAGGTAGGCGGCCTTCATGACCGGCGTCAGCCACGTCCCGCCATCATCGGGCCGCGGCGCGCTGCACTCATCGAGCACCGCGGCAAACGCCGTGTCGGCGGTGACGGTGAACCGGCGCTGCGTCAGCCGCTTCTTCAGGGAATGCGAGATGTGGAAGTCCTGCGGCGCGAGCACGATTCGCGGGTCTGGCGACCACCAGAGAATCGGGTCGCCGTCGTTGAACCACGGAAAGATGCCGTGGCGATAAGCGTCGATCAAGCGCCCGGGCGTAAGGTCGGCACCGGCCGCCAGCAGGCCGTCTGGCTCGTCCAGAGCCTGCTCGACCGGAGGAAACGGGTCCGAGGGCCCGAGAAACGGAATCATGTCTGGACAAGTGCTACAATCATGAATTCCGACCCCATGGTGAGTGTAGCTCAGGGGTAGAGCCCCGGATTGTGGATCCGGCCGTCGCGGGTTCGAATCCCGTCACTCACCCCAAACTTTCAACTTCTTGAACACCGACAGCTTCTACGCCGACCTTGAGACGCGCCACTTCGCGAACCTGAGGTTCAGCGAGGTGACCCGGGCTCTGCGCGCGTTGTCGTCGGCGTATGTCGAGCGCCGCGAAAGCGCGCTGGCCGAGCATCGCGCCCTCGATGGCGCCGGCAAGCGCGCCGCCTTCGCTCTGTATTACGGTTCCATCCACTTCGAATTGATCCGCGCGATCGCCGAGCGCCTGGAGCAGCCCAAGGGGCCGGGCCTGGTCATCGATCTCGGCTGCGGCACGGGTGTCGCGGGGGCCGCCATCGCCACCCTCACCTCTCCGGTCTCGCGAGTCATCGGCATCGATACCCATCCCTGGACGCTCGAAGAGGCGCGTTTCACCTATCGCGCGCTCGGACTCCAGGCCGACGTCCGGCGCGGCTTCGCGGGACGCACGCGCATTCCCGACAACGCCACGTTCGTCGTGGGCGCCTTTGTCGTCAACGAGCTGAAGCCCGAGGAGCGCCAGGACCTGTTGCGCGAGCTGACCGCCACGATCGGTCGTGGCACCGCCGTGTTGATCGTCGAGCCGATCTCGCTGCGCATCTCGCCGTGGTGGGAAGAATGGCGCGCCGCGTTCCTGCCAATGGGCGGACGCGCCGACGAGTGGAAGATCCGCATTGACCTGCCGCCGATCGTGAAACGCCTCGCCAAGTCGTCGAGCCTGCGCCCCGATGCGCTGACGGCCAGAAGCCTGTTCGCCGGCAAGTAGCCCTGCTCAGCCAGCCGTCTCGACCTTCGTGATATCGGGATTGGGCGTGCTCGGCAACGCCAGTTCGCCCTTGTCGTGCAGTTCGACGGCTGCCCGCACCACCACCGGATCGAACGCCTTCCCTTCCAGGTCCTTCACCATCTGCAGCGCCTCTTCGAGGGCCAGGCCCTTGCGATAGGAACGATCCGACGTCAACGCGTCGAGAAAGTCGGCGACCCCGAGCAATCGCCCGAGCAGCGGGATCTCTTCCCCGGCCAGTCCCTCGGGATAGCCCTTTCCGTCCCACCGCTCGTGGTGATATTTCACGCCCGGCAGCAGGCTCACCACTTTCTGGCTCTTGATGTTCGACAGGATGCGCGCGCCGTGCAGCGGATGCAGGCGCATCTCCTTGAACTCTGAATCGGTCAGCTTACCGGGCTTGTTGAGGATTGCGTCCGGCACGCCGATCTTGCCGACGTCATGCAGCAGGCCCGACAACTCCACCACCGCGCGGCTGTCGGCATCGAAGCCCAGCTGATGCGCCAGCCGCACGCCGAAGGCGGCGACCCGTTCGGAATGCTTGTGCGTGTAACCATCCTTGGCGTCGATGATCGAGGCAATTGCCTTCATCACATCGAGGAACAGCCGCTCGACTTCGGCCATCAGCCTGGCGCGGTGCAGCGCAATGCCGGCTTGGTTCCCGACCGCCGCCAGCAGTTCCAACTCCGCTTCGCTGAACTCGCGCGCAGCCTGGCTATCGACATACAAGACGCCAAGAATTGCGTCAGTGGTCCGCATCGGTGCGCACATTACCGAGCGGATGCGCTGCTTCACAATGCTCTCGCCGCCGATGTAGCGCTCGTCGGCCAGGGCATCGTCGGTGTAGGCGGAAATTCCCTTCTCGAGGACATCGTTGACGACCGTGCGCGACAGCGTCACCGCGCCGGTCGCCCCGCCGTCCTTGGTCCGCACGGCCACCATGTCGACCTGGTTCGCCTCACCGCTGCCGTCGGCCGGCCGCATCAGGATGGCCGCCCGATCACCACCGCTCACTTCGAGAATGGCCGACAGGATCGAATCAAACAGCGCCTCAACCCCGCTCGCGCGCGACAGGATGTCCGACACCTTGTGCAGCGTCGTCAAATACTTCTGCGCCGACGCCAGGAGATCGGCATCGTCTTTTCGCCTGGAAATCTGCGACAGGAACTCGAGCTTGGTCGGGTCGACGGCGCGCTGCACCAACGTCTGGCTGCGAGTTTCGACGATGCTTAACGAGGTGGTGCTGGTGCGGACGCCAGGCCCCGGCGCATTGGGGTCGAGCAGTTCGAGGACGGTGGAACCAATGCGGAGCTTGTCGCCCTTCTCCAGCTCAATGGAGGCGATGCGGCGCTCGTTGACAAACGTGCCGTTTGCCGACTGCAGGTCGGCCACCACGCACAGGTTCTCGCGCGCCGCGATCGTGCAGTGCCGCCGCGATGCCGCCTCGTCGTCCAGGACCACGTCGCAGCCCTTCAGGCGCCCCAGGGCTATCGTCTGCCCGGTACTGAGGGTCACTGTCCGCCCTGCTTCATTGCCGGACCGGACGACGAACTCGAATCGCATGGACAGATGATAATGAAGCAGGAGCCATCTTTGCCAGCATCCGACAACAGCCTGGTCGCCAAGCGGCTGCGGTACATAGAAAGACAACGCGCCCTGCGACCCGCGCCACCAGACTCATTTGAAGGCCGCGCACCTGAAGGCACCGGCGAGATCAATCGTCACGGCATGCCCAAATTGCCGACCGGCCAGCGGCAAGTGCCGAATTGGCCTGTGCTCGACCTGGGCGACTCGCCCAGCGTCGCACTCGCGGACTGGAGCCTCGAGGTGGGCGGGCTGTGCGACAACCCGTTCTCGGTCAGTTGGGCGGAGTTTCTCGCGCTGCCCCAGGCCGAAGACGTCAGCGACTTTCATTGCGTCACCACCTGGAGCCGGATGGACAACCGTTGGGCCGGCGTGCGCTTCCAGGCGCTGGCCGAACTCGCAATCCCCGCACCGGAGGCGACGCACGTCCTCTGCACCGGCTACGACCACATGCCGGGGACACGAATGCCCTACACCACCAACTTGCCGCTCGCGCGCGCCGTCGAAGACGACGTGTTGCTGGTGCACACGTGGGAGGGCGAGCCGCTGCCCAAGGAGCACGGTGGCCCGTGCCGGATGATTACCCCGAAGCTGTATGCCTGGAAGGGCACCAAGTGGATTCGCAAGATTGAGTTCCTGGCCGGCAACAGGCCCGGCTTCTGGGAAGCGCGTGGCTATTCAGATACGGCCGAACCCTGGTTCGATGATCGGTATTCCTGACGGAAGCCGGGATCCGGGATCCGGGTATCGCTCGAACCAGGCCCTGCGCTCGGCCGATGACCAGCCCGCCGCCAGGCACGCGTGCCCACTTCGGCGCGCTGATCCTCGGTGCGAAGAACGAAGCCACGACGCCGAGTCGCCGATCGACCAACTCAATACGTTCGAGAAGGCGCGCAAGAACGGCAAGCTGCGGTTAGACCGGTGGCTCGCTGAAGACGCTGCTCTACATGGCGCAGCTCGCATCGGTCTCCATGGCCCTGGTTCTCGACCATGGCCGACCTGGCCTCAGCCGACCAGGTGGCCACGGTGGAGCGCATGGTCCGCAAGCGCAAGGACAAGACGATCTACATCGACTACCTGCAGAACAGCCAGGGCAAGACCCTGGCCCGCGCCGCAGGACTTCACCATCGACACCATTAGCGCACGTCTCGAACAGTCCGGCGATCTGGGGAAGAAACTGTTGTCGCACAAGGACGCCAACTTGCTAATGGCGATCGCGAAGCTCGGCCAATGACGCTCACCGGCATTGTGCTGGCCGGCGGGCGATCCACCCGGATGAGACAGGACAAGGCGTCGCTGCCCTTCGGCGATGACACCCTGCTGACCCGTGCTATTCGCCTTGTCGGTTCGGTCGCCGACGAGGTGATCGTGGTCGTGCAGTCCGAGCAGGGTGGCAGCAACCTCTCCCTTGGGCTGCCTGTGCGGGTCGTCTTCGACCCCATCGAGAATCTGGGCCCGCTGGCCGGCATCGCGGCGGGACTCGCGGCCTCGAACAGTGACCTCAACCTCATCGTTGCCTGCGACATGCCGTTGATCAAGCCGGCGGTGCTGCGGCGGCTGGTCGAGTTGTGCGGGGATGCCGACATCTGCGTGCCGGTCGTCGGAGCCCAGGCCAGCCCGCTGTGCGCCGTTTACCGATCATCAGTGGCCAGTGCGGCGCAGGCTCTTCTGGCAACCGGCGAACGGCGCGCGATGCGGCTGCTCGATCAGGTATCAACAAAACGGGTCGACGCCGCGCTGTTCTGCGACCTCGACCCGCATCTGGAAAGCTTCGTCAGCTGCAATACACCGGAAGAATTGCAGGCGGCACTAAAGTGCCACCTGCCTGGCACCTAAAAATTGAAGCGCAATTCGCCAATGATCTGACGCTTGAGAATGTCGCCGAACACGTGCGACTGAATGTCCCGGTTGGTGAGGTTAATCCCCTTGATGGTGGCGGCGATCTTGTCCTTCGAGAACTTCATGCCGAAGGCGCCGTTGATCTGCATGTAGGCCTCGGTCGGTCCCGCGAAGCGCGCGTCCAGCACGTCCTGCCAGTACGCTTCGCCGACATAGCTGATCGAGAGATTACCCAGGTAGCGGCCCTCGCTGTAGTTCATGCCGGTATTGAAGCGATTCTGCGGCGGCAGGTTCACTTCCGACAGCGCGAAGTCAGGTTCGGGCTCGGCCTGGTACGAGTAGTTCGCAAACAGGTTGAGCGCGCGAGTGACCGCGCCGTCGATACCGAGCTCGATGCCCTTATTCTTCACGGTCCCCAGGTTGCGGTAGCTGAACTCCGACGGCAGGCCGCCGGTGGTGCACTGCTTCCCAGGAACGCAGGCTGGCGGCAACACTTCGAGGACGGCCGGCGGCAACGGCCAGCCCCGAGGCGGCGTCGCGGCACGGTACCGGGCCACCTGCGTGAAGAAGATCTCATCGCGGTTGGTGGTGAAGTACATCGCGGCCGAGACGGTCGCCCGGTTCTTGATGATCCCGGTGTAGGCCGCTTCGAACGATTCGGTTGACTCTTCCGTCAACGCTTCGTTGCCGTTCGCGAGCACCGGGAAGTTGTAGATCACGCCGTTCAGCGCCGGGTTGATGGCGCCGAGGTTTAACTGGTTGACGATCGCGGTCTCGAGGTAGTTGTTGATCAACGAGGGCGAACGGAAAGCCTTGTTGAACGACAGCCGCACGGCGTGGTCGGGCGCCGGCTTCAGGATCAGCGCGACGCGCGGCGAGAACACCGGGTCTGCGATGTTGTCGTACTTGTCGAAGCGCGCACCCAGGCTGACCCGAATAAGGTCGTTGAGGAAGATCTCGTCCTGGACATACGCGCCCATCTCGGTGCGGTTGTCGCCGCGCGGCGCGATCGACAGGTCGAACACGTTGAAGCGGACGTTGCCGCCGTAGCTCAACACGTGACGGCCACCGAAGGTGTTGATGTTGCCGACTTCGAGGTCGTAGGTCTTGGTGTCGAACTTGAACAGAATCGGCTTGCCGTCGAGGCCAATCGACAGCAGGCCCTTGGCGTCGCCGCTCAGTATATTCGTGAAGAGATTGAGCTTGAAGGCGTTGCGCGTGTAGCGCATGGTGCCGTAGGTCACGCCGACACCGGTCATGTCGAAGGGGCCGATACCGGTGTGAATGATGCCGTCGGTGCCCGAGTAGCCACCGGCCATTGTCAGCTTGTACTTGCCGTCGGGCGCGTCATAGTCGACGCGGGTGTCAAACTTGGGCTGCGTCGTGCCCTGGTTAGCAAACGAGGGGTACTGGGTGCCGGTGCCGTTGGGGATCGCACCGGCCGGACGCGGGAAGGCATCGGAGGTGTAGCCACCGCCCGAAACTTTGTATGCCCAGCGGTCATTGATTGCCGCGGCGTGGGTGGCGTTGATGCCGAACATTGAGCCGGTGCCGAGCTTCTCGCCGTTGCCCGCATCGCCGTCGAAGGTGCCAAAGGTGACGGTGGCGCTGGTGCCGGCCAGTTCACGCGGCGTCTTCGAAATGAAGTTGACTACGCCGTTCATGGCGTTGGCACCCCACACGGCCGACGCTGGGCCGCGAATGACTTCGATCTGCTTCAGCTCGTTCGGGTTCACCGGCAGCAGGTCCCAGGCCACAAAACCGAAGAAGTCCAGGTAGAGGCTGCGGCCATCGAGCAACGCCAAGGTCGAGGTGGCGAGGGTCGAGGTGGCGCTGCGCATCGTCAGGTTGAAGTCACGCGCGGACGTCTGCGACAGGTTGACGCCGGGCACCGAGCGGAACAGCTCGGCGTAGTTGGTGGCGGGCGTCGAGGCGATCACGTCCTGCGTCACCACGGTCATGGTGGCCGGCGCGTTGACCAGTTGCTGCTCCAACTTCGACGCGGTGACGACCACCTGCTCTTCGTAGATGGGCGGCTCGTCTGGTTTCGCGGGTGGTTGGGCGGGTGGTGTGGGTGCTTGAGCAAATACCGCGGTTGAGCTGGCCAGGGCCAGGGTCAAACAAACTGCCAAACGGCGAGCCGACATAGAGCCTCCAATCAAATAGAACCGAGAGTACACATCTTCTATTGTAGCGCCCAAGCGGCGAATCCGCGGGGGGGCCACGGTGTCTGGCACCATCGCGACTAGTTCCTGGCGATGGTGTCAGACACCCTGGACAAGGCCCACTGCTCCAGCTTCCGGCCATCGTCATAAAACCGGCGGATGCCATCCGCCAGCTTCTCCACCGCCATCGCGTCCTGGTTGTGCAGGAACCGGTACGACTTCTCGTCGAGCGTGATCTTGTCCTCCGCCGAGGCGCGCGCGGCGTCCACGGTCAAGCGCGGTGTGACCTCGCCCTCGGTCTTCTGCAACGAGTCCAGCAGGTCGGGGCTAATCGTCAACAGGTCGCAGCCGGCCAGGCCGGTGATCTGTTCGACCCTGCGAAAGCTCGCGCCCATGACCTGCGTCTGGTAGCCGAACTTCTTGTAGTAGTGAAAAATGCGCGTCACCGACTGCACCCCGGGATCCTGATCAGCCGGAATCTCGGTGCCGCGCTCCTTGCGGTAGTAGTCGAAGATGCGGCCGACAAATGGCGAGATCAGCGTCACGCCTGCTTCGGCGCACGCAACGGCCTGCGCGAAGCTGAAGAGCAGCGTCAGGTTGCAATGGATCCCCTCGCGCTCCAATTCGGCGGCGGCACGAATCCCTTCCCACGTGCTGCCCACCTTGATCAGGATGCGCTCGCGCGCGATGCCGGCCTGTTCGTACAAGCCGACGAGCTCGCGGGCCTTCGCTACCGTGGCCGCGACGTCGAAGCTCAGGCGCGCGTCGACTTCGGTGGAGACTCGGCCCGGGACAATCTTGAGAATCTCGCGGCCGAAGTTCACGGCCAGGCGATCCATGAAGGCCTCGGTGCGGCGGGCCTCGGCCAGTCCCAGCCGGTCGGCGTCGGCCAGCGCGGCCTCGACCAGCGGCCGATAGGCCGGCTGCTGCGCCGCCTTGAGCAGCAACGACGGATTGGTGGTCGCGTCCTGCGGTCGAAACTGCCGGATGGCTTCAATGTCGCCGGTGTCAGCGACCACGGTCGTGACGCGCTTGAGGGAGTCGAGCAAAGACATGAAAATAAGAATACCCCGAGGCTTGGGACTATGCTTAAGCCTTCATGCGCGTGTTGGTTATCGACGTGGGTGGCACTCACGTCAAGTTGATGCACACCGGAAGCGCCGAGGCGCGTAAGTTCGACTCGGGCGATGGATTCACGCCGGAACAGGTCGTCGCCGGCACCAGGGCGCAGACCGCTGACTGGCAGTACGACGCGATCACCATCGGCATTCCCAGCCCCGTCCTTCGCGGCCAGATTGTTGAAGAACCCTGGAACCTGGGCAAAGGCTGGGTCGAGTTCGACTGGGCCGCCGCCTTCGGTGTGCCGGTCAAGGTGATGAACGACGCCGCCATGCAGGCTCTGGGCAGCGACGAGGGCGGCCGCATGCTGTTTCTCGGCCTCGGCTCGGGCCTCGGCACCGCACTCGTGGACGAAGGCACCATCGTCGCCCTTGAACTGGCCCACTTGCCCTTCAAGGACCAGACCTTCGAGGACCTGTTGGGACAGCGTGGCCTGGCGGCGCTCGGTGCGGACCGGTGGCGGGCGATCGTGCTCGAGGGCGCGGAGCTGCTGCGCGCCGCCGTAGCGGCCGAGTACATCGTGCTCGGCGGCGGCAACGTCCGCCTGTTCGAGCAGTTACCTGACGGCATTCGCCGCGGCCACAACGACAAGGCGTTCGAGGGCGGCTTCCGCGCATGGGATCACCCGGAACCGGCCGGCGCTCACCCCGCCTCTGGCCTGCGCGCCCTGGCGGCGTGGGCACCGCGGCACACCTTGCGCGAACTGTTCGCCGCCGACCCCGGTCGCGCCGAACGCTACACGCTCAACGTCGGCGGCCACCTGCAGGTGGACTACTCCAAGAACCTGATCACCGACGACGTGATGCGGGCGCTGGCGGAGCTGGCGCGCAAGACCGGAGTGGAGCGCCTGCGTGATCAGATGTTCGCCGGCGAGGCGATCAACACCACCGAGCAGCGCGCCGTCATGCACATGGCCCTGCGCAATCGCTCGGCGCGTCCCATGCTGGTGGGCGGCCGCGATGTCATGCCCGAGGTGCGCGCGGCGCTCGACCACATTCGCCGTTTCACCGATTCGGTGCGGGACGGCGCCTGGCTGGGCTACACCGGCCTGCGCCTCACCGACGTCGTGAACATCGGCATTGGCGGCTCGGACCTGGGACCGGCCATGGTGACTCAGGCCCTGGCACCGTACGCCCGCGAGGGGCCGCGGGTCCACTTCGTGTCGAACGTTGATGGCACGCACCTCGCCGAAACACTGCGCTCGCTGCATCCGGCGACCACGCTGTTCACGGTGGCGTCGAAAACCTTCACGACGCAAGAGACCATGACCAACGCGCACTCGGCGCGCGACTGGTTTATGGGCCACGCCAAGGACCCGGCCGCCATCGCCAGGCATTTTGTCGCGATCTCGACCAACGAAGAGGCGGTCCGCAAGTTCGGCATTGCTGCCGAGAACATGTTCGTGTTCTGGAACTGGGTGGGCGGCCGCTATTCGTTGTGGTCGTCGATCGGCCTGCCGATCGCCCTCGCCGCCGGCTACGGACATTTCGAGCAGCTCCTCGACGGCGCGCACGAGATGGACGAGCACTTTCGGACGGCGCCCATCGAGCGCAACCTGCCGATGGTGCTGGGACTGTTGGGCGTGTGGTACACGAGCGTGCTCGGCGCCGAGACCCATGCGGTGCTGCCGTACGAGCAGTATCTGCAGCGCCTGCCGGCCTACCTGCAGCAGCTCGAGATGGAGAGCAACGGCAAGCGCATCGATCGCGAGGGCCAGGCGGTGGACGCGCTCACCGCGCCGATCGTGTGGGGCGAGCCTGGCACGAACGGCCAGCACGCGTTCTTTCAGTTGCTGCACCAGGGGACACGACTGGTGCCCTGTGACTTTCTGGCTGGCATCGAGTCGCACACCGAGATCGGCAATCACCACCAACTGTTGCTGGCGAACTGCTTTGCGCAGACTGAAGCGCTGATGCGCGGCAAGACCGAAGACGAGGTGCGCGCCGAGCTGACCGTGCAAGGCCTGCGCGGCGAGGCACTCGAACAGTTGCTGCCGCACAAGGTGTTGCCGGGCAATCGCCCGTCAACGACAATTCTCTATCGGCAGCTCGGGCCACGCACCATCGGCCTGTTACTGGCGATGTACGAGCACAAGGTGTTCACCATGGGCGCCGTCTGGAACATCAACTCGTTCGATCAGTGGGGGGTCGAACTTGGCAAGCAGCTGGCCACGCAGGTCGCGGCCGACCTGGCGTCACCGGCCGCCACCACCAGCCACGACAGTTCGACCAACCAGTTGATCAATGCCACCAAGCGGCACTTGCTGTCAGGGAGTGGTGCGCCCAGTAAGACTTGAACTTACAACCTTCGGCTTCGGAGACCGACGCTCTATCCAATTGAGCTATGGGCGCGCGACTCAGCATGATACCCCAGCCGTGCGCCTTCGGCTACCGTCGGCCCCACCAACACTTTCACCAGAGAGCGCTTGGTTTGAGCGCGGGAATCACCTGCTGTTCAACGAGGTCGTAGATCGCACCCAGGTGATCGCGGCGCTCTGTGCTCACATCGGTTCGCGAGGTGGTGACGACCACTAATTGCAGCTCGGGGACGATGAACACGAACTGCCCGCCGTAGCCCCACGCGTAATAACTGTCGTGGCCCGCCAGCTCGCGAATCCAGAAGCCGTAGCCATATTCGCGATCGCTCCCCCACCGTGACCGCCCACGAGGCACTCGGGTCTTCGCAATCCACTCCTTCGGCAGCACTTGCGTCGCGCCCACCCGTCCGTTGTTCAAGTACAACTCCCCGAAGCTCACCATTTGCCGGGGTGTCATCGACATCTCGTTGCCACCGAAGTAGATGCCCTGCGGATCCTGGGTCCACCGCGGCAGCGCAAATCCCAGCGGCTTGGCCAGCGATTCCTGCGCGAACTGCCAAGTGCTGCTCTTGGTCGCCTTGGTCAGGATCGCCGACAGCAGGTGCGAGGTCCCCGTGCTGTACTCGACCCGCGTGCCTGGTTCGTCGGTCAGTGGCCGGGTCAGGACGTAGCGCACCCAGTTCGGACTCTGCACCCACGCGCCGTAGTCGCGGCCACTCGTCGACTCGAGTCCGGACCGCATGGTCAGCAGATCTTCGATCGTGATCTCGCGCTTGCGCTTGTCAGGGTCCTTGACCAGCTCTGGAAAGTAGTCGCCAATCGGCTGGTCGACGCTCTTGATGAGCCCGCGCGACACGGCAATGCCCGTCAACGCCGAGATGATGCTCTTCGATGCGGACTTGAGGTTGGCGGCCTGGCTGGCGCGCGCGCCGCCGTAGTAGCGTTCAAGCACCAGCTCGCCGCGATGGCTCACCAACAAGCTGCGCAGGCGCGGGAGCGTCGCGCCGGCTCTGGCGGCGGCTTCCAGCCCGATGTCGCGCCCGCCTGCTTGACGGCCGGAGCCTTGGCGGAAATGGTCAGGCGGACCCACAGCTTGCGGCCATCCGGCTAGAGCCGGACTCGACATCAAGAGGATGAGGACTGAAAGCAGCACCCGAGTCATGCGCAGGCCGAGTATCCCATTCTCTGGTTCAGCGCGTGCGGAAGCGGATGGCGAGACGCCTGGGCACCGCCATCTGAAGCCGGCCGCCCATAAAGAGCGGCTCCACATCAGTCATCCGCAGGAGGCGCTAGCCACCGGAAGTAAAGTTAAGGGCGTGCGCCGTGCTGTCATCGCCCTGGCAATCTGCCTGACCTCCTGCTCCCCGGCGCCGTCCAAGCCGCAAGACATCGTCGCGGTCACGCGCGAGGCGGGATCCTGGAAGGGCCACGGCACCGCCACCGTCGGCGACATCCCCAGCGAAACCGGGCGCTTCCACATTGTCTGGGAAACCACCAACGAGTCCCCCGCTGGCGCCGGCACCTTCAAGCTGACCATGCGGAGCGCTATCAGCGGTCGACCCCTGCAGGTGGTCGTTGACCACAAGGGCGCGGGTAGCGGTACCGCGGACTATGACGAAGGGCCCAGGACCTACGATTTTCTGGTGGAATCCGCCAATCTGGACTGGAAGTTCCGGGTCGATGAGACCACCGGCAGCTATGTGCCCGGGGCCTCGACTGCGGCGCCCACTAAACCGTAATTCTGAGTATTCTTGACCGGTGCGACCATTTGTCACGTCCCGACTCATACCCGTTCTCTCAATCCTGATCATCACGGCGGCCTGCCGATCGGCTTCGACCGGCGCCCCACCGGCTACCCGAATCCTGCAACCAGGCGCGCCCGGCCAGGACACCAAGACGATTGACGTCGCCGCGGCAACTGACCTGTCGAAGGTCCGGTTCACCGCCGCCGACACCACGTTCATGCAGGGCATGATCGGCCACCACGCGCAGGCCGTCGAAATGGTGGCGCTGATTAGCGAGCGTTCCAAGAACCCATACCTGAAGCTGCTCGGCATGCGCATCGACGTCTCGCAAGAAGATGAAATGAAGATGATGCGCGGGTGGCTGCAGACGCGCGGTCAGGCCATCCCCAGCGCGCACGCGCACCACGAGCCCGGTGGCATGATGCCCGGGATGCTCACCACCGAAGAAATGACGGCCCTCACCGCCGCCACGGGCGTCGAGTTCGATCGCCTCTTCCTGATGGGCATGATCAAGCATCACATCGGCGCCATCACGATGGTGGACGAGCTGTTCAAGACACCGGGCGCCGGGCAGGACGGCGAGATCTTCGCGTTCGCATCGGATGTGGACAGCGATCAGCGAATGGAAATTGACCGGATGGGCGCAATGCTCAAGGAGCTTCAGAAATGAAATCGGTTGCCACGAAACTCTTCGCCTTCACCGCCGTCGTTCTCTCACTCGTCATCGCGGGCAACGCCCAGCAGAAGCCGATGGATCCCAAGGATCCCCGCACCGGCTTGAAGCCGGGCCTGCGTGACGCGGGCGTCGCCGCCAGCGGCATGGCGTTGGTCGCCACCCGGCCGCGCGCCGAGGGCTTCTACGATCCGAAGAACCCCGCCGGCGAAGCGATGCCGGTCGAGCGCCCCGCCGGCGCCCCGGCACCGGCACCCCAGGCACCTGCGGCACCGGCACCCACCCCGGCACCCGGCACCGCAGCGGCCGCGAGGCCGCCGGCCGGTCCCGGCGCCCTCGATTTCGCCAACTCCGACATCGCGTTCAGCGGTCAGCGGATGGTGATCGGCAACTTCCACGGCTTCAACGCCTACGACATTGAGAGCGTGAAGAGCCCGAAGCTGCTGGCCTCGGTGGTCTGCCCCGGTGGCCAGGGCGACGTCTCGATCTACGGCAACCTGCTGTTCATGTCGGTCGAACAGACGCGCGGCCGCATCGACTGCGGCGTGCAGGGCGTGGAAGCACCGATCAGCAAGGAACGCTTCCGCGGCGTGCGCATCTTCGACATCACTGATATCACCAAGCCAAAGCAGGTCGCGGCCGTGCAGACCTGCCGTGGCTCGCACACCCACACGCTGGTCCCCAAGGACAAGCAGACGCTGTATGTCTACGGCTCGGGCACCGGCGGCGTACGCTCGGGTGACGAACTGCAGGACTGCTCCGCCGGCGACCCGTCGGCAAACGCCAACACGGCGCTCTTCAGCATCGACGTGATCGAAGTACCGCTCGGCGCTCCCGAGCAGTCGCGCGTCGTCAATCGCCCGCGCATTTTTGCCGATGAGAAGACCGGCGCCATCGCCGGCCTGAATCCCGGCGGCGACAGCGGTCCCGGGACGCAGCGCAGCAGCACCACCAACCAGTGCCACGACATCACCGTGTTCCCCGAAGTGGGACTGGCGGCCGGCGCCTGCTCGGGCAACGGCATCCTGCTCGACATTTCGGATCCGGCCAACCCGAAGCGCCTGGACTTCGTGTCGGACAAGAACTTCGCCTACTGGCACTCGGCCACCTTCAACAACGACGGCACGAAGATCATCTTCACCGACGAGTGGGGCGGCGGCACCCGTCCCCGTTGCCGCGCCACCGACCTCCCCAACTGGGGCGCCAACGCCATCTTCAACATCGTCGACAAGAAGATGACGTTCGGCGGCTACTTCAAGATGCCGGCGGCGCAGACCGAGACAGAGAACTGCGTCGCGCACAACGGCTCGCTGATTCCCGTCCCCGGCCGCGACATCATGGTGCAGGGCTGGTACCAGGGCGGCGTCTCGGTGTTCGACTTCACCGATGCCGCCAACCCGGTGGAGATTGCCTATTTCGATCGCGGTCCGCTCGATGCCAAGAACCTGATCGTCGGCGGCTACTGGTCGACCTACTGGTACAACGGTAACCTCTACGGCTCGGAGATCTCGCGCGGCATGGACATTTTCAAGCTGCTGCCGACGCAGTACCTGTCGCAGAACGAAATCGACGCCGCCACGCAGTGGCGCGTGGCCGAGTTCAACGCGCAGAACCAGCCGCTGGTGAAGTACGAACCGACGACGGCCGTGGCCAAGTCGTATCTGGATCAATTGAATCGCACCAAGGGCATCTCGGCCGAGCGCGCCAAGGCCGTGACCGACGGTCTCGCGAAAGTCGACGAGCTGCGCACCGGCAAGGAACGCAGTGCCGCCGCCGCGCTCACGGCGCTCGATGCGGTCGCCGACCAGGTCGCCGCCGATGCCAAGGCCGCCCAGGGCCGCGACGCCATTCGTTTGCAGTCACTGTCAGACACGTTGAAGGGCCGCACCGCGCGCCTACGGTAGTAGCCTCCGGCTTTAGCCGGAGCTCAGCGAGGTTGGATTATGAGAAGAGTAAGTTTCGTTTTCGCCGTCGTGATCGTCTCGGCCATCGCGGTCGGCCAGGCGCAACAGCCGGCCGCGCCAGCCCAGCAACCCGCGGCACCCGCGGCGCCCGGACGGCCGCCACAACTGCCCGAGCCGGTGCCGTCCGCGGACCTGCCGCGGCCATCGACCACCGATCCGCGCGCCAATCTCAAGCCGGGAGGCCCAGGCGCCAAGGCGGCAGAGGCGGCATGGAACATGGAGCTGGTGTCGAACCTGCCGAAGCCTGAGGGCTTCTTCGATTCGGCCCTGCCGCTCGGTACCCGTGCGCCGGCGCCGCCGCCGGCGGCGGCCGGAGCGCCCCGTACGCCGCCGAACCCGAACCAACTGTCCTACACCAACTCGGACCTGGCCTTCAGCGGCAACAACATGATCGTGGGTAACTACCACGGCTTCAACACCTACAACATCGAGCGCGCCAACAAGCCGCAGCTGATCGCGTCGGTCGTCTGCCCGGGCGGACAGGGCGACGTCTCGACCTGGGGCCACCTGCTGTTCATGTCGGTGGAACAGACCCGCGGCCGTCTCGACTGCGGCCTCCAGGGCGTGGTGCCGCCGGTCAGCAACGAGCGCTTCCGCGGCGTCCGCATCTTCGACATCACCGACCTGAAGAATCCGAAGCAGGTCGCCGCGGTGCAGACCTGCCGCGGTTCGCACACCCATACGCTGGTGCCCGATCCGAAGGACAAGAGCCACATCTTCTTGTATGCGTCCGGCACGGGCGGCGTGCGCTCGGGTGATGAGCTCGAGGGCTGCTCCGGCAAGAATGCGAAAGAGGATCCGAACACCTCTCTCTTCAGCATCGACGTGATTGAAGTACCGATCGCCACACCCGAGAAGTCGCGGATCGTCAACCAGCCGCGCCTGTTTGCCAGCGACACCAATATCGCCGGCCTGTGGATGGGCGGCGATCACGGCCCCAACACGCAACGCACCAGCACCACCAACCAGTGTCATGACATCACGGTCTACTCGGAAATCGGCCTGGCCGCCGGCGCCTGTTCGGGCAACGGCATCCTGATGGACATCAAGGATCCCCGCAACCCGAAGCGCCTCGACTTCGTGAGCGACCAGGGCTTTGCCTATTGGCACTCGGCGACCTTCAACAACGACGGCACCAAGGTGCTCTTTACCGACGAGTGGGGCGGCGGCGGCCAGCCGCGCTGTCGCGCGGTCGATCCGCTGACCTGGGGCGCCGACGCCATTTACGACATCGTCGACGGCAAACTGATTCACCAGGGCTACTACAAGCTGCCGGCGGCGCAGACCGATCAGGAAAACTGCGTCGCCCACAACGGCTCGCTGATCCCGGTCCCCGGCCGCGACGTCATGGTGCAGGCGTGGTACCAGGGCGGCCTGTCCGTGTTCGACTTCACCGATTCCGCGAACGCGAAGGAGATCGCCTACTTCGATCGGGGGCCGATCAACGGCGAGGCCATGCTGTCGGGCGGCTACTGGTCGACCTACTGGTACAACGGCAACCTCTACGGATCGGAGATGGCGCGTGGCATCGACGTGTTCAAGCTGAAGCCCAGCGAGTTCCTGTCGCAGAACGAGATCGATGCCGCCATGCAGTTCCGGCTGCAGGAGTTCAACTCGCAGAATCAGCCCAAGGTGGCGTGGCCCGCTTCGTCGGCGGTCGCCAAGGCCTACCTGGATCAGTTGAACCGCACCAAGGCCATCTCGGCGGCCCGTTCAAGCGCCATCCTGAGCGGCCTCGCGAAGGCCGACCAGCTGCGCACCGGCAAGGAAAGCAGCGCCAAGGCCACGCTCGAGGCACTCGATGCCATGGCGGCGCAGGTCGAAGGCGACGCGAAGACGGCCACCAGCCGCGACGCGGCCCGACTGAAGGCCCTGGCCGAGACCCTCAAAGGCCGCGCCCAGGCTCTGCGCTAGACACTACCTGGGCGCCCCTTAACCGGGGCGCCCTTTTTATTTTGGCGGCGCGGCGAGTGCGCGATTGATGACGGCGGCCAGTCGCACGCCTGGAGCGAAGTCCAGGAGCACACGGCCACCCCGACAACGCACACCGCCACGATTTGTTTTCGCATGATTGGCGTTGAGTATAGGGGCGGACAAGCCGCCGGGCGGCGCGGCGAATGCCCGGAACATTGATTGACGCGGACCGCCGGTGGATTTAAGCTCCTCTGTCATGACTAGGCACCCACGCGCGCTGGTAGCAATTTTCGCCCTCGGTCTTCTGGGGGCGGCCGCCCTGACGGTCCCATCAGCCCAGACGCCACCGCGACGCGGCACCGAGAACGGCGAGTGGCGAACCCTCGGCGGCGACGTCGGCCACACCCGCTACTCCCCGCTCGACCAAATCACGCCGGCGAACTTCGAAACGCTGAAAGAAGCCTGGCGCTTCAGTCCGCTCGAAGTGGTCGGCCCCCTGACTGCACGCGCGACACCCAGCTACGTCGGCGGCAAGCTGCTGAGTGTGGCCGGGCCGCGGCGTCATGTCGTGTCGATGGACCCCACGAGCGGCAAGCTGCTGTGGAGTTGGGTCGAGCCTGAGACCTATCGCTCGAAGTACTCCATGCGCGCCGGCTACGGCAAGGGCGTGGCGTACTCAGAGATCAACGGCAAGGGGGTCGTCTACATCGCGACGCCGGGCTTCTTCCTGGTGGCGCTGGACGCCGACACCGGCCAGCCGCTGCCCAACTGGGGACGACAGGTTGACCTGCCCGGCTTCCCCCGCACCGGTATGGTCGATCTGGCCGAAGACATGATCCGCGACTGGGATCCGTGGCTCCGCCGCAAGCAGAAGTACAACGCCAACGAGGGCGTACCGCTCGAACTGGGCTACATCACCAGTTCTTCGCCGCCACTCGTCGTCAACGACGTGATCATCGTCGGCAACTCCGCCGAGCAGGGGTATCACCAGACGCGGACAGAGAACGTGCCCGGCGACATCCTGGCCTACAGCGCGCGCGACGGCAAGTTCCTGTGGAAGTTTCACGTCATTCCGCGGCCGGGCGAAGTCGGCCACGAGACGTGGGAGAACGACGCCTGGCGCACGACCGGCGACGTTTCGTCGTGGGCGCCGCTCTCGGCCGACGCCGAGCGCGGCATCGTATATGTCCCAACCAACAGCGCGACGGTCGACATGTACGGCGGCTTCCGGCCGGGCAACAACCTGTTCTCGGCCAGCGTGATTGCGCTCGACGTCAAGACCGGCAAGCGGTTGTGGCATTACCAGATGGTGCATCACGACGTCTGGAACTACGACACACCGACCGCGCCCATTGCCATGGACGTCACCGTGGGGGGGCGCCGCATGCCCGCCGTGTTCCAGGCCACGAAGCAGGCGATTCTCTATGCGTTCAATCGCATCACCGGCGAACCGATCTGGGGCTTCGTGGAGCGGCCTGTTCCGGCCTCGAAGGTGCCGGGCGAGAAACTGTCGCCGACGCAACCGTTCCCGGTCAAGCCGGCGCCGTACGAGTTCATTGGCCGCAGCGCCGAGAACGTGATCGATTACACGCCGCAGATCAAGGCGCTCGCGCTCGCGCGCGTGACCGACCAGGGCTTACTCGCGCCGCCGTTCAATCCGGTTGTCCATCGCGGCAACAAGGAAGGCGCGACGACGGGACGTTTCTATCCCGGCGAAACCGGCGGCACGAACATCACCCACCCGCCGGCGGCCGACCCGACCACCGGCATCATCTACATTCCGTCACATAGTGGCGGCGGCGCCCGCGTGGTCGTCCCGGGCAGCGAGTTGGATTGTTTCGGGCAAACGGGAACCACGGTCGCCGCCTGGGTCGCGACCAGTGCGGGCTGCCCGCCCGAGTCGGTCAGCGCGGCCATGGAGATGTACCCGGAAGCGGCCAAGAAGGCCGGCGCCAAGGCCGGCGACGGCCGTGCCAGTGGTGGTGATGGTGCCGGCGGCGGCGCCGGTCGAGGCCCCGCCGCCACGGGTGCCGCGGCCGACCCACTCGCCGGCCTGCCGACGCTCTTCAAGGGACCGGTCGGCCGCATCACCGCGATCGACCTGAACACCGGTGAGCATCTCTGGGTAAAGCCCTACGGCGACGCACCGCAGCAGCAACAGGACGCGATTCGAAATCATCCATTGCTGAAGGGCGTCGCCAACGTCGAGTCCAACCTCGGGCGAGCCGGCATGGGTGGGTTGGTCGTCACGGCGACCATGCTGCTCGCGCCCGGCCAGACGGCCGATGGCTCGACCAAGCTGTTTGCCATCGACAAGCGCACGGGCAACCGACTGGGCGCCATCGCCACGACCGGCCTCAGCCGCTACGGGATGATGACCTACTTGCACCAGGGCAAGCAGTACATCGTCGTGCAGTTGTCGAACGGTTTGCAGGCCTTCGCGCTGCCATGAGCAGTTGGCCGGGACCGCACGGCTCACACTGCTGAGCCGGCGGTCTCGGCGGCTTGGTATTGCGCGCGCCGCGCCAACCTCATCCATACCCCGCCCACGGGAAGTCCGAATCCCGGACAATCAAAGACGACAGCAAGAGCGCAGCGCGGTGATTACGAAGGTTGGTGAGCCCGCTCGGAATCGAACCGAGAACCAACAGATTAAGAGAACGACAGGCGACCGTCCGTCGATGTCCGCCGCGTATGTTCGCGTCGTGTTTGCGCTGATCTCGCTTCCATCGCGTCCGCCGGTTTCCGCTTGCGGCCGTCCGTTAGTGTGTCAGGTAGTGTGTCAAGCAATTCGCTTGCTTGCTTCGTAATCAGCAGGTCGTCCGTTCAAGCCGGATCGCCGGCTCCAT
>NSIL01000023.1 GCA_002737365.1 Acidobacterium sp. | reverse complement strand
CGCTGACGGATCTGAATCCGTCGGGCGCGAAGGGGACGATGCGCAAGAAGCTTGGTGAGTGCCTGATTCAGGCGGGTCTCATCACCGACGAAGACCTGCAGTCGGCGTTGGCCGAACACAAGCGTACGGGCGAGCGGCTCGGGGCGGTACTCGTGCGCGTGAACCTCGCCACGGAGCGCCAGATCGCCAAGGCCCTGGCCTATCAACTGGGCTTCCCGTACCTGAATTTGTCAGAGAATCCGCCCGAGGCCGCCGCCGTGATCTTGATCGCCAAGGACGTCGCGTTGAAGCGGTCGTGCGTCGCGGTTCGGCTCGACAAGAACCTGCTGACCGTGGCCATGGCCGACCCCCTGCTATTCAGCCTCGTGCAGGACCTGGAATTTCAGACCGGCTATCGTATCAAGCAGGTCGTCGCGACCCGCGCCGACATCCTCGAGGCGATCGCCGCCGGTTATCCCGACAAGGCGCTGATGCGCACCACCGGTGCGCAAGGCGGCAGCGTGCCGGCGCCGCGTCAGGCCCCTCGCGACAACCAGCCCGGCACCGAGTCGTCGTTGACGCGTCGTGCCGACGACGACGGCTACGAGCCGATCGCCGGCCTGAAGGAACGTAGCGAAGCCGCGCCGATCATCGACCTGGTCGACCTCGTGGTGAAGAGCGCCATCAAGGCCGGCGCCAGCGACGTGCACGTCGAGCCCATGGAAAAGGGCGTGCTGATCCGGCATCGCCTGGACGGCCTGCTGAAGGAAGTGATGGACCTGCCCAAGTGGGTCCACGAAGGGCTGATCGCGCGCCTGAAGATCATGGCGGGCATGGACATCGCCGAGAAGCGGTTACCGCAGGACGGCCGTGTCCGGGTCGCCACCGAAGACGGCAAGGACGTCGACTTCCGCGCCTCGACCCTGCGCACGCTGCACGGCGAGAAGATGGTGCTGCGCGTCCTCGACCAGAATCGCGGCGTGCCGCCGCTCGAGGAACTCGGCTTCTCGGCCTCGGCGCTGAACGACCTGCGCGGCTTTCTCAAGTTCCAGCACGGCATGATCCTCGTAGTCGGCCCCACCGGCAGCGGCAAGACCACTACGCTGTGCTCGGCGCTGATGGCTGTACAGTCGGAACGGACCAACGTCATCACGATTGAAGATCCGATCGAATATCAGCTCCCGGGCATCAACCAGACGCAGGTCAACGAGAAGATCAAGCTGACTTTTGCCAGCGCGCTACGCTCGATACTGCGCCAGGACCCCGACGTGATCCTGGTCGGCGAGATTCGCGATAACGAAACTGCCCGCATCGCCATGCAGGCGGCGCAGACCGGCCACCTGGTGTTGACCACGCTGCACACCGACGATGCGCCGTCGGCGGTGACGCGCCTTGCCGACATCGGTGTCGAGCCATACGTGATCGCATCGGCCACCATCGGTATCGTCGCGCAGCGCCTGGTTCGTCGCTTGTGCCCCGCCTGCCGCCGCCAGTACACCCCCGACCCCGACACGCTGCGCGCGCTCGGCATTAGTGAGGCGGAAGCTGCGAACATTTCGTTCTATCGTCCCGTCGGTTGCGAGGCCTGCCATCTCACCGGCTACAAGGGCCGCATGGGCATTTACGAGGTCATGAAAGTTACTGACCGCATCCGCCGGATGATCGCGCAGCGGGCCTCCGAAGATGCCATCCGGGAAGTGGCCCAGTCGACTGGTATGCTGGCGCTTGGCGATGATGCGTTGGCCAAGGTGAAGGCGGGTCTGACCACTGCTGAGGAGTTGCTGCGGGTAGTCACGGAGGTGCGCGAGGTGAGCAGCGTCTGCCCGGGCTGCATGGGCCCGGTAGCGCTTGATTTCGTGGCCTGCCCGAGTTGCGGCCGTCGCTTGAGTGGCGACTGCCCGGGCTGCTCGCGCAGCCTGCAGCCAGGTTGGACCTTCTGTCCCTATTGCGCGCGCGCCACCGAAGCGCGCAGCGAGCGACGATTGCGCCAGCGGAAAGTGACGCGCGAGTTGCCGCCGGCCATGACTAACGTCACCGAGTTCAAGAAGGGCATGCCCTGAAGAACTACTACGACCTGTTGAGCGTCGAGCCCGCCGCCGATGCCGACACCATCAAGAAGGCGTTTCGACGAGAGATTGCCCGCTACCATCCCGACAAGGTGATTCACCTGGGTCTTGAGTTCCAGGAGATGGCCACTACCCGCGCGGCCGAACTCACCGTCGCCTATAAAACGCTCAGCGACCCGGCCATGCGCGAGCAGTACGACGCTGGCGTCATCGACATCGTCCCGCCCCCGGTCGCCGAACCCGCGTCCCGGCCCAGTGACGTAGCGGAGCCGCCGGCTGGATCGGCCGGCGAGCGTGATCACGCTGATGTCCAGGCCCCCGCCGCCAGCCGGCACCGGTTTGACGGGGAGCGCGCGGATCGCGATCACATCCTGCGCCGGGCGATCGCCGGCAAGGTGCGCGCGGCCGTGGAGACGGTGTTTGGCGCGGTCGAGATGCCAGTGGTCCGCGGGTTTGACACGGCGCTCGTGCCGCTGGCGAAGCCGCGCTTCCTGGGCAGCCATCCGCCCCGCGTGCTGGTGAAGGCCGTCGAGGTCGTCGATGCCGCGGCGGTCGCCGAGGCCTGGAATGTCGCAGCCCGGACCAAGGTCCACGTTGGCAAGTCCCCGGTCGTGGTGCTGTTGGTGGGTCGGCAGTTGGCGCGGCCCAGGGATCTGGACCAGGCCCTCGAAGCCGCTGCCCGCCAGCGAATACCCGCCGATGGCCCGGACCAGCTCTCGGTGGTCGTGGTCAATGCCAGCGACTGGAAACCCCATCTGCCCGCCGAAGTTCCGGCCGCCGTCCGCAAGCTGATCGACCAGATCTGCAAGTAGCGGCCCCGATGCCGAAACCCCCGGGCTGGTTTCGGCGTCTACTTCGGGAGACGATAGACTGCTGATATGCCGCTGATTGAAACCCGAGACCTGTGGAAGACCTACGTCATGGGCGATGAGGAGATTCATGCCTTGCGCGGGGTCTCCATTACCATTGAGCGTGGCGAGTACGTGGCCATCATGGGGCCTTCGGGCTCCGGCAAATCGACGCTGATGAACCTGGTCGGCTGCCTCGACACGCCCAGCAAAGGAACCTACCTGCTGAACGGCAAGATGGTCAGCGAGATGAACGACAACGAGCTGGCCCGCATCCGCAACGAAGAGATCGGGTTCGTGTTCCAGACCTTCAACCTGTTGCCGCGCGCCTCGGCGCTCCACAACGTGGAGCTGCCGCTGGTGTATGCCGGGATGTCGAAGTCGGCGCGACTCGAGCAGGCCAAGGTGGCAATTGAGAAGGTCGAACTGACCAACCGCATGAGCCACAAGCCGAACGAGTTGTCAGGCGGCCAGCGCCAGCGCGTGGCGATTGCCCGCGCGCTCGTCAACAACCCGTCGATCCTGCTGGCGGACGAGCCGACCGGTAACCTCGATTCGAAAACCGGCGCGGAAATCATGGCGCTGTTTGCGCGCTTGCACGAGGCCGGCAACACGATCATCGTCGTCACGCACGAAGCCGACATCGCGGCGTACGCGCATCGCGTGATCGCGATTCGCGACGGCGAAGTAGCGAAGGACATCCGGCAGACGCCGGTCAACCCGGCGGCAGTCCACGCCCCACACGCGTAGGCGGCCCTACACCGCGGCGAAGTGCCCTTCGGAGATCTGCCGGAGCGGCGCGCCGTGCGACACCAGCGTGGGATCCAGTTCGATCCGGGCGCGGGGCACGTCGGGATTGGTCGCCGGAACAGCCGAGAGCAGCGCCTTGGTGTAGGCATGCTGCGGGTTCGCGAAAATCCCTGGAGTGCCGCCCATTTCGACGATGCGGCCCAGATACATGACCGCCACGCGCGTCGAAATGTGCCGCACCAGGCGAAGGTCATGGGCAATGAACAAGTAGGTCAGCTTGAGCTGTTCCTGCAGGTCCATCAGCAGGTTGATCACCTGCGCCTGGATCGAGAGGTCGAGTGCCGAGACCGGCTCGTCGGCGATGATGAACGAGGGGTTCAGCGCGAGCGCGCGCGCCAGGCCAATGCGCTGACGCTGCCCGCCGCTGAACTCGTGGGGATAACGCTCGAGGTGTGCGGGGTCAAGGCCGACCAGCTTGAACAGATCCGCGACGCGCGCGCGTCGGTCGGCTTTCGACCCAATCGAATGAATGACCAGTGGTTCTTCGACAATGGTGAACGCGCGCATGCGGGGATTGAGCGACGAGAACGGATCCTGGAACACCATCTGCATGTCGCGCCGGGCCGCCCGCATCTCTGCGCTCGAGTAGCCCAGCACGTGCTTGCCGCGGAACAGCACCTCGCCTGACGTGGGCTCGATCAGCCTGAGCATGCAACGGCCGGTCGTGCTCTTGCCGCTGCCCGATTCGCCGACCAGCGCAAACGTCTCACCCTCATTCACCACGAAGCTCACATCGTCGACGGCCTTGACGACCGTCTTGGCGCGGAACAAGCCGCCGCCGCGTTCGAAGTGCTTGACGAGGTTCTTGACCTCGACGAGCGGCGTCACGGCTGGCCTCCATGCAGGTAGCACCGTACTGAGTGATCCGCGCCTGTCACCGGCGGGAAGGCGATGTCGCAAACCGGCATGCGATCGCGGCAGCGCGGCGCAAACCAACAGCCCGGTGGCAGCGAGGCCAGGTTGGGCACCGTGCCGTCGATGGCCCGCAGGCGCGAGCCGGCGTCGCCGCCGGGGATCGACGCCAGCAGGCCTCGCGTGTATGGATGCTTCGGTTGGTAAAAAATCTCGCGCACCGTGCCTTGCTCGACAATGCGTCCGGCGTACATCACCGCGACGCGGTCCGCGGTTTCCGCGATCACGCCCAGGTCGTGAGTGATGAGCAGCAGCGACAAGTCGAACTGCTGCTTCATGTCGCGCAGCAGCTCGAGGACTTGCGCCTGGACGGTCACGTCGAGCGCGGTCGTGGGTTCGTCGGCGATCAGCAGCGGCGGCTTGCAGGCCAACGCCACCGCCATCATCACGCGCTGGCGCATGCCGCCCGAAAGCTGGTGAGGATAATCGTCCACGCGCTTCTCGGGGTCGGTGATCTTGACGGCTCGCAGCAACTCGATCGCCTTGGCGCGGGCTGCGGTCTTTGACGCCATGCCGTGCACGATCAGCGCCTCAGCGATGTGCGCGCCGACCCGCATGACCGGGTTCAGCGCCGCCATGGGTTCCTGGAACACGAAGCCAATGCCGGCGCCGCGCACCGTACGCATCTCCGGCTCGGGCAGCTTCGCCAGATCGCGGCCCTGGAAGATCACGCGCCCACCGGCAACGCGGCCGGGCGGCTGCAGCAGTCCGATGATTGAGAAGGCGGTAACCGACTTGCCGCTTCCCGACTCCCCAACCAATCCGAGGGTTTCACCCTTGCGGATTTCGAACGACACGTCGTTCACGGCCACCACGGGCCGCGGCTTGACGTCGAACACCGTCGTGAGGTTCTCGACCGAGAGTAAAGGAACCTGCTTCACTTTTTCGGTTTACGTAAATCAGTCCAGGCTGACTTCGCGATACTCGCCAAACACGCCACGCAGTGTATCGGCAATTTCGCCCACCGTGGCATGCGACTCGACGGCGGCGATGATGGGTGGCACCAGGTTATCGGTGGTGCCGGCGGCGCGGGCGACCTCGTCGAGGGCCGCCTTCCAGCGTCCTTGATCCCGCACCTGCCGCACCTGCTGCACCCGCCGCACCTGCTGCACCTCCAGGTCAGGATTCACCTGGAACACTTCGATGGTGGACTTGTCCTCGGTCTGGTAGCGATTGACGCCCACCACCACCGACTCGCCCGCATCGACGGCGAGCTGTGCCTTGTAGGCCGACTCCTGCACCTGGCGCTGGATGTAGCCGGCTTCGATCGCCGCCAGCGTGCCGCCCACGCCATCGATGCGCGCGATCAACTCGCGCGCTTCGTGCTCGATCTCGTTGGTCAGCTTCTCGATGTGGTACGACCCTGCAAACGGATCCACCGTGTTGGCTACACCAGACTCGAAGCCGATGATCTGCTGCGTGCGAAGGGCAATCTGTGCAGCATTCTCGGTCGGCAGCGCCAGCGCCTCATCCCGGCCGTTGGTGTGCAGCGACTGCGTGCCGCCGAGCACCGCCGACAACGCCTGCACGGCGACGCGGACGATGTTGTTGTCAGGTTGCTGCGCGGTCAGCGTACTGCCGGCGGTCTGGGTGTGGAACCGCAGCTGCTGCGCGCGCGGATTGGTCGCGCCAAAACGATCCTTCATGATGCGCGCCCACAACCGGCGCGCCGCGCGGAACTTGGCAACCTCCTCAAGGAAGTCGTTATGCGCGTTGAAGAAGAACGACAGTCGCTGGCCAAACGAGTTGATGTCGAGCCCCGCGTCGAGGGCCGCCTGCACGTAGGCGATGGCGTTGGCAAACGTGAATGCCACTTCCTGCACCGCCGTCGAACCCGCCTCTCGGATGTGGTACCCGCTGATCGAGATCGTGTTCCACTGTGGCGTATTTTGTTCACAGTACGAAAATATGTCCGTGACGATGCGCAGGGACTGGTGGGGCGGGTAGATGTAGGTGCCGCGCGCGATGTATTCCTTGAGGATGTCGTTCTGGATTGTGCCCGACAGTTGCTTCGGCGCCACGCCCTGGCGCTTGCCGACCGCGACATACAGCGCCAGCAGGATGATCGACGTCGCGTTGATCGTCATCGACGTCGAGACCTGGTCGAGCGGAATCCCGTCGAAGAGCGTCGCCATGTCTTCGAGCGAGTCGATGGCGACGCCGACGCGGCCGACTTCGCCGGCCGCCAGCGGGTGATCCGAGTCATAGCCAATCTGCGTCGGCAGATCGAACGCCACGCTCAGCCCGTTCACGCCCTGCGACAGCAGATAGCGATAGCGCTGGTTCGATTCCGCGGCCGTGCCGAACCCGGCGTACTGACGCATGGTCCACAACCGCCCGCGATACATGGTCGGCTGAATGCCGCGCGTGAACGGAAACTCGCCAGGGTAACCGAGTTCGGTTTCGGGATCGAAGCCCTTCAAGTCGTCTGCCGTGGCGTGAAAACGCATTGCCGGCATTTTACGCGCTCCCGTGGGTATCCGCCCAAGTCACAGGAAAAACACAACTTATAGCATTCTGCCCTTGACACGACACCAGCCCCTTCATAGAATGTCACGTAATTTCCTGACTCAATCGTCCCACCGAATGACGACTATTCGCCGCTGTCTGCCCGCCGCCAGGTGGGTCACGCATCGGCAAATGCCGACGGTCCCAGCCGATTGGCGAAATGCGGGTGAACCCGGAGGTTCGCCCCACGGAAGGGAGCCGTCCTATGGATGACGTGGTAAACCGGTTCGCCCGAGAGCTGGCTGACTCCATTGCCGCCGCTGTTTCCGAAAGTGCCGAAGTTGAAGCGTGCCGCGAGCGGGCACGCGCGGCCGGTTACGAGATGAAGGTGAATCTCGAGGCCGTGGTCGGTTTTGTCAATCGCGGGCAGCCCCAGAGCGTGGGCGCGGCCGTGCCGGCCACGGTGACCTCCACCTCGAAGGCCCTGGTGGCGCGCAAGCCGTTCGACATGACGGTGAACGACCGCCGCTTCCTCCGCTCCCTGCGGATCGCGGCGGAAGAGCTAAAGGTCGAGGAAACGAACTAACGGGGCCCGGGCCCCAGCCGCCTGCCGGGCCACGGCCTCGGCGGCCTTCTTGGCCGCCTCAGCATCTCCAAGGTAATAACTCTTCAGAGGCTGCAAGGCCGAATCCAACTCGTACACCAACGGTATTCCGGTCGGGATGTTCAACTCGACGATGGCCGAGTCTGAGATCCCATCCAGATACTTCACCAACGCGCGCAGTGAGTTGCCGTGGGCGGCGATAATCACCCGCTGGCCCGAGGTAATGGCCGGGGCGATCGCGTCGTGCCAGTAGGGAAGAAATCGCACCATCGTGTCCTTGAGGGATTCGGTGAGCGGCAGGTCCGAGGCCGGCAGGTTCTTGTAGCGCGGGTCGCGCGCCGGGCTGCGCGAGTCATCGGCGCCGAGCGGCGGCGGCGGAATGTCGTATGCACGTCGCCAGATCTTGACCTGATCGTCGCCATGCTCGGCTGCGGTCTCGGCTTTGTTTAATCCCTGCAGCGCACCATAGTGGCGCTCGTTCAACCGCCAACTGCGCTGCACCGGCAGCCACAGCTCGTCGAGCTCATCGAGCACCAGGTGGCTGGTGCGAATGGCGCGCTTCAGTAGCGACGTGAACACCAGGTCGAAGCCGTAGCCTTCGTGCTTCAGCAACTGTCCGGCGGCCCGCGCTTCTTCGCGGCCCTTGTCGCTCAGATCAACATCGGTCCAGCCGGTGAAGCGGTTTTCCTTGTTCCAGGTTGATTCGCCGTGACGGATGAGAACGAGCTTATGCATGGAGTTGTTTGATCGCGGATCGTCCCGCGTACTTGGCGGCGCTGCCGAGCTGCTCTTCGATCCGGAGCAACTGATTATATTTGGCGAGGCGGTCGCTGCGGGAGACCGAGCCGGTCTTGATCTGGCCGGCCGCGGTGCCGACCGCGAGGTCGGCAATCGTCGAATCCTCGGTCTCGCCCGAGCGGTGTGACGCGACGCAGCGATAGCCGGCCGCGGTGGCCATGGCCATGGCGTCGAGCGTTTCGGTGACCGTGCCGATCTGGTTCACTTTGACGAGCAGGGCATTCGCGATGCCGGCGGCAATGCCTTCGTTGAGAATCGCCGGGTTGGTCACGAACACATCGTCGCCCACCAATTGCACCTGGTCACCGAGCGCTTGCGTCAGCAGTTTCCAGCCGCGCCAGTCCTGCTCGGCGCAGCCGTCTTCGATCGAGATGATGGGGTACTGCCGGCACCAGTCGACGTAGAGATCAACCATGCCTTGCGAGTCGCGCGCGGGTTCTCCGGACTTCTTGAACTCGTAATGTCCCTGGTCCCTGATCCCTGATCCCTGATCCCTGACCCAGAACTCGCTGGCGGCCACGTCCAGTGCGATGAACACGTCGTCGCCTGCCTTCGCACCGGCCTTGGCGACCGCCTCGAGCACCAGCTCCAGCGCCTCGCGATTCGACTTCAGGCTCGGCGCGAAGCCGCCTTCGTCGCCGACGCTCGTGGCGAGGCCGCGGCTCTTGAGGATCGAGCGCAGCGCGTGGAAGATCTCGGCGCCGACGCGCAGGGCCTCACTGAAGGTCGGGAAGCCGATCGGCATGACCATGAACTCTTGGAAATCCACGTTCGAGTCGGCGTGCGCGCCGCCGTTCAGGATGTTCATCATCGGCACGGGCAGGACAAACCGGGGTCCGGATTCCGGGGTCCGGGTTCCGGGGCCCTGCGCCAAGTCGGCGATGTGGGCGTAGAGCGGCTGGTCGGCACGCGCGGCCTCGGCCTTGAGTGCGGCCATCGACACGCCGAGTATCGCGTTGGCGCCGAGGCGGCTCTTGGTGGCCGTGCCGTCGAGCGCGATCATCGCCTCATCGAGTGATCGCTGGGTAAAAGACTTGCCCTCGATGGCGGCGCGAATCTCGGTGTTGATGTTCGCCACGGCCTTACGGACGCCCTTGCCGAGATAGCGCGACTTGTCGCCATCGCGCAATTCGAGGGCTTCGCGCTCACCGGTTGAGGCGCCAGACGGGACGCCGGCTCGCCCGCGTGCCCCGCCGTCAAGCGTCACATCCACTTCAACTGTCGGATTCCCTCGCGAGTCGAGAATCTCACGTCCACGAACGTCGGCAATTTTCATAAAAAGAACATCTTATCCGCGTCGGTCAGCTTCTGCTTCCAGTCGCAACGCTTCTTCGGTGATCGGCGCGACGGATGGGTCTTCGCCGAGCGCCACCACGACCACGCCGTTTTCCGAGACGGTGTGCCGGCGCCGATCCTCTTCAGCGTTGAAGCCAATCGTCGCGCCGCGCGGGATGTCGACGTCGCGGTCGATGATCGCCTTGCGGATCCGGGCGTGGCGGCCCACCTTGACGCCCGGCATCAGGATCGCCTGCTCGATGCTGCAGAAGCTGTGCACGCGCACGTTCGGGCACAGGATGCTGCCGTGAATGCGGCTGCCCGAGACGATGCAGCCCTGCGAGATCAGCGAGTCCTGCGCCTCGCCCCGCCGCCAGTCTTCTGCGAACACGAACTTCGCCGGCGGTGCTTGCGGCATGTAGGTGCGCAACGGCCACTCCGGATCGTACATGTTGAACTCGGGATTGATGTGGCACAGGTCCATCTGGGCGTCGTAGTAGGCATCGAGCGTACCGATGTCACGCCAGTACTTCGCCGCCTTTTTATTCTCGTCGTAAAACGGATAGGCGAAGGTGCGTCCCTGGCCGATCAGCGCGGGAATGATGTTCTTGCCGAAGTCGTGCTGGCTGTCGTCCTTGGCCGCATCCTCTTCGAGCGCGCGAACCAGCACGTCGCTGTTGAACACGTAGATGCCCATCGACGCCAGCGCCAGGTGCGGCTGTCCGGGCATTGCCGGCGGGTTCAGCGGCTTTTCCATGAACGCGGTGACCTTGTCCTGTTCGTCGACCGCCACGACGCCGAAGCGCCGGCCGTCCTCGATCGGCACTTCGATGGCCGCCAGCGTGACGTCGGCCGCCATGTCCTGGTGGAACCGCAGCATCTTCTGGTAATCCATCTTGTAGACGTGATCGCCGGCCAGCACGACGACGAACTTCGGGGCTTCGCGAATGATGGAGTATAGATTCTGGTAGACGGCGTCGGCTGTGCCTTGATACCACTGCTCGCCGACACGCTTCTGGGGTGGCAGAATCTCGATGAACTCGCCGAGTTCTTCGGAGACGACGGTCCAGCCCTGTCGGATGTGGCGGTTGAGCGACAGCGACTTGTACTGTGTCGCGATGAAGACGTGGCGCAAACCGGAGTTGATGCAGTTGCTCAGGACGAAGTCGATGATCCGGTACGGACCGCCGAAGTAAACGGCAGGCTTGGCGCGGTCTCGCGTCAAGGGTGCGAGCCGTTCGCCAGCCCCGCCCGCCAGCACAATTACGAGGACGTCGTCACGCAGCATGGTGGCAGCTTCGGCAAGATATCACCGGATGTCTCTACTTTTGCCGCTAAACCTCCAGTGTAACAGCGCTTTAGCGATGTTGACTTGGCGGCGGCGGCCCTTCTATGATTTATCGATCGAAAGTAACAAGGGGGCGCGCGAAGAGTGCGCCCTTCGTTTTGAGGGGGAACTGATGATGGTATTTCGGCGTGCAATGGCCGTAGCGATCGCGCTGATGGTGTCGGCAACTTTGGCCGCTTCTGGAGTAGCTGCGCAGCAGGCTCCGAAGAAGGACGAGAAGAAGCGCAGCAAGCAAGAGCAGGCTGAGATCGAGACGCTCGTGAAGACGGTGGACGGCGTGATGGCCGGCCAGCCCGTACCGGGCGACATCACGATGTCGATCGAGCCCTTCTTCATGAAGTCGCAGGAAGCGCGCACCTTCGTGCCGATGGTGATCTCGCTGAACAACGCGCCCAAGGTCGACTCGGCGCTTTATATTCGCGTCGTCAACCCGGCCGCCGTGCCCGACCCGAAGGCCAAGAAGGTCGAATACCCCTGGGACGACATCCACTTCGTGCCCGCCGCGCAGCTCGCTGACGAAGTCATCAAGCTGAACCGCGTGTTCATGGCCACCGCCGGCACCTACGATGTCTACATCGGCTTCAAGGAGCGCCTGCCCGAGAAGGCGCCGAAGAACACCGTCGCCAAGATGGGCGTGCTCAAGACGCAGGTCACCGTGCCGGATTTCTACAACGCCGAGTTGAACACCAGCACCATCTTGGTCGCTGAGAAGGTCAACATGCTGACCGCAGCCATCGGCCCGGAAGAGGCGCGCGAGCGTCCCTTCGTGTTCGGCGCCCAGGAACTGCTGCCGGCCCCCGACATGGAATTCAAGAAGGTCGACGAGCTGTCGATCTTCTTCCAGGTCTACAACTCGGGCCTCGACGCCGGCGGCAAGCCGGATCTGACCCTCGAATACGAGTTCCACAAGACCGAGGCGGGTGCGGAGAAGTTCTTCAACAAGACCAGTCCGCAAGTGGTCAACGCGTCCATGCTGCCGCCCCAGTTTGACCCGGCCAAGTTCCCGGTGCCCGGTGGCGTGAGCGTTCCGCTGGCGTCGTTTGGTGAGGGCCAGTACCGCCTGGCCATCAAAATCACCGATAAGGCAGCGAACAAGACCCTGACCCGCGACGTGAAGTTCACCATCAAGGGGTAGGACAAACGACCGCCGGACGGCTATACAGGCCTCCTGCGAAGGCGTAAACTATTGAGACTGCCCGCTCCCTCACCCTTGGGGGCGGGCGGCCATGTCCAGATGGGCACCCCCCGTCGCCAGCTCGCCTCGGTTTCGATGCTCTGCCTGTTGGCACTGCACTCGACCCCTGCCTCGGCCCAAGGCGTCAGGCTCGTTTCCGCACCTCCCGTTACCAATCTCGCCGCCGCCTCTACCGGCCACATCGAAGGCTCGGTCACCGACGAAGCCGGCAAGCCGCTCGATGGCGTGGTCATCTCCGCACTCGGCAGCACGACCGCGTTTGCCGTGTCTGACAAGGCCGGCCAGTTCACGCTGAAGCAACTGCCGCCGGGCCCGTACGTGCTCCGTGCGCATCTCCAGGGCTTTCACGCGCCGCGCAGCACCATGGTCAACGTGCGACCCGCCGCGCGCAGCGCCTCGACGTTCACGCTGCGTCGCGAAGCGACGGCTGAGGCGATCCGGGTCGCGGAAGCTGGCGTCGGCACCACCGCGACCACGAGCGCAATAGCCGCGCCGGAACCGATCACGACGAAAGCTGGTCGCGACGAAAGCGACTTTGCCTGGCGCCTGCGTCACTTGAAGCGTGGCGTGTTGCGCGAGGCCGCGACTAAGGCCGGTCTTCCGCAAGACGACGACTGGTTCATCACCGACTCGTTCCAGTTCCTCGGCCGCGCGGTCGGGTCGTCGGCGAAAGCCGCCAGCGCACTGTTCTCGGACCTGTCGCTCGGCGGACAGGTCAACTTGCTGACCACCGGCGCGTTCGATAATCCGCTGCAGTTGCTGCAACTCGACCGCACCAGCAGCGTGGCATTTTTCTCGTTGGGCGCGCCCGTCGGCACGCACGGCGACTGGGCCGTGCGCGCGGCGATGAACCAGAACGACTTGAGTTCCTGGATGCTCGCTGGCAGCTACGTCGTGACCACCCCGGTGGCGCATCGCTACCAGATGGGGATGTCGTACAGCTTGCAGCGCTATGAAGGCGGCAATACCGCCGCGCTGTTGGCCGTGGCCGATAGCGCGCGCAATGTTGGTTCGGTGTTCGCGTACGACGAGTGGGAAGTGTCGCGGTATCTCTCGGTCAGCTACGGCGCCAGCTACGCGCACTACGATTACCTGCAGGCAGGGCCGTCGTTGTTCAGCCCGCGACTGGCCGCCACCCTGTCGCCCACCGGGAACACGCGCCTGCGCTTTGCTGCGTCGCGCGACATCAGTGCGCCGGGGGCGGAGGAATTCCTGCCGCCGACGAGCGCCGCCTACCTGCCACCGCAGCGCACCTTTTCGGCGATTTCCCCGGCGGGCATGCGCACGCAGGAACTGCTTAACTACGAGGTCGGCTTCGAGCGCGTGTTCAACGGCGCCACCATCGGCGTGCGTGCGTTCGAGCAGCAGATCGATCATCAAACCGTGACCGTCTTCGGCCTGCGCCAGGACGACAGCATCGCGACCGCGCTCGGCCACTACCACGTCGGCGCCGCCGGCGATGCCAACGTGCGGGGCGTCGGCGTGACCTTCACGCATTCACTGTTCGAGAACGTGCGCGGTTCGGTGGACTACTCGCTGTCGCACGCCAACTGGCAGGCGCGCGCGACCCCGGTGGAGTACGCCGTGCTGACGCGCTGGGCGCCCTCGTCCGTGCGCGACGACGAGCGCATCCACGACGTGACGACCTCGCTGCAAGCCGAAGTGCCGATCACCGCGACTCGCGTCGTCGTGTTCTACAAGGTGAATAGCGCGTTCACCTCGGGCTCGCTCGCACAGGGCCCCGGCTTCGACGCGCGATTCGATCTGCAGGTGAACCAGGCGCTGCCGTTCATGAACTTCCGTGCCTCGCAGTGGGAGATGCTGGTCGGCGTCCGCAACCTGTTTCACGAGTCTCTCGCCAACGCTTCCGTCTACGACGAGATCCTCGTCGTGCGTCCGCCCAAGCGGATTGTCGGCGGCCTCACCGTCAAATTCTAAGGGCCTCGGGCCCTGACCCTTTCCCGCCCAATTTTGCGCATACTAAGTTTTGGATCGATTCGACGGCTGTTTGGATAAAGCGGTGTGTCAAAGGCGTCATTTGGGTGTAAGATCATATCTATCAATGAGTTAGCAAGCCACTCAAGGTTGAGCTCGTGGTATGGGATTTGCTCTGGAATCACCGGATTGATCTGCCTTGTTAGGTAACACTGAACCAACGACGGCTATGTCCGTGCCTGGACCGGTAACCTGGTGGTGCGAATGGCGGCAAACAGCCTTGCCGGTGGCGGTGACGCTCGGCCTGCTGGCGCTCGGGCTGGCCAACGTGATTTCCCGCGCGACCCACACTGAAGTTGAAGATGGCGTGCTGTGGGTTGAGCGCGCCGTCGGCGTCGTCGCCGCCGAAGTGGCCTCGCCGTCGGCGGCCAGCCGCGCCGGTGTACGACCCGGCGATGTGCTGATCGGCATCAACAACCAGCCGGTGGATGGCCGCCAGGACGTGCTGAATCTACAGCACCAGACCAAGCCCGGTGACCGCCACTCCTACACCCTGCTCAGGCTGGGCACTCAGCAAATCGCGACGGTCTCGCTTGCGCCGATGCCGAGCGGCACGGGCCTGTTCTATTACGTGCTGGCCGCGGTCGGCATCTTCACGTTGCTCGTCGGCGCGGCGGTCCGGGCGCGGCGTCCCACCGATCAGGCCACCCTGCACTTCTTCTGGTTGTCGGTGGCGTTCTTCGGCGTGTTCACCTTCTCGTTCAGCGGTCGTCTCGATCGGGTTGACTGGGTGTTCTACTGGGGCGATGTGATTGCGTTGAGCGTGCTGCCGGCGCTTTTCCTGCACTTCACGCTGGTGTTCCCCGAGCGGCCGCACATACCGGGTTATTCCGCGGTACTGGCGCGCTGGTTGCCGGCGATCTACCTGCCTGGCGCGGTGCTCGGTTCCACCCGCACCCTGGCGGTGCTGCGCTCGAGCGTCGATCCCGAGTATTTCATCCGCGTCGTGTCGCTGCTCGACCGTCTTGAATATGTTTACCTGGTCGCTTTCGGCGCGGCCGGCCTGGCGGTGCTGCGGCGTGCGCTGGGGCGGGCCCGGTCGGTGACCGTCAAGCGCCAACTGCGCTGGATCGTGTGGGGTACGGCCCTCGGCACCATTCCGTTCGCGCTCGGCTACGCCATTCCGTTTGTGCTCGGTGCCGACTCGTCGATCCCGATGGAGCTCACTGCCATCCCGTTGGGCTTCATTCCGCTCGCGTTTGCGTCAGCCATCATTCGCTATCGGCTCATGGATGTGGAAATCATCCTCAAGCGCCTGCTGGTCTACACCTCCGCGGTTGCGGCGATTGTCGCCCTCTACGTGCTGATCCTCCGCGCGTCAGGCAACGAAATGCTCGCCGGCGAGTCGCAACACCGCTGGATGATCGCGTTCCTGGCGACTGTGGTCGTCATCCTGCTCGCCAAACCGGTGAAGGACGGCCTGCAGAAAGCCATTGACCGTGCCTTTTACCGCGATCGCTACGACTACCGCCGCGCGCTGGTCGGCTTTGCCGGCGAGTTGAACAGCGACCTCGACCTCAATCGCCTAGCCGATCGCCTGGTCACGCGCGTGCGCGAGACCATCGAGCTGGATCGCATGGCGTTCTTCCTGGCCAACGAGGCCGGCGACTTCGACGTGATCAGTCACGCGGGCTTTGACGCCGCGCCACCGCGCCTGGTCAGCGCCTCTGGCGTCGGCACGCGCATCAACAGCGCCCACACCGTGCGGCTCGATGATCCGCTGGCGGCGACACGGTTCTCCGCTGAAGAGGTCGAGTTCTGGCGCGACGCGGGGATTTTCTACTTCGTGCCGTGCGTGACCAAAGACGCGGCGATTGCCATCCTCGGCCTCGGCCGCCGCGCCAGCGGCGAACCGCTGAGCAGCGAAGACACTGCGCTCGTCACGGCCGTAGCGGCACAAGCGGCCACGGCGATCGAAAATGGCCGCCTGTACCGGCAGTTGCACCTCAAGGCGTCCGAACTGGATCGCCTGCACGCCTTCAACGAGAACATTCTCGAGTCGCTGGACGATGGCTTGCTGGTGCTGGGACCAACCGACCACGTGGTTCGTTGGAATGCCGCACTCGAACGCGTCTATGGCCCGCAGCGTTCGGCTGTGCTCGGCCAGCACGTCGACCAGTTGTTCGACGCGCATCTGGTCGAGTTGCTGAGCGCGGCTCGCCGCGATCATCCGGATGGCACCACGATCTTCCGGGTGCCGCTGATGGCGCGCAGACCGAGCCGCGATGGCGAGCAGGGCGATGGCGTCGTGGGTGCGCGCCTGCTGGTCAACGTCACGACGGTGCCGTTGCAGACGCTGGCCGGTGGCTCGCAGGCCGGCACGATTGTCATCTTCGAGGACATCACCGAGCGTTCGCAGCTGGAAGAGCAGTTGCGCATCTCGGAGAAGATGGCCTCGCTTGGCCTGTTGGCGGCCGGCGTGGCGCACGAAGTGAACACGCCGCTCACCGGGATTTCCAGCTACACGCAGATGCTGCTCGAGAACGCCGACCAGGCCGACCCGCGGACACAGGTGCTCGAGAAAATCGAAAAGCAAACCTTCCGCGCCGCCCGCATCGTCAATGGCCTGCTCAACCTGTCGCGGCCCAATGCTGCGGAACAATCCGAGCGCACGGTCGTCGATCTGAATGTGGTCATTGCCGATGTGCTGTCGCTGCTTGAGCACCAGTTCGACAAGGGCAGCGTCAAGGTGCGCCGCGAGTTGCAGGCCGAGCCGGTCCGCGTGATCGGCTTCGAGTTCAAGCTGCAACAGGTGTTCCTCAACCTGTTCCTCAACGCCCGCGATGCCATGGCGAGCGGTGGCTGGCTGACCATTTCGACCCGCGCCGACGGTCGCGAGATGGTGGCCGAGGTCTCGGACACCGGCAACGGCATCGCCGCCGAGCACCTGGCACGAATCTACGATCCGTTCTTCACGACTAAAGCCATTGGCCAGGGCACCGGGCTCGGTTTGTCGATCACCTACGGCATTGTTCGCGAGCACGAAGCGACGATTCAATGTGACAGCACGCCGGGCACGGGCACGCGGTTCGAGATTCGCTTCGCAGCTTGTCCTGAGCAAGCACGAGCGGATGACCCATCCGCTCGTGCGAGTCGAAGGGGACACTAACCATGCGACGGAATGCGTCAGTACTCGTCATCGACGACGAAGAAGTGATGCGCGACATCCTGGGTACGCTCCTCGAGCGAGAGGGCTACAGTGTGCGTCTCGCCTCGGGCGGGCAGGAAGGTCTCGAACTGGCCAAGTCGTTGCCGTTCGACGCCGTGATCGTCGACATCATGATGCCGGGCATGGACGGCATGCAGGTGCTCGACGAGATCAAGAAGCACGACGATGACCTGCCGGTGCTGATGGTGACGGCCTACGCGTCAATGGAAAGTGCGATCGCGGCCATGAAGAAGGGCGCCTTCGACTACATCACCAAGCCGTTCAAGAACGACGAAGTGCTGGTGGTGCTGCGCAACGCTGTCGAACGCCGGCAACTGGTCGCTGAAAACGTCGCGCTCAAGCAGAACCTGCAGGCGCGGTACCACAAGTTCTCGGGCATCATTGGCAAGAGCAGCCGGATGAAGCAGGTGTTCGACCTGATTATCCAGGCCGCGCCCAGCCGTTCGACCATCCTGATCACCGGCGAGAGCGGCACTGGTAAGGAGCTGGTGGCCCGCGCCATCCACCAGAACTCCGCGCGCAGTGAACGCTCGTTTGTCGCGGTCAATTCAGGCAACCTGCCGCCGGACCTGCTCGAGTCCACCCTGTTCGGTCACGTCAAAGGCGCCTTTACCGGCGCGGTCTACCCGAAGAAGGGCATGTTCGACCTGGCCGACAAGGGCACCATCTTCTTCGACGAGATCGGCAACGTGCCGATTGAGACCCAGGCCAAGCTGTTGCGCGTGATGCAGGAGCGCGAGTTCATGCGCCTGGGCGGCATGGAGACCATCAAGGTCGACGTTCGCATCGTTGCCGCAACCAACGTCGATCTGCAGCACGAGATGGAAGAGGGCCGCTTCCGCGAGGATCTCTACTATCGCCTGCACGTGATCAGCATCCACTTGCCGTCGCTGCGCGAGCGCCGCGACGACATCCCGCTGCTGGTGCAGCACTTCCTCGAGAAGTACGGCGAAGAGAACGGTCGCAAGAACATCGAGGTGGCGCCCGAGGCGCTCGACCTGCTGATGGAGTACGACTGGCCGGGCAACGTCCGCGAACTCGAGAACGTGATCGAACGCGCGGTGGTGCTGGCCACCGGCCAGCGCATTGGCACCGAGCTGATCCCCGAGCAGGTGCGCAAGAGCCCGTCGTTCCAGATCCCGCACGTGGTGATGCCGGTGGAAGGCGTCTCGCTGAAGGAAGTCACGGTCGCCTACGAGCGGCGGTGGATCGAGTCGGCGCTCGAAGCTGCGGGCGGCGTCCAGAAGCGCGCGGCTGAACTGCTGCGCATCAAGCCAACCACGCTCAACGAGATGATTAAGCGCTACGACATTCGTCCGCGCCGCAAGAAGGTGTCAGCCGCCGGCGCCGAGCCCGGACCCACTGGAAACGGCGACGAGCTCGAAATCGTCGGCGAACCCGAGTAACCCAGCCTCCTGGTCTTCACGCCGGTGGCCACACCAGGCGTACCTCAAGACCGTGCGGTTGGCGATTCCGGCAGCTCACCGTTCCGCCGCATGCCTCCACCGCGCTTCTGACTATCGCCAGGCCCAGGCCGACGCCTCCGGTCTTGCGGTTCCGCGCCACATCTTCACGAAAGAACGGGTCGAACACGCGTTCGACCGACTCGGGCGCGACGCCAGGCCCGGAATCAGACACCGTGATGGTCGTTCCGGCGGTGTCCCGCGTGGCCGAGATGACGATTGGCCCGGCCGCGCCCGCATACTTTACGGCGTTGCGGACCAGGTTCGAGACCGTGCGTTCGAACAGCGATGGCTCGGCCCTCACGGTCAGTTCGGCGGGGACGCGGACATCAAAAATCACGCTGGCGCGGTCTTCCCGCGCGACCACCTTCGCAATCGCCTCGGCGACGTTGACTGGCACCAGTGTGACCGTGCGATCGGACAGTTCCGTCCGAGCGTATTGCAGCAAGTCGTCAGTCAGCCGGCTCAGCGCGTCAACGTCGTCCTTGAGATCGCGCAGGTAGCCGAGTTCCGGATCCTGCACGCGCGTATTCAGGATCTCGAGCGCGACCTGCATCCGGCCGAGCGGCGACCGCAACTCATGGGCGGAGTCACCGAGAAAGCGCTTCTGGCCGGTGACGAGCGTGCCCAGCCGCACGGCCATTCGCTCGATCGATCCTGACAGCCGGCCCACTTCGTCCGAACCTGCAAGACCCAGCCTCGTGTCGAAGCGGCCTTCGGCGATCTGAGACGTGGCGTGTTCCATGCGGCCAAGACTGACCGTGAGCCGGCGCAGCAGCGGCCACCAACAGGCAGCGGTGACGCCGAGCGCCAGCAACGACCACCAGAGCCAGCGGATGGGAAAGAGTAGCGGGTCATTGAGCCCGGGGTAGGGAACGACAATCAACGAGCCGGGTACGATGTCGGTCGTGTCGGCGAAACGGATCGGCGTGCGCATCACGATCCACGTCTTGGGTCCGCCGCTCACCGAGACCAGTCGTGCCGGCGTCTGAGGCATGCGCAGGCCGGTCCGGTCATCGGGAGGGCCCAGGCGGTCCGGTGCAGCCGTTTTACGACAGTGCCGAGCTCACGCCACGGTGGACCCGCTCGTCGAAGCACCAGATCGCCGATGTTTCATTGGTCGCCCAGGGCGGCACAGCGTTCACGCGCGACGACGTAATGGGCAAGGTGCACGTCGCCTCGTTCATCTACACGCGCTGTGCCGGCATCTGCCCGGCGATGGTGATGCAGTTGGCCAAGGTGCAGAAGGCCATTGGCGGGCGCGACGCCCTCCTTGTGTCGTACTCGGTGACGCCGCAGGACGACACGCCAGAGATGCTGGCGATGTTTGGCGAACTCCGGGGGATCGATCCCAATCGGTGGAAACTGGTCACCGGCGACCCGGAACAGATCTACGGGCTCGCGCGCACGTCATACTTTGCTGATGACGGCAGGCTAGAGGCGGGGAAGGCGGCCACGGAGCAGTTCCTTCATACGGAGAAGGCACTGCTGGTGGATCGCGAGGGTCGCCTGCGTGGCGTCTACAACGCCACGCTGCCGCATGACATCGACAAACTGATTGCCGACCTGGAGGTGCTGCTCGAGACCTATCGGCGGAGCGACCCGATCAGGCGGTCATACTTCGACAGGATCACGTCCCAGCGGTAATTGCGCTTGATGTATTCCTTGCCATTGCGGCCCATGCGATCGCGCATCCGCTCGTCGGCCAGGAGCAGCTTGGTGCACTCCAGGAACTCTTCCCGGTTGGCGTAGAACAGTCCTGCGTTGCTGTTCACGCAGTGCTCGACCAGCACTTCTGAGCGGGCATTGCACAGGATCGGGGTGCCGACCGCCATCGCCTCGAGCGCCAGCAACGACAAGCTTTCGAGCGGCGACGGCACCACCACGATGGTGGCGGCCTCGAGGGCCTGGAGGCGTTCGCGTTCGGAGAGGAGCCCGGCGAAGCGGACCCATGGCACCTCAGGCAACTGCATTAGCTTGACACCCATCAGCGTGAGTGCGGCCTCGCCGCCCAGCTCCTTGTAGCTGGTGAAGTACTCGATCAGCTCCTCGCATCCCTTGCCGGCGTCGATGCGGCCGCCGTAGAGCAGGAACTGACCCTGCAGCCGATGGCGGCGGCGGAACTGCGCGCCCCGGGCACGCAGGTGCTGCGGCAGGCGCTTGTGAATCTCGTCCTCGTCTTCCGGTTCCGGCTCGTCCGGCTGCACCTGGTCCGGCAGCAAGTCGACGCCACAACCCACGGTCTCTTCCGCCGCGGCTCTGAACTCGAAGGTCGTCTTGAGAAAGTTCTTCTCAACCTCGGTATTGAAGGCGACCGCCGACGGCTTGGCGAACATCTCGCGGTAAATGCCGAGATGAATCGCCGGCTCGTCGTGCGCCGTTGGCACCAGGATGCTGCGCGCCGGATCGATCGCCAGGCCCAACACCGTGGGGGCGTAGAGATACGTGAAGAAGATCAGCGCGTCGTACTGCCGATGGTGCTTGTTCAGGTAGTCGTTCAGCGCCGGGCACCACGGCCCCTGCTGTTCGAGCCATGACATCTCATCGTCGCGGGTATGCGGGTGATGAAAAATCCAGTCCGAATACTGGTTAAAGGCGTTGATGTCTCGGGTCTTCGCGTTCTTGAAGCGCCGCACCGTGACGCCACGGATGCGGTCGTGGCCCTCGGGATACTCGTTCTCCCACGTGATGTAGTCGCGCGCGCACGTGGTCAGCACTTCGACCTCGTGCTTGGCCGCGAGCCGCTCGGCGATCAGGCGGCAGTGATACTCGGAACCGCCGAGGATCTCGGCGCCGTAGCGTTGGACGATGAATGCAATCTTCACGATGTCAGCCTTTCGAGCTCACGGCGGATCCGGGCGTCGCCAAAATCGTTGAGGCGGGCGCGCTGTCTGGATATCACCTGGGCTCTGAGCGGGTCGTTGTAAGCGAGCTCCCCCAGGAGCTCAGCGGCGTATTCGAGGTCTTTCGGCGCAAACTGCACGCCGGCCCCGCCCAGCGTGTCGGGAACAGCGGTCGATGAGTAGGCGAGCACTGGCACATCGGCCGCCATTGCCTCGAGCAGAGGCACACAAAAGCCCTCGTGCTCGGACAGCGAAATGTAGACGCTCGACATGCGGTAGTAAGTCGCGAGATCTTCGTCCGGCACTGGCCCGGGAAACAGGAAGCGCCCGGGTGGCATGCGGTACTCGGCGAGCAGGGCCTGAATCGTGTCGAAGTAGCGAGGCACCGCGTCGGTGCGACCGACGAAGATGAAGCGATACGACTCGTCGACGTAGCGCTTGTAGTACTCCGCCAGCTTGATGTGGTCCTCGATCTTCTTGTTCGGCGCGATTCGGCCGACAAACAGGAAGTTGAGAAAACCGTCGGTTCGCAGCACCGCCTCCAAGGCCGGCCGCCGCGGCGCCGCCGTGATGCGCTCGGTATCGATGGCGATCGGGAACACGCCGGTGTTGGTGAAGCCGTAGCTCTCGAGTTCGCGGCGGTTGTACTCGGAGTCGCCCAGCGCCGCATCGGTGTGCCCGACCAGCGTCTTCAGGTCTTCGCGGCTGAGCGCGGTCAGGCGAAAGATGTTGGCGTCGTAGGCCGCAAAGAAATGCGACGGCGTGACGTTGTGGTACTGCAGGATGCGGCCACCCGGCAGCCGGGCGAACTCCGCGGTCAACGGCGACACCATCGCAAAGTGGAAAATCGTCAGGTCGCCGCGCTTCGCCGCCGGATCGGCAAACCAGCGAACGTCGCCGCGCAGTTCGTCATCGATCGTCAGGGCGTAGATCTCCGACTCGTGGCCGAGCTCGCGCAGCAGGGTCCTGACCCGGCGCGCCGAATCGCCAATTGCGTCACCCTTGTGCGCCGCCGGCACCCACTGGTTCACGATCATCGTAATCCCAAGGTCGCCAGGTTCATGGTGCGGCCGGCAGCGCCAGGAAGGCCGACGGCCGGTACGCCTTGATCGCTTCAAGCTCCTCGGCCACCTGAATCTGATCCCAGAAATCGAAGGCGACGGGCGGATGCGGGCGACGTGGCGTCGCCAGCAACTGATCGACAAAGGCGAGCAGGGTGCCCGCGAAATCCCGGGCTTCGAGGCGATCGAGCGCGGCGTCCTGCCCGTCGACAATGCGCTCCTGCAGATCGCGGTCGTCGACGACGGCATTGATCAGTGCCGCCAACGCGAGGGGATCCTTGTCGGTGTACAAGACGCCGGCCCCATCCATGGTGGCGGGAACCGCGGTCGCCGCATACGCCAGCACCGGCACGCCCATGTGAAAAGCCTCGATGATCGGTACGCAGAAGCCCTCGTGCTCGCTCGCGCACAGGAACACGTCCGCCAGTTCGTAATAGGCCGTCAGCTCTTCGTTCGACACGTGCCCAACGAAGTGGACGTCAGAGACGCCGCAGTCGGCGATGAACTGGTGCAACAGCGTCAGGTAGCGCTCAAAGCCGGAATGGGCGCCCACCAGCAGCAGGCGCGACCGCGGGTTGAACCACTTCTTGTAGGCGTGGAACGACCGGATCACGTCTTCGAATTTCTTGTTGGGAATCACTCGCCCGACGAACAGGACGTTGACCCAGCCGTCGTCGTACTGGCCGGCCTGCATGTAATTGGCCGGTCCGCTCAAGTGACTGAACCCCGGCACGACCGGCAGCACGCCGGTGGCGTGGAAGCCGAGCGCCTCAAGTTCCTGGCGGTTGTACTCCGAGTCGCCCAGGGCCAGGTCGCAGCGGTCCCGATAGAGCGCCAGCTCGCGCCGGCCTCGGAAGCACAGTTGCACCAGCTCCTTGTGGATGTCGACGAAGTACTCCGGCGGCGTAATGTTGTGGTACACCAGCGCCATCCGATCCGGCAGCGCGTAGGCCACGCGCGAGGCGCGCGAGCCGATCGAAAAATGGTGAATCAGGATGTTGTCGGGATGGCTGGCGTCGGCCAGATCGCGGTAGTCGAGCGTCAGGTCTTCGAGCCGGGGATCGGCGGTCTGCACGAAGATCTCAGAGTCGTAGCCAGCCCCGCGCAGCACCTGCTGAATGCCCAGCACTTCGTGGCCGATGGCATCTCCGTAGCCCAGCGTGGCGAGCACCTGGTGGATCGCAATCGCCACTACTTCGCTCCGCTACCGCCGCCATTACCACCGCCACCGGACCTGCGGCGACGCTGCGGCCGGCCGCCCCGCCGATTGTCTCGGCCACGGTTGCCACCCTCCGGCCGTAGTGCTTGTGGCTCGCCTTGGGGGCGCGGCGAGTCCTGCTTCGGTCGGCTTTGCGGTCCCGCCGCGGGTCTGCCCTGGGCTGAGTCGGCGGGCCGACGGCCCTCCGGTCGCGGACCGCGGTGATCGCGTCTTTGATCGCGACGCTGATCGCGCGGCTGAAACTGCGGCCGTTCGGGTGGCTGTGGACGGTTCTGCACCGGTGGCTGGCTGACGGCGGGCCGTTCGCTCCTGACTTCCGGCTTCTGATTTCTGCCTTCCCGATACGGCCCATTCGGCAACTGCTTCACGATGCTGTCAGCGGACGGCAGCGAGCGCCGGCGGCGCGTGAACCACCCCGGCATCGGCTCCATCGTCCGCGCCGGTGTCTCCTTCGACAGCTGTTCCAGCATGTCGACGTACTTCTTCTCGATCACCGGCCAGGCATAGTTGCGCTCGAAGAACGCGCGCCCGTTGCGGCCGAGGGCCGCCTGCAGGCTGGGACCGGAGTCAATCGCCCGCAACGTCTCGGCGAACTCGTGAAAGTTGTCGTAGAACAAGCCGGCGTTGCTGCGGATGCACTGGCCCTGCAGTACGTCGCACTTGGCGTTGGCGAGCACCGGCTTGCCCATGGCCCAGGCCTCCAGCGCCACCATCGACAGGCTTTCGAGATACGACGGCATGATCAGCAGTTCGGCGGCGGCCATCGCGTCGTACTTGTCCTGGTCTTCGAGGAAGCCCAGGTGATGAATGCGCGGATGCTTGGGAATTGGCACGTGCGGCGTGCCGACCAACACCAGGTGCATGCCATCGACTAGCGACGCGCTGTAGTGTTCGAAGAACTCGAACAGCTCGAGGCAGCCCTTGTTCGCGTCGATGCGGCCGACGTAGATCGCGAAGCGGTCGCGCATCTCGAACTTCTGGCGGAAGCGCCCGCCATTGGACCGTTCGGGAATCTCTGAGCCGACGCCCACCACCACGCCCGGCACCGACTGGTTGTTGGCCACGCCCTGGATCAGGGCGCGTTCCTCGAACGAGTTGTACATGACCGCGCGAATGCCGCGGAACACGGGCGGGAAGATACCGAGGCCCAGCGCGCCGTCGCGCTCGGCGGTCGGCACCAGAATGGCCTTCGACGCCACCGCGCGGCAGCCGTGGAACGAGTGGTGATAGCGGAAGCTGAAGAAGATGAAGAAGTCGTAGTCGGCTTCGTGCGCCTTGATGTGGTCGACGAGCGCCGGGCTGGTAGGCCCTTCGGCATCTAGCCACGCCAGTTCATCGCGCAGCGAGTGCGACTGCGTGAAGACCTTGGCCGACCACTTCGCGAACTCGATCGGGTCGCGCTCGACCGCCACCGGGAAGCGGTGGACAGGAATCCCGTTGACGACCTCCAGGCCGGCTGGCAGCTCGTTCTTCCACGAGATGTAATCGCGATGCGCGCAGGTCGTGAGCACCTCGACCTGGACGTGCTTGGCCAGGTGCTCCGCGACGTAACGGGCATGCTGCTCGGCACCGCCGTTGATGTCAGCACCGTACCGCTGGACGACGACCGCGACCTTCACTGCTCGCCGTGGTCGTCGGAAGACGCCGGTACCACCGGTCCGTCGGGTACCGCCGGTGCCGCTGATGCGTCGGTTGCATCGGCGGTCGACTGCGGCTCGCGCTCATCGAAGCCGTCGTCGCCGTCATCCGGACCGTCTTCGCCGGCTTCAAAAGTGTCGCCGTCTTGCGGACCGGCTGGTTGACCGGCCATGCCCGGCGCGCCGCCGATGCCGGGCGCACCCGGCGCGCCCGCGCCACCGCGCCGTCCGCGGCGACGACGACGGCGCTTGCGGTTGGCATCGCCTTGTCCCTGGCCCGGCTGGTTCTGAGCCGGCTGCCCGACCGGAACAAAGCCTTCGAACGAGCTCGTCGTCGCCGGTACTGCCGCCGGTTCATCCTCATCCGCTTCGCGGCGGGCGGGGGCGTGGATCACTTCGGGCCGGTACTGCACGACGCCCTCGAGCGCGCGCACCCGGCGTTCGCTGAAGTCGAGCCGGCTGGAGAGTGACTCCACCCGCATGCGCAGGTTCTGCATCTCGATGCCGGTTCGGGTGGTCTCGATCACCAGGTTGTGCAGCACTTCGTAGTACAGGGCATTCCACTCGCCGCGCGAGATCTCGAACTGCTGAAGTTCGTCATGGTGCTCGATCCGGCGTCGCGCGTCGCGCTTCATCAGGTCGAGGTTGAACTGTGCCTGAGTATGCAGGATCTGGTTGAGCGTGTTGGGATTGAAGAACAGCTTCAGCAATGGGCGAAACAGCCGGCGGAGCAACCGCATCGGCGCCCGATGTGAAGTGAACAGGGTCTGGTCATCGAACGCGTACGGAGCCTCGATGACTGGCGGTTCGAGCGGTGTGCGCTCGACCCGGGGCCGGCTGCGGCGGAACTGCTCCAGCAGGTCGGAGCGCAGGTTGCGCGGCTCCAGGAACTTCTCGAGCCGCACGCTGGCCAGCTCGCGAATCTGATCCTCGGTGTAGTCGACGCCGCGCTTCTCGAGAATGCGGGCGCGGATCTGTTTCATGATCTGCTCGACATCGACCGACTCGGAACGAATGGTGAACTCGCTCATCGACTTAACATCCTCAGGATCCGGACTGCGCCTGGTGGCGGCGCTTCCGGCTGGCAAACTCGGGCGCCTCTGCGATGCAGGTGCCGAGAATACCGATGGACTGTCTGAATGCGTGCATGCCGGCACGCGTGATCGCGGCGGGCGATTCGCCCACCTGCGGATAGCCATTGGCGTCGGGTGTCAACTGCTCCCAGTTCTCAAACAGCCGCCCCCATGGGCTCGACAACGCCTCGCGCATCTGTGCCGCGCCGTTGACGGGATACCAGAAGCTGTCGTGGTAGATCACACTCGCGATGTAGGCCCACGGCGCCAACACCGTCTTTAGCGACCATTCGATCGGCCGGCGCAGCGGTCCCCAGTAGATGTAATGCTGCATCTTCGACGCGAACGTCATCTTCTTGAACGGGCCGGTGAAGTGCCAGTTCTCCTTGGCCGCTTCGAGATCGCCGGTGATCTCGATCTCGCGCGGATCGCCGCAGCCAAGACCCAGGTCATGTGCCATGCGGATGTACTTGATCGACATGGGATCCATGCCCATCAGCTTGGCCGCCACTGCATCGATCGCCACCTGGTCGCTGCTGGCCAGCATCACGTTCTTGACGTGCGGCACCATGCAACGCGGTCCGGGACCGTCGCCGGCAAAGGTGCCGTCCATCACCGCGAACACGCCGCGGTGGATCTTCTTCTGGATCATCAGCAGGTCCACCAGCGTTTCGTGGATCACCGGATGCGTCCAGTGGCGGCGCTCGTTCAGTAACCCGCCAAACGCGTTCTTCATGGCCCCGGTCGTGGTCGTGAAGACGTGCGTCTTCACGGTCGGCAGGTGGATGATGTTCTCCCCAATGAAGCGCTTCGGGATCATGAAGCCGTCGGGATAGACCTCATTCAGGCACAGGAACTTATCGGCTAGCGCGCTGCCGACGGCATCGCGGACACTGATCCACGGCTCGTCGCCCTCGTAGAGGTGCACGTTGCGAAGGCCGTGCGCCTGGACGACCGGCAGTTGCTTGTTGGCTTCCTCACCAAGATGCGCGTCAATGACGACGGTGCGGTTGTGGCAGGCGTGGAGCAGTGACGGATCGTAGCCGTCCTGCTTCATGGCGCGGATCACGCCGTCGAGCTGCCACGGCGTGGTCGAGCAGCCGGGGAAGAAAAAGTGCCACGAGATGTTGACCTTGAGCGCGGTGTCGGCGTCCTTCGCGATGACGTCCTGGTAACCGGCCAGGTTCATCACCGCGTGCGTGTCCCGAAGGACCGTAGCCGGCGAGGTCTTGACGATGGCGACTGTTGAACGCGGCAATTCCCAGTTTACGACGCGTACGGCCGATAGATGATGAGGATTACTGCGATGCCCCACAGCGCCACGCAACTGAGCAGCGGGCGGTCCCGTAACAGCATGTCCGATGGGCTGCCGCCGCCGTGCTTGCGATGCACGAGGTACAGGTACCGGAAAATGCCGTAACTCGGGAACGGCGTGGTCAGCACCAATAACCTGGTGCCGAACCGCTCGGCCGTTTCAGGGCTCGCGCAGTAGATCACGTAGACGACAAGGGTCGCTGCCGCTACGATGGCGATCATCTGATCGAGCAAGTACGGATCGTACTCCTCCAAGATTCGGCGGTGTCCCTTCGCCCCGTCGCCCAGCATGGTGATTTCATGCCGCCGCTTCGCCAGGCCAAGGAATAACGCCCCGAGAAGCGTGCAGACCAGCAACCAGTCGCTGACCGGCACGCCAATTACCAATCCACCTGCCTCGGCCCGGAGCACGAAGCCAATCGCGATCGACATGACGTCGAGGATCACGATGTGCTTCAACCACCGCGTGTACAAGACGAAGAGCGCCAGGTACGCCGAAGCAGAAACCGCAAACAGCGGCTGCAGCCAGTAGGCTGCCGCCAGCGCGACCACACTCAGTGCCATGGCCCAACTGAGGCCGACGACGGGCGAGAGCGCGCCCGAGGCAATCGGCCGCATCCGCTTGATCGGATGCAGCGCGTCAGCCTCCCGATCGGAGACGTCGTTGATGAGATAGACGGCTCCCGACAGTGCACAAAAAATCAAAAAGGCCGCCGAAGCATGCGCCAAGGCGGCCGGGTCGAGCAATTTGACAGCAAAAACCAGCGCCGCAAAGACCAGCAGGTTCTTGGTCCACTGATCCGGTCGCAGCGAAATGATCAGGTTCGCGACCGTGGACCGCCTCGCCACTTACTTGTAGCTCTTGACGGCTTCCGCCTCCGAGTCGAAGGTGTCGAATACCGTCAGCAGTTTCGTGATCGAAAGGAGATCCTCGATGCGCTTGGTCAGGTTGAGCAGCTTGAGGCTGCCACCCTGGCGGCTGACCGTCGTGTAGGTCCGAACCACTTCGCCCAGGCCGGCGCTATCGATGTACGGCACGCCTTCGAGATTGAGCAACAACTTCTTCTTGCCTGCGGCGAGCAGGCTGTTGATCTTGTCCTTCAGCAACTCGTCGCCCTCGCCCAGGGTCATCTTGCCCTTGAGGTCGAGCACGGTCACATCGTTCACGGTGCGTTCGACGATTTCCATTCGCTTAGATCCCCTGCGTCGGTAAAACTCTTAGAAACGCCCTAAAAGCTGTCGAATGCTACCACGAGATCAGAACCTCACGACTTGGGTCCTGAGGCCTGGTCAACCCAAGCCCCAAGCCCCAAGCCTTAAGCCTTATTCCGTCTCGCGTCGTGCCTTCTTGCGATTGCGCTTCCGGGCGAGCGCCTGCTTCGCGCGACGCTTGTCTCCCGGCTTCAAGTAGAAAGAGTGCTTCTTGATGTCCTTGATGATATCTTCCTGCTGCACCTTGCGCTTGAAACGTCGCAACGCGCTTTCGATCGACTCACCTTCTTGCAATTTCACTTCGGCCATCTGTAGTCACCCCCTTCCGGCTAATATTTCGTCCTCGTTCGCCAGATCACCAGATACTGGCTCCAATCGGCGACGGGACAAGTATGCTAGGCTATCACAAACGCAGACAAGGCCGCAGATGACACAGATAACACATATAAGATTAGTGTTATCAATGACTTAGGAAGCTAGTCCTCACCCCGGAAGTCAATCGCCCTAAAACTGCTAATGCGCATCCTTATTATCGGCTCCGGCGGGCGCGAGCATGCCCTGGCCCAAACGCTGGGTCGCGAACCGGGCGTTGACTACTTACTCTGCGCTCCCGGCAACCCCGGAATGTCTGTGGCGTCCGTTACCACCGAACCCCTCGACATCCTCGACACCGATGCCGTCGTTCGGCTCATCGCGCGCGAGCGGATCGACCTGACCGTGGTCGGCCCGGAGGCCCCGCTCGGCCTCGGGTTGGCCGACCGGCTCGCCGCCGAAGGCCGGCTGGTCTTCGGCCCGACCAGGGCTGCGGCGCAGCTCGAGACCAGCAAGGCCTTCGCCAAGCACTTCATGCAGCGGCATCACGTGCCGACCGCGCACTATCGCGTGTGCACGACCGCTGCCGCGGCGCTCGCCGCCATCCGATCCGGCGAGTTTGGCGACGCGCTCGTCGTGAAGGCCGACGGCCTCGCCGGCGGCAAGGGCGTCGTGGTTGCGCCCGACCGCGCCACTGCCGAAGCGGCCGTGAACGCGGCCATGATCGACCGCAGCTTTGGTGACGCCGGCGCCTGCGTGGTTCTTGAAGAGATGTTGACCGGACCCGAGGTGTCGTTCTTTGTCGTGGCCGACGGTGAACACTACGTGCCGCTGCTGTCGGCCCAGGATCACAAGCGCATTTTCGACCACGACGAGGGCCCGAACACTGGCGGCATGGGTGCGTTTTCGCCAAGTCCGCTGATGACCGTGGCGCTGCAAGCGCGCGTCGAGCGCGAGATCGTCAAGCCCGTGCTCGACGGAATGGCCGCCGAAGGCACGCCGTTCCGCGGATTCCTGTACTGCGGCTTGATGCTGACGGCCGATGGCCCCAAGGTGATCGAGTTCAACGTCCGCTTCGGGGATCCCGAGGCGCAGGTCGTGTTGCCCTTGCTCGCGGCGCCACTCGCTCCGCTCCTGACGGCTGCGGCAGAAGGCCGGTTGTCCGGGTCCCGGATCCCGGATCCCGGAGCCCGGCGCGTGTCCGTTGGCGTCGTCCTCGCCGCGCACGGCTATCCCGGCGAGGTTCGCAGCGGCGACGTCATCACGGGTCTGGACGAGGTGAAACGTGATTGTCCCGACGTGATGGTGTTTCACGCCGGCGTGAAACAGCGAGGGGCCGACCTGGTCACCGCTGGTGGACGCGTCCTCACCGTGGTCGCCACGGCGCCGTCATTCGCGACCGCGATCGCGCGCGCCTACGAGGCGGCCAGCAAGATTCACTTCAACGGGGTGCAGTTCAGGAGAGACATCGGTCAGAAGGCGCTAGGGCGTTAACAACGCCTTGATCGCGTCATCCAGATGCGCCCGGAAGGTGTTGGTGTTGTGGCCTTCCGGCACTTCCAAATAGGTCACCGGCGCGTTGACGCCGTCCAGGGTCGTGCGCAGGCGACGAGCGCCATCTACCATGGCGTCATACACGCCGCCCAAGACGAAGAACCGGATCGACACTGCGGCGGCTCGCGCGCGGGGTTGGTTGGCGATGACCGAGGCAGTCTGGTCGGGCGGGGCGATGGCGGCGCACAAGCCAAAGACCGAGGGGAACTCGACCGCAAGATCCACGGCGCCATAGGCGGCGAGTGAGCTGCCGAGAATAATGCGGTGGTCCGGCGCCGGGAACGTGCGGAAGCGCTTGTCGATCTGCGGCACCAATTCACTAGTGATGAACGCGCGCCACCGCGGATTGCGTGTGTATTCCTCCTGCCGATCGCCGGGTTCCGAGAACACGGCGATCACCGGCGGGATAGTCCTGCGCGCGATCAGCCGATCCAGAATGCGCGGCACGTTCATCTTCTCGACGTAGTTGCCGCCGTCCAGGAGGTACATCACGGGATACAACGTATCCGTCGCGGCTGAATAGCCTGGTGGCAAGTAGATCCACAGGCGTCGCGGACCCAGGAGCGCTCGAGAAATGACCGTCTCGGCCAACAGCTCACCGGCTGGCACCTCCGCCTCGTCATCCACTTCCGGAGTTGCGACCCAGAACGGCATGCGAACCTCCGAGCGAGGGCCGGCGTATGCCTGCACCGTGCGGGGATTCAGCGGATCGGCGGCCGCCTCAGCGTCGAAGAACAGCACGTACTCGGCGCGCGCATTGGTGTACGCCGTGCTTTCGAGGTACGACCACGTCGTGCCGTCGATGCGGGTCATCTTGCCGATGGCCGCGTCGTAGCCCTGCGGTGTGGCAGCCCACGCGTTGAAGTCGCCGACCACGCGCGGGGTGAGGCCATTGACGTCCCTGGCAAAGAACACCAGCCGCGTCTGGTTCTCGACGATCGGCGTGCCGCCCCTGGCGGCGATGAACTTCTCGACCGCCGCGTCTCGCTGCTCGGATTCCATGCCGGGCAGTTGCTTCTTGAGCGCCGCCCACGACTGTGGCTCACCGGCGCAGCCGCCCGCAAACAGCAGCGCGATGACGCCGGGTGTGGATTTCCACAGCCATCTCGGGAAAAGCACACCCGGCGTCTTCATCGCTTCTGCCCCTCTACGATCAATTGTCCGCACGCGGCACGAATGTCCCGTCCGCGGCTCTTGCGCACCGAGACGTTGAGGCCCTTGTCGGCGAGGATTTTCGCGAACGTGTTGATGACCTCGTCCGACGGCCGCTCGAACGGAATGCCCGGCGCGGCGTTGAGCGGCAGCAGATTGACCTTGGCCTTCACGCCCGCCAGCACCTTCACGAGCTTGTGTGCATCCTGCGGCGAGTCGTTGACGCCGGCCAGCATCACGTATTCGAACATGATGCGGCGGCGCTTGGCCAAGGGGAACCGCTCGCACGCCTCGATGACGTCCTGCATCGAGTACTTCTTGTTTAACGGCACGATCGCCGCGCGTGTTTCTTCCGTGGCCGCATGCAACGACACCGCGAGGTTAGGCATCAGCTCTTCACCGGCCAGCTTGTCCATCATCGGCACCAGGCCGACGGTCGACAGCGTCACCCGCTTGGGATGCAGGGCCAGGCCCTCTTTCTCGTTCAGCATCCGCAACGCCTTCATGGTTGCGTCGTAGTTGTGCAGCGGCTCGCCCATGCCCATCAGGACGATGTTGAAGGATTTGTCGAGCAGGTCGAGCGATTGGGCGAGCAGCCGGACCTGGGCGGTGATCTCGGTCGCCGACAGGTTCCGCACGAGGCCCATCTTGCCTGTGAGGCAGAACGCGCAACCCATGGCGCAGCCCACCTGCGTCGAGACGCAAAACGTCTGTGCCGGCGTATCGGGAATGAAGACCGCTTCAATCTGCTTGCCGTCGGCCAGTTGCAGTACGAATTTCTGCGTGCCGTCGGTCGAGATGTCGCGCTTGGTGATGGTGGGGAGTGAGACCGTAGCCTTGTCAATGAGCGCCGTCCGCAGGCCCTGGCTCAGGTCCGACATCTGGGCGAAGTCGGTGACGCCGCGCCGCCAGATCCAGCGGTAGATCTGCTTGGCGTGAAAGCGCTTGTGGCCGAGCGACTCGACGAAGGTCTCGAGGTCGCCCAGCTCCATTCCGGCGAGGTCCATCGGAGACAGTTTACTGTCAGGGATCGGGGATCGTCGACCCTAGCTGGCGAACCGCACGCGCATCGACGACGCGTGACGAGAGCGCGTCTTCCTGCTGTGCTTGTCGCTTTGCGGCTCTTGCAGCGTCTTCATGAGCACATCCAGCGTCACCTTGGGGATGTCCGCCGTGCCATGTCCCTAAAATACCCTGAGATCGAACCAACGCACCTCGATTGGGCCGAGTCCACCTGATGCGGATTCAGGCTGTCAGTCCCCGTCGGCTGCGTGATATGATTTGGCAGTAACTTCCTCTGTCGCAACTGGTTATCTGCGGCAGAATCCCACACAGTGTCTGAGCCCAACATTCGTCGCGCCGTCCTTGCCAACGGTGTTCGTCTTGCCACCGAACGGATGCCTCACGTGCGCTCGGTTGCCGTCGGCATCTGGCTCACACGGGGGTCGCGGCACGAGCCGTCGGAAAGCATGGGCATCGCGCACTTCGTCGAGCACATGCTTTTCAAAGGCACACCCAGCCGGTCGGCCGAAGAAATTGCTCAGCAGGTGGATTCGATCGGCGGCCAGATCGACGCCTTCACCTCCAAGGAATACGCCGGCTACTACCTGAAGGTGCTGGACGAGCACCTCCCGCTCGCCGTGGAGATCCTCGCCGACCTGATCAGCAATCCGCTGCTGGCCGACGACGACATCGAGAAAGAAAAGAAGGTCATCCTCGAAGAGATCAAGATGGTCGAGGACACGCCCGACGATCTGGTCCACGAGATTTTCGCCGAAGGCTTCTGGAGCGGCCATCCGCTCGGCCGTCCTATTCTCGGCACCCCCGCCAGCGTCAACGCCCTCAATCGCGACACCCTGAAGAAGTATTTTGGCGACACCTACGTGGCCGAGAACTTCGTAGTGGTCGCCGTCGGCAATCTCGAGCACGACCACGTGCAGGCGCTGCTCGAACGCGCGCTCGCGCAGATTCCGCACCGTGGCCCCGAAGCCGAGCACACGGTGCCGATCACCGCGTCGACGATCCAGATTCGCAAGAAGGATCTGGAGCAGAGTCACGTCGTGTTCGGCACGCCGGCCCTGCCACAGCACCACCCGGAACGGTACGCCGGCTATGCGCTCAACACCACGCTCGGCGGCTCGATGAGCTCGCGCCTGTTCCAGAACGTCCGCGAGAAGCGTGGCCTGGCCTACGCGGTGTTTTCGGGCTTGTCGTCGTACCAGGATTCTGGTGCCCTCAGCATCTACGCTGGGTGCAGCAACGACGTGGTGGCGGAACTGATCGATGTGGTCGTCGCGGAGATTCGGCAGATGAAGGCCGGCGGCCTCGACGCGAGCGAACTGCGGCGCGCGAAGGACCACCTCAAGGGGTCGCTGATGCTCGGCCTCGAGAGCACCTCGAGCCGCATGTCGCACCTGGCTCGTCAGGAGATGTACCGCGACCGCACTGACGGCCTGGACGAAATGCTGGCGTCGATCGAGCGCGTCACGGCGGAAGACGTGCTGAAGCTGGCGGAGCGATTCTTCGTCAACGGATCGCTCGCGGTCACCGTGCTGGGAAACGTGAACGGTCTCAAGGTCACCCAGGAGCACCTTGCCCTTTAACCCCGATTCCCGATCCCCGATTCCCAATCCCCGATCATGATCGCGCGTTATACCAACCCCGAAATGGGTCGCATCTGGAGCGACCAGCGCCGCTACGAAACCTGGCTCGCGGTAGAGATTGCCGCGGCCGAGGCCATGGCCGAGGCCGGCATCGTGCCCGCCGAGGCCGCGCGCGACCTGCGGGCCAAGGGCGCCTTCGACATCGCCCGCATCGACGAAATCGAGAAAATCACCCAGCACGACGTGATCGCCTTCACCACCTCGGTGGCTGAAAAGGTCGGGCCGTCGGCACGCTGGCTGCACTTCGGGCTCACTTCCTCTGACGTCATCGACACCGCACAGGCCGTGCAAATGGTCGAGGCCTGCGACGTCATCCTGACGCTGCTCGCCGGACTTGCCGATGCGGTCAAGGCCCGCGCCGTCGAACACAAGGACACGCCGATGATCGGGCGGACGCACGGCGTCCACGCCGAGGTCATGACCTTCGGCTTGAAGTTGGCCTTGTGGTACGCCGACATCACCCGCTCGATCGAACGCGTCCGTCGCGCGCGCGAAGGCGTGCGGGTCGGCATGATTTCCGGCGCGGTTGGTACCTTCGCGCACCTCGATCCGTCGATCGAGGCGGAGGTCTGCCGCCGCCTGGGTCTCGCGCCTGACGCGGTCTCGTCGCAGGTGATTCAGCGCGATCGCCACGCCGAGTTGCTGAGCGCGCTGGCCATTACCGCCGCCTGCCTCGAGAAGTTCGCGCTGGAGATTCGCGGCCTGCAGAAGACCGAGATCGGCGAAGTTGAAGAGCCGTTTGCCAAGGGGCAGAAGGGCTCGTCGGCAATGCCGCACAAGCGCAACCCGATTGGCTGCGAACAGATTGTCGGCCTGGCCCGGCTGATGCGCAGCAATGCCATGGCGGCGATGGAGAACATCGCGCTGTGGCACGAGCGCGACATCTCGCACTCGTCGGTCGAGCGCGTGATCCTGCCCGACAGCTTCATCGCCCTCGACCACATGCTGCGACGCTTCACCCGCATCGTCAGCGGCATGGTGGTGTCTCCCGACCGCATGCTCGCCAACCTGAATCGCTCGCGTGGCGTGGTGTTTTCTGGGCAGGTGCTGCTGGAGTTGGCGCGTCACGGCGTGTCGCGCGAGCAGGCTTACGAGTGGGTCCAGCGCAACGCCATGCGCTCGTTCCACGAGCAGCTGGACTTCAAGCCGCTGTTGCTGGCCGATGCCGATATCACCACGGTGCTGCCGGCGGTGGAGATTGAGAAGGCATTCGACCTGAAGGAACAGCTCCGTAATGTCGACGCCGTATTTTCGCGGGTCTTTGGAGGATAACGAATGCGCGCCCGTGTATACGTAACCCTGAAACCATCCGTCTTCGATCCGCAGGGCCGCGTGGTCGCCGACGCGTTGGTCACGCTGGGCTACCAAGACGTGCAGGATGTGAGGCAAGGCAAGTTCTTCGAAGTCGAGCTGAGTGCGACCGACGTCGCGACGGCCAAGGCGCGGGTGACCGAGATGGCTGACAAGCTGCTCGCCAACCCGGTGATCGAGAGCTATCGCGTCGAGGTGCTGCCATGAAGTTCTCGGTCGTCGTGTTTCCCGGGTCGAACTCGGACTACGACGCGTTCTACGCCGCCTCGTTTGTGCTCGGGGAAGACGCGGCGCTGGTGTGGCACAAGGACACCGACCTGCAGGGTGCTGACGTGGTGATTCTGCCGGGTGGGTTCGCGCACGGCGACTACCTGCGCACCGGCGCGATCGCCCGCTTCTCGCCGATCATGGCCTCGGTCAAGGCGTTCGCGGATCGCGGCGGCCCGGTCCTCGGCATCTGCAACGGCTTCCAGGTGCTGCTTGAGGCGGGCATGCTGCCGGGCGCGATGGTGCGCAACGATCGCATCAAGTTCGTCTCGAGGCTGGTGCCGGTTCGCGTCGAGCACACGGACACGCCGTTCACGGCAGCCTGTAAATCGCAGCAGGTGCTGCACCTGCCGATCGCGCACGGCGAGGGCAACTACTACGCATCACCAGAGGTGCTGTCCGAACTGGAACAACATCGCCAGGTGATCTTTCGCTATGCCGACCCGCTGGGCGTGGTGGCCCCGGAGCACAATCCCAACGGCTCGCTCAACAACATCGCCGGCATCTGCAACCGGCAACGTAACGTCGTGGGGCTGATGCCGCACCCCGAGCGCGCGGCCGAGGCCCAGTTGGGCAGCGCGGACGGTCGCGTCATTTTTGCCTCGGCCGTTCAGGCGCTCGCATCTCTCTCGAGGTAACGACAGCGTGGCAGTCATCGACGCGGCAGTGTTGGAACGACACGGCATCAAGCCGGACGAGTACCAGCGGATCCTCGAACTGATGGGCCGCGAGCCCAACCTGCTGGAGCTGGGCCTGTTCTCGGTGATGTGGTCCGAGCACTGCAGCTACAAGAGCTCGCGCGTGCACCTGAAGACGTTGCCGACCACCGGCCCGCGCGTCGTGCAGGGACCGGGCGAAAACGCCGGCGCGGTCGACATCGGCGGCGGGCTGTGCGCGGTCTTCAAGATTGAATCCCACAACCACCCGTCGTTCATTGAGCCCTACCAGGGCGCTGCGACCGGCGTCGGTGGCATCATCCGTGACATCTTCACCATGGGCGCGCGCCCGATCGCGTTGCTCAACGCCTTGCGCTTCGGCTCGCTCGACCAGCCGCTGGCTCGCCGCATCTTCGAGGGCGTCGTGGCCGGCGTCGGGGGCTACGGCAACAGCATCGGCATTCCTACCGTCGGCGGCGAGATCGTCTTCGACGACATGTACTCGGGCAATCCGCTGGTCAACGTGTTGTGTCTTGGCATCTCCCGCATCGATGGCATCGTCAAGGGTGCCGCCAGGGGTGCCGGCAACCCGGTGTTCTATGTCGGCGCCAGGACCGGCCGCGACGGTATTCACGGCGCCACCATGGCGTCGGCCGAGTTCGACGAGAAGTCGGCTGAGAAGCGACCGGCCGTGCAGGTGGGCGACCCGTTCATGGAGAAGCTGCTGATGGAAGCCTGCCTCGAGGTCATGACGACCGGCGCGGTGCTCGGCATCCAGGATATGGGCGCGGCAGGCCTGTCGTGTGCGACTTCCGAGATGGGATCGCGCGGCGGTCTTGGCATGACCATCGACGTGATGCACGTCCCGCAACGCGAAACCGGCATGACGCCGTACGAGATCATGCTGTCGGAATCGCAGGAGCGGATGCTGCTGGTGGTCGAAAAGGGCCGCGAGCACGAAGTGACTGCGGTGTTCGAGAAGTGGGACCTGCATGCCGTGCAGATTGGCGAAGTGGTCGAGGGTTCACGACTGAAGATCCACGAGCGCGGCGTGCTGGTGGCCGACGTCCCGAACCGCGGGCTGACCGATGAAGCCCCGGTCTATCGCCGCCCCATGCAGGAACCGTCGTGGCAGCAGGATGTGCAGAAGCTGTCGCTCGGTGACCTGGGCCCGCCGCCGGCGGCGCAGAACGCGTTCGATCGCCTCCTGACGGTCCCGACCATCGCCAGCAAGCGGTGGGCCTACGGCCAGTACGACCACAGCGTCGGCACCAACACCATCGCCCAGCCCGGCATGTCAGCTGCCGTCGTGCGCGTGAAGGGGACCAACACCGGACTGGCGGTGTCGGTCGACGGCAATGGCCGGTTCTGTTATCTCGATCCGCATCGCGGTGCGATGTTGGCCGTCGCCGAGGCCGCGCGCAACGTGGCCTGTGCGGGCGGCGAGCCGATCGGCGGCACCAACAACCTCAACTTTGGTAATCCCGAGCGGCCCGAGATCATGTGGCAACTGGGCGAGGCCGTTCGCGGCATCGGCGATGCCTGCCGGGCGCTGGGCATTCCGATCACCGGCGGTAACGTCAGCCTTTACAACGAGACCGAGGGCCGCGCCATCTTCCCGACGCCGGTGCTGGGTGTGGTCGGCCTGCTCGAAGACGCGTCAAAGACCACGACCCGCGCGTTCAAACAGGCGGGCGCGACGGTGGTATTGCTGGGGGATAATCTGGGTGAACTTGGCGGCAGCGAATACCTCGCGACCATGCACGGCACGGTAGCAGGTCAGCCGCCCGCACTGGATCTCTCTCGCGAAGCAGCCGTTCAGAAATTGATCGTCTCGCTGATTCGCGGCGGCCTGGTGGAGTCGGCGCACGATTGTTCGGAGGGTGGCCTCGCCATCACGTTGGCTGAGTGCACCTTCAACAGCGGCGACATCGGCGTCACCGCCGAGCTCGCCGAGGTCCGGCTAAAGCCGGACACCACAGCTGATGTGGCGTCCGGCTTTAGCCGGGCCTTTGCGGTCAACGCCACGCTGTTCGGCGAGTCGGCGTCGCGCAT
>NSIL01000022.1 GCA_002737365.1 Acidobacterium sp. | reverse complement strand
GATTTCCTTCGTGCCTGACAGCTTGTATTGTGGCCGGTACGGAATGTCGAGGGCGAACTCGTCGCACAAGGCCTTGCCGTTGCCGCCGTAGTTCGGGTCGTCCGGCGAGGTGCAGGCCTTCAGGCGTTCGCGTTCGAACGACATGCCACCGCTCAGCTGCCCGCCGCCCGGGATGCGCCAGCGGCCATCCAGGACGAACGACTCGTATTTGTTGACGCGCTCTTCGTCGTAGGTGTCGAGGTTGCTGGTGGGCCGGGCGGACGCCTCGGCGCTACGGGCATACACCTCGAACGGCGCGCCGGTCAGCGGATTGAAGAACGTGTACGGGGTGTAATCGGCCACCGTCCAGGCACGGTTGATGGTGTTGGTCAGGTTGCGGAAGTCGCCCTTCCACCAGGCAGCGGACAGCGACATGCCGCTGAACAGCTCATGCTGCACCTCAATGCCCTGCTCGAGATTCCAGGTGCGGGGATATTCGCCGTACTCGTTGAGCGCAGCCGTGCCGTAGTTGGCGGCGAGGCCGGTAAACGAAATTTCGCAGTCCGCGCTCGGATACCCGGTGCAACGGAGTGCGCCATCGGCCTGGCCGTTGCCGTTCACGTCGCGCCACGGCAGCGTGACGGTCTGGCTCAGCAACGGGTTGTAGTTGGCGGCAATGCCGGTCGTCCGCGACAGGTTGTAGCGGTTCAGCGAATACTTGATCGCCGTTCGGCCATTGCCGAACAGGTCATAGACCAGGGCCATGCGGGGCGCGAAGTCGCTCCACGCCGGCACGTCCACGATCTCCTCGAACGACCGCTCCGGGACGAAGCGACCGGCCGGCGACTTGCCGGCCAGCACCTTCGCGTTCAGCGTTTCCCAGCGCAGCCCGACATTGGCGGTCAGCCGGTTGAGACGAATCGAGTCCTGGATGAAGATGCCCAGGTCCCGGTTAAGGCGCTCACTATAGGCCAGCGGTGTATTCCGGATCAGCACGCTGTCTGGTACCGACCAGCGGATGCCGGTGCTGCTGCTGCGGTACTGCTGGATCAGATCGGCATTGGCTTCGCGGGTGTGCTTGAACGTACCCTGCCGGTTGTTGGTGCCCATTTTGATGGTGTGGTCGCCCTTGACGTAGGTCGCCGCGAAGCTCCAGTAGAACGCCACCGGGCTCTCGGTGGTGTTGACGGGACCGGCTTGCGTGTAGCCGCCCAGGTCGACTTCGTTCTTCGCCGCCTTGGCAAACCACGCCGCGCTGCCGCGCGGCTGCTCAATGCCTTCCTTGTACTCGTTGGTGTAGTACTCGGTGTTGTTTGACCAGCCTGCCTCCAGGAACAGCGAACTGGAGATGGGCGAGGTCCATTTGACAGCGGTCGTGTGATACGCCGGCGAATTCCATACGGTGGCCGCAGTTTCCGGATCGTAGTTGGCCTGCATGTCGTGGCCGCGGAATTTGTCAATCTCGTCGAAGTAGCCCGAGAACTTGTTGCGCGGGGTCGCCTGCCACGTCAGCCGGGCCATGCCGTTGAGGATGTACTGGTCGTCGAGGCCGGGGCTGCCATCATCAAAGAACGTGTTGGGAATAAAGTTGTTGACCGAGTTGTAGCGAGTCGCCCCGAACACCCACAGCTTGTCCTTCTTGACCGGCCCGCCCAGCGCCAGGGAGTAGTCGACGATGCGGTCGATGGCGTTACCGGAGGTCAGGCCCTTGGCCTTGTGCCGATCGGTCAGGTTGCTCGATTGCCACGCACCGGGGCGGTTGACCGCCTTGAAGTCGCCGCTGAAGCGGTTGCCGCCTTCGCGCGGAATCATGTTCAGGCGGACGCCGCCCGACGAGGTCTCGGCGCCGATGCCGGCCGTCTGGTAGCTGACCTCGGCGTTCATCGAGTCGTTGTAGTAGCTCTGGATGGCGCCATCGCCCTGCAGGCCGTTGGTCATCTGGCCGTCCACCAGCACCGTCGTGTTCGACGTCGACATGCCATGGGTCGACATGTAGGTCTGCTGCATCGCGCGCGCACCACCGGTGTCGGGCAAGCTCAGGTTCACACCCACCACCAACTGGGCCATGCCCTGAATGGTGCGGCCGGTGGGGATGGCGTCGATGGCTTCGCGATCGAGCACCGAGGTCTTGGCCGCCGTGGTGACGTCGACCACCGGCGATGAGCCGGTCACCGTGATCGTCTCTTCGAGGGAGCCGACCGCCAGTTCGGCATTAATGGTGGCGGTGAACTCCGCCTGCAGTTGCAGGCCGTCACGACGGAAGGTCTTGAAGCCCGGCAGCGTGAAGGACACGTTATAGGTGCCCGGCCGCAGGTCGCCGATGCGGTAATTGCCATTCTCGTCACTGGTCGCCGCCTTGACTTTTTCGATCAGGACGTCGCTCGACGCCTCAACGGTCACGCCGGGCATTGACGCGCCGGTGGTGTCTTTGACGACGCCGGTAATCGCACTCTGAGCGTATGTGGCGGTCGACAGGAGTACCGCCCCCGCAAACGCCATCAACGTCCTCGCCAACATTCTTCGCGCCATGCTGTTCCCCTCCAATTGCAATAACCAAAATCCGGTCGCTTACAGGTCGGCTTTTCGGCCGACTAAACGCCGGACACAACGACTTACTCGAATCGAAACCTAGTGTGGCCGGGGCCGATCCGGCGATAGACAAACGTGGAATGAACCCAAATAGCAGCGCGAGTGGGAGGTTAATCCGGCGGGCGTAGGGAGTCAACCCAAAACCGGCGCCGGCACGCCAAGTTGTTGGATTAAAGGAACTCTTGTTTGGTGATGGATTGTGAGAACGACCCCTACCACCTCACCTGGGCACCAAGTCGGAACATGCGTCCGTTGAGAACGCTCGATGGCCGCAGGTAGGCAGCGGTATCGAAGAGCGTCGAGGCATACGCCGCCACCGCCGACGAGTTGCCGGCGTTGAAGATGTCGAACTGGCCCGACACACGCGAGCCGCCCACCTGGAAGGCCTTGGAGAAACTCAGGTCGAGCTGACGCACACGCTGAAGGAACTCGGTGCCTGGCGCCTTGAGCGGCACCGTGATCGACGCCGAGGTGAGGGGCGTGCTGCCAGCAGGGAAGATCAACTGCCCGGCGGGACACGGCGACGGACAATTGACCGGATAGCGCCCGGTGCGCGTGATCTGCCAGTTGGTGCCGACCGGACTGCCCGTGTCGCCGTAGCCAGGGCCGCTGATCTTGTTGCCCGTGGTCGTCGTCAGCCCGAGGGCCCGACCCGCCAGATCCTGCCAGGTCGCGCTCACCGAGATGCCCCACTTCAGCGGCACGGTGCCCGACATCTTGAACGTCTGCACCCACGGGATGTCGTTGTTGGCATCGTCGCAGTAGAGCAGGTTCATGGGATTGTCCGGTTCATCGCAGACGTTGCGCAGGTTCCTCTCCGCCACATACCCGCCGAACAACATGGCGCCACCGGGTAGCCGCGCGTTGATGGTCAGGTCGACGCCGTTGTAGATGTGGCTGCGCCCATCCGAATTGGTGTCGTAGTTCCGGACCAGGGCGGCGGCCGCCGGTTTGACGTCCCACACCTGGAACGACTGGCCGGTCATCGGGTGGAAGAGATTGTAGGACTGGTAGTCGGCCTGCGTCCTCAGCAGGTTGTCGGTCACCAGCAGGTTGGCGAACGACCGGCGATAGTAGTTCGCGCTCACCGACACCCGCGATATCAGCTCGTGCTGAATGCCGACGGCCGTTTCCAGGTTGTAGGTGCGTTTGTAGTTCGGGTCAACCGTGTTGTTCGCCGGCTGCCCGAAGGTCGACGGCAACCGCGAGAGGTCGATCTCGCAGCCGGCCGTCAGGTAGACGCACCCGAGTTCGCCCTGGGCAATGTCGTCGCCATTGCTGTCGATCCACGGCAAGTTGGCGCCGGCCACGGTCAACGGGTTGTAGCGGGCGGCGAAGAAGGTCGTCCGTGCCTCGTTGTAGCGGTTGTAGCTGAACTTGAGGGCCGTTTTCGAGTTGCCGAAGACGTCGTAGACGACGCCGAACCTGGGCGCGAAGTCTTTCCAGATCGGCATCTGGATCGGCCCGTACTTGCGGGCCGGCATGAACCGTCCCGCGGGTGATTCTTCAACGGCCACCTCGGAGTTGTGATACTCCCAGCGGACGCCGTAGTTCAACGTCAGTCGGTCAAGGCTCCACGAATCCTGGGCGAAGATGCCGAGATCGGCCTTCAGCTTGTCTAGGTAGCGCAGCGGCGTGTTGAAGACGTTCACCGACTGCGGTACGCCGTTAATGTAGACCTGCTGCAGGTCGGCATTGGTGTCGCGCGTGTTCTCGTAGGGACCCCAGTTCCACTGGAACCCGGTCTTGATGGTGTGGGCGGCGGTCACATACGATGCCGACGACCCGATGTTGAAGCGGTCGGGGTAGCGCCCACCCTGACCGGAGCCAAAGCCGCTGGTGAGGGTGCCCGTGCCGTTGTCGAGCCTGGACGCGCCGGCATACCAGGCCGCCGTGCCGCGTTCCTTGTTGACGCCCTCCTGATTCACGACCACGTACTCCTCGTAGTTGAACGAGAAGCCGGCCTCGAGCAACAGGCGGTTATTCACCGGGCTGGTCCACTTCAGCACGGCGTCGTTGTAGAGGGGCGACGTCCAGACCTGCGAGGCCGTGGCCACGTCGACACCCGCGCCCATGCCGTGGCCGCGATACTTATCGATCTCGTCGAAGTACGCCGAAATCTTGTTCCGCGGACTCATCTGCCAGGTCAGGCGGCCGACGATGCTCTTGATCTGCTGGTCGTCGACACCCTGCTCGCAGGCCACCCGGCCGGCCTGGCAATCGTTGACCTTGGACCCGGCGGGCACCACGAACGTGCCGGCGACCGGGGCGTAGACACCGTTGTGGCGCCCCGCCAAGTAGTACCACAATTTGTCTTTCTTGATCGGACCGCCCACGCCCATGGTGAAGTCCCAGATCTTGTTGATCTTGTCGACGCTGCGAGCGCCGGCGGCCCTCAACTCGTCGGTGAAGTTGTTCGATTGCCACGAGCCGTCGGTCCAGGCGCCGAAAAACGACCCGCTGAACCGGTTGCCGCCATCCTTGGCAATGACGTTGACCCGGACGCCGCCCGGTGACACATCGGTACCGGCGCCGGCCGTCTGGTAGGATATTTCCTGCACAAATGCGTTGTTGATGTACTGCTGCACGGCGCCGTCGCCATCCAGGCCGTTGATCATCATGCCGTCCACCTGGACGATGTTGTTAGCGGAGGTCAGGCCGCGCGTGGACATGTAAGTCTGCTGCATGGCGCGCGAACCGCCGACGTCGGGCGCATTCAAGTTGACGCCCGGCACGAGTTGGGCCATGGAGAAGATGCTGCGCCCAGTTGGCAGGGCATCGAGCGTTTCGCGATCGAGGGTTTGAATGCGCGCCGCGCTGGACACGTCGACCACTGGCGAGGCGCCGGTCACGGTGACGGTTTCCTCGAGGGTGCCCACTTTGAGCTGTGCATTCAGTGTGGCGGTGAAGTCGCCCACCAGCTCGAACGCGTCGCGCTTGTACGTGCTGAACCCGGGCAGGGTGAAAGTGACGGTATAGATGCCCGGCCGCAAATCGCCGATGCGGTAGCCGCCGTTGCCGTCGCTCGTCGAGGTCCGGACCTTTTCGATCAGCACCGGGCTGGCGGCTTCAATCGTGACGCCGGGCATCGTCGCGCCCGAGGCATCGCGCACGACGCCGGCAATGGCGCTTTGCGCGTAGCCAATCGTCGGCAGACAGATCACCGCCACCAAAGCCAAGAGACTCCGTACTAAGACCCTTCGCGCCATGCTTTCCCCTCCTGAAATTGCAATCCCGTCAAGCGCCTCCAGGCGCAGGCCGGACAAGCCGATGACAGTGACCCGATCGCCTTAGAACTGGCAGGCTAAGCCCAGAGCGAACTTGTGTCAATGACAAACAGAGACACCTGAAGTCAAAAGATTGAATCCAGAGACATCATGACACAGACCGCTGCCGGAAAAATTTCGGATGGTGTTCGGTAAGATAGGGAGATGAGACTGATTCCCTACGCGGTGACCGCGCTACTCGCGCTCAGCGTTTCGGCTTGTGGCGGCGATTCCACCCCCACGGCCCCGAGCGCCAACGTGCCGTTTTCGACCGTGGACGTCCGGGTGGGCACCGGCGCCCAGGCGAATACCGGTAGCCGAGTCACAGTCAACTACGCGGGCTACCTCTACAGCGCGACAGCGGTCGAAAATAAGGGCACCCGCTTCGATGCCGGGACCTTACCGTTTACGGTGGGAACGGGCGTGATCGCCGGGTTCAGCCAAGGAGTGATTGGCATGCGCGTCGGCGGCCTGCGGCGGGTGATCATTCCGCCGAGCCTCGGTTACGGTTCGCAAGCGCAAGGCAGCATTCCTGCAAATTCGACCCTGGTCTTCGACATCGAGTTGGTGGCCGTTCAGTAAGGCGGATCCAAAGGCCGTCGCAGGCACGGCTCGGATCACCATGGTGCAGATGCTGGATGACGTCAGGGGCTTCAGCCGGGGGATGTACTCCAACTGGTTTTGGCACCGCCCTCTGCAACTACTGGTCGACGCCGGCGAGGGGCTGCAGCTTGCCCTTGGCCCCAACGTCTTCTCGCCGTCGGTGCTGGCCATCAGCCACGGCCACTCCGACCACGTGCTGGGATTGCCGGGCCTGATCGGCGCCCGCCGGTTCGGCAAAGGGGCCAACGAGAAGCCGCTGACCATCATCTATCCCGAGCGCTCCCGCGGGGTCCAGGCCGCGCGCGACCTGCTGGGCACCTCCTACTCGGACGTGGTGTTCCCGCTGAACTGGATCGCCGCGACACCCGGGACATCGATACCGCTCGGCAAGGGGCGCACGCTTGAGGCGTTTGCCGTTCGGCACGTTCCCGACGAGCCGGCCCTCGGCTATCGCGTCGTCGAGACGAAGCGACGTCTCAAGCGGGAATTCGCGTCAATGAGCCAGGCCGAGGTCGAAGCCGCCGCGCGCGACGGCCGCCGCGATGCCCTGCTCGAAGAGATCGCCCACGTCCGCTTCGCGCATTCCGGCGATGCCATGCCGATCGATCCGGCGCTGGTCGCCGACGCCGACCTGCTGGTGCACGATGCAACCTTTCTCGAAGAGCCCGACCGGAAATACCCGATTCACGCCACCACCGAGGAGGCGCTCGAGGTCGGCCGGGTCGCCAACGTCAAGACGCTCGTCCTCTATCACCTGTCGATTCGTTACGATCGCGCGACCGCGCTGCCGGCGCTGCGGGCACAGGTGAAGGCCAGCGGCTTTTCAGGAGACTGCTGGTTGCTGGACGAACACGAACTCATCGCACTCCAGGCACCTCAGGCACCTTAGGCACCTTAGGCACTATAATTTTCGGGATCGTGTCTACCCTCACCCAGAAAGATGTGAAGCGGATCGCGGAGTTGGCTCGCCTCGAGCTGACCGCCGACGAACTCGACTTGTTCACGCGGCAGTTGGGCGGCATCCTCACCTATGTTGAGCAGATCAACTCGCTCGACACGACTGGTGTGCCACCCACTTCCCACGTGCTGAACCGCCCGGTCGATCGCGACGACGTGCTGCAGCCGTCGCTGTCGCGCGAAGACCTGCTGGGCAACGCCCCGGACGCAGCTCGCGAGGCCGGCCTCTTCAAGGTTCCGCGGGTGTTATGACAGCGACGTTACTGGCCAAACAGATCGCGAGCGGCGAGGCCACGGCGGTCGCGGTATGCGAAGCCCATCTCGAACGCATCATAGCCCTCGAGCCGAAGGTTAGCGCGTTCAACACGGTGACGGCGGAACGAGCCCTCGATCGCGCGCGCTCGCTCGATGACCATCAGCGCACTGGCAAGCCACTTGGACCGCTGCACGGCGTCCCGGTCGCGATCAAAGACAACATGTGCACGGCCGGTGTGCCGACCACCGCTTCATCAAAGATCCTGCGCGGCTTCGTGCCGCCCTATAGCGCCACGGTCGTCGAGCGGCTCGAAGCCGCCGGCGCCGTGATGCTTGGCAAGACCAACCTCGACGAGTTCGCGATGGGCTCGTCCACGGAGAACTCGGCGCTCGGTGCGACCAAGAACCCGTGGGACCTCGAGCGCACACCTGGCGGATCGAGCGGCGGCTCGGCCGCCGCGGTGGCCGGCCGCATGGTGCCGCTCGCCCTCGGCTCCGACACCGGCGGTTCCATTCGTCAGCCCGCCGCGCTGTGCGGCATCGTCGGCCTGAAGCCGACCTACGGCCGCGTCTCGCGTTACGGCCTCATGGCGTTTGCTTCGTCACTCGATCAGATTGGCCCGCTCACGTGCAGCGTGGCAGACGCCGCGCTGGCGTTCCAGGTGATCGGCGGCCACGATGGTCACGACGCCACGTCATCGACCGAAGCCATGCCGGATCTGCTGGCGGCCCTCACCGGCGAGGTCAAGGGATTGCGCATCGGCGTGCCCAAGGCGTTTCTCGGCGAGGGCGTCGATGCGCCGGTGCTCGCCGCCTTTGACGAGGCCATGAAGACGCTGGCGGCGCGCGGCGCAACGCTGGTGGACATCGAGCTGCCACATGCTGGCTACGGCATTCCGGTCTATTACCTGATCGCGACGGCCGAGGCCTCGTCCAATCTCGCGCGCTACGACGGCGTGCGCTATGGACACCGTACGACGATTGAAAAAGACGACACGCTACTGACCATGTACGAACGTTCGCGCGACCAAGGCTTCGGCGCGGAAGTGAAGCGCCGCATCATGCTCGGCACGTATGTCCTGAGCGCCGGCTACTACGACGCCTACTACCTGAAGGCGCAGCAGGTGCGCACGCTGCTGCGGCGCGACTTCGAGCAGGTGTTCGCCTCAGTTGACGTGGTGGCGACGCCGACCACGCCGACACCGGCGTTCAAGCTTGGTGAGAAAACCAGCGACCCGATCCAGATGTACCTGAACGACATCTTCACGGTGAGCGCGAACCTGACGGGGTTGCCGGCGATCAGTGTGCCGTGTGGATTCTCAGCCGACCGCCTGCCGATCGGGTTCCAGTTGACCGGCCGGATGTTCGACGAAGCGACGCTGTTGCGCGCCGCCGACGTCTACCAGCGCGACACGGCGTTTCACACCGAAGCTCCTTTATTCTCCTGACGCTACTGGGCGGTGATGTTTGGCCGGCCTTTGCGCAGCACGAACTTCTGAATCTTCCCGGTCGCCGTTTTCGGCAGCTCCGTCACCGGCGTGAAGCCGTGCGGCACCTTGAAGTGCGCCATGCTGGCGCGGCAGAACTCGCGCAGCGCCTCCGGCGTCGCTGTCTGGCCGCTCTTGAAGATGACGAACGCGTGCGGCGTCTCGCCCCATTGTTCGCTCGGCAGGCCGACCACCGCCACTTCCTGGATCGCCTCGTGACCGAGCAGCATCGCTTCGACTTCGACCGATGAAATGTTCTCGCCGCCGCTGATGATCACGTCCTTCAGTCGATCGGTAATCTGCACGTAGCCGTCGGGGTGCACGACGGCGGCGTCGCCGGTGTGAAACCAGCCGTCGGCCATGCACTTCTCGGTCGCTTCGGGATCGTTGTAATAGCCGGCCATGATCACGTTGCCGCGCGCCACGATTTCTCCGGCGGATGTCCCATCCGCGGGTACTTCGTGCCCCTGGTCATCGACCACTCGCAACTCGCCGGAGGTGACGAGCTCGACGCCCTGGCGCGCCTTGATCCTGGCGCGGCCTTCGGCCGACAACGCGGCGTGCTCGGGCAGGGGCTCGCAAATGCTGATCGCCGGCGCTGTCTCGGTCAGGCCGTAGATCTGCGTGACCACCCAGCCCAATTCGTCCTCAATCCGCTGAATCGTCACTGCCGCGGGGGGCGCTCCCGCCGTCATCACGCCAACGCCGCGAGGCGCTCCCTGGCGAACCTCGGCGGGTGCGTTGGCCAGCATGATCAAGACCGTCGGCGCCGCGCACAGCCGTGTCACTTGCTCGGCCTTCGCCACGCGAAACACCGTGGCCGCATCGAACTTCGGCAGGCAGATATGCCGTCCGCCGGCAGCGGTCACCGTCCAGGTGAAAGTCCAGCCGTTGGCGTGGAACATCGGCAGCGTCCACAGGTACGTGTCGGCCGGCGTCATCGGCGTATGCGTGAGCATGCCGACGCAGTTCATCCACGCGTTACGGTGCGTGATCATCACGCCCTTGGGCCTCGAGGTGGTGCCGCTGGTGTAGTTAATGGTCAGCAGGTCGTTCTCGCCGATGACCGGCCGCCTGAATTCGGGCGACGCGCCGGCCAGCAACGTCTCGTAGTCGAGCCAGCCCACCGTCGCTCCTTCGGAGCTATGGTGGGCAGGCCTCTCCAGCGTCACGAAGTGTTGAACGTCCGTCAGGTCGGCACGAATCGAGTCCACGGCGCCAAGGTACTCAGCCGACACGCAGACGACCGTCGCGCCGCTGTGTTGAATCATGTAGCGGAAGTCGTCGGCCACCAGGCGGAAGTTGATTGGAACCAGGACCGCGCCCAGCTGGGGCACGGCGTAGAACGACTCAAGTTGCGCGTGGGTGTTGGGCGCGATGTAGGCGACACGGTCGCCCTGCTTTACACCCAGCCGTTGTAACGCCGACGACCAGCGGTCGCAGCGCGCGAAGAACTCGCCGTAGGTCCAGCGCTCGGCGCCGTCGACCACGGCTTCGCGATTGGCGTACAGTCGCCGCGAGCGGCGCATGAACTCAAGGGGGCTTAACGGTACCTGCATCGGGCAAAATCATACAGGTAGAGGCGAGACTTTAGACTTGCCGTGGCGTATGAACGCCTCAATTGACACAGACGGGGAGCAGAGCCCGGCGGTTCCGGGCAAGGGGTCAGACACCCTATCGCAGGTCGACGACGACCTTGAAGTCGGGCAGATTCCACTGGACGAGGTTCTGCTTAACCTCTTCCATGGCAACACGTTCCGGCTTGATCAGCTTCGACGCCGGCAGCATGTCCAAGGTCGCGGCGTCGAGGCGCACACGGGCGCCGCGGCGCAACTGCTTGGCGCGCAGGGCCGACACGTCGACATAAAGGAACCGCCCTTCGATCGGCACAGCCTTCGGGTGAACGATGGGCGCTTCATCCGCTGGGGTGGCGTCGGCTGCCTGCGGGATTTCGGTCTCTGACATAGCCACTGAGCTTACCACGAGGCCCCGGCCCACCAAAAGGAAACGCCCCCTCGCCCAGATATGTGGCGAGAGGGCGTGGTCTTACCGCGTTTCCGCGAACTCGGCGTCCACGACGTCGCCGTCCGTGTCGGCGACGACGTCGCCGTCCTTGACGGCGTCGGCCGGGGTTTCCTGCTTCGGCGCGGCCTGGGCCGCCTGGTGCGCCTCGGCTTCGGCCTTGTTACGGGCTTCCACTTCCTCGCGCTTCTTCGCGTCGTCGGCGGCCTGGGCTTCGGCCTCCTTCACCATTCGGTTCACTTCGTCCTTGTTCAGGCCGCTGGCGCCACCGATGGTGATGGTCTGCTCCTTGCCCGTCGCCTTGTCTTTCGCCATCACGCTCACGATGCCGTTGGCGTCGATGTCGAAGCTCACTTCCACCTGCGGCAGGCCACGCGGCGCCAGGGGCAGGCCGGTCAGGTGAAAGCGGCCCAGCGTCCGATTGTCGCGCGCCATCGAGCGTTCGCCCTGCAGCACGTGCACTTCCACGCTGGTCTGGTTGTCGGTCGCCGTCGAGAAGGTCTCGCTCTTGTTCGACGGGATGGTGGTATTGCGCGGGATCAGCACCGTCATCACGCCGCCCAGCGTTTCAATGCCGAGCGAGAGCGGCGTCACATCGAGCAGCAACAGGTCCTTCACGTCGCCGGCCAGCACACCGCCCTGGACCGCCGCGCCAATCGCGACCACTTCGTCCGGGTTCACGCCCTTGTGCGGCTCCTTGCCGAAGTACTCCTTGACCACCTGTTGCACACGCGGCATGCGGGTGGAGCCGCCGACCAGCACGACCTCGTCGACGTCGGACGGCTTGAGGCCGGCATCGGCCAGCGCCTGCTTCAGCGGCCCAATCGTCCGCTGCACCAGGCCCTCGACCAGCGACTCGAGCTTCGCCCGGGTCAGCTTCATGGTCATGTGCTTGGGGCCCGAGGCGTCGGCCGTAATAAACGGCAGGTTGATCTCGGTCTCCATCACCGACGACAGTTCGATCTTGGCCTTCTCGCCGGCTTCCTTCAGGCGCTGCAACGCCATGCGATCCTTGCCAAGGTCAATGCCGTCGGACTTCTTGAACTCCGACGTCATCCACTCGACGACGAGCTGGTCGAAGTCGTCGCCGCCGAGATGCGTGTCGCCGTTGGTCGATTTCACTTCGACCACGCCCTCACCCACCTCGAGCACGGAGATGTCGAACGTGCCGCCGCCCAAATCGAACACTGCGATGGTCTCGTCCTTCTTCTGGTCGAGGCCGTAGGCCAGTGCCGCCGCGGTGGGCTCGTTGACGATGCGCAGGACATTGAGGCCGGCGATCTGACCGGCGTCCTTGGTGGCCTGGCGTTGTGAGTCGTTGAAGTACGCCGGCACGGTGATGACCGCATCGGTGACCTTCGCGCCGAGATAGTCTTCCGCGGCCTGCTTCAGCTTCTGCAGGATCATCGCGGAGATCTCGGGCGGCGAATACTGCTTGCCGCGCACGGTGATGCGCGCGTCGTTGGCGGGCGTCTGCGACACCGTGTACGGGACCCGCTTGGTCTCTTCGGTCACTTCATTGAGCTTGCGGCCCATGAAGCGCTTGACCGAGGACACGGTGTTCTCGGGGTTGGTGACGGCCTGGCGCTTGGCGACCTGGCCGACGAGGCGGTCACCATCCTTGCCAAAGCCGACCACCGACGGGGTCGTTCGAGCGCCCTCCTGGTTGACGATCACGGTGGGCTGCCCGTTCTCCATGACCGAAACCACGGAGTTGGTGGTGCCCAGGTCGATACCAATTACTCTTCCCTTACTTGCCATTTGCTGCGTCCTCCCTCGGACAAATCCAGTGTGGATCAAACATGAGTGCACGTCAATAATTTTATCTTAGCTTAATACACTCATACTAAATCGCACGCTGCTGGAGCCTGAAAGGTTTCGGACCGCGCTAGAATCGATGCGTGGCGGCTTTTTCCTCGTCCTCGATGGACCTCGACCCGGCTGACCTGGCGCAAGACGTCCAGCGGCTGCTCGAGGAGTTGGCGCGGCGCCGCCCCGATCGCGGCCACGGCGTCGCCGGCGAATGCATGCCGGTCGTGGACGTCTTCGAAACCGACCGGACCGTCGAAATCGTGCTCGACCTCCCCGGCGTGGCGGCTGATGCCCTCAGAATTCTGATTAAGTCAGGGGTCGTGCTGATCGTCGGCGAGAAGGAACGGCCGGCGCCGGCCAAGGACACGCCCGCCAGTTTTCACCTCGTGGAGCGGGACTTCGGGCGCTTTGCCCGTGCCGTCCGCATCGCCGGCGCGATCGAAGCCGGCCAGGCGCGCGCGCGGCTGTCACAGGGCGAGTTACACGTCGTGCTGCCCCGCCGTGACGAACGCCGCGGCCCGGGCCTGCTGGTTCCCATCGACACCGGCGCGCCGACGGCTACCGAATGAAGCTGCTCTTCATCGGCGACATCGTCGCGCGGCCCGGTCGCGATCTGTTGCGCAAGCACTTGAAGGCGCTAGCGGCGACGTTGGCGGTCGATCTGGTGATCGCAAATGGTGAAAACGCCGCCGGCGGCAATGGCATCACGCGCGACAACGCCAACGACATTTTCGCGGCGGGCGTGGACGTGATCACGACCGGCAATCACGTGTGGGACAAGCGCGAGGCGCTCGAGTTCATCGTGACCGAACCGCGGATGATTCGTCCCGCCAACTATCCGGATGGCACGCCGGGACTTGGCTCGTTCGTCGCCCTCAGCCGCAACGGCGTCAAGGTCGGCGTCATTAACGTGATGGGCCGCGTCTTTCTCAATACCCTCGACGATCCGTTCCGCGCCGCGACTCGCGAGATCGCCCGCGTCAAGGAGCTGGGCGCGCAGGTGATCTTTGTCGACGTGCATGCCGAAACCACCTCTGAGAAAGTCGCGCTCGGCTGGTACCTCGACGGCCAGGTCGCCGCTGTCGTCGGCACCCACACGCACGTGCAGACCGCCGACGAGCGCATTCTCCCCGGGGGAACGGCCTGCCTCAGCGACGTCGGCATGACCGGTCCGCACGACGGCGTGATCGGCATGGACAAAACCGCCGTGATCGCGCGTTTCGTCACCGGCTTACCCGGCCGCTTCGAACCGGCCACTGGTGATGCCCGTCTGCATGGCGTGACGATTACGACCGATCCCGCCACGGGTCGTGCGACGGCGATCGAGCGCGTCGCCGTGACGGAAGCGCAGCTTCAAGAAATCACGGACCGCGCGTCGGCGGCGGCGCGATGAGCAAGCTGCCGTTTGACGACGAGCCGTCCGCCGCCGCGGCCACAGGCCGCTCCGGCGAGACCTCGCCGAAGCTCGCGCCGGTCGCTCGCGCGAGCGAAGGCGGGCCGGTGGTGCCCGCCGCCCCAGTCAGGCAAGTGCTCACCGTCAGCGAGCTGTCGGCCACGATCCGCGACACGCTCGAAACGAAATTCCAGGCCGTGTGGGTCGAGGGCGAAATTTCCAATGCTCGACTCTGGAACACCGGGCATTTTTACTTCACGCTGAAGGACAGCGCCTCGCAGATCAAGGCGGTGATCTTCCGCGGCTCGCTGCGCTATCTCAAGTTCAAGCCCGAGGACGGCCTGCGCGTGGTGGCGCGCGGCAAGATCGGCGTCTACGACGTCAAGGGCGAGTACCAACTGATTTGCGAGCACCTGGAGCCGCAGGGCTATGGCCCGCTGCAGGTCGCGTTCGAGCAACTCAAGAAGAAGCTCGCGGCCGAGGGACTGTTCGAGGCGGCGCGCAAGCGGGCGCTGCCGGCCCTGCCCCGCCGCATCGGCCTGGTCACCTCGATCGACGGCGCGGCATTGCGCGACATGGTGCGCGTGCTCAGGCGCCGGTATCCCAACGCGCATCTCGTGATTTCGCCGACGCGCGTGCAGGGCGAGGGCGCGGCCGCCGAGGTGGCGCGCGCCCTCCAGCTGGTCGGGCGCGTCCCGCAGGTCGACGTGATCATCGTGGCGCGTGGCGGCGGCTCGCTTGAAGATCTGTGGGCCTTTAATGAAGAAGCCGTGGCGCGTGCCATTGCCGCCTCGCCGGTGCCGGTCATCTCCGGCGTCGGCCACGAGACCGACACCACCATTGCCGACTTCGTGGCCGACCTGCGGGCCGCCACGCCGTCAGCGGCAGCCGAACTCGTGGTCCGTCGCAAGGACGAGTTTTTTTCGCACATCGATCGCCTTGGCGAGCGGCTCGACGCGGCCATGGGCAACCGGTTGCGCCGCCTCGAGTCGCGCTTGCATACACTGGAAGCGCGACCGGGATACTCGGGCTTTCCGGGACGCCTCGCCTTCCGCGGCCGACACGTCTCGGAACTGGCCTCGGCCCTTCGGCACGGCGTCGGCCAGTCGCTGGCGCGTCGCAGCCGCCGGCACGAGCTGTTGCGCCGATCGCTCGACCAGTTCGACCCGCGCCATCGTCTTGGCGCCATCCGCACGCGGCTGGTCTCGCGTGACGCCCAGCTGGCCGCCGCGGCGCGCCGGCGAGTCACCGCCTCACAAGGGCGATTCGGTAGCCTCGCGGCCCGCCTTGAGGGCCTGAGCCCGCTCGCCGTGCTCGGTCGCGGCTACGCGGTCACGTGGGATACTGACCGGACGCGAATCATCCGGGATGCCGCCACGTTGCGCGTGGGCGACGAAGTCAGTGTCACCCTGCAACGCGGCGCCTTCGCCGCGACGGTCAAAGAAGTAACCTCCTCCTGATTTCCTGTGAGCTAAGGCATCAATGGATCCAACGATCAAAGATTTCGAAGCCGCCATCGCGGAACTCGACGCCATCGTCAAGAAGCTCGAAGACGGCGATCTGGCGCTCGAGAAGTCACTCGAACTCTACGAGCGCGGCGTGCAGTTGTCGCGCTTCTGTCACTCCCGGCTCGAAGAGGCGGAGAAGCGCATCGAGATCGTCAACGAGCGCGGCGAGCTCAAGCCGGCGCCGGCGTCGCTGCGCCTGCCCGACGGCGACGACGAGTCGTGACCTTCGCCGACTACGTGGACCTGCGGCGCGCGGAGATCGAGGCCGCCCTCAACGGGTTTCTCCCGGCGCCGCCCGACGTACCGGCCGTGGTCGCGGACGCCATGCGCTACAGCCTGATGGCCGGCGGCAAGCGCCTGCGTCCCCTGCTCGTGCTGGCGGGCGCCGAGGGCGTGGCCCGGACGGTCGGTGGCTCAGAAGCCGCCGCGCGCGCCGCCGCCATGCCGGCGGCCTGCGCGCTCGAGATGATTCACACCTACTCGCTGATCCACGACGACCTGCCGGCGATGGATGACGATGACCTGCGTCGCGGCCGGCCGACGTCGCACGTCGTTTATGGCGAGGGCCTGGCGATTCTCGCCGGCGACGGATTACAAGCCGAAGCGTTCAGCCTGCTCGCGCGTGAACCCCAGGGCCATCACCCGGTGCTGATGACGAGAAAGCTGCGGACGCTCGCGTTGATCGCCGGCGCGGCCGGACCCGCGGGGATGGTGGGCGGCCAGGCGATCGACCTGGCGGCGGTCTCGCCGGCTCCCGGCGTCAACGCCGTCGCCCTCGATCCCGCCGGACTGCAGGCCATGCACCTGCGCAAGACCGGCGCGCTGATTCGCGCCGCGGTGGTGGCCGGCGCCGTGATGGCGGGCGCTGACGAGCGCCTCACCGCCGCCGTCGACGAGTACGGAAAAGAGATCGGCCTCGCGTTCCAGATTGTGGACGACATCCTCGACGTCGAAGGCGCGGCGGCGACGCTCGGCAAAACTGCCGGCAAGGACCAGGTGGCCGGCAAGCCGACCTACCCGGCGTTCTTCGGACTTGACCAGGCGCGCACGCTCGCGGCCGGGTGCCACACCCGCGCCCGCCAGGCGCTCGATCGCGCCGGCTTGCTTGAGTCGCGGCTCGATGAGATCGCGACCTGGATCATCAAACGGGACAAGTAATGGCCTGGGGCTTGAGGCTTGGGGCTTGGTGAAGCGACAGCGACTCGACACGCTGCTGGTCGACAAGGGCCTGGTCGAGACGCGTGAGAAAGCCCGCGCGCTGATCATGGCCGGCCAAGTCGACGTCGACGGCCACGGCGCGGCCAAGGCCGGCACCATGGTGGCCATCGACGCCGACGTCCGCGTCATCGGCCCTGATCATCCGTGGGTGAGCCGTGGCGGCGTGAAGCTGGCGGGCGCACTCGCGGCGTTCGGCATCGAGGCGGCCGGCTGCGTCGCCTTCGACGTCGGCGCGTCCACCGGCGGCTTCACTGACGTCTGGCTACAGCGCGGCGCGCGCCACGTCATCGCCCTCGACGTCGGCCACAGCCAGCTTCACTGGAAAATTCGCAGCGACCCGCGCGTGTCAGTGATCGAACACGTCAACGCCAGGCATCTCAAGCCGGGCGACCTGCCCGATGTCGGCGCCGCCATCACGCGTGTCAGCATTGATGTCTCGTTCATCTCGCTGCGTCACATCTTTCCGGTCTTGCCCGCCCTGGTCGCGCCGGGCAGCGAGGTGATCGCGCTCGTGAAGCCGCAGTTCGAAGCCGGCCGCAAGGACGTCGGCCGGGGCGGCCTGGTGAAGAATTCCGACGTGCACGGGCGGGTGGTCGAGGAAGTCACCGCCGCGGCGGCTGAAGTAGGATTGAGGCGCGTCGGCCTGATCGAATCGCCGATCACCGGCGCGCATGGCAACCAGGAATTCCTGATGCACCTCCGATGCGCATAGGTATTGCGGTCAAACCCGGGCTCAGCGAGGCCCGCGACACGCTGGTCGGCGTCGAGCAGTGGTTGCACAACCACGCGGTGGACGGCGTCTGGACCGAGGAAGCGTCAGACTTGCTGCCGCCGGGGACGCGGACGGTCGTCACCCGCTCGACGCTGCCGGCCGATCTGAATCTGGTCCTGGTGCTGGGCGGCGACGGCACCTTGCTGGCCGTGGCCAAGGCTACCGCCGAGGCGGGTCTCGACATCCCGCTGCTCGCGGTAAACTTTGGCTCCCTCGGATTTCTGACCGAGATCACCCGCCCTGAAATTTACGCCTCGCTCGACGCGGTGCTGAACGGCCGCGCCTCGCACGATCAGCGCATGATGCTGCGGGCGGTGGCCACCCGCGCGAGTGGCACCGCCACGCACCTGGCGCTGAACGACGTGGTCTTCACGCGCACGGCGCTGTCGCGCATGATCGAGCTTGAGGTCTCGGTCGGCGACCAGTTCGTGACCTCGGTCAAGGCCGACGGCCTGATCGTCGCGAGTCCGACCGGGTCCACCGCCTACAACCTGGCCGCCGGCGGCCCGATCATTCACCCGGCCATGGACGCGCTGGTGCTGACGCCGATCGCGCCGCACACGCTCACCAACCGCCCGATCGTGATTCCGGCCGAACGCGAGGTGCGGGTGAAGTCCACCGGCACCAACGCCGGCAACGTCTACGTCACCCTCGATGGACAGACCGGCTTCGAAATGGCCGACGGGGACGAGGTCGCCATTACCAGGGCCGAACGGCCGCTGCGCCTGGTCCGGGCGTCGGCACGCAGTTACTTCGAAGTGCTGCGTCAGAAGCTCAAGTGGAACGAGCGCTAAGCGGACCTAAAGACCGCCGCTACTTCCGGGTGCCCGACCCCTGAGCCCGGCGAAGATTCCTGAAGTACTCAACCTGCCAGGTGAAGACGTTCTTGTTGTGCTCGGCCAGCGTCGTCGCGAAGACATGCGTGCCGTCGTTGCGACTGACGAAATACAGGTAGTCGACGGCGGCCGGATTCACCACCGCCACTAACGACGCCCGGCCAGGCGCCGCAATCGGACCCGGCGGCAGCCCCGCATAGCGATACGTATTGTACGGAGAGTCGAACTGCAAGTCAGCCTTTGACAGGTTGCCGTCGTACTTCCCGGCCTTCTGCAGCGCGTAGATCACGGTGGGATCAGCCTGCATCCCCATCCGACTTCTCATCCGATTGCGATACACCGCGGCCACGAGCGGCCGCTCGTCGCCACTTGCCGTCTCTTTTTCCACCAACGACGCCACGGTCACGGCCTGCCGCACCGTCAACCCGTCGGCGGCCGCGGCCGACCGCAATCCCTCGTCGAAGGCCTTCTTGAAGCCGGCCACCATCTGCGCCACCAGCTGAGCGGCGGGCGTGTGGCGCGGCAGCGCGTAGGTCTCTGGAAACAGGTAGCCCTCGAGATCGCGCGCCGTGGGGTCGAGGTCGTTGATCAGGCTCGCATTCCGCCCGGCGGTGATGAAATCCGCCGCGACGCCAAATCCGCGCTGCTCGTAGACCACCGCCATTTCCGCCATCGTCAGGCCCTCGCGGAACGTCAGCATCCGCGTGTCGACGTCGCCACGCGCGATCGTGTCGACGACCTCGAGGGCGGTGATGGGCGCGTCGAAGCGATACTCACCGGCCTTCAGTTCGCGAGCGCGGCCGCTGAGCAGCACGGCCACCCGAAAGGTCCAGGCGTCTTGCACGACGCCGGCGCTGACGAGCCGCGCGCCAATCCCGATCGGCCCCGTGCCGGCCGGGATGTCCACAAAGGTTTCGGCGTCAGCGGCCCCCCGATAGGGCGCCTGGACGCGTGTGTAGGCCCACCACGCGCCACCGCCGGCGACGACACCGAGAATCACGAGCAGGATTGCCAGTCGTCCGAGCCATCGCATCATGTTCAGAATCTGTCGGAGGTGGCGCGAGGCCGCGCATCGAGATAGTCCTGCAGAATCACCGCGGCAGCGGCCGCATCCAACTTGGCCTTGCGCTTGCGCCAGTCTTTTTCGTCCACCGCAAGGCGCGACTCTGCCTCCACGCTGGACAGACGCTCGTCCTGCAGCACCACCGGCACGGTGACCTTAGATTCCAGTGTCCGCGCGAAGGTCTCGACGATTGGGGTTTGCTTGTTGGGGGTGCCGTCGAGCCGCCGCGGCCAGCCGACGACCACGGCTTCAAGTCCGTCTTCGGCCTGGGCCAGTGCCGTGACTTCGGCGACGATCAGGCGGATGGTCTCCGCGTCTGACGGCGGCCGTGGCAACAGCCGCCACGGCGAGGCCAGGGTCGCGGTGGCGTCGCTCAGCGCCAGGCCGATGCGACGCGCGCCATAGTCGATGCCCAGGACACGCACGGGGCCAGTATAATTCGCAAACGAATGAGGCTTGGGGCTTGAGGCTTGGGGTTGGTGCGCTCGGCGCGGTGGTCTTCGCCATGATGGTGCTGGCCGCGCAGGCGCGAACGGTGTTCGGCGACTTGCGGAGGCTCGAGCTCGAACGCGAGATCGCCCGTGAGCACCTGGCCGGAGAAGCCGCGTTGTACTTCGAAGTGCGCATCGACGGCCGACCGGTCGATCCCGTACAATGGCGGAGGAGAAAATGATGAAGATTCGCGGCCGGGTTCTCGTCTTGGCGGTGTCGGTTCCCGTCATTGCGTTCGCCGCCATCGGCGGCTTTTTGGGCAAGAGCGCGTTGGCCCGCGAAGACAGTTATCAGTATCTCCGCATCTTCGAGGACGTCGTCTCGCTGATCAACAGCAACTACGTCGAGGAAGTGAACATCGACAAGGTCATGCTCGGCGCCATGCACGGTCTGGCGGATGGTCTGGATCCCGATAGTGCCTATCTCGACGTGGCGCAGGTGAAAGTGCTCGACAAGGGCGATGCCGGTGGCTCGGCGCAGACCGGACTTGAGCTGACGCGTCAGTACTACCTCCGCGTGATTGCCTCGCGTGACGGCTCGCCTGCGGCGCGCGCCGGACTGATGGCCGGCGACTACATCCGTGCCATCGATGGCCAGTCGACACGCGACAGCACGGTTTACGAAGGTCAGCGTCTGCTACGGGGCAAGGCCGGCACCAAGGTGCGCCTCACGGTGTTGCGCGGCAACGCCGCCGAGCCGCACGACCTCGAGCTCGGCCGCGAAGACTTGCCCGCCGCGCCGGTCAAGTCGCGCCTTGCGGCGCCCGGCATTGGTTACCTCCGCGTCGCGGAGTTCACCAAGGCCACCTCGGATCAGTTGAAGGCTGAAGTCGCGTCGTTGTCCAAGGCGGGCGCGACGCGCCTGATCCTCGACCTTCGCGGTACCGCCTTCGGCGAGACCGACACCGGCCTCGCGGCCGCGCGGCTGTTCGTCAAGTCGGGCGTGCTCACCTATCGGCAGGATCGCGGCAAAGAGAAGGAAGCGGTCTTGGCCGCCGCCGGCGATGGCGCCATCACGCTGACGATGGCAGTGCTGACGGACAACGGCACGTCGGGCGCCGCTGAAGTCTTTACCGCGGCACTGTCGGGCAACAAGCGCGCCTCGACGGTCGGCGAGCGAACGTTCGGCCGCGCGGCGCGGCAGAAACTGGTTCGGCTGCCCGACGGCAGTGCGCTGATGCTGACCCACTTGATCTACCTGACGCCCGACAGCGTGGCCATCCACGAGAAGGGCCTGGTCCCCGACCTGCCGGTGGACCAGCCTGATGTGGAGTTTGGCCAGGCCCCGCCCACCACCGACGCCATGCTCGACAAGGCGATTGAATCGCTGGCCGTGAAGGCCGCGGCCTGATGAATAAGCAGGACCTGATCGCGAAGATCGCCAAGGACACGGGCACCACCAAAGCGCAGGCGTCACGCATCGTCACCGTTTTTCTCGCCACGGTGACCAAGGCTCTCAAGAAGGGCGACGCCGTCACCTTCGTCGGTTTCGGCAGTTTCAAGACCTCGATCCGCAAGGCCCGGAAAGGCCGCAATCCCCTCACCGGCGGCACCATTCGCATCCCCAAGCGCAAGGCGGTTCGGTTCTCGGCAGGTAAGGCGCTGAAAAAAGCCGTCAACTGACGCCATCCCTGATATAATTTTCTGTCGGCTTTGGGCCGAAATTCGAGACGAGACAGGCGCGTAGCTCAGTTGGTTAGAGCGCCTCCCTGACACGGAGGAGGTCGATAGTTCGAATCTATTCGCGCCTACCAACCTTCGCTCAAGTAACAGGCGAAGGTTGTCTCGCCGAAGCGCACAGCGCGTAGGCGAACCACAAGTTCCCATGACTCAAGTCACAGTCACACTCCCCGACGGGTCGACGAAACAAGTCGAATCCGGCGCGCCCGTCAGGGCGGTCGCCGAGGCCATCTCGCCTCGTCTCGCCGACGCCGCGCTCGCCGCGTTTGTCGGCGACAAGATGGTCGACCTCACGTATCCGCTCACCGCGGATGCCGCCGTCCGGATTGTGACCAACAAGAACCCCGAGGCGCTTGAGCTCTATCGCCACTCGACGGCGCACCTGCTCGCGGCCGCCGTCACGCAACTGTTCCCCAAGGTCCAGTGCGGCATCGGTCCGCCCATCGATGACGGGTTCTACTACGACTTTGTTGTCGAACGGCCGTTCGTGCAGGAAGACCTCGATGCGATCGAGGCGAAGATGAAGGACCTGGCCTCGCAGGACCTCGTCTACGAGCGCCAGAGCTGGCCGCGTCAGGACGCCATCGACTTCTTCACCAGGCGCGGCGAACCGCTCAAGGTGCAGTTGATCGACGAGAAGACGGCCGGGCAGTCGCACGTCTCGGTCTACACCATCAAGGACAAAGAGACGTTCCTGGATTTCTGCGTCGGCCCGCACGTCCCCTCGACCAGCAAGCTGAAGGCCTTCAAGCTGACGACGACGAGCAACGCCTACTGGAAGGGCGACGCCGCCAACCAGCCGATGCAGCGCGTCTACGGCACGGCTTTCTTCTCGCAGAAGGAACTGGACGAGCACCTCACGCGCATTGAAGAAGCCAAGAAGCGCGACCACCGCCGGGTGGGCAAGGAACTTGGCCTGTTCACGTTCCACCCCTGGGCGCCGGGCGCCGGCTTCTGGCTGGGCAAGGGCACGACGCTCTACAACACGCTCGCCGACTACATGCGCGGGCGCCTGTTCCCCGCCGGTTACGACGAGGTGAAGACCCCCATCGTCTATAACAAGGCGCTGTGGGAGCTGTCGGGCCACTGGTCGCATTACCGCGAGAACATGTTCCTGGTGAAGTCGGCTGACGGCGACGAGATGGGCCTGAAGGCGATGAACTGCCCGGGCCATTACCTGTTGTACGCCTCTGAGAAGCACAGCTACAAGGAACTGCCGATTCGCTTCCACGAGCAGACGCCGTTGCACCGCAACGAAGCCTCGGGTGTGCTCGGCGGCCTCACGCGCGTGCGCCAGTTCTCGCAGGACGATGCGCATTGCTTCGTGATGGAGTCGCAGATCGCGAGCGAAGTGGAAGCGCTGTTGAAGTTGATCCAGGGGATCTACGGCGACTTCGGCTTGAGCTACACGGCGAAGCTGTCGACGCGCCCCGAGAAGTACATCGGCGAGATTGCCCTGTGGGATCGCGCCGAGGGCGCGCTCAAGGAAGGCCTTGAGAAGGCCGGCCAGGCCTACACGGTCAACGCCGGCGACGGCGCGTTCTACGGGCCCAAGATCGACTTCGACATCACCGATGCGATTGGCCGCAAGTGGCAGTGCGGCACCATTCAGCTCGATTACGTCGCGCCGGAACGGTTCGACCTGAAGTACACCGGGGCCGACAACACCGATCACCGGCCGGTGGTCATCCACCGCGCCATTTTCGGCAGCTTCGAGCGGTTCATCGCCATTCTGATCGAGCACTTCAACGGGGCGTTCCCGCTGTGGCTGGCCCCCCTGCAGGTCATCGTCCTGCCGATTGCCGACCGTCACAACGACTTCGGCAAGGAGGTCGTCGCGCTGCTTGACGGCGCTGGGCTCAAGGTCAAGTTGGACGATCGGGTGGAAAAGCTGAACTACAAGATTCGGGAGGCTCAGCTCCAAAAAGTGCCCTATATGCTGGTCATTGGCGACCGCGAGGCAGCCGATCGGGCCGTTTCCGTGCGTAGCAAGGCCAAAGGGGACCTGGGCGCCCGTCCCGTCGGTCAGTTCCTGACCGACGCGCTTGCCGAAGTCCGGTCTAAAGCGCTATCCTTGTAATCTTTGTCGCTGGAGGAACCTTATCGCCTTCGATAGATCTCGCCCGACTCGTCGTGACGACCGTCTCCGCATCAACGAGCGGATTCGCGTCAGGGAAATTCGCGTAATTGACGACGCGGGGCAGCAGCTGGGCATCATGCCGCCGCCCCAGGCCCTGATTCTTGCCCGGCAGAAAGGCCTCGACCTGGTGGAGATTTCCCCCACGGCCGTGCCGCCCGTCTGCCGGATCATGGACTATGGCAAGTATCAGTACCAGGAGCAGAAGCGCGCCCGCGAGGCGAAGCGGCACCAGAAGGTGATCGAGGTCAAGGAGATCAAGTTCCGTCCCAAGGTGGACGAGCATGATTACCAGTTCAAGAAGCACCACATCGAGCGCTTCATTGAAGACGGCGACAAGGTGAAAGCGACGATTTTCTTCCGTGGGCGCGAAATGGCGCACCCGGAGATTGGCCACCGAATTTTGATGCGCCTGATTAAGGATCTTGAAGAAGTGGCCATGGCCGAGACCATGCCCCGTCAAGAAGGCAATCAGATGCACACGATCCTGACGGGCAAGAAGGGGCAGCCGAAGCCGGCCGCCAAGAAACCAGAAGTGGCCGAGACGGCCGCTAAGGAATAAAGATTTATGGCGAAGAAGCAGAAGTTAAAGACCCACCGCGGCGCGGCCAAGCGGTTCAAGAAGACCGGCACCGGCAAGGTCATGCGCAGTGCCGCGTTCAAGCGCCACATCCTGACCAGCAAGACGACCAAGAGCAAGCGCCACGCGCGTGGCTCAAAGGTGGTGACGCCGGGCGACGCCCGGAAGATCAACCTGATGCTTCCGTACAAATAAGAATGTGGCATCCGGCTTTAGCCGGATAGACCAGCAACATCGGGCGCGTCGCGGCAGCGGCTTGGGGCATTTTCGCTGCGACACCCAGGACGGCTCCCCATGAAGGGGAGCCCTACGAAGCGCCCGCCAGGGCATTTAGCACTGGCTCAAGTCCGGTGACACACCGGCCCCCAATTTCGCAGCAGGACAGTCATGCCTCGCGTCAAACGCGGTACCGTACGTCGTCAGAAGCGCAAGAAGCTCTCGAAGATCACCAAGGGCTTCTTCCAGAACAAGAGCAAGCTCTACAAGTTCATGAAAGAGGCCGCCGAGAAGGCGGGCGTTTATGCTTACGTCGGACGCAAGCGCAAGAAGCGGGATTACCGCGGCCTCTGGATCATCCGCATCAACGCGGCGGCGCGTGAAAACGGTCTCTCCTACAGCGTGTTCATGCGCGGCCTGAAGGCCGCCGGCATCGAACTCGATCGCAAGAGCCTGGCCGAACTTGCGGCGCGCGAACCCGCGGCGTTTACCAAGCTGGTCGAAAAAGCCAAGGCCGCAACTCCGGCGCCCTAGTGTCCCCCATCGATACGTCCATCGGCCCAGATCGGGCGCGGGAACTGTTCCGCGCCGAGCTGGCCGATGTGCGTACGGATGCCGAGCTGCAGGCCCTGCGGATGCGCTGGGTCGGCCGCAAAGGCAGCTGGGTCGCCGCCTTCATGGAGGCGCTCGCCACCGCCACGCCGGAACAGAAGAAGGCGTTCGGCCGCGGCGCCAACGAACTGAAGAACGAAGTCGAGGCCGCGATCACTGAGCGCGAAGCCGCGCTCGCGGCCACTCGCCAGCCCGCCAACGCGGTGGATATCACGCTGCCCGGCCGCCGGCCCGCGTTCGGTCATCGTCATCCCCTCAGCCTGATCCGCGATGAAGTCGGCGCCATCTTCACGCGCCTGGGTTACCAGGTGCTCGAAGGTCCCGAGATCGAGGACGATTACCACAACTTCGAGGCGCTCAACATGCCGGAGGAACACCCGGCGCGCGACATGCAGGACACGCTGTACCTCGCCGAACCCTTGAGGATTGGGGCAGGTCAGCCGCTGACGCTGTTGCGCACCCACACCAGCGCCATGCAGATTCGCCACATGGAGCAGCACGCGCCGCCCGTGCGGCTGGTGGCGATCGGTCCCGTCTATCGCAAGGACAACCTCGACCTCACGCACACGCCGATGTTCCACCAGGTCGAAGGACTGGTCGTTGGCAAGGGCGTGACGCTCGCCGACCTCAAGGGCACGCTGGCCGCGATGGCCGAAGCGCTGTTCGGCACGGGCATCGGCATCCGCTTCCGCCCCAGCTTCTTCCCGTATACCGAGCCGAGCGCCGAAGTCGACATCCAGTGCATCAAGTGCAAGGGTTCCGGCTGCAGCATGTGCAAGCGCACGGGCTGGATTGAGATTCTCGGCAGCGGCATGGTCCACCCCGCCGTGTTTGAAGCGGTCGGTTACGACCCCAACGAAGTCACCGGCTTCGCCTTTGGCATGGGCGTCGAGCGCGTTGCGCTGCTCAAGTGGGGCGCGGAAGACATCCGCCTGTTCTACGAGAACGATCTCCGCTTCCTGGAGCAGTTCGGACTATGAAGGTCCTGCTCTCGTGGATTCGTGAGTTCGTGGACGTGCCCGAACCGGCCGAAGACATTGGCAAGCTGCTGTCGGTGCGCGGCCTCGCACTCGAAGGCCTCGAGTCGCATGGCGATGACGTGGTTATGGATTTCGACGTCACCGCGAATCGTCCCGACTGCCTGTCGATGATCGGCATCGCGCGCGAGATTGCCACGGCGTACAACCGCCCGCTCACGGTGCCCGCTGCCCCGCCGTTGACCATTGGCGCCAGCGTCGCCGTGACCATCGAGGCGCCGGAATTGTGCCCCCGCTACGCCGGTGCGGTCGCCGACGTCACGGTCGGGCCCTCGCCGCAGTGGCTGCAGGACCGCCTCACCGCCTGCGGCATCCGCTCGATCAGCAACGTCGTCGACATCACTAACTATGTTCTGCTCGAACTCGGCCAGCCGATGCACGCCTTCGACCTCGCCAAACTCGGCGGCGGCGCGATCGTCGTCCGGCGCGCGAAGTCTGGTGAATCGATCACGACGCTCGACGGCAAGGTGCGTTCGCTCACACCCGAGATGCTGGTCATTGCCGACGCCTCGCGCGCCCAGGCGATTGGCGGCGTGATGGGCGGCGCCGATTCAGAAGTGTCGGCCGTCACGAAGCGCATTGTCTTCGAAGCGGCGTACTTCAAGCCGTCATCGGTGCGCGCCACGAGCAAGGCTCTGGGACTGAAGACCGACGCGTCGACGCGCTTCGAGCGCGGCATGGATGTGACTGCGCCGGCGCGGGCGATGGCGCGCGCATGCCAGTTGCTGGAACAGATTGGCGCCGGCAAGGCCAGCGGCACCATTCAGGATGTGTATCCCGCCCCGCAACCGGCGGCTTCGCTCGTGCTCGAGCGGGCACGCCTGCCCGGCCTGCTCGGGATGGACGTGCCCGACGCGAACGTCGAGCGGATTTTGAGGTCATTGGGATTCACGGTGGCCCCCCATACAGGGGGGCCCTACGGAGACGGGCATCCCAGCGACGGCTGGACAGTCACGACGCCGTCGTGGCGGGTTGACATCAAGCGCCAGGTGGATCTGATCGAAGAGGTCGGACGGCATCACGGCTTCGAGCACTTGCCGAGCACCTTCCCGGGCGTGCAGCAGGCACCGGCCTCATCCGACCCGCGCATCGTGCGCGATCGCCGCGTGCGCAACGCGCTGCTCGGCATGGGCTTCTCCGAAGCCATCACATTCGCGTTCGTCGAAGCGATCGCGGCGGAACCGTTTCTCGCCGGCGACTCGCCGGTCGCGCTCGCCAATCCGCTGTCGGAGAAGTTCGCCGTGATGCGGCCGAGCTTACTCCCCGGCCTGATCGATGCGGTGAGCCACAATCGCCGGCACGGCCGCCGCGACGTGCAGCTCTTCGAAATCGGCACGCGCTTCTCGCCCCGCGCTGAGACACGCGGCGTGGGCTTCGCGTGGACTGGGTTGGCAACCGCCGATCACTGGAGCGGCGCGCGCCGCGAGGTCGACTTCTTTGACCTGAAGGGCGTGGTCGAACAACTCGCCGCCGTGAGCCTGGTCACGCTCACCTTCGTCGCAGCGGACGTGCCGTACCTGGTGAAGGGCCGCTCAGCCGCGATCGCCGTCAACGGCAGCACTATTGGCGTGTGCGGATTGCTCGACTCGGGGGTCGGCGACCGGCGCGACCTGCCGTCGGGCGACGCCGTCTACGTCGGCGAGCTCAACCTTGACGCGCTCACCGCCGCCGCGCCGGCCGAGACCCTGCGCGCGACGCCGCTGCCGCGTTATCCCTGGGTGGTGCGCGACCTCTCGATGCTGGTGGACGACACCTTGTCTGCCGGGACGGTTCGTGGCACCATTCGTTCGGCTGCACCCGTGACGCTGAGCGAAGTGCGCGAATTCGATCGTTACCAGGGCACGGGCATTCCCGACGGCAAGATCAGCTTGTCGTTCCGCCTCACCTTCCAGTCGCCGGAGCGCACGCTCACCGACGAAGAAGTGCAGGCCGGCATGCAGCACATCATCGACGCGCTGACGCGAGACTTAGCGGCGACTCAGCGATAGGTTCAGACAGGTTCTGGAGAGGTTCTTTCTACATGGCGACCAAGACGACGACCCCGGGGCTGGAATCAATCGACCGCCTCGAAGAGAAGATCAAGCTGCTGGTCAACACCATCGTTCGCATCAAGGCCGAGCAGGCGCGGACCGGTGAAGAGAACGGCAAGCTGAAGGGTGAGATCGAAGCCCTCAAAGGCCGGATCGCATCGGCCGAAAACGCGGGCGCCGAGGTCTCGACCCTGCGAGAAGAGCGCGAACTCATCAAAAGCCGGGTCACCGAGATGCTGCAGCAGCTCGACGGCCTGAACCTCTGACCCGGTCAGTCACGAAACCGTCCATGGCCGAACCAGTCGTCGTCCACGTCGAGGTCTACGGGCAGAAGTACCCGATCAAGACCGCGCTCGACCCGCGGTATGTCGAGCAACTGGCGACGTTTGTGGAATCGCGGATGGAGCTGGCCGCCAAGACCTCGCCCTCGAGCGATGCCGTCGGGCTGGCCGTGCTGGCGGCGCTGAACATCACCGATGAGTTTTTCCGGACCCGGACTTCGCTGACGAGCAGCTCCGGCAGCCTCGCGGCCCGGGCCGAAGAGCTCGAGAAAATCGTCGACCAGGCCCTAGCCCTCGCCAAGTAGGGCTTGCTTGACCGCGAGGTCTGGGAAGCCTAAGATCCACTCTCCTGCTTTGCTCGTGATGGTTTCGGAGGCTTGTCTGAGCCGATGTTTTAACCAAGCGAGTTGCGAAGCCATGTGGTGTGCATGCCTCCGCGGAGAGGAAGCCTAAAACGTGGTTACTACAGCGACTCCACCTGCTATGCAGGTTCAGCAATCCTCCCCACACGGCAAAGCGGGAAATTTTTGACCGTTTCAGACCTGGGCGAGCACGCCCTTCTGGGGCGCCTGCTGGCACGTCTGCCCCGCCCATCGGCCCAGGTGCTGGTCGGGCCGGGTGATGACGCGGCCGTGCTGGCGCCGGTTCGGAACGAACGCCTGGTGGTCACCACCGACGCTGTGGTCGAGGGGGTGCACTTTTCCCGCGCCCACTTTGCGCCGGCCGACATTGGCCACAAGGCGCTTGCTGTGAACTTGAGCGACCTGGCGGCCATGGCGGCGACGCCCCAATGGGCGCTGCTGTCGCTGGTGCTGCCGGCTGGTTGGCCGGTGTCCGACGTCGAAGAATTGGTGGATGGCCTGACGACGTTGGCCGTTCGGTACGGGGTGTCGGTGGTGGGCGGCAACATTACGCGCACGACGGGACCTTTGGTTGTGGATGTCACGGTCGGCGGCTCGGTCGCGTCGCGAAAGTGGCTGACGCGCAGTGGTGCGGTCGCTGGCGACGAGATCTGGATCAGCGGCACGATCGGCGGCGCCAGGGCAGGCCTGGAGATGCTTTCGGATCCCGGATCCCGGATCCCCGATCCCGTCTGCATTGCGAAGCAGAGAACGCCTGAGGCGCGTGTCCGTCTCGGTGTCGCAATGGGCCGTGGTCGTGCGGCCAGGGCGGCGATCGATTTGAGCGACGGCCTCGCTGATGGAATCCGGCAGATCGGCGCGGCGAGCGGGTGCGGCGCGCGAATCGACGCCAGTGCCCTCCCGACCGAACCGGGCGCCGCCGCCTGGTGGCAGGCGCGCGGGGTTGATCCGGTGATGGCGGCGGTCACCGGCGGCGAGGACTATGAGCTGCTGTTTGCCGTCCCCAAGAAGGGCGGGCGGCTGCGCCACGTCCGGCGGCACGTGGCGAACCCGGTGATGACGCGGATTGGCGTCTGGCTGAAGGACCCGAGCGAGTTGGTGGTGGAACGCGACGGCCGGGACGAAGCGTTGCCACCGGGATACGAACACTTTGAGAATCGCCCTTGAAAATCGCTGACTCAAATTGGCGCAAGGCGTTCGCGACCCTCCTGGTCGTGGCGGGATTCGTGTTGCTGTACCAGATCACGGCGCGCGACTCCAGAACGTCGGCCAACGAGGCGTCGCTGGTCGAGGCGACCATCTTGCCGCAGGCCGGTTCCCGGCTGCAGTTCACCGCAACGGCCTACTGCAAGGGCGAGACGACCGCGTCGGGCGTCGGCGTGCGTACTGGCGTGGCCGCCGCCGACCCGGCCGTGCTCCCCGTGGGCAGCGTGGTCCGGCTCGAGACGCCCAATCCTCGATACAACGGTGTGTGGACGGTGATGGATACCGGCCCCGCGGTTCGTGGCCGCACCGTCGACCTCTACCTGTGGAGCTGCAAGGAAGCGCTGGTCTTTGGCCGGCGGCCGATTCGATTGACCGTCCTGCGCCTGGGCTGGAACCCGCAGAACAGCATCCCCGGCATGGTCGATTCACTGTTCCGCAAACGCCAGGCCGACACAAAACGGCCGGTGGCTCCCGCCGCCGGTCCCGCGCCCCCGGCGCCGGCGACCCTGCCGTCCTCTGACGCCACTCGCCAGGACGGTTAGGCAGGACTAAAGTCCCGCCCTGCTGGCACGGCCGGTCGAAGGGCCTGCCCTGAGCGCGAGGCGGGCGAGTCAATTGCGACTCGCATGCCGAGTCGAAGGGCTGATATCATCTCGCCCCATGCATGCTTTGTATGTATTGCTCCCCGCGTTGTGCGTCCTGGCCATCGCGTATCGGTATTACAGCGCGTTTCTGGCCACCAAGATCTTCATGCTGGATGACGCCCGCAAGACGCCGGCCCACACGAAGAACGACGGTGCCAACTATTACCCCACCACACGGTGGGTGATGTTCGGGCACCATTTCGCGGCCATCACCGGCGCGGGACCGCTGGTCGGCCCCATGCTGGCGGCGCAATTCGGCTATGCCCCCGGGTTCATCTGGCTGGTCGCCGGCGTGTGCCTGGCCGGCGCCGTTCACGACTCGATCGTGATGTGGGCGTCGGTGCGGCGCGGCGGCAAGTCGCTGCCCGACATCGTCAAGCAGGAGATCACCCCGTTCACCGGGTTCATTGCCTCGATCGCCGTGCTGTTTATCCTGGTGATCGCGATCTCCGGCCTCGGCATCACGTTCGTCAACGCCCTGGCCGACAGCCCCTGGGGCGTGTTCACCATCGCCATGACTATCCCGCTGGGCATGTTCATGGGCATGTGGATGTATGTGTGGCGCAAGGGCAGGATCCAGGAAGCGACCATCATCGGCGTCATCGGCCTGCTGCTGGCGGTGGCCGGCGGCGAACCGCTCAACCACCCCGATTCGTGGCTGGGCAGCTTCTTCCGCTTGTCGCGCACCGAGATCGTCGTGGCGCTTTGTATCTATGGCTTCGCGGCCTCGATGCTGCCGGTCTGGATTCTGCTGTCACCGCGCGGCTATCTCAGCTCGTTCACGAAGATCGGCACCATCGCACTGCTGGCAATCGGCGTGATCATCGTCAACCCGGTGCTGCAGATGCCGGCGCTGACCGAGTTCATCCACGGCGGCGGCCCGATCATCCCGGGACCGATGTTCCCGTTCTGCTTCATCACCATTGCCTGCGGCGCCATCTCGGGCTTCCACGCCCTGATCAGTTCGGGCACCACCTCGAAGATGATCGACAAGGAATCCGACATTCGCCCGGTGGGCTACGGTGCGATGCTGGTTGAAGGCGTCGTCGGCATCATGGCGCTGATTGCGGCTTCGTCGATGGCTCCCGGCGATTACTTCGCCATCAACACCACGCCCGCCACCTTCGCGGCCATGACCTTCCAGGGCGAGCACCTGCAGCCGGTGCACCTGGCGGAAATCGAAGCGGCGGTCGGCGAGGTCGTGACCGGCCGCACCGGCGGCGCGGTCTCGCTGGCGGTCGGCATGGCGCAGATCTTCGCGAAGCTCCCCGGCATGTCGGGACTGCTGGCCTACTGGTATCACTTCGCGATCATGTTCGAGGCCCTCTTCATCCTGACCACGATCGACTCCGGTACCCGCGTCGGCCGCTTCCTGCTGCAGGAGTTCATGGGCCGCGCCTACAAGCCGTTCGCACAGCCGAACAACATGCTGGGCGGCGCCATTGCCACGGCCCTGATGGTGGCCGGCTGGGGTTACTTCATCTACACCGGGCAGATCGGTACGATCTGGCCCATGTTCGGCGTGGCCAACCAGTTGTTGGGCATGATCGCACTCGCGGTGGGCACCAGCATCCTGATCAACATGGGGAACGCGAAGTACATCTGGGTCACCCTGATGCCGTTCGCTTTCCTGGGCACCAACACGCTCTACGGCGGGTTCCTGAACGTGCGCGACAACTACTACCCGCTGGCAATTGGCGCCAACGCGGCGCGTAACACCGAAGGCTGGATTCTCACCATCTGCACCACCGTCATGATGGTGCTGGCGGTGATTGTGCTCGGCGCGGCGATCCAGAAGTGGGTCAGCGTGCTCAGCGGCGGTCCGGTTCCGGAAACGGCCGAGCAAAAGGGATGATACGAATGTCTGCCTGCCGGTTGTCGGTGTGGTTCGGTCTGGCCGCGCTGGTATGCCTGGGGTCGGCGTCAGAGGCCCGAGCGCAGTACCGGCGTCCGCAAACCGAGCCGGTCGGCGAGCAGTATCGCATTGAGTTGGCCTACGGCTGGTGGGACCCATCCCCGACGCTGATTGTGAACTCGGAGTCGCTGGATATTCTCGGCAGCGACGTGGACCTGATCCAGGACCTCGGCATCGAGCAGAAGAGACTGGGCAAGATCAACGTGGTGCTGCGTCCAGGCAAGAAACATCGCCTGCGCTTCGAACGCTTGCCGATTCAATACGAGGCTGACGCGACGGTCAGGCGTTCGTTCGTGTTCAACGGCCAGACCTTCAACCTCGGCTTGCCGGTGCAGACGACCGCCAACTTCGACACCTACCGCGTCGGCTACGAATACGATTTCATCTACCGGTCGAAGGGCTTCATCGGCGTGCTGGTTGACCTGAAGTACACCAATGTCGATGTCGAGTTGCGAAGCCCAATCGGTATTGAATTCACCAGGGCGACCGCGCCCATTCCGACGCTGGGTTTCGTGGCTCGGGCCTATCCTCAGCGGAATCTGGCCATCAACGGTGAGATTTCATTCTTCCGGATGCCCGAAAGCCTGGCCACACAGCTCGAGGGACGCGGCAGCTACACTGACTACGACTTCAACGCGACCTACAATTTCAACCGCTATGTCGGCGCGCAACTCGGCTACCGCAAGGTCGACATTCTCTACGAAGCCACCCGCGACGGCGCCAACCTAGAATTCGCGGGCATCTACTTCGGGTCTGTCATTCGGTATTAGGTCCGCCAGCAGGCGGACGCCACATCGAATGTAGTATCCGGCTTCAGCCGGATGATCCCGGCTTGCGGGCCAGGCACATCAGCGAGCCGCCGACCGGCATGTTGACGGCCCGCAGGGCGAGCGCTTCGAGCGACACCAGCGCCGTCAAGGCGGCGTTGATCGGCGCCGCCGGCACCGTGATCTCCCCTTCGCCCGCCGCCACTTCCCCGTTCGCCGCCGACCACCGATGCCACAGGCGGACCGGCAGCATGATCGGCAACAGGCTGGCGTGATCGAACGTCAGACGCTCGATGCGGAATCCGCCACGCTCGACAATCGCGCGCAGGCGCGATGGCGTGTAACGGCGCACTTCCGCGGATAGCACGGAGTGCCGGCCGTGCAGCATCGCCAGGGCCGCGACGTGCAGTAACAGCCAGCCACCCGGCTTGAGCACGCGCGACATCTCGGCGATGGCATCGCGCTCGACCGCGTCCGGCAGGCACTGGAAGACATCGAACGAGGTCACCAGGTCGAAGGCAGCCGTCACAAATGGGATCTGCGCAATGCTTGCCTGGGCCACCTGGTGCCCGTGCTCACGGGCGAACGCCGGGCCGATGCTGGTGAGATCAAACCCGACCGCGCGCCCGTACGGCCGCAGCATGTCGAGATTGGAGCCGGTGCCGCAGCCGCAGTCGAGAATGCGCGGCGCGGTCACCCCCGCCGTGGCCCGCGCAATCGCCGGCGACATGTACTGCCGGAAGCCACGAAACCAGAAGTGCGATTGTTCAGCGCGATAGGTCAGTTCAAGTAAGCGATTCACGGCAGGTAACTACAGGTGAATCAGCATGTTACCATACCGATCTGATGCGCTTTCGAGGCTCTCGCGAGCTGGTCATGGTGCTGCTGGGCGCCGTGCTCCTCGTCATCCTGATGACCTATCCGCTCATCGTCGGCTTCGATCACGTCGGTCGCGTCGACAACAACGATGGCCGCTGGAGTATCTGGGTCGTGTCATGGGTGGCGCACGCGCTGACCACCGATCCGCTGCACCTGTTCCGCGCCAACATCTTCTATCCGCACCAGGACGCGCTGGCGTATTCCGAAGCGAACATCGCCGCCGGCGTGGTGGGCGTGCCCGTGTGGTTGCTCACCAAGAACCCGTACGCCACCCACAACTTCGTTCTGCTGGTCTCGTTCGTGGTGTCGTTTGCCGGCGCCTACTACTTGTGCCGCTACTTGACGGGCAGCCGCCAGGCGGCCATGGTGGCGGCGGTGCTGTTCGCGTTTTGCCCGTTCGTGTTTGTGCGATTCGCCCACATCCAGTTGCTGCTGGTCGGCGGCCTGCCGTTCTGCATGCTGGCGTTTCATCGATTGGTGGATCGCACCACCGTGGGCCGCACCGTGGCTCTCGGCGCCATCCTGTGGTTCCAGGGTCTCGCGTGTGCCTACTACGGCATCTTCGGCGGCATGGCGGTGGGCATCAGCAGCATCGTGATCGCCATCACCCGTGGCCGATGGCGCGAGTGGCGATATTGGGCGGCCATCGGTGGCGCAGCCGTCGTCTCGATTGGACTCACGGTCCCGTTCTTCCTGCCCTACATCGCCTTGCAGCGCGAGACGGGATTTGCGCGCACGCTCGCGGGCGCTCAGACCTATTCGGCGAATCTTGTGGCCTGGACGGCATCGGGAGCCTGGGCGCATCGCTGGGCACTCGACCCCAGTCGCAGCGAGGTGTTGTTCCCCGGTGTCGTGGCACTGGTGCTCGGGCTGGCCGGCGCCTTCATCGGCTGGCAGCTGACCGCGGCCAGAACTGGCCACGAGCCTTCATCAACTGACTCGCGCCTCGATCGTGGCGTCGTGCTGTCGTACATCATCACGGGCCTGGTGTCGTTCTGGATCACCTTTGGTCCGAAAGCCGGTTTGTATTCGGTGCTGTACGCCACCGTGCCGGTATTTTCGTTCCTGCGCGCGCCCGGCCGCACCGGCATCGTGGTCACGCTGTGCCTCACTGTGCTGGCGTCGATCGCCATGGCCCGGCTACTTGAGCGGTGGCGGAATGCCACCTGGTTGGTGGCAGGGCTGATGGTGCTTGCGCTGGCCGACCTGGCACAGGCGCCAATTGGCCTGCGCGAAGCGCCGCCCACCCCCTCGGCGTATCAGGCACTGGCGCGCCTGCCGGTGGCACCGGTCGCCGTCTTCCCGTACTGGGCGAACAACCTCAATTACCATGGCCACGCCGAGTACATGCTGGCGTCCACGGCGCACTGGCAGCCGCTCATCAACGGCTACAGCGATCACATTCCGCAGGACTTCCGCGACAACAGCTTGATTCTGCGCGGCTTCCCCACGCTGGAGTCCTTCGACGTGCTCAAGGGGCTCGGCGCCCGTTACGTGGTGTTCCATCTGGATCGCTATGCCGGTCCCTCCCACGAAGAAGTGCTCGGCAAGATTGAGGCGTTTGCGAACTACCTCAGGCCGATCGACAAGACCGGCGACGTCTGGCTGTTTGAAATCGTCGGCTGGCCGCGCTAGCAGCCTGTCTCCGTAATCTGCGTTGAATCTGCGGCCTAGCGCGACAACGCCGCCAACCGCCGGTCGGCTTCCTGCAGCGTCTCGGTGCGCTTCGAAAAGCAGAACCGCACGGTCTGCGGCGCCGAGGCCGGGTCGCTGTAGAAGCTGCTGCCCGGTACCGTGGCGACGCCGATGTCTTTCACCAGGTGCAGGGCGAACTCGGTGTCGCTGCTGAACCCGAACTTCGCGACGTCCACCATCACGTAGTACGCGCCACCGGGCTGGTAGGTGGCAAAGCCGTGCCGGGTCAGGATGTCGAGCATCAGGTCGCGCTTGGCCTGGTAGTCGGCGGCCAACGCCACGTACGACTCCGGCGGCATCGACAGCGCCACCACCCCGGCATCCATGAACGGCGTGGGGGCCGCCACGGTCAGGAAATCGTGAATCTTGCGAATGCCGCCGGTGAGCGCAGCCGGCGCAATCGCCCACCCAATGCGCCACCCCGTCACGCTGTAGGTCTTCGACAGGCCGCTGGTGACGACGGCGCGATTCGCCATGCCGGGCAGTGAGGCGATCGAGACGTGCGGCCGCGCGTCGTAGACAATCCGCTCGTAGATCTCGTCGGAGATGGCCAGCACGTCCCACTGCAGGCACAGGCTCGCAATCATTTCGAGCTCCGCGCGCGTGAACACCTTGCCGGTCGGATTGTTCGGCGAGTTGATGACGATGGCGCGGGTACGGTTGGAGAAGGCGCGCTTCAGTTCGTCGGGATCGAAGGTCCAGCTAGGGGCGCGCAAGCGCACGAACTTCGGCTGCGCCCCGGCCATGATCGCGTCGGGGCCGTAGTTCTCGTAGCAGGGCTCGAAGACGATCACTTCGTCGCCCGGATCGATGCAGCCCATCATCACCGCCATCATCGCTTCGGTCGACCCGCAGCAGACCGTGACCTGCTCGTCGGCGACGATCGGCATACCGTGGCGGGCGGCGAAGTCGGCGGCGATGGCCTCGCGCAAGGAGCGCGTTCCGTAGGGAGGCGCGTATTGGTTCTGATCCTGATGAATGGCTGCGCAGGCGGCTTCCTTGACAGCCATCGGCGCCTCGAAATCAGGGAAGCCCTGGGACAGGTTGACGGCGTTGTGCAGCTTTGCCAGACGGGTCATCTCGCCAAACACCGAATCCGCAAATGAGGTGACCCGCTTCGCGCTACGCACTCGAGACATTGGTGTCCTGGTTAGCTAATTCTTACCGTAGAGCGAGCGGTAGTCCTCTGCCGTCCCGAGGATGCGCTTGACGTAGTTCTGCGTCTCTGGGAACGGGATGTCGTCGATGAACTCGTCCTGCGGCATGCCCGGTCGCTCGCGCTGCCACGAGGCGACGCGGCTGTCACCGGCATTGTAGGCCGCGAGCGCGAAATGCACACCGCCAAACCTGCGAATCGAGTCGGCAAAGAACTGTGTGCCTAGTCGCACGTTGACCTCCGCCTCGGTCAGGCGTTTGGTCGAGAACGGATGCACGCCGAGCTTGCGGGCCAGGCTGCGGCCGGTGTTCGGCAACACCTGCATCAGACCCCACGCATTGGCGGGCGAGACGACCGCCGGATCGAAGTTCGATTCCTGCGCCACCAGGGCGGCCACCACGTAGGGATCGAGGCCGCGCTGCTCCGCGTACTTCTGCAGCAAGGGCCAGTAGTCCAACGGGAAGATCACTTGCAGGATTTCGCTCGGCAGTGTCTCACCGCCAGCCGCGAGGTACTGCGGATAGGCGCGCTTCATGGTGTTGATGCCGGCGCGCACGTTGCCCAATCGGCGATGGGTCAGCGCGATGGTGGCCTGCAGCTGCGGCGAGTCGCCCCACACGCGCTGGGCATACTGTAGTTCGCTCATCGCTTCCTGGTTGAGGCCGGTGGCCAGCAGCAGGGCAATGCGCTGGGCGGTCGGCACGCTGACCGGCACCGGCTGGCGCTGCAGTGACGGCGTGATCGCCGCACCGCGCCCGCTGGCCAATTGCCTCACCGCCAGCCGGCCGTAATAGGAGTTGTGATAATCCGTCGCGGCCAGTTGCAGGCGTGCCGCCGCGGTCTCGGCATCGTTGCTTTGCAGCCAGGCTCGCCCGCTCCAGTAGAGCCACGACGGCCGGTAGTCGGAGCGCGGAAACTGCGCGGCACCGCGGTCGAATAGTTGCGCGGCATCCTGGAAGCGTCCCTGCCGATAGGCCCACCAGCCGGCCTTCCAGAACGCACGCTCGGCGAACCGGCCCGACGGATACTTCTCCACCACTTCCCGGAACACGGCATCCGCCTGTCCGTCCTCATCGTCGATGATCAACGCCGAGGCCAGGTTGTTGAGGACTTCGTCGGCGAACGGACTGGCCGGGTACCGGGCGACGAATGCGCGCGACCGCTTGACGTGCTCGTCCTTCTGCTTGAGGCCGCGCGTCGCGACGACCAGGTGGAAAGCGGCCTCTTCACCGGACGGACCGTCGATGAGCGGCATCACGCGATCGCGACCCTCGCGAAAGCGGCCCTGACCGACGTCGCAGCCGGCAATGCGCACGTCGACCCTCGCGCGATCGGCGCCAGAGACGAACGGCTGGACCACTTCGTAGGAATCACGCGCCGCGGACCAGCGGCGCGCGCGGTACAGCGCGTCCGCGCGGGCGAGTTCCTTGGGAGCCAGCGCGGCGTCGGCGTCGACGGTCAGCCGGTCAAGCTCCTTCGCTGCCGTGTCGGCTTCGACACTGGTTGGAAAGTCGTAATAGACGCGTCGCAGGGCTTCAACCGAGCGCGCGGGCTGCCCCGCCTGGCCGGCGGTCAACCCCAGCTGCAGCCAGGCGACCTGGGGACGCGCCAGCGTCCGGCCGACGAGCGATTCGTAGATCACGACGGCGCCAGTGAAGTCTCGCTGCGCCTGGCGGACTTCGGCCTGGCGGAAGGCGGCATCTTCGGGCAGGTGGCCATCGATCTTGCGGCCGGCCAAGGCGGCGAAGGCGCCGTCGGCGGCGGCGTAGCGCTTGAGCTTTAGCAGCGACAAGCCCGCGTAGTACCGCGCGTAGTCGGCGAGCGCGGTCGAGGCGAGCGCAGGCGCGCTGACCAGCGGCAGCGCCGCCTCGGCGTTGTCGCGGTCTTCGAGCAGCCGCACACCCTTCACGAAGTTGGTCAGCGCCGGCTCCATGGTCGTCGCGGCCGCCGTCGCAAACCACATCGACGACAGGTCCGCCGGCACCGGTGGATGCACCGTCGGCGCCAGCCGCTGCTGCGCCACAACCGTCACACCAGCGATCAGCACCACGCCAAGCGCGACGGTCCGAACTCTTGTCTCAAACTGTGTCGGCACGTTGTCTACGCCATGTTCCCAAGCAACGCCGCATCGCCACCGGCCGGTTCATGGAAGAGCCGAATCTCCGAGGTCAAAAGCCGGGCCGTCCGCCGGGCGCAGCCGCCGCGATCGCCTCGTCCATGGTGGCGCGCACACGCGCTTCGGCGTCAGCGACGCGTGTTTGCGCCGCCTGTTCCGCTTCGGCAAACGCAGATTCACGCGCGGCACGAGTGGTGGCGTCGCGCTCGTCCGCGGCCTCATCCACAACTTGCTTGACGAGCGTACTGAGCGCCTGGTCGACGGAGAACCGAACCCGATCTTCGAACGACATTTTGTTTCCTGACCCGGGGTGGGCCGTTGGGGACGCCAGCAGCGGCTGGGATTCGCTCGAAACGTCCGTCCGCGGGCATTATACACTTTCGTCGTGGTGATCGACTGAAACCCTGGGAGCTGCTCGCCGAAGCCCGCACGCCGGACGGCACGCTGATGTCGCTGACCCGCCGCGATACGGAGCTGGTGATCATGGCGGGCGGCAAGATCCTGATGTCGAGCCGCATGCACGGCTCCGAAGAGGCCATGGCCGAGATGGCCGGCAAGCGTTTGTCTTCCCTGGGCGGCGCCTGTGTGCTGGTCGGCGGTCTGGGCCTCGGCTACACCCTGCGCGCCACGCTCGACCTGCTCCCCGCCGACGCCACCGTCATCGTCTCGGAACTGATCCCCGCGATCGTCGAATGGCACCGCGGTCCGCTGGCCGCGCTGGCCGACCAGCCGACCGCTGACAAGCGGGTCACGATCGAGGTCAAGGACGTGATCGCGACGCTGCGCTCGAGCGCCGGCCGCTTCGACGCGATCCTGCTCGACATTGACAACGGCCCAGAGGCGTTTACCGAATCCAGTAATGCCGGGCTCTACAACGACCGCGGCATTGCGACCATTCGCGCCGCGCTCAAGCCGGGTGGCGTGCTGGCGGTGTGGTCAGCGTGGGAGGATCGCCGGTTCGAGCAACGGTTGAAATACGCGGGCTTCAAGGTGGAGGTCGAGCGCGTTCGTGCCCGCCTCAAGAAGGGCGGGCCGCGCCATACGATCTTCCTGGGGCGGTTGTCGTCATGACCGTAGCCGCGCGCGTCGGCGCCATCATCCTGCTGAACGCGCTGCTGGCGGCTGTGGTGCAGTTGACGGCCGCCTCACCGAAGCTCACTGATCGCCAGGAATACGAGTGGGTTGGCCACCACCCGCTCGAACCCGGGTGTGGGTGGACGGTGTATTGCTATCGGGTTCTGGTTCCCGTGCTGCTCGAACAGATTCCCGTGGATTCGGAAGTCCGCTGGCGCGGATACCAGTGGGCCGCTAATACGGCCGCCGGCTCGCTTGTGGCCGTGACGACGGCCGGCCTGGTGACTGGCTGGCCGGCGCCTTTCCTCGCCACCGCCATGGTGCAATCGTCGTTCGGATTCGCATTCACCGCACTCGATCCCTACTCCGCCGATCCCATGGTGTTTGTGTTCGCGGCCGGTCTGGCCTGGCTCTGGTTCGCCAATCGGCCGGGCGCCGCATTGGCCGCTGGACTGGTCGGCCTGTTTGCAAAGGAAACGGTCGTGCTTGTGAGCGGGGCGGCCGGCTTGGCGGCATTGCTCGACCGCCGTCGTCCGGGTTGGCGCTGGTGGGTGGTGCAGGCCGGCATCGCGGCAACGGCACTGCTGGCGTTCCACTGGGTGATGGACACGTACTTCGGGTGGGGCATCACCCGGAACGCGGCCGCGCGCTTCTCTGAAGGATCTTGGCTGGCGCTGTGGTGGCGCGGCAACCCGGGTGTCGTCCGGAAGGCGTTTCGGCTCTTTGCCCCGTTCGGCTTCGCGTGGCTCTTTGCCATCGCCGGCTACCGCACGGCGCCGCGCGACCTGCGCCAACTGGCGCTCGGCGCGGTGTTGCCGTTCCTGGCGTTGAACTACGTCCAGAACCCGGAGCGCGCGCTCGCCAACACTTTCTTCGTCGTGGTCCCGTTGGCCACCCTCGCACTGTCGCGGGTACCGCCGGCGGTCGCCCTGGGCGCCGTCATGACCAACGGCGCACTCACCGCCAGGATCGGCACCGGCACGGAATGGCTGCCGGCGGCGTCCTTCCTGTTCGGACCGGCGCTGGTTATGGCGGCGTGGGTGTTCTGGCATTGGCGCTCGTCCCCGACGGCCATTTCGACGGCATGACCCGCTCCCGCCTCAAGAAGTATCTGGTCGGTGCGTTGCTCGTGCTGGCGGTCGCACGCTTCGCAGTGGCGTTTGAAGCCGGCACGCGTTTTTACCGCGGCGACTTCTACGCCTCGCTGCCTGGGGCGTACGCCGAGACGGTGAATCCGGCGCTCTGGAACAGTCCTGACCTCGAACACATCCAGGGCCGCAGCGCCGCCTACCTGCGGGGACCGACGCAGTACCTCACGCTCTATCCGCTGGTCTACCTCGACACGTATCAGGCGATCGCGCGCGTCCTGCTGGTGGTCTATGCCCTCGCGATCGTGTTGATCGCGGTCCTGATGCACCGGCTGCTTCGCGACGTGCATGGCGAGCCGGTGGCGTGGGCGCCGGTAGTGATCAGCACGCTGTTGTTCTTTCCGCTCCTGCAGGCCTGGATGGCTCGCGAGTTTGAAGTGCTGATCGTGCTGGCGTTCACGCTGGCGTTGCTGGCGGCGGTCCGGCAGCGGCTGGCGCTGCTCGGCGGACTGCTGGCGTACGTGACGCTCTACAAGTACCTGCCGCTGGTGGCCGTGCCGTACTTGATCGCCCGCCGTTGGTGGGCCAGCCTGGCCGGCTTCGTCGCCGTCGGCGGCGCGATGCTGGCCCTCGCCCACTGGCTGTTCGGGCTCGAAGGGTTCGTCAACAACCACATCCCCGGCATGGCCACCGGGCAGCTAACCAGCCTTGCCTCGACGAACGCGTTCTGCGACGGCCTGGTACCGCTGCTGCGGTATACCGAGACCGGCCAGGGCGTGAGCGTGCGCATCGCGCTGTGTGGTTTGTCGCGGGTCGTGCCGTTCTCGCCGCCGGTCGCCTTCATCGTGTTGGCGCTGCTCACGGCCGGGCTGTCGATCTACGGGTTCGTCAGGCTCGAACGCGCGGGGCCGCTGCCGGTCCGGTCCGAGCGATGGCGCAGGGTCTGGGAACTGAGTGTGATCGTGCTGGTGGTATCGACGTTTTTCTACGCGCACTACTACTATCTGGCGGCGTTGATCCTGCCTCTCAACGCGTTGTTGGTGTTCTTGACCAGGGGGCCGGTGTGGCCGTGGCGGCAGTTGAGCTTGTGGGCGCTGGCCTATTGGCTGCTGGCCAGCTTCCTCGTGCCTCCCAGCTTCGCGAGCCGCCTGCTTGGGATCGATCTCTGGCGCCTCTATTTCCTGAGCCTGGCCGTGCTGCCGGGCACGCTGATTCTGCTGGGCCTGGTCTTGTGGCAGTACCTGACGATCCCTCTCCAAGAGGAGCGCTCTCAGGGGTGAATGACGTTGAGGCCGAGCAGTTCCTCGAACGGATCGAAGTCGCGGTCACGATGCAGAAGCAAGTGCTGCTCTTCGATGCAAAACGTGGCAATCAGAACATCGATGGTCTTTCGCGGGGTCTTTCCGCGCTTGCGCAGGGCGCGATAGTTCGCTGCGGCCTGGATCGCCAGCGACTGGCCCATCCCCTCAAAGATGGCGAACTGGCGAAGCTCGGCGACGACCAGCGAGGCCGTCTTCTCATCGCCAATCCCCTTGAGAATCTCGGTCAGAATGATCGTCGTGAGGCCCAGCCGGTCCTGATCGAGCCGCGCTTCGAGCCAATTGGTCTCGGGGTTCTCGAGGCCGTTGAAGTAGTCGACCCAGACCGACGTGTCGACGATGACCATTGGCGACTACTTGCCGGTGCGCTGGATCCGCGAGGCACTCAGGTCGCCGTCCCAGGCGACCTTGCCGCGCAAGCGGCGCAACCGGCCCTGGCTGCGGGTCTGGACCAACAACCGCAACGCTTCTTCGACGACGCCGCGCTTGGTGGTCGCCTCGCTGCTGGCCATGGCCTGCTGCATCAAGTCTTCATTGATGTCGATATTGGTCCGAATGGAGATGTGTAACACCATGTGTTTTGTGTGTAGAGGTCAAGCTCAGGGACTGGCCAGGCCGGGCTATCAATCACGCGCGGAAGGGCCTACACTAGAGGAGTAGTTAGCGATTCCAGCCGTCGCGGGTTTCATCCGCTATGGCTGGGTACACCTGTTTGGGGGCGATCTGGCTTCGACGGGGGTGCGGGATCGCGGAACGCGTGCCGAGGCCCATGCACCTCGTAAATCCCGTGGAAAAACAACGTAACTGCGAACGCAGACTACGCTCTCGCCGCTTAATACCGGTGAGCGATCAACTTGAGAGCGCCTACGGCTCGGGATTGATCGTCATTTAGTAGGCTGGCCGCCACGTTCTGCCTTGAGGCGTGGCAGTGAGACACATCGGGGATGGCGGCCGGGGCACTTGGCTCCGTTTCTAACCGGCTGCGACACGAGAACGGAGACACGCACGTAGTGGTCTGCGACGACGTGTTCTCGGACGCGGGTTCAACTCCCGCCGCCTCCACCATTTAAGTGCCTGCGCAAAAGGCACTTACCGCTTTCCTCCTACGCTGTTTCCCCAATCCCTCCCCGCGCCCCCGCCACGCGCTGGTCCAGCGCGTGGATGGCTTGGCCCGACGCCGAGGGGCTGACGTGCATGTAACTCGGTCGATGGGCTTCGCCAGGGCGACCGGACCGCCTTTTCCGAGAGGGGTTTGAGGCTCGTCATCGACATCTGCAACGCACATCTCCACGAGCCTCATGTTTGGGTGCAAGTCGAGCCACAT